>NZ_JAMYPX010000003.1:0-585291 GCF_040320585.1 Mesorhizobium sp. M0663
TGCCGGTCGATGCCATACCAAGCCGTCGAAAACTGCTTTCCCGGCCTTCAAAAAAGCCCCATTAACTCACCAACCAGGATTTCGCTTCCCGTGCAAAGCCCTCCCTGTGGGAGAAGGTGGATCGGCGCGCAGCGCCAAGACGGTTGAGGGGTGCTGGACGGAGTGCCGTCCTTGCCAAGCTGGAGCACCCCTCATCCGACCGAGCTTCGCTCGGCCACCTTCTCCCACAGGGGGAGAAGGGAGAGGCGCTGCTGCTGCCCCCGCTCCTCAAGCCCCCGCGCTATACGCCGCGATCGCCGCCATATTCACGATGTCGCTGTCCTTGGCATTCAGCGAGACGATCTGAACCGGCTTGTTCAGGCCGACCAGCAGCGGGCCGATGACGGTCGAGCCGCCGAGCTCCTGCAGCATCTTGGTCGAGATGGAGGCCGAGTGGAAGGCCGGCATGATCAGCACATTGGCCGGGCCGGTCAGCCTGATGAACGGGTACTGCGCCATGGCGCGGGCGTTGAGCGCCACGTCGGCGGCCATCTCGCCGTCATACTCGAAATCGACGCGGCGCTTGTCGAGGATGCGCACCGCTTCCTGGACGCGCTCGGAGCGTTCGCCCTGCGGATGGCCGAAGGTCGAATAGGCGAGCATGGCGAGCCTCGGCTCGTAGCCCATGCGGCGGGCGAAGCCGGCGGCCTCCTCGGCGATGTCGGCGATCTCGACGGCATCAGGCATGTCGTGCACCGCGGTGTCGGCAACGAGGACGGTGCGACCGCGCGCGAGCACGATCGACACGCCGATGACGCAGTGGCCGGGCCTTGCGTCGATGACGCGGCGGATGTCGTCGAGCGCCGTCGAATAGTTACGGGTAACGCCGGTGACGATGCCGTCGGCATCGCCCAGCGCCACCATGCAGGCGGCGAAATGGTTGCGGTCGTTGTTGATCAGCCGCTGGCAGTCGCGGAACAGAAAGCCTTTGCGCTGCATGCGCTCGTAGAGATAGTCGGTGTAGACCGAGTTGCGCCGCGACAGCCGCGCATTGATGATCTCGATGCCTTGCTTGCCGAGATCGATGCCGGCATTCCTGGCGTTTTCCTTGATGATGTCGTCGCGGCCGAGCAGGATGGCGGTGCCGAGCCGCTGGTTCACATAGGAGACGGCGGCGCGCATCACCTGCTCCTCCTCGCCCTCGGCAAAGACGATGCGCTTGGGCTGGCGGCGGACGCGGTCGTAGATGCGCTGCAGCGTCGAGGCGATCGGGTCGCGGCGGGCGGAAAGCTCCTGCGCGTAGCGGTCGAGATCGAGGATCGGCTTGCGCGCGACGCCGGAGTCCATCGCCGCTTTGGCCACCGCGATCGGAATGGCCGAGATCAGGCGCGGGTCGAACGGCACCGGGATGATGTAGTTGGGGCCGAATTTCGGCCGCATGCCCTGATAGGCGGCGGCGACGTCGTCGGGCACGTCCTGGCGCGCCAGTTCGGCGAGCGCTTTGGCCGCGGCGATCTTCATGTCGTCATTGATGGTGGTCGCCCGCACATCGAGCGCGCCGCGGAAGATGTAGGGGAAGCCAAGCACGTTGTTGACCTGGTTGGGATAGTCGGACCGTCCCGTAGCCATGATGGCGTCGGTGCGGATCTCGGCGACCTCCTCAGGCGTGATCTCGGGGTCGGGATTGGCCATGGCGAAGATGATCGGGTTCTTGGCCATCGACTGCACCATTTTGGTGGTCAGCGTGCCTTTGGCCGAGAGGCCGAGGAACACGTCGGCGCCGTCCAGCGCCTCGGCCAGCGAGCGCGCGCCGGTTTTCACGGCATGCGCCGATTTCCACTGGTTCATGCCTTCGGTGCGGCCCTGGAAGACGACGCCCTTGGTGTCGCAAAGGATGATATTCTCAGGCGCAAAGCCCATCGCCTTCATCAATTCGATGCAGGCGATGCCGGCAGCACCGGCGCCGTTGCAGACCATTTTCGTGGTCTTCATGTCGCGGCCGGTGATTTCCAGCGCGTTGATCAGGCCGGCAGCCGAGATGATGGCGGTGCCGTGCTGGTCGTCATGGAAGACCGGTATGTCCATCAGCTCGCGCAGCCGCTGCTCGATGATGAAGCATTCCGGTGCCTTGATGTCCTCGAGGTTGATGCCGCCGAAGGAGGGTCCAAGGAAACGCACGCAGTTGATGAATTCGTCGGCATCCTCGGTGTCGACCTCGAGGTCGATGGAATCGACATCGGCGAAGCGCTTGAACAGCACCGCCTTGCCTTCCATCACCGGCTTCGATGCCAGCGCGCCGAGATTGCCGAGGCCGAGGATGGCGGTGCCGTTGGAGATGACGGCGACCATGTTGCCGCGAACCGTGTAGTCGAAGGCGCGGCTCGGGTCCTCGGCGATGGCGAGAACCGGAACCGCGACGCCCGGCGAATAGGCGAGGCTGAGATCGCGCTGCGTCGCCATCGGTTTTGTGGCGACGATCTCCAGCTTGCCCGGACGCCCCATGGCGTGGAATTCCAGCGCCTCCTGGGCGCTGACGGAGGGCCCGTTGCTCTCGGTTTTCTTGGCCATGGTACTTTTGGTTTCCTCGCCCGTACGGCACCGCTTGAGATGGGTGCGCATGCTTTCTTTTGTGGAAGGTTCGGGATTAAGGCTACACTTCGCCGCTGTAAACCGCCAAGCATGGCTTGGAAAATTTTGGAAGCAGCTTCTTGAACGACGAGACGCCCATTCGAAGCGACAACGCCACGCCGGCCTTCGCGCCGGCGACGCCGATGATGGAGCAGTATATCGAGATCAAGGCGGCGAACCCGGATTCGCTGCTGTTCTACCGCATGGGCGATTTCTACGAGCTGTTCTTCGACGATGCCGAAAAGGCAAGCCGGGCGCTCGGCATCGTGCTGACCAAGCGCGGCAAGCATCAGGGGCTCGACATCCCGATGTGCGGCGTGCCGGTGCATGCCGCCGACGATTATCTGCAGAAGCTGATCGGCCAGGGGTTCCGCGTCGCTGTCTGCGAGCAGATCGAGGATCCGGCGGAGGCCAGGAAGCGCGGCGGCAAATCGGTGGTGCGCCGCGACGTGGTTCGGCTGGTAACGCCCGGCACCATCACCGAGGACAAGTTGCTGGCGCCGTCGGAATCGAGTTTTCTGATGGCGCTGGGACGGGTCAAGGGCGGCAGCAGCGATCACGCTTTCGCCCTAGCCTGGATCGAGATCTCGACCGGTGTCTTCCGCGTCGCCGAGACAACCGCCGACCGGCTGCTCGCCGATGTCTTCCGCGTCGATCCGCGCGAGCTGATCGTCGCCGAGCCGGTGTTTTACGACCCGGAGCTGAAACCGGTGTTCGACGTGCTCGGCCGTGTCGCCAGCCCGCAGCCGCCGTCGCTGTTCGATTCGGCTTCGGCCGCCGGCCGCATCGCCCGCTTCTTCGAGGTGGCAACGCCGGATAGTTTCGGCACGTTTTCGCGCGCCGAGCTGTCGGCCATCTCAGGCGTCATCGCCTATGTCGAGAAGACGCAGAAGGCCGAACGGCCGCCGCTGTCGCGGCCGCAGCGCGAGGAGCAGGGTTCGACGCTGTTCATCGACCCGGCGACGCGCGCCAATCTGGAGCTGCTGCGCACGCTGTCCGGCAGCCGCGAGGGGTCGCTGTTCAAGGCGATCGACCGCACGGTGACGGGTGGCGGCGCAAGACTGCTCGCCGACCGGCTGATGGCGCCGCTGACCGACCCGGCGGCAATCGCTGCAAGGCTGGACTCGGTGTCGTTCTTCCGCTCCGAGACGCGTTTTTGCCAGGCGGTGCGGGCAAGCCTGAAGAGCGTTGCCGACATGCCGCGCGCGCTATCCAGGCTGGCGCTCAACCGCGGCGGCCCGCGCGACCTCGGCGCGTTGCGCGCCGGTTTCGAAGCGGCCGGCGCCATCGCCGAACTGTTCGGCCAAACCGCCTTGCCGGCCGAACTGACCGCGGCGTTGGGAGCTATCAAGGCACTGCCCAGTGATCTGGCGACGCATCTGGCACAGGCGCTCAGCGACGAGCTGCCGTTGCTCAGGCGCGACGGCGGCTTCGTCCGCGGCGGCTACCACGCCGAACTCGACGAGATGCGGGCACTGCGCGACGAGTCGCGAAAGGTGATCGCCGGGCTGGAGCGTTCGCTGATCGACGAGACCGGCATCCGCTCGCTGAAGATCAGGCACAACAATGTGCTGGGCTATTATATCGAAGTCACCGCTAACCACCATGCGCTGATGACCGGCAGCGACGGCGCCAAGGCGCGCTTCATCCATCGCCAGACCATGGCCAACGCCATGCGCTTCACCACCACGGAACTCGCCGAGCTGGAAACCAAGATCGCCAACGCCGCCGACCGGGCGCTGGCGATCGAGCTTGCCGCTTTCGAGGCGCTGACGGCGGAAGTGGTCGACCAGGCCGACACGATCCGTGCCGGCGCCGAAGCGCTCGCCGTGCTCGACGTTTCGGCCGCACTTGCCTTGCTTTCCGAGAGCGAGGCCTGGTGCCGGCCGCTGGTCGATGCGAGCCTTGCCTTCGAGATTTCGGGTGGACGTCATCCGGTGGTCGAACAGGCGCTGCGGCGTTCCGGCGAAGGCCCGTTCGTCGCCAATGATTGCGATCTGTCGCCGCAAGGCGATGCCAAGGCCGGCGCGATCTGGCTGCTGACCGGCCCCAATATGGGCGGCAAATCGACCTTCCTCAGGCAAAACGCGCTGATCGCCATCCTCGCCCAGACCGGCTCCTTCGTGCCGGCGGCATCAGCCCATATCGGCGTCGTCGACCGGCTGTTTTCGCGGGTCGGCGCCTCCGACGATCTGGCGCGCGGCCGCTCCACCTTCATGGTCGAGATGGTCGAGACGGCGGCGATCCTCAACCAGGCAGGCGAACGCGCACTGGTCATCCTCGACGAGATCGGCCGCGGCACCGCCACTTTCGACGGCCTGTCGATCGCATGGGCGGCGGTCGAATATTTGCACGAGAAGAACCGCTGCCGGGCGATCTTCGCCACGCATTTCCACGAAATGACGGCGCTGGCCGGAAAACTGCCGCGGCTCTCAAACGTCACCATGCGGGTCAAGGAATGGGAGGGCGACGTGGTCTTCCTGCACGAGGTCGGCAAGGGTGCGGCCGACCGTTCCTACGGCGTCCAGGTAGCGCGGCTGGCCGGCCTGCCAGAGGCCGTCGTCGGCCGGGCCAAGGAAGTGCTGCACCAGCTTGAAGCCGGCGAGGTCTCGGGCAAGGCCAACCGTCTGGTCGACGACCTGCCGCTGTTTTCGGTGGCGGCGCAGCGGGAAGCGTCGAAGCCGGCGAAGAGTGATGGGCTGGGTTTGGCGCTAGCGGAGATCAATCCCGACGAGATGACGCCAAGGGAGGCGCTGGAGGCGTTGTACCGGCTGAAGGGGCTGGCGGGGAAATAGTGCTCGTCCGATAGCGCTCTACGGCACCCCCCTCTGTCCTGCCGGACTGTCCGGCAGGACAGAGGGGGGTGTGACGGAACGCTGCTTTGGCTTGCCTTCCGCCCCACCCCTCAAATCATCGCCAGGCACGACTTCCGCCTCGGCGGTGGGAAGGCGCGGTCAATTTCGGCGAAATCTTCGCTCGTGAGCTCGATCTCCAACGCCGCGACATTCTGCCGGATATGCTCCGGGCGGCTGGCCTTCGGAATGGCAATCACGCCCTCCTGCGCCATCACCCGGGCAAGTGCGATCTGCGCCGGCGTCGCACCGTGGCGGGCGGCGATGGCATCTAACCTGGCGTTGCGCGCCAATACCCCCTGATCGACCGGCGAATAGGCCATCAGCGGCATGCCGCGTTGCCGGCTCCACGGGGCGAGGTCGAACTCGACGCCGCGCTGCGACAGATTGTAGAGCACCTGGTTGGTCTGGACGTTGCCGCCGGCCGGCAACCGAACCAGCTCTTCCATCTCATCGGTATCGAAATTGCTGACGCCCCAATGGCGGATCTTGCCGGCCGCCTTCAACGCTTCGAACGCCTCTACCGTTTCCATCAAAGGAACGCTGCCCGGCCAATGCAGCAGATAAAGATCGATGCGGTCGGTGGCGAGATGCCTCAGGCTGTTCTCGCATGCCCGTTTCACGCCGGCACGTGAGGCATTGGACGGCAGCACCTTGGAGACCAGGAAGACCTCGTCGCGGCGCCCGGCGATGGCCTCCGCCACCACCTCCTCGGCGCCGCCGCTGGCATACATTTCGGCGGTGTCGATCAGCGTCATGCCGAGATCCAGCCCGAGCTTCAGGGCATTGGCCTCGTCGCCACGGCGGCGGCCGTCTTCGCCCATCTTCCAGGTGCCCTGGCCGAGCACCGGCACGGCTTCGCCGCAGGGCAGGGAGGTCGTTCTTATCGTCGATGGCATGGCATGCTCCAGTCCGAGGCCCGGATAGCACCATAGCCGCCAAGGGAAATCCAGGCGAAGCAGAAATCCAGGTGAAGCCTCTCGCCTGGATTCCTCGATAGCGTGACGCCTACTTCGCCGGATGGGAGGCAAGCCAGTCCTGCATCTGCTTGATCTCGGCCTGCTGCGCGGCGATCACCGCTTCGGCCAGCTTGCGGATTTCCGGGTCCTTGCCATTGGCGAGCTCGATCTTGGCCATGTCGATGGCCGCCTGGTGATGCGGGATCATGCCGCGGGCGAAATCGACATCGGCATTGCCGGAATATTCGATTGCCATCATGTCGGTATGCATCTTGTCCATCGCCGCCTTGTAGCCCTCGGTCGAGGGGCTCTGCGCGCCCATTGCGCCCATGTCGTGCTTCATCTCCTCGGCTTGTGCCGGAACGCTTTCGAGGAAAACGGCAAGCAGCATTCCCGCCGCCATCATCAGCAGCACGATCTTCTTGGCCAAGGTCATTCATCGTCTCCTTTTTTGAACAGGGTCTATCTGGAAGTTTTACTCAGAGTTTCAACGTCCTGAGCCGCAATGCGTTGGCGATGACCGAAACCGAAGACAGGCTCATCGCCGCCGCCGCGATCATCGGCGACAGCAGCGTGCCGGTGAGCGGATAAAGCACGCCGGCAGCAACCGGCACGCCGAGCACATTGTAGAGGAAAGCGAAAAACAGGTTCTGGCGGATGTTGCGGATCGTCGCGCGGGCCAGCGTCCTCGCCCTGACGATGCCGTTGAGATCGCCCTTGACCAGCGTAATTCCCGCACTTTCGACCGCAACATCGGCGCCTGTGCCCATGGCGATGCCGACATCGGCGGCGGCAAGTGCGGGCGCATCGTTGACGCCGTCGCCGGCCATGGCGACGCCGGCACCGCCGGCACGCAATTCCTCGACCAGCGCGTTCTTCTGTTCGGGCAAGAGCCCGGCACGCACCGCGTCGATGCCGAGCTTGGCTGCGATGGCTTTCGCCGTGCGTTCGTTGTCGCCGGTCGCCATGACGATCTTCAGCCCGCTGTCATGCAGTGCCTTGATCGCCTCGGCGGTCGTCGCCTTGATCGGGTCGGCGACGGCGACGAGGCCGGCGAGCCGGGTGCCGACAGCAACGAACATCGCGGTCTTGCCGTCGGCCTGCAGCGCCCCGGCGCTGGCCAGGACCGACGCCGTGTCGATGCCGAGATCGGCCATCTTCGCGGCATTGCCGAGCGCCACCTTCTGTCCTGAGACCGTGCCGGAAACACCCTTGCCGGTGACGGCCTCGAAACCGCTCGCGTCGGGGACCTTCACGCCGCGTTCGCGGGCGCCGTCGACGATCGCCTCGGCCAGCGGATGCTCCGAGCCTTTTTCCAGCCCGGCGGCGAGCGCCAGCAGCTCGTCCTGTGCCATGCCCTCGACGGCGACGACGTCGGTCAGCCGCGGCCGGCCTTCGGTCAGCGTTCCCGTCTTGTCGACGATCAGCGTGTCGACCGAGGCAAAGCGCTCGAGCGCCGCCGCTTCCTTGATCAGCACGCCGGCATGCGCGCCGCGCCCGGTGGCGGTCATGATCGACATTGGCGTGGCAAGGCCGAGCGCACAGGGGCAGGCGATGATCAGCACCGAGACCGCCGAGACGATGGCAAACACCAGGCTGGGTTCCGGTCCGACGATCGCCCAGGCGACGAACGCTATGATGGCGACCAAAACCACGGCCGGGACGAAGTAGAACGAGACGCGGTCGGCCAGCCCCTGGATCGGCGCGCGTGAACGCTGCGCCTTGGCGACCAGCTCGACGATGCGCGCCAGCGTCGTCTCGGCGCCGATCTTTTCGGCGCGCATGATCAGCGAACCGTTCTTGTTCAGCGTGCCGCCGGTGAGGTTGTCGCCTTCGGTCTTCTCGACCGGCAGCGGCTCGCCTGTGATCATCGATTCATCGATGGAAGAGCGTCCTTCGAGCACAATGCCGTCGACCGGCACGGCGTCACCGGGGCGGATGCGCAGGCGGTCGCCGGCCTTGACCGTATCGAGCGGCACGTCGTTTTCGGAACCGTCCGCGCCGATCAGCCGCGCCGTCTTCGGCGCCAGGTCGAGCAGCGCACGGATCGCCGACCCGGTTTTCTCGCGGGCGCGCAATTCCAGCACCTGGCCGAGGAACACCAGCGCAACGATCACCGCCGCCGCCTCGAAATAGACCGGCACGGTGCCGTCATGGCCGCGGAACTGGTGCGGAAAGAGGCCTGGAAACAGCGTGGCGACGACGCTGTAGAGATAGGCCGCACCGACGCCGAGCGAAATCAGCGTCCACATATTGGGGCTGCGGTTGAGGACCGAGTTCCAGCCGCGATGGAAGAACGGGAATGCCGCCCACAGCACCACCGGGCTGGCCAGCGCCAGCTCCAGCCAGACCTTCGCGCGGTCGTCGATGAAGGCCTGAAACGTCAGGCCGAGCATCGGCGCCATGGCGATGAGCAGCAACGGCACGGACAGCACCGCGCTCACCCAAAAGCGCCTGGTGAAGTCGACCAGTTCGGGGTTAGGTCCCTCGTCGCCGGTCGGCACGCCCATCGGTTCGAGCGCCATGCCGCAGATCGGGCAGGAGCCGGGCTTGTCGCGGATGATTTCCGGATGCATCGGGCAGGTGTATTGCGTGCCCTTGGGCATCGGCTGCGGCGCCGGCCTGTCGCCGAGATATTTTGCCGGCCCGGCTTCGAACTTCGCCTTGCAGCCGGCCGAGCAGAAATAGAAGCCCCGGCCCTCGTGCCGCAAAAAGTGCTTGGCCGTGGCGCGATCGACGCTCATGCCGCAGACGGGATCGGTTGCGGTCAGGTATTTTTCCGGCTCGGCGACGAATTTCGCGCGGCAGCTCTCGCTGCAGAAATGATAGCGATGGCCGTCATGCTCGGCCGTTGGCTTGCCGGCAGCCGGATCGACGGTCATGCCGCAGACCGGATCGCGGACGACGGCGTCCGCAGCAGAGGAGACGCCTTTTGCCGAGCAGCAGCTGCCATGGGCGTGATGATGGTGATCGGAATGCGTCATGCCGAAAGCCCCTGTAGTTCGGTGTTGCGGCGGAGGTAGTGCTTCCAGTAACTGGAAGGTCAAGGGCTGATTTCGATTTTTCGTGGCCAGGCCCAAACTGCACCGGCCGCGGGCATGAGACGATCGTCCCGTTCCACGGCTGCGGAGAACGCGTCCGTCCGCCCCATACCCAGCGCCGCGAAAACGCGCTATAGACGCCGCCGAAACGGCGAGGCCGAACGGCATTTATGGCAAGAATATCCCTGAAGCTCGAGGAACTGATCGACGGCGAAGCCTTGCGCCGCGAGATGACCGAACTGACCGAGGCGACGGCAGGCGACGGCTCCGGCAAGGCCGCGCGCAGCGGCGTTCTCAAGCTTCTCAAAAGCCGGCTCGCCGACGGCCGCACGGTCGCCGAACGCATGCTGATGGACGATGGCAGCGGTACCGCCTGCGCCGCCCGGCTGTCGCATCTGATGGATGAGATCATCCGCGCGCTCTACGACTTCGCCGCCACCCATGTCTATCGCGTCAAAAACCCGTCATCGGCCGAGCGCATGGCGGTCGTGGCCGTCGGCGGCTATGGCCGTGGCACGCTGGCGCCCGGGTCTGACATCGACCTGCTGTTCCTGCTGCCCTACAAGCAGACGCCATGGGGCGAGCAGATCGTCGAATACATGCTCTACATGCTGTGGGACCTGGGGCTGAAGGTCGGCCACGCCACCCGCAACATCGACGAGTGCCTCAGGCTGTCGCGCACCGACATCACCATCCGCACCTCGATCCTGGAGGCGCGCTTCCTGTGGGGCGAGCAAAAACTCTACGACGAGCTTTTGCAGCGCTTCGACCACGAGGTGGTGCGCACCACCGGCCCCGAATATGTCCAGGCCAAGCTCGCCGAACGCGACGAGCGCCACGCCAAGGCCGGCGAGAGCCGTTACCTGGTCGAACCCAACGTCAAGGACGGCAAGGGCGGCCTGCGCGACCTGCAGACGCTGTTCTGGATCGCCAAATATTTCTACCGCGTGCGCACCGGCGAGGAACTGGTCGACAAGGGCGTCTTCACCGACGCCGAATACAGGGAATTCCAGAAGGCCGAGGATTTCCTATGGGCGGTGCGCTGCCACATGCATTTCCTCACCGGCAAGGCCGAGGAGCGGCTGCATTTCGACATCCAGCGCGACATTGCCGAGCGGCTGGGCTACACCACCCATCCCGGCCTGTCGGCGGTCGAACGCTTCATGAAGCACTACTTCCTCGTCGCCAAGGATGTCGGCGACCTAACCCGCATTTTCTGCGCCGCGCTCGAGGAGGAGCAAGCCAAGCATGTGCCGGGCTTCAACCGCATCTTCCTCACCTTCTCGCGGCGCAAGCGCAAGCTCGCCGGCACGGCCGATTTCATCGTCGACAACCACCGCATCAACATTGCCGACGACGAGGTGTTCGAGCGCGATCCGGTTAACCTGCTCAGGCTGTTCTGGTTTGCCGACAAGCATGGCCTGGAATTCCACCCCGATGCGCTGAAGCTTTTGACCCGTTCGCTCGGCCTCGTCGGCAAGGCGCTCAGGCGCGACGAGGAGGCCAACCGGCTGTTCCTCGATATCTTGACCTCGGACCGCAATGCCGAGCTCAATCTGCGGCGCATGAACGAGGCCGGACTGCTGGCAAAGCTGATCCCGGATTTCGGCAAGATCGTCGCCATGATGCAGTTCTCGATGTACCACCACTACACGGTGGACGAGCACCTCATCCGCTGCATCGGGGTGCTGGCCGAGATCGAGCGCGGCGACGGGGAAAAGATCCATCCACTCGCCCACTCGCTGATGCCGGGGCTGAAGAAGAGCCGCGAGGCGCTCTATGTCGCCGTGCTGCTGCACGACATCGCCAAGGGCAGGCCGGAGGACCATTCGCAAGCCGGCGCCAGGATCGCCCGGCGCATCTGCCCGCATATGGGGCTCTCGCCGGCCGACACCGAAACGGTCGCCTGGCTGGTCGAGAACCACCTCGTCATGTCGATGACGGCGCAGACCCGCGATCTCAACGACCGCAAGACGATCGAGGATTTTGCCGCCATCGTGCAGTCGGTCGAACGGCTGAAGATGCTGCTTGTGCTTACCGTCTGCGATATCCGCGGCGTCGGGCCTGGGGTCTGGAACGGCTGGAAGGGCCAGCTGCTGCGTACGCTCTATTACGAGACCGAGCTTTTGTTGACCGGCGGGTTTTCGGAGGTGTCGCGCGCCAAACGGACGGCGGCGGCGCGCGAACAACTGGCCGAGGCGCTTGCCGACTGGCCGGAAAAGGCCCGCAAGCGTTATGTCGGCCAGCACTACGAGAACTATCTGCTGGCGGTCGATCTTCCCGACCAGCTCCGCCATGCCGAATTCATCCGCGAGGCCGATCACGCCGGCAAGAAGCTCGCCACCATGGTGAAAACCCACCAGTTCGAGGCGGTGACCGAGATCACGGTGCTGGCGCAGGACCATCCGCGCCTGCTCTCGGTGATTGCCGGCGCCTGTGCCGCGGCCGGCGGCAACATCGTAGACGCGCAGATCTTCACCACCTCGGATGGTCGGGCGCTCGACACCATCCTGATCTCGAGGGAGTTCGACCTCGACGAGGACGAGCGCCGCCGTGCCGAGCGCGTCGGCCGGCTGATCGAGGACGTGCTGTCGGGCAAGAGCTGGCTGCCCGAAATGATCGAGAAGCGGACCAAGCCGCGGCGCGGCGCCAAGGTTTTCCGTATTCCGCCACGCGCCGAGATCCGCAACACGCTGTCGAACCGTTTCTCGGTGATCGAGGTCGAGGGGCTGGACAGGCCGGGCCTTCTGTCGGAGATCACCGGCATGTTGTCGGACCTGTCGCTCGACATCGCCTCGGCCCACATCACCACCTTCGGCGAAAAAGTCATCGACACGTTCTACGTCACCGATCTCACCGGCCAGAAGATCGACAGCCCGTCGCGTACGGCGACCATCCGCAACAGGCTGATCGCGGTGCTCGAGGGCACGGCGTCCGAGCGCGGCAAGACCAAAACGGCCGCCGAGTGACTGTTACCTTCCATTTGCCCCAATCGCACAGGCAGTCTTCAAGCGCATGAGCCTTGTCAAGAAATTCGCCACGGTCGCTTCCGGCACGCTGATGAGCCGCGCCCTCGGTTTCGGCCGCGAGATGCTGATGGCTGCCGCACTCGGCACCGGGCCGATCGCCGACGCCTTCAACGCCGCCTTCCAGTTTCCCAACACCTTTCGCCGGCTGTTCGCCGAAGGCGCCTTCAATGCCGCCTTCGTGCCGCTGTTCGCCAAGGAGATCGAGACACACGGCACCGACGGCGCCAAGCGCTTTTCCGAAGAGGTGTTCGGCGTCTTGTTCACGGCGCTTCTGGCGCTGACCATCGCCATGGAACTGGCGATGCCGCTGATCGTGCGCTACCTGGTGGCGCCGGGCTTTGCCGACACGCCGGGAAAATTCGAGACGACGGTGGCGCTGGCGACCGTCATGTTCCCCTACCTGATCTGCATGTCGCTCGGCGCCATGATGGCCGGGATGCTGAATTCGCTGCGCCGCTATTTCGCCGCTGCGGTGGCGCCGGTGTTCCTCAACGTCATCCTTATCGCCGTGCTTGCCTATGCCTGGTACAAGGGTTCGGACGCCGGCACCGTTGGTTTCGGCCTGGCCTGGGGCGTGCTGGCGGCCGGCCTGGTGCAGCTGGCGATCGTCTGGGCGGCGGTGCGCCATGCCGGCATTTCGATCGGCTTCCGGCGGCCGAAGATGACGCCGAACGTCAAGCGGCTGCTGATCCTGGCGCTGCCGGCGGCGATCACCGGCGGCATCACCCAGATCAACCAGCTGATCGGCACGGCGATCGCATCGGCGCAGGACAGCGCGGTGTCGTCGCTGGCCTATGCCGACCGCGTCTACCAGCTGCCGCTGGGCGTCGTCGGCGTCGCCGTCGCCATCGTGCTTTTGCCGGAACTGTCGCGGGCACTGAAATCAGGCAATCTGGTCGAGGCCGCCAATCTGCAGAACCGCTCGGTCGAGTTTACCCTTTTCATGACCTTGCCGGCGGCGGCCGCGCTGCTGGTTATGTCCGAGCCGATCGTGCGGCTGGTCTATGAGCGCGGCGCCTTTGCCGCCAACAATTCGACGCCGACGGTCGCGGCAATCCTGGCGATCTTCGGCCTCGGCCTGCCGGCCTTCGTGCTGATCAAGGCGTTCACCCCAGGCTATTTCGCCCGCGAGGACACGCGCACGCCAATGATTTTTGCCGCCATCTCGGTGGCGGTTAACATTACGACGGCGCTGACGCTGTTTCCGACGATGGGCGCGCCCGGCATTGCGGTTGCCTCGGCCGTCGCCGGCTGGGTCAATGCGGCGATGCTGCTCGCCGTGCTGATCCGGCGCGGCCATTGGGGCCGCGACGTGCCGCTCATGAAACGCATCCCGCGGCTGGTGCTGTCGGCGGCGGTGATGGCCGCGGCGCTCTATTTTGCCGAGCATTGGTTCGCCGCAAGGCTCGCCTCCGGCTCGCCGCTGGTGATCAAGGCGGTAACGCTGCTAGCGCTCGTCGCCGGCGGGGCGCTGCTCTACTTCATCACCGCCTTCGCCATCGGCGGCGCCGATTTCGGCATGATCCGCCGCAATATCGGGCGCAAGGGCTCCCAACCAGTCAAGCAACAGTCTCCAGATCCGTGAAACGGAATTCGTCCGCCGTCGAAAGCATCGGAACGGCGTAGTAGCGCGCGCAGGCGTAGTGGAAACAGTCGGCCATGTTGAGGCGGCCAGCGTTGTTGCGAAACCGCGACGCAGCCTCGACTGACAGAGATGCTGCGTCAGAGGGAGGCGGAAGTTCCCGCAAGGTGATTCCACGCTCTTCGAGAAAACGGCTGACTATCTTGAAGCTTGTGGCGACCGGTACGGCTAGCTTTTCCGATCGCGAAAGCGCCATCGCGGCTTCCCAAACCGCGATAGCCGACGTGAACGGAGCCGACGCCTTCATGACCGCCTGCGCGCAGCGCGGGGCTTCGGTCTCGTTGCTCAGTATTGCAACGATAGCGGCTGCATCGATGAACATCAGTCTTCGCCGGACAATTCGTCGTAGACCGCGCGCGGCAGCGGCTTGCGCGCCTGCTCGCTCAGCTCAATACCGAACTCGGCCCGGAGCCGTGCCGCCGTCTCCAGCGGCGTCTCGCGATTGCGCCGGCGCTCCAAGGCTTCGCGCATGGCGATCACGATTGCCTCGGTGATCCCGACACCCTCAAGCCTGGCAAAAGCCCGCGTCAGGCTGTCCGCTTCCTTGTTGTTGATGTTGATCGTCATTGTTTTGCTTCCGCTGTGTAGCAAATACTATGTAGCTATCTACATCAGTCCGTCAATGTGGCCCTAAGCCAAATCGAAGCGATTGCCGAGGCGAGCTATTTTGTTCTTGCTTTGTGCCGGCAGCTATGCTAGTAACTTCGGTATGGGTGCTCATTGGCGCCGAAGACCCGCCGCAAGGCGGGTTTTTGTTTCTGGTCGGCGTCATCCCCTTCAAACAGCCTCCTGCGGCGTCTTGCTCGGCCGACGCCAAAGCCTGCGCGCCCAGTCAATACCCCTCTTGATCGCCTCCTCGCTCTCGTCCATAAGCGCGCCGTCGCAAGACTTTCGCCGCGCGCGAAACGGCCCTCCACAAGCCAGGGAAACACTATGACCGACCTCAACCAGCCCGCCTTCAAGCCGCTCGTGTTTTCCGGCGTCCAGCCAACCGGCAATCTGCATCTCGGCAATTATCTCGGCGCCATCAAGAAATTCGTCGCCCTGCAGGACACTTCCGACTGCATCTATTGCGTCGTCGACCTGCATTCGCTGACCGCGCAGCTCGTCTATGAGGACCTTCAGGACCAGACGCGTTCGATCACCGCGGCGTTTCTCGCCTCCGGCATCGACCCGACCAAGCACATCGTCTTCAACCAGTCGCGGGTGATGCAGCACGCCGAGCTTGCCTGGATCTTCAACTGCGTGGCGCGCATCGGTTGGATGAACCGCATGACGCAGTTCAAGGACAAGGCCGGCAAGGACCGCGAGAACGCCTCGCTCGGCCTGCTTGCCTATCCCTCCCTGATGGCCGCCGACATCCTTGTCTACCGCGCCACCCACGTGCCGGTCGGCGACGACCAGAAGCAGCATCTGGAGCTGACCCGCGACATTGCGCAGAAATTCAACAACGACTTTTCAGACCGCATCGCGGCGCTTGGTGTCGGCGTCGAGATGCAGGTCGGCGAAGAGACGGTGAACGGCTATTTCCCACTGACCGAGCCGGTCATCGGCGGCCCGGCGGCGCGCATCATGTCGCTGCGCGATGGTTCGAAGAAGATGTCGAAGTCCGACCCGTCGGACCTGTCGCGCATCAATCTGACCGATGATGCCGATGCCATCTCGAAGAAGATCCGCAAGGCCAAGACCGACCCGGAGGCTTTGCCCGGCGAACTGGACGGGCTTGCCGGTCGGCCGGAAGCGGAAAACCTCGTCGGCATCTATGCCGGCCTCGCCGAAATCTCGAAAGAGGCCGTGCTGAAAGAGTTCGGCGGCCACCAGTTTTCGGTGTTCAAGCCGGCGCTGGCCGATCTTGCCGTGGAAAAGCTGGCGCCGATCGCCGGCGAGATGCGCCGCATCTCCGCTGACCGCGCCTATGTCGACGCGGTGCTGCGGGATGGCGGCGAGCGTGCCGGCACATTGGCCGAAGCGACGATGAAGACCGTGCGCGACATTATCGGCCTGCTGCAAGGCTGACCTTAGAGCGGCGCCCTGTCGCCACAGCCGCCGGTCGCTTGCGGGCGGGCTGTGGCGGTGGCAGATTGCGAACCGAAACCATCGAACAGGGTGAATATGGTCTCCAAACGCCTCAGCCGCGAAGCCGGTCATCGTCGCAAGTTCCTGGCGATCATCGACGATACGCCAGAATGCGAGCGCGCCGTCGCCTACGCCTCGAAGCGGGCGCAAAGCACGGGCGGCGTACTGGTGCTGCTCTATGTCATCGAGCCGGATGATTTCCAGCACTGGCTGGGCGTCGAGAAGATCATGCGCGAGGAGGCGACCGCCACGGCGCGTGCGGCACTCGACAGCTACGCCAACAAGGTGCGCCAGAAGCTCGGCATCGAGCCGGAACTGGTGGTGCGCGAAGGCAAGCCGACCGAAGAGATCCACAAGCTGATCGAGGAAGACCAGGACATCGCCATCCTGGTGCTGGCGGCAGGCGCCGGCAAGGAAGGGCCTGGGCCGCTGGTCGGCGCGGTCGCCGGCAAGGGCGCCGCCTTTCCGATTCCGGTCACGGTGGTGCCGCAGAACCTGTCGGACGAAGAGATCGACAGCCTCGCCTGAGCGCGCCTCGCTCAAGGCAGGGGTAAAACATTCCGCCTGCCGCTTCCGCCGACGATGCCTTTCGCTTGAATGTCGGGCGGATAAAGCCTAATTAGAATTATTCCAAACTAGCTGCCCGAAACGGGCACGGAGACGGCCATGTTCATCCAGACCGAGTCGACGCCAAACCCGGCGACGCTGAAATTCCTGCCCGGCAAGGAAGTGCTGCAAGAAGGCACCGCCGATTTCCGCGATGCCGATAGCGCCGCGACGGCTTCGCCGCTCGCCGGCCGGCTGTTCGAAATCCCCGGCGTCAC
The DNA here is from genome assembly GCF_040320585.1 of Mesorhizobium sp. M0663. Classification (NCBI taxonomy): domain Bacteria; kingdom Pseudomonadati; phylum Pseudomonadota; class Alphaproteobacteria; order Hyphomicrobiales; family Phyllobacteriaceae; genus Mesorhizobium; species Mesorhizobium sp. M0663. The sequence continues at coordinate 17,031 of NZ_JAMYPX010000003.1, forward strand.
CGGCGTCTTCTTCGGCTATGATTTCATCACCGTGACCAAGGACGGCCCCGACTGGCAGCATCTGAAGCCGGCTATCCTCGGCGCCATCATGGAGCATTTCATGTCCGGCGCCCCGGTGATGGCCAAGGCCGGCCCCGCCGCCGAGACCAGCCAGACCGGCGAATTCTACGACAAGGCCGACGAGGAGTTGGTCGTCACCATCAAGGAGCTGCTCGACACGCGGGTGCGCCCGGCGGTGGCCCAGGACGGCGGCGACATCACCTTCCGCGGCTTCGAGAACGGCACCGTGTTCCTGCACATGAAGGGCGCCTGCGCCGGCTGCCCGTCGTCGACCGCGACGCTGAAGCACGGCATCCAGAACCTGCTCCGGCACTTTGTGCCGGAAGTGCAGCACGTCGAACAGGTCTCCTGACGCACCGTTCCATCGTCAACATCGATAGACAACAAAAAACCGGGCCAAAGTGCCCGGTTTTCTGTTTGCGACGTCTGTGTTGTTGCCTAGACGGTCCGCGTATAAGGGTCTTATATCACGATGACCTTGGCGCCGACCGAGGTGCGGTCGTAGAGGTCGATAATGTCCTGGTTCATCAGCCGGATGCAGCCCGACGACATCGCCTTGCCGATCGAATTCCATTCCGGGCTGCCATGCAGGCGATAACCCATGTCGCCGCCCTTGTTGAACAGGTACATGGCGCGCGCGCCGAGCGGGTTCTTCAACCCCGGGTCCATGCCACCGGCAAACTTGGCCAACTCCGGCTGGCGCTTGATCATCTGCGAAGGCGGTGTCCAGGTCGGCCATTCGCGCTTCAGCGCGATATGGGCGGTGCCGTGCCATTCGAAACCCTCACGGCCGACGCCGATGCCGTAGCGCATCGCTTCGCCGTCGCCCATGACGAAATAGAGGAACTTGTTCTGCGTATCGACGATAATGGTGCCCGGCTTTTCCTTGGTGTCGTAGTCGACGATCTGCCGGCGGTATTTGAACGGCACCTTTTCGATCGGAACGCGCGGCAGGTGATAGCCGGCGTCGGTCACCGCGCCGTAGTTGTTGGTGAAGATCTGCGAGCCGATGGTGCTGCAACCGGCGACAGCCGTCGACAGCGCCAGGGCCGCGACGATTGCAAGTGACTTCATGCGCATGAAAAGGTCCGATGCCTGCCCAAACAACAGCGGCTCGAGTCGGCCGCTTTTTTCATCTTCATTCATGCTGGCATTTGCTTTGCTTGCCAAGCGGGCGATGCCTATATCCTTGGACTTGTGTGCTGGTAAACCTGCGACTATGGCATTTCGGCAACAGCCCCCGCAGGATTATGTTGCAAAATCAATGGGCCAAGAACAAGAACCAGGAGACGAAGAAATCACCCATGAATGTCGGTGACGCTGCCCGGCGCTCTGGCCTGCGGCCAAGACCATCCGTTGCTGCGAGGAGATCGGACTGAGACGCGGCCGCTGCAGGAGAAAGTCCAGACGGGCCGGGTTTAATAAAGGACGCCGCGAAGCACGGTCCAAGCCAGAAGCCCGAACGTGCCGATCACCACCAATGCACCCAGGACCGTGCCGATCGTTTCAGGCAGTCCATCGGGGCGACCAGGACCGTCGGCCATTCAACTATCGATCATGACGTAGGCCGCACCAAACACGGCAACGATAATTGCCCCAAGCACCGCCCATCCTCTGATGGCCGGGCGGATTTCCTCCGGCGTCGCTGATTTCCGGTCGTCATCTTCCGTCATCTAATGCTCCTCGTAAAACACCGTAGCCGACATTGAAAGCGCAAGCTGCCGGCGCTGCCAAGAGCCGCAGTGGACTCTTTTGCGCAAAAGTTTAGGAACGTGCGCAGTTCGCGAGCAAGCGTTACCAGCCTTCGACACTCCGCAAAGCGCGGGCGGCGGTCACGATCCCGGTGGGCGATACCGGATCGACTTGGCTTTCCCAAGGGCTTCCATCGTCTCTTCGACACTTAGCAGCACGGTGGTCTCGTAAGAGCTGAGCGCGCCTCCCGCACCGATGGCGAGCATGACGGATGCCATCGACACGTTGTCCGGCGCCTCCCATAGGTTCCAGCCATCGTACTCTCCGAAGGCATACCAGAACCCGTGCAGCTTTCCGCCGACCGACTCGATGTAGGAACGGGCAGCCTCGCGTCTATCCTCGGGATTATCCATCAAGCGCGCCCAGGTTTCGGGCCTGTAGCTGAATCGCGTGAGATACATCGGCATGGTTCGTCTCTCCCAGAGCTGCCCCCACCAAGACAGTTAAGCGCCCCAATCCGGGAGAACGCGAGTCGTTTCCGAGGCGTAGTACCGCTGGCTTAGTTGCGGGGCCGCTAATAGACCTGTTTCAATGTTTTTTTCAGGGAGTAAGGTCAATGGCCGCATATCTCATTGCTGATGTAGACATAACCGACGCCGCCGTTTTCGAGGAATACCGCCGGGATGTGCCGGCAACCGAAGCCCGCTATGGGGGGAGGTACATCGCTCGCGGCGGAGCCACCAAAGTTCTGGAGGGCGATTGGGAACCTCATCGCCTCGTCATTGTCGAATTCCCGGACATGGCGTCCCTCCTGGCATGGTACGACTCTCCAGAATACAGCCGCCTCAAAGCCATCCGCGAACGCTGCGCAAAGACGAGAATTATTGCCCTGGAAGGGATGATGCCGATTAGCTGAGGGCCGGGTCGATGACAATGGCAAATCTGAGTTGCCATATCTGGTGCGGCCCGGCGACGGGACAGGAGCATTCTGATATGAATCAGCAAGCTTTAAACTTGCGGGCGGGAAATGACGGCCAATGATGGGAGGATGACGCCGGAAGCACTCATTGACGGGACCTACAAATCAATATGACCCAACACCAGATCGGCAGGCGGTGTTGCAGCGTGACCTAGGGTTGTGTCATGGCATTGAAAATGCCGGCGCCAACTATCGCACATAAGGCTGCGGCCCCAAGCCCTCCCACAATGATGCACCACCAGGCGCGGCCATTTCCCCGAAGCACGGGATTCATTTTTATCATCCGTCGCGCCAGAAGCCCCTGGTAGAGTGCATAAGAAGACCCGAAACCGGCGAGCCAAATGACGGAAAATACGACGCCCCGCGTGAGCATCCTATTGAGCCTAGTCTGCTCGACCGTCAAACTTGCATTCTCAGTAACCATGCTTCGCCACCTTTTTGATTATGCTGCGACCACTATCGGGCCTGCAGCGGTGAATATTAGATCAACCGCGACGCCTCGCGAAAACATAGCTCCCCTCACCAGTAGGAAACGCATTCATAACGCGAGCGGCCCGCCTTGTGGAAGGGCGGGCCTTGTAGCGCCCGCTCCACAGTATTTTGCAGATTAGGTTTGTCAGCCAGATAATCGCCGCGACCGGGTTCAAACCGTGAACAAAATCTGGCATGGTGCGGTAATGCCGATCATCTCACCTCTACCCCTCAATCCGCTCATCGACGGCCGCCAGTCGGAGCGCGCCATGCTGGTCAGGCGCGGCGTGCAGCGGCTGCTCAGGCAGATGGGCGCGCATGTCTTGCCCGAACTGTCGCTGGCCACCGGCCGGCGGGCCGACCTGGTTGCGCTGACCCGCCAGGGCGACATCTGGATCATCGAGATCAAATCCTCGATCGAGGATTTCAGGGTCGACCGCAAATGGCCGGACTACCGGCTGCATTCCGACCGGTTCTTCTTCGCCACCCATCCCGGCGTACCCCAGGAAATTTTTCCGCAGGAGTGCGGCTTCATTCTCTCCGACGGTTACGGCGCCGAGATTTTGCGCGATGCGCCCGAGCACCGCATGGCGGCGGCAACGCGCAAGGCGCTGATGCTGAGGATCGCACGCGCCGGTGCGTCGCGGCTGCTGGCGGCGGAGCTTGCCGGCGTGTCGGTGCCCGCGCTGGACGGCGAGAGCGAATAGAGGTTTGCGCTCTCCGTAATTATAGACGTCGCGCTGCCCCTCATCCGGCTGCCGCCACCTTCTCCCCGTAAGTGACGGGGAGAAGGGAGTAAGCCGGACTGCTATTCCACGATGCGGTAGATGTTCCACAGGCTGGTGCCCGACACGACATAGGGCTCCATCTCCTTGCCCCATTTGGCGTGCGCGTCGATCTTGGCGATCCTGGCGAAGAACGCCTCCAATTGGGCGAGGCTTTCGACCTGGTGATGTGACCCGACCGTCGCTTCCCGCGCGCCGTTCGATTCGGTCATGATCTGGAACTTGAGGTCGTCGAGGCCGACCTGCGAGCCGATCTCGCGTTCTCATTCTTTAATAGTTCGAGCACGGTCTGCTTGTGGCCGAACTTGGCGTCGATCTGCCACCTGGCACTGAACATCGCCGCCGCCTCACTCGTCCCATGCCTGCACGACGGTCTGCCGCACGATCAGGCCGTTCTTCAGCTCCAGCATCGCCGCGCAGAACACCTTGGTCCCGTCCGGATAGGCGCAGGCCTGGGTGAAGGCGAGATTGTTGCCGTCGGCGATGGTGGTGTCGACCTTGTGGGTCATCGCCCGGCTGCAGATGTCGTCCCAGAACGTGGTGATCGCAGCGCGCCCGCGGATTTCGCGCGGCTTGCTCGGCGGGTTGTTGCGGTCGATCACCCGCACCAATGCGTCGTCGGCATAGAAGCTCGCCAGCAATTTTCCATCACGGCCCTCAATCGCCTTCTTGATCGCAGCGCCGTCTATCGTCTGTGTCTTGGTCGGCAATTTTTCCTCCATAGGCCCGTCTTCTCGGATCGGGTGGTTGCTTGATCAGGCACTGCCCGGCGCTCGCCGCCGGGCAGTGGCTTCTTCACTGCGACTTCGCCTTGACGGCCGCGAACACCTCGTCGGACTGCTTCTTGAAAGTGGCGAGATCGACCTGGCTGCCGTTGAGCATCGTCGACCAGTGGCGCACGATCGCCGCCATCGCCACCGCCTCCTTGATCTCCTCGTCGCTGGCGCCATTGAGCTTGGCCGCCTGCGTGTGGAAATAGATGCAGTACTGGCAGGGGATCTGCGAGGCGACGGCGAGGCCCATCAATTCCTTGGTCTTGCCGTCGAGCGCGGTGTTTGGGTTGAGCTGCACGCCCTTGATCTCGGCCCAGGCGCCGGCAACGGCGACGTCCGGCAGCGTCTTGAACATGTCCGGTACCGAGCCGAGCGTTGCCTGGATGTCCTTGTAGGCAGCCGTCGCCGAGGCGTCTTCGGCCTTGGCAGGAACGATCGCCAACAGCGCGCCAACGCCTGCCGCCAGCACCAGTGATTTGAGTGTCGACTTCAGCATTTTATTCCTCCCTTCGCAGCGCCTTTCCCGGCGACATCCGCCTGGCCTGCATGGGACGAAGTGATAGCGCTTACGCATGCCCGGCCGCTTCGCCCGAAAGCGCCATGGCTCCTATGGCCCGTGCGGGCCAGCGTGCCGGGCCGAGAACGCCGCCGCCGCCGCCCGCGACGGCAGGTCCAGCTTGAGCAGAATATTGGCTACGTGGCGCTTGACGGTGTGTTCGCTCAGCCCGAGTTCGGCGGCGATCGCGGCATTGCTCTTGCCATCGGCGATGAGGTTCACCACCTCGCTTTCGCGTGCCGTCAGTGCGGCCGGCTCGGTAGCCTTGGCCTTCGGCCGGCAGGCCGGCTCCAGATGCTGTTCCGAGGTCGCCTGCACCAGCGCCAGCGGCTCATCCAGCTCGTCAAGCGCGATGCGCCCGGCGTCATTGAAATGAAGGCCTGAACCGGCGGCGAGGTCGGCGACCAGCCGCGAAGCGAGGATGTCGCCGCGCCCGGCATGCGCGGCAAGCTGCATCGTCACGCGCGCCGTCAACCCCGTCGGCGGCCCACGCAACTCGACCTCGCCGACATGCACGCCCTGCGCGCTGGCGACGCCGATCTCCTGCGCCGCATCGCGCAGCGCCGCCGCACAGCGTACGGCCCGCGCCGGGCCGTCGAAGCGCGCCATCATCAGCTCGCCATTCGTGCCGGCCGGGCGGCCGCCATGGCGCCCGACCAGCAGCCGCCATGTTTCCTGAAAACGCTGGCTGCGCTCGCTCCACATGCGGTCGCCAAGCCGCGCCGTGTCGTAGATCCGGGTGACCAGCAGTGCAGCCAGCACGCGCTCGGCCTCGGCAACGGCGCGCGCTCCGGTCAGGAACTCCTCGATCAGATCGGCCACCCGGTCGACATCGCCGGTCCAGATCGGGTGATCGCGCCCGGGCACCTCGACCAGCCGCGAATTCGGGATCTTCCTTGCCAGGAAGCGGCTGGCCTCCGGGTCGACGCGCGCATCGTTGCGGCGATGGACCAGCAGCGTCGGTGCGCTGATCGCCGCCAGCACGCCGCGCACGTCGATAGCTGCATTCATGCGGGCCAGGGCGATTGCCGCGGTCGGGCTCGCCGACAGCCGCTCGAAGCGCGCCCACCATGTGGCGAAACGCGGATCGTCGACGCGGCCGGGTGCGAAATGCGGCAGGGTGGCGCCGGTGCCCCATGCGGTCTCCGCCGTCGCGATGAACGCCTCCAGGCGTTCCGGCGGCATCACCCATTTGTGGAAATGCGAATAGCCGCCATAAAGCGCCAGCGCCCGCGTCCGCTCCGGGTAGGTGGCGGCGAACAGCATTGCCATCGGCGCGCCTTCCGAAGCGCCGAGCAAGGCGGCGCGGCCGCTGCCGGTCGCATCCATCACCGCGCGCACATCGTCCATGCGGGTTTCGAGGCTGGGCAGATGGTGGGCATCGACGCGATCGGACAGACCGGTGCCGCGCTTGTCGAACAGGATCAGCCGTGAGAACGCGGAAAGCCGCTTCAACAGCCGGGTGTAGCCCTCGTCTCCCCAGTGCAGGTCGAGATTGGAAATGAAACCCGGCACGAAGACGAGATCGAGCGATCCCTGGCCGACCACCTGATAGGCGATCCGCACGTCGCCACTGAGCGCGTATCGAGTTTCGATCGGCCTCACGAGGTTTGTCCGCCCGACCCGACGAATTCTTGTCGCCGATCATAGCAGAGGCGCGCAGCTTGCGGCAGATGAAACTTTAGAGAGCGTGAATGTGGGCCCGCGGCGCCTACTTCTGTGACGCGGCGGTCGTCTCGGTGTTCGCTCCGCCAGCGCTGAAACCTGCGCCCTCCGGCGCGCCAGGCCGCTTGATGTGTGGCGCGGCCGCGACGACAAGCTCGTTGAACCCTTCGCCGCCGCTGTCCAGCATCTCGAACAATTGCCGGCGCATCCTCGGCTCCCAGAACTTGTTGATGTGCTCGGCGACGCCGGCAATGCCTTGCTCGCGCGGCTTTGAGTGGAAAAAGGCGGCGATCTGGTTGGCCATGCGAACCAGCTTTTCGCTGGTGCTCATGAGGTGGCCCTCGTCATGCGACATGCTTGGCAACTCCGGAAACCACTCGGTCAGGATGGGTAAAAATATCGAAATCGTCGCCGCGCACCAGCGCCACCAGCGTCATGCCGGCATCGTCCGCGGTGCGGATGGCAAGTGCGGTCGGCGCCGAGACGGCAATGATGACGGCCGAGCCGATCGCCGCGGTCTTCTGCACCATCTCGACCGAAACGCGCGACGTGACGACGACGGCCCCCGACCTGCCGTCGATACCGGCTTTGGCCAGCGCGCCAGCCAGCTTGTCCAGCGCGTTGTGGCGGCCGACATCCTCACGCGCCATGACGATGCCCTTGCCGGGGAGGTAAAAACCGGCGGCGTGGACGGCACCGGTCTCGGCGTGCAGCGGCTGCAGCTTCGACAAAAGCTTGACCGAGCGGACGATGTCATTGGCCTGAAGTGTAAGTTGCGACGCACCGACCGGGTTTACCGAGCGCATCGCCTCCTCGATCGATTCGATGCCGCACAGCCCGCAGCCGACCGGCCCAGCCAGCCTGCGCCGCCGCGCTTCGAAGCGGGTGTTGGCCTGGTCCTTCAGCCGGATCTGGATATCGATGCCGGCGCCGTGATCCTCGACCTCGATCGCTTCGATTTCGTCCGGCGAGGCAATGATGCCTTCGGTCAGCGAGAAGCCGAGCGCGAAATCCTCGAAATCAGCCGGGCTTGCCATCATCACCGCATGCGTGGTGCCGGCAAAGGAGAACGCCACCGGCGTCTCTTCCGGCACCATGCGGTTGGCGGCCGCAGTGCCGCCGGCGCGGCGCGCGAGGCGGCTGATCTGTGTGACAGCACGACGTTTGGGCATCACGCGGCACCCCCCTCTGGCCTGCCCTCTTTGTCATCATTTGGCATCTCCCCCTCAAGGGGGGAGATCGGCAGTTCAGGCGTCGCGGCGCACCTTTCGACTTTGGTGATTGGCGAAAGTCGAGATGACATCCAATCTCCCCCCCTGAGGGGGAGATGGCCGGCAGGCCAGAGGGGGGTACTCCGGCACGAAACCAAAACCGCTACTCCGCTGCTTGCAGCGGGGCGATGCGGCGGCTTTGCTTTGCCTGCTCGTCATAGTCGCGCTGCCATTCCGACGGGCCGTTGGATGCACCCACCTGCACCGCGGTCACCTTGTATTCCGGGCAGTTGGTCGCCCAGTCGGAGAAGTCGGTGGTGATGACGTTAGCCTGGGTGTCGGGATGGTGGAAGGTCGTATAGACGACGCCCGGCGACACCCGCTCGGTGATCAGCGCGCGCAGCGTCGTCTCGCCGGAGCGGCTGGTCAGCCGCACCCAGTCGCCGTCGCGCAGGCCGCGATTTTCGGCATCGTGCGGATGGATCTCCAGCCGGTCCTCGCTATGCCAGACCACATTGTCGGTGCGCCGGGTCTGCGCGCCGACATTGTATTGCGACAGGATGCGGCCGGTGGTCAGCAGCAGCGGGAAGCGCGGTCCGGTCCTTTCGTCGGTCGCGACGTATTCGGTGCGGATGAACTTGCCCTTGCCGCGCACGAAGCCGCCGATATGCATGATCGGCGTGCCTTCCGGCGACTTCTCGTTGCAGGGCCACTGCACCGAGCCCACCCGGTCGAGAAGGTCGAAGGAAACGCCGGCGAAACTTGGTGTTGTCTTGGCGATCTCGTCCATGATCTGGGACGGATGCGTGTAGTTCCAGCCGAGGCCGAGCGCCTTGGCGAGCTCCTGCGTCGTTTCCCAGTCGGCATAGCCGCATTTCGGCTCCATCACCTTGCGCACCATGTTGATGCGGCGCTCGGCATTGGTGAAGGTGCCGTCCTTCTCGAGGAACGTCGAGCCGGGCAGGAACACATGCGCGTAGTTGGCCGTCTCGTTGAGGAAGAGGTCGTGCACGACGACGCATTCCATCGCGGCGAGACCGGCGGCGACATGCTTGGTGTCGGGGTCCGACTGCAGGATGTCCTCGCCCTGCACATAGAGCCCCTTGAACGAGCCGTCGACGGCCGCATCCAGCATATTGGGGATGCGCAGGCCGGGCTCGTCGTCGAGCTTGACGCCCCACAGGCTCTCATAGATGGCGCGCACCGCGTCGCCTGAAATGTGGCGATAGCCGGGAAGCTCGTGCGGGAACGAGCCCATGTCGCAGGAGCCCTGCACATTGTTCTGGCCGCGCAGCGGGTTCACGCCGACGCCCGGCCGGCCGATATTGCCGGTCGCCATGGCGAGGTTGGCAATGGCGATGACGGTGGTCGAGCCCTGGCTGTGCTCGGTCACGCCGAGGCCGTAATAGATCGCGCCGTTACCGCCGCGGGCGTAGAGCCGCGCCGCGCCGCGTATGTCGTCGGGATCGACATTTGCAAGCTGGCCGACCACTTCCGGGCTATTTTCCGGCAGCGCCACGAACGATGCCCAGTCCTGGAACTCGTCCCAGTCGCAGCGCTCGCGGATGAAGGCCTCGTCGAACAGGCCCTCGGTGACGATGACATGGGCAAGTGCGGTCAGCATGGCGACGTTGGTGCCCGGCTTCAGCGGCAGATGGAACTGCGCCTCGACGTGGGCCGAGCGCACGATGTCGGTGCGGCGCGGATCGAGCACGATCAGCTTGGCGCCCTCGCGCATGCGCTTCTTCATGCGCGAGGCGAACACCGGATGCGCATCGGTCGGATTGGCGCCGATCAGCAGGATCACGTCCGTCTGCTCGATCGAATCGAAGTCCTGCGTGCCGGCGGAGGTGCCGAAGGTCTGGCCGAGACCATAGCCGGTCGGCGAATGGCAGACACGGGCGCAGGTATCGACATTGTTGTTGCGGAAGCCCTGCCGGACAAGCTTCTGGACGAGGTAGGTCTCCTCGTTGGTGCAGCGCGAGGAGGTGATGCCGCCGATCGAGGTGCGGCCGTACTGGTACTGGATGCGGCGGAATTCATTCGCCGTATGGGTGAGCGCCTCTTCCCACGACACTTCGCGCCACGGATCGCTGACCTTCTCGCGGATCATTGGTTTCAGGATACGGTCCTTGTGCGTCGCGTAGCCATAGGCGAAGCGGCCCTTGACGCAGGAGTGGCCGTGGTTGGCCTTGCCTGCCTTGTAGGGCATCATGCGGATGACCTCGTCGCCCTTGACCTCGGCCTTGAACGAACAGCCGACGCCGCAATAGGCGCAGGTGGTGACGGTCGAGCGCTCGGGCAGGCCCTTCGCCAGCACGGTCTTTTCCCTCAGCGCATCGGTCGGGCAGGCCTGCACGCAGGCCCCGCACGACACGCATTCGGAATCGACGAACGCCTCGTGCATGCCGGCCGAGACCCTGGATTCGAAGCCGCGGCCCTCGATGGTCAGCGCGAACGTGCCCTGCACCTCCTCACAGGCGCGCACGCAGCGCGAGCAGACGATGCACTGCGTCGGATCGTAGGTGAAATACGGGTTCGATTCATCGCGGGCGATGTAATCGATGGTCAGCGAGCCATGGCCGGGCGCCACGCCGTTTTCCTGCTTGACGTGGTTGCGGCCGTCCACGCCATAGCGGTTCTCGGTCAGGCCGACCGTCCTGACGACCTTGTCGAACTCGCTGGCGCCAGTGCCGGCCTTCTCGCCCCACGCCGCAGGATGGTCGGAGACGTAGAGTTCCATCACGCCGCGGCGAATGGCGTCTAGCCGGTCGCTCTGCGTATGCACGACCATGCCTTCGCCGACCGGCGTCGTACACGAGGCCGGCGTGCCGCCGCGCCCGTCGATCTCGACGAGGCAGACCCGGCAGGAGCCGAACGAGTCCAGCATGTCGGTGGCGCAGAGTTTCGGGATTTCGACGCCCGCTTCCATCGAAGCGCGCATGATCGAGGTCCCCGCCGGCACCGTCACCGACTTGCCGTCGACCGTCAGCGTTACCTTTTGTTCTGCTTCAGAGGCGGGTGTGCCGTAGTCGATTTCCTGGACCAGCGATTTGATGTCGAATGCCGCGTTCATACCTGTCCGCTCCTATTCCGCTGCTTCGGCGACCGGCGTCGGCCGAAAGTCGTCCGGGAAATGGTTGAGTGCACTCATCACTGGATATGGGGTGAAGCCGCCGAGAGCGCAAAGCGAGCCGAACTTCATCGTGTTGCAAAGGTCGGTGACCAGCGCGATCTGCTTTTCCGGTTCGACGTTCTGGGAGAGCCGGTCCAGCACCTCGACACCGCGCGTCGAGCCGATGCGGCACGGCGTGCACTTGCCGCAGCTCTCGATGGCGCAGAATTCCATGGCGAAGCGTGCCTGCTTCAGCATGTCGGCGCTGTCGTCGAAAACGACGATGCCGGCATGGCCGATCAGCCCGTCCTTGGCCGCAAACGCTTCGTAGTCGAACGGCGTGTCGAACAGGGCGCGCGGGAAATAGGCGCCGAGCGGACCGCCGACCTGTACCGCCTTGACCGGACGCCCGGTCGCCGTGCCGCCGCCGATATCGTCGACGATCTCACCCAGCGTCATGCCGAACGCGGCCTCGTAGAGACCGGGATACTTGACGTTGCCGGCAATCTGGATCGGGATGGTGCCGCGCGAACGGCCCATGCCGAAATCCTTGTAGAAGGCAGCGCCCTTGTCCATGATCACCGGCACCGAGGCCAGCGAGATGACGTTGTTGATCACTGTCGGCTTGCCGAACAGGCCCTTGTGCGCCGGCAGCGGCGGCTTGGCCCGCACCTGTCCGCGCTTGCCTTCGAGGCTGTCGAGCAGGGCGGTTTCCTCGCCGCAAACATAGGCGCCGGCGCCGACGCGCACTTCCATGTCGAATGAATTGGCCGAGCCGAGCACATTGACGCCGAGCACGCCGGCCTTGCGGGCGATCTCGACGGCCTTCTGCATCACCGCCACCGCGTGCGGATATTCGGAGCGGATATAGATAAAGCCCTTGGTCGCGCCGGTGGCGATGCCGGCGATCGCCATGCCTTCGATCAGCACGAAGGGGTCGCCTTCCATGATCATGCGGTCGGCGAACGTGCCGGAATCGCCTTCATCGGCATTGCAGACGATGTATTTGCGGTCGGCCGACGTATCGAGCACAGTTTTCCATTTGATGCCGGTCGGGAAGCCGGCGCCGCCGCGACCGCGCAGCCCGGACTCGGTCACCTGCTTGACGACCTCGGCCGGCGTCATCGCCACTGCATTCTGCAGGCCCTTCAGCCCGCCATGCGCCTTGTAGTGATCGAGCGACAGCGGATCGGTGACGCCGCAGCGCGCAAAGGTCAGCCGCGTCTGCCTGGCAAGGAACGGGATCTTGTCCGGTGCGCCCAGCCAGCGCTTGTGGTGGCCGCCGGTGAGGAAGCCGCAGTCGAACAGGCTTTTGACGTCGGAGGGCTTCACCGGCCCATAGGCGACGCGGCCATTAGCTGTTGCCACTTCGACCATCGGCTCGAGGAAATAGGCGCCGCGCGAGCCGTTGCGCACGATCTTGGCCTCGATGCCGCGCTCGGCCAATTCCGCACGAACCGCCTTGGCGACCTTTTCCGCACCGAGCGCCAGCGCGCCGGAATCGCCGGGAATATAGATACGCGGGATCATGAGCGCACCTCGGCAACGATCTCGTTGAGCTTTTCGTCGTCGAGCCGCCCGATCACCTCGTCATCCAGCATTGCCGACGGCGAGCAGGCGCAAAGGCCGAGGCAATAGACCGGCTCCAGTGTCACCGAACCGTCGCGGGTTGTCTCGTGGAAACCGATGCCCAGCAATGATTTGAGCTTGGCGGCAATCGCATCCGAGCCCATCGACTGGCAGGCTTCCGCCTGGCAGAGCTTCAGCACATGGCGGCCAGCCGGCTGGCTGCGATAATCGTGATAGAAGGTCACGACGCCGTGCACCTCGGCCCTGGAAATGTTCAGCGCCTCGGCGATGACCGGCAGCGCGTCCTGCGGCACATAACCGAACTCTTCCTGGATGCCGTGCAGGATCGGCAGCAGCGGGCCTTCGAGGCCTTTCAGCTCGTGGATGATCGCCGCGGTGCGCGATGCGATCTCGGTACTTGCAGGCTGCATCGTCATGCAGCGCCCTCCCTGGTCGTGGCGGTCTTCCGCTAAGTGCTTAGGAAATCAGAGGAAACCCGCTAAATCAATAAAGCCGATCCGTTGCTCGATAGAAATTTTCTATCGTTCGCGGTCACCAGCCTTGTCTAGCCTAGCGGCGGGCGCGGAAATCGTCCGCCAGCGCCATTGCCTCGTCCAACAGCGCCGAGACCAGTGGCGTGTGCGGTTCGCGCCGTGCCGCCACCAGCCCGACGGTGTGGCTGGCATCCGGCTCGACGATCGGGATAGCCCGGATCGGCTCGGAAAAGCCGAACGTTTCCGCAAGGTTAAGCGGCATGATGGACGACCATTTGCCGGTGCGGATATGCGAAAACAGCACGATCATCGAGTTGGATTCCAATGTCGGCCGCACCTGCACGCCGGCTTCGGCCAGATGCTGGTCGATGATGCGGCGGTTCTGCATGTCGGGCGTCAGCAGGCAGAGCGGCAGCTGACTGAGTTCCGCCCATGTCACTTTGTCGCGGTCGAAATAGGGGTTCCCGACAGCGGTGATCAGTTGGTAGCGCTCGTCGTAGAGCGGCACGCTGGTGACGCGTCCGAGCGGTTCGTTGTCGAGATAGGTGATACCGGCGTCGATGTCGAAATTGCCGAGCAGCGACAGCACCTCGATCGAGGTGCGCGACAGCACCGAGAAGGTGACGCCGGGATGCTTTGCCCGAAACGGCGTCGTCAGTCGCGCCACCATGGCCAGCGCCGTCGGGATCGCGGCGATGCGGATGCGCCCTGACAGGCCGTGGCGTGCCGCCCGCATCTCCTCGCGCATGGTCCTGCTGTCGCCGACGATGCGGCGCGCCCACACCAACACCTGCTTGCCTTCCGGCGTCAATCCCTGGAAGCGCGAGCCGCGCAGCACCAGCATCACGCCGAGCTGGCCTTCCAGCTGCTTGATGCCGGCCGAAAGCGTCGGTTGGGTGACGCCGCACACCTCCGCCGCCCGGCCGAAATGTTCTTCCCTGGCAAGTGCTATGAAGAATTCCAGCTTATCGATCATGCCGTCGGGAGCCTGTCACGGACGCTGTGTCCGATTGTAGCGCGCAACGTCGTGGAAATCGCCTTCGGCCGCAAGCCGCCTGTCTAAATCGTCCGCATCCACATCTTTCAGCCGGCTTACTGTTTCCCGCGATGGAATGCGGCGCTATGTGAATGAGACGGGGTCGTGGACTGGACACGACGGGAGACCGAACATGCTGGGCTGGTTCCGCAAGCTTTTGCCGCGCGAAGATCGCTTCTTCGACCTGTTCGAGCGGCATTCCCGCACCGTGGTCGGTGGCGCCGAGGCACTGCAGCAGCTTTTGCAGGGCAACGACATCGACCGCTGGTGTCAGACGATCATCGATCTCGAGGACGAAGCCGATCAGATCACCGCGGAAGTGCTGCTGGCCGTGCGCCGCTCCTTCATCACGCCCTTCGACCGCGGCGACATCAAGGACCTGATCCAGTCGATGGATGATGCCATCGACATGATGCACAAGACCGTCAAGACGGTAAAGCTGTTCGAAAAGAAGGAATTCGACCCGCTGATGCAGGAAATGGGGGGCGTCATCGTCGAGGCCGCCAAGTTGGTGGCCGAGGCGATCCCGCTTCTCGGCAAGGTCGGGGCGCATACGGTGCGCCTCAACGCCATCGCCGAGGAAGTCATGCGCGCCGAAGGCCGGGCCGACGACCTGCACGAACAGGGCCTGAAGGACCTGTTCAAGCGGCACGGCCGCAGCGATCCTATGGCCTATCTGATCGGCAGCGAGATCTACGGCCAGCTGGAAAAGGTGGTCGACCGCTTCGAGGACGTCGCCAACGAAATCAGCGGCATCGTCATCGAGAACGTATAGTGGAAGCCGCGATAGCCTTTCCGGTGCTGGTCGGCCTTGTCGTCGTCGCGCTGTTCTTCGATTTCCTCAACGGCCTGCACGATGCCGCCAACTCTATCGCCACCATCGTCTCCACCCGGGTGCTGCGGCCGCATTATGCGGTGTTCTGGGCGGCCTTCTTCAATTTCATCGCCTTCATGTTCTTCGGTCTCCACGTAGCGGAGACGCTCGGAACCGGCATCATCGACGCCAGCATCGTCACGCCGGCAGTGGTCTTCGCAGCACTTGTCGGCGCCATCGTCTGGAATATCGTCACCTGGCTCGTCGGAATTCCGTCCAGCAGCTCGCACGCTCTGATCGGCGGTTTGGTCGGCGCCGGCGTTGCCAAGGCAGGCACCGGTGCCATCGTCTGGACCGGGTTGGGCAAAACGACGGCGGCCATCGTGCTATCGCCGGCGGCAGGCTTTCTGCTGGCGCTTGTCTTGATCCTCGCGGTCTCCTGGCTGTTGGTGCGGCAGACGCCGTTCGCCGTCGACAGCACCTTCCGCGTCATGCAGTTCTTTTCCGCCTCGCTCTATTCGCTCGGCCATGGCGGCAACGACGCGCAGAAGACTATGGGCATCATCGCCGTGCTGCTCTATTCGCAAGGCATGCTCGGCGCGAATTTTTACGTGCCGCTTTGGGTCGTCATCACCTGTCAGTCGGCGCTGGCGCTGGGCACGTTGCTCGGCGGCTGGCGCATCGTCCACACGATGGGCTCGAAGATCACCCGGCTGAACCCGATGCAGGGTTTCTGCGCCGAGACCGGCGGAGCGATCACCCTGTTCGCCGCCACCTGGCTCGGTATTCCTGTATCGACCACGCACACGATCACCGGCGCCATCATCGGCGTCGGCGCCGCCCGCCGCGTCTCCGCCGTTCGCTGGGGCATTGCCGGTAACATCGTGGTGGCATGGATCGTCACCCTGCCGGCAACCGCGGCGATCGCGGCTCTCACCTACCTCGCGGTCGGCCTGGCATGGTGACAGCACCGTAGCACTGCGCGGCAGGCGATGCGCCGTATCTACCTATCCACAAGGTTCAGGATGTTGCCGTCCGGATCCTTGAACCATGCGACCTTCATGCCCTGACCGACATGAACATCGCCCTCCAGCGTCAGGCCTGGCATGTCGTAATGCTCGAAGGTCACGCCCTTCGATTTCAATGCCTCAACGATCTTGCCGAGTTCGTCGCCGACCGTCCATGTCACAGCCGTCGCCTTGTTGGTCCCAGCGAAGTTCGAACGGTAGACGTTGATGCTGGTGTCGCCGCTTTTATAGACGATCAGTTCGCCACCTTCATTGTGCACCTCTTTCAGGCCAAGGACCCCTTCGTAGAATGCCTTGGCCTTGGCCAGGTCCTTCACGGCGAGATTGGCCGTCGCGTTGCTGTTTGCGAGCATGATTCGTCTCCTTCCCTGGCTGTCATTCCATGCTCATGAAATAGGCTGCGTTGACGATTTGGCGACGGCTGCTCCCACTGGAAATGCCGTCATATGCTCGCTGCCTCCCCGATACGCCGCTGCAATTGGTGGTCCATCGCTTGGTTCTGTTCCGGAACTGCATTATCTGGAGCGGAAAAGTAGAGGAAAAACTCATGCCCGCCGCCAATGAAAACGTGACCAAGGAAATCGTTATCGAGCGCCTGAAGACGGTCAATGGGCCGGATTTCACCGGCAATATCGTCGACCTCGGCCTGGTTTCCGAGATTTTCATTGCCGATGCCAAGGTGTTCTTTTCGATCACCGTTCCCGCTGCCCGTGCCCAGGAGATGGAACCGCTGCGTGCGGCGGCCGAACGTGTCGTCAAGGCGATCCCCGGTGTTGCCGGCGCCGTGGTCGCGCTGACGGCGGAAAAGAAGGGTGGCGGCATGGAGGCGCCGGTTCCGCAAAGACCGGCTCAGAGGCCCGCTCCGCCGGCCGCACCTGCGCGTCCCGCGCCGCAGGCGCCCGCCTCGCACAGCCAGGGCAAGCGCGGCGTACCCGGCATCGAAGCGATCATCGCCGTCGCTTCCGGCAAGGGCGGCGTCGGCAAGTCGACCACCGCCGTCAATATCGCCCTTGGGCTTGCCGCCAACGGGCTGCGGGTCGGGGTGCTCGATGCCGACATTTATGGCCCTTCCATGCCGCGTCTGCTCAACATTCGTGGCAGGCCTCAGACCGTCGACGGCAAGATCCTGAAGCCGATGCAGAATTATGGCCTCAAGGTCATGTCGATGGGCTTCCTCGTCGATGAGGAGACGCCGATGATCTGGCGCGGGCCGATGGTGATGTCGGCATTGACGCAGATGCTGCGCGAGGTCGAATGGGGACCGCTTGATGTGCTCGTCGTCGACATGCCGCCCGGCACCGGCGATGCCCAGCTGACCATGGCCCAACAGGTGCCGCTGGCCGGCGCCGTCATCGTCTCGACGCCACAGGACCTGGCCCTGATCGATGCGCGCAAAGGCCTCAACATGTTCAGAAAGGTCGACGTGCCGCTATTGGGTATCGTCGAAAACATGAGCTATTTTCTCGCCCCCGATACGGGAAAACGCTACGACATCTTCGGCCATGGCGGCGCCCGCCGCGAGGCCGAGCGTCTCGGCGTCACCTTCCTTGGCGAAGTGCCGCTCGAGATGGGCATCCGCGAAAGCTCCGATGCCGGCACGCCAGTGGTGGTCTCCAAGCCGGATGGCGCTGAGGCGAAAATCTATCGCGACATCGCCGCCAAGGTCTGGGACCGCGTCAATGAAGAGCGCGGCGCGGCCGAGGCTGCAGTGCCGAGCATCGTGTTCGAGTGATGCGGATGTCCCTCCCCAAGTGGGCCCCTTGAGGGGGAGGGTGGCCGGAAGGGTCAGGTAGGGTCCGCGGCGACGCGCTCCAACTTTTCCGGGATAGCGGGCTGACAAACCACGATCCCGTCTAGCGCGGAGGCAGATGTATGTCTTTCGTACCAAAGAGCGGATTCGGATGGCGCGTGCCCCTTGCCTGCTCCCGCGCGTTGTCATATCGATTTGTCATACAAATACGGAGACCACGATGGCAGGCGCCCCCACCCACAAGAAAAAATTTCGCTCGCAGGAGTGGTTCGACAATCCCGACAATCCGGGCATGACGGCACTCTATCTGGAGCGCTACCTGAATTACGGGCTGACGCGGGCCGAACTGATGTCCGGCAAGCCGCTGATCGGCATCGCCCAGACCGGCTCCGACCTGTCGCCCTGCAACCGCCATCACATCGAACTGGCCAAGCGCGTGCGCGAAGGCATCGTCTCGATGGGTGGCATCCCTTTCGAGTTCCCTTGCCACCCGATCCAGGAGACCGGCAAGCGGCCGACTGCTGCACTTGACCGCAACCTTGCCTATCTCAGCCTGGTAGAGGTGCTCTACGGCTATCCGCTCGACGGCGTGGTGCTCACCATCGGCTGCGACAAGACGACGCCGGCCATGCTGATGGCCGCGGCCACCGTCAACATTCCGGCTATCGCGCTTTCGGTCGGCCCGATGCTCAACGGCTGGCACAAGGGCAAGCGCACCGGCTCCGGCACCATCGTCTGGGAATCGCGCCAGCGCCTGTCGGCCGGCGAGATTGGCTATGACGAGTTCATGGATATCGTTGCCTCCTCGGCGCCGTCGACCGGCTATTGCAACACGATGGGTACCGCCACCACGATGAATTCGCTGGCCGAGGCGCTCGGCATGCAATTGCCGGGCTCGGCCGCTATCCCCGCCCCCTATCGCGAGCGCGGCCAGATCGCCTACGAGACCGGAAAGCGCATCGTCGACATGGTGCATGAGGATCTGAAGCCCTCCGACATCATGACCCGTAAGGCCTTCGAGAACGCCATCGTCGTCAACTCGGCGATCGGCGGCTCGACCAATGCGCCGATCCACCTCAACGCCATCGCCCGCCATCTCGGCGTTTCGCTCGACAATGACGATTGGCAGAAGGTCGGCCTCAACATACCGCTCATCGTCAATCTGCAGCCGACGGGCGAATATCTCGGCGAGGACTATCACCATGCCGGCGGCGTGCCGGCCGTGGTCGCCGAACTGATGAAGGGCGGCCTGCTGCCCTATCCGGAAGCCATGACAGCTAACGGCAAGACCATCGGCGACAATTGCAGCGGCGCCGTCAACGAGAACCTCGACGTCATCCGCACGGTTGCCGAGCCGCTGAAAGCCAATGCCGGCTTCATCAATCTCAAGGGCAATCTGTTCGATTCGGCGATCATGAAGACCAGCGGCATCTCGCCCGAATTCCGCGAGCGCTATCTGTCGAACCCGAAGGACCCCGAAGCCTTCGAGGGCAACGCCATGGTCTTCGACGGCCCCGAGGACTATCACGCCCGCATCGACGACCCGGCACAGGGAATTGACGAGCACACCATCCTGTTCATGCGCGGCGCCGGCCCGATCGGCTATCCCGGCGGCGCCGAAGTCGTCAACATGCAGCCGCCTGCCTATCTGATCAAAAAGGGCATCCACGCGCTGGCCTGTATCGGCGACGGTCGCCAGTCGGGCACGTCGGGCTCGCCGTCGATCCTCAACGCCTCGCCGGAAGCCGCCATCGGCGGCGGCCTGGCGCTGCTGAAGACCGGCGACCGCGTCCGCATCGACCTGCGCAAGGGCACCGCCGACATCCTCGTTAGCGACGACGAGATCACGCGCCGCCGCGCCGAGCTGCAAAACAATGGCGGCTATCAGTATCCGAAGCACCAGACGCCCTGGCAGGAAATCCAGCGCGGCATGGTCGACCAGTTTTCCGAAGGCATGGTGCTGAAGCCGGCGGTGAAATACCAGGATGTGGCTCATACAAGCGGCGTGCCGAGGGACAATCATTGACCAGGGTCCGTCGCACGAGCCAGCCGCCGGTGCAGGCAATTTGCCGAGGTCAGCGCCAGGAGGGGTAGGGGTGGGGGTACATCGTAGAGCGAAAGCCTCGGCTTTCCACTTGCGATAGCCTGCCGTTAATGGGCAGAAATGCCCGGCACAGGGTTGGACGCGGTCATTTGTCAACAGCGATTGCTCCCGCGAGAACGGCAATGCTTGACAAGCGGGCGTGACAAATCCACGATCATCGCAAGGGGTGCATCGCGACGACCCCGTGAGGCGTCAGCCCAACGTTCGCGTCCAAGCTTCTCTTTCAAGGAGGTGGACGCCATGCCGTCAACAACCGCTATCACTGTATCGCAACTGTCCCGTCTGATTGGGCTGCCGGGTGCACCCGCAATCATCGACGTCCGCATCGATGATGACTACAACGCCGATCCGCGCCTGCTGCCGGGGTCGGATCGTCGTGATTTCAGGAGTGTCTCGAACTGGGCTGCCGACTTCGCCGGCAGGCAAGTGACAGTTGTCTGCCAACAGGGAAAAAAGCTCTCGCAAGGCGTGGCCGCATGGCTACGGCAGGAGGGCGTTGCCGCCGAATCGCTCGATGGCGGGTTTGAAGCGTGGCGCGATGCCAAGGGCCTTCTCGTTCACGCCGACAAGATACCGCCCGCCGATGCCAAGGGCCGCACCGTTTGGGTGACGCGTACGCGCCCGAAGGTCGACCGCATCGCCTGCCCCTGGCTGATCCGGCGCTTCATCGATCCTCACGCGGTCTTTCTCTTCGTCGAGCCGGCCGAAGTGGCGGCCGTCGCCGATCGTTTTCAGGCCATCCCTTTCGACATCGAGAACGTGTTCTGGAGCCACCGCGGCGAACGCTGCACCTTCGACACCATGATCGAGGAGTTCGGGCTCAAATCCGAAGCGCTCGATCGCCTGGCCACGATCATACGCGCTGCCGATACTGCGAGCCTCGATCTTGTTCCACAGGCGGCCGGGTTCCTGGCCGCCTCGCTTGGCCTGTCACGGATGTTTCGCGACGATCTGGAGCAGCTCGAGGCCGGCATGCTCCTTTACGATGCGTTTTTCCGCTGGTGCCGCGATGCCACCGAGGAGACGCATAACTGGCCGGTCGCCGGCGCAGTCAGTCTCGGCGCAGGCAAACCATCGTGAGCGCCGTCCTTTCGAAAAAGCCGGCGGAGATCCAGGAGCCCGCTGTGCCGAGCTTCCGGCAGGCCGTGAAGGTCTGGGCGAAAATCGGCGTGCTCAGCTTTGGCGGCCCGGCCGGGCAGATCGCGCTCATGCACAAGGAACTGGTCGAGGAACGGCGCTGGATCGGCGAACAGCGCTTTCTGCATGCGTTGAACTACTGCATGCTGCTCCCTGGCCCCGAGGCCCAGCAACTCGCCATCTATATCGGCTGGTTGCTGCACAAAACGGCCGGCGGCCTTGTTGCTGGCATTCTCTTCGTCGTGCCGGGCGCGCTTGTCATGCTCGTCCTGAGCAGCCTCTATGCGCTCTATGGCGATGTACCGCTCGTCGCGGCGCTGTTTTTCGGGGTCAAGGCGACCGTGCTCGCCATTGTCATCGAGGCGGTGATCCGGATCGGCAGACGCGCGCTGAAAAACCCGGTCATGGTGTCGATCGCACTCGCCGCCTTCATCGCCATCTACGCGTTGAACGTGCCGTTTCCGCTGATCGTGCTGCTTGCCGGGCTGGCAGGCTGGATCGGCAACCGTAGTGCGCCGGCAGTTTTTTCCGGCGCCTCGCATGGCAAGGGCGATGTTCCCGACATAAAGGGCGTGGTCGATCTGATGTTCGAGCGCGGTGAACTGACCCACGTCAGGCCGACACGATGGCACGCGCCGCGCACTTTGGCGATCTGGCTGCCGATCTGGCTGGGGCCTGTTCTGCTGGTCTGGGCTTTCGCCGGCCCTGCCAGCGTTTGGACTCAAATCGGTGGCTTCTTCAGTGTCATGGCGGTCGTCACCTTCGGCGGCGCCTACGCAGCCCTTGCCTATGTCGCGCAGGCAGCGGTCGAGTACTTCGGCTGGCTGGCACCCGGTGAAATGGTCGACGGCCTCGGACTTGCCGAAACCACGCCGGGTCCGCTCATCCTGGTCTTGCAGTTCGTCGGCTTCGTTGCCGCGTTCCGCCAGCCGGGCTTGCTGGCGCCGCTACTTGCCGGACTGTTTGGCGGGCTGTTCACGCTGTGGGCGACCTTTACCCCATGTTTCCTATGGATATTCCTTGGGGCGCCTTACATCGAAGCGCTGCGCGGCAACAAGGCGCTGTCGGCGGCGCTCGGTGCGATCACCGCCGCCGTCGTCGGCGTCATCATGAATCTCGCTCTATGGTTCGGCTTGCACGTCATCTTCGGCGAAGTGCGCAATGTCGGGCTTGGAATGGACGTGCCGGTGCTTTCATCGATAGACTGGCGCGCGGCGCTGCTTTCCTGTGCCTCGATGATCGCCATTCTGAAGCTGAAGATCGGTATGCTGCCGACGCTTGCCGGATCGGCGCTGGCCGGTGTCTTGTTGCTGGCGGCGAGCGGGTAACGCTCAGCCGCCCATTCTGCCGCGCGGCAGCTTGATCATATCGCCGAAGCGGGCGCGCAATTTGTCGTCGACCGGCTTTGGCACATGGCGCGGGAAGCGTTCGGCAAGCACGCGTTTCTTCTCGATGATCGCCCGCTGCAGGATATCGGGCCTGCCTTTCTCATTCCATTCCTTCGGCGAAAAGCGGTCGCCGACGGCCGGATAGAAATATTCGGTCTGCATCAGCCGCAGCGTCTGCTCGTTGCCGAGATAATGGCCCGGGCCCTTCAGGCAGACATCGGCAATCGTGTCGATCGACAGCGACTCGTCCGTCACTTCGATGCCGCGCACGCAGCGCAGGCAGTGGCCGAGCATGTCGTTGTCGATGATCAGGCTCTCAAGGCAAAAGCCGAGCAGCGAGGCGTGCATGCCGGCCGATTCGTAAACCAGGTTGAGGCCGGCAAGACCGGCCATCACGTCGGTTATGCCCTTTTCGTAGCCGGACTGAATATCAGGCAGTTTCGAATCTGTCATGCCGGCGGCCGAACCGCCCGGCAGGTCGTAAAATTGCGCCATCTGCGCGCAGGCCGCGGTCAGCACCGCCTGCTCGGCCGAACCGCCCGACATGGCGCCGGTCCGGAGATCCGAGACAAACGGCCAGGTACCGAAAATCGCCGGATGGCCTGGCTTGATGGCGTTGACGTAGATGAGGCCGACGAGGACTTCGGCGACCGCCTGCACCACGGCGCCGGCAATCGCCGCCGGTGCCGTCGCACCCGCCTGTCCTGCCGACAGCAGCAGGATCGGAATGCCGCCCTCGACGCAGGCTTCGAGAACGCCACAGGCGTCCTCGGCAAACTTCATCGGCGGCACGACGAAGCAGTTCGAATTGGAGACGAAAGGCCGCGCGCGAAAATTCTCTTCGCCGCCCGCGATCGCATAGAGCATGTCGAGCGCCGGCTTGACGTTCTCACGCACGGTAAACGAGGTGCCGACATGCTTCGACGTGCCCATGACGCAGGCGTAGAGCGTGTTGAAATCCATATCGAGCGGGTCGGGAATGTCGCGCGGCACCATCGGCCGCTGGAAGAAATGGATGTTGTCGAGCCCTTCGACCAGGCGCGCGGCATCGTAAATGTCCTGCAGCAGCGACTCGCGATACTCACGCTTTTCGACATCGACAAGATGCACCGCAGCACCGGCCGTGCCGTAGTGCACACGCTTGCCCTGGATCACCATGTCGTGCTTCGGATCCTGGCCGTGGAGGGTGAAATGCCGCGCCGCGTTCTTGATGGTGTCGAGCACAAGGCCGCGAGGAAAGCGCAGGCGGCCGTCCTCACTGAAGGTCGCGCCGGCTTTGGTCAGCGCCTCGATGCAGGAGGGGATGGCGTTGGCGAAGCCGACCGTCTCCAGAAGGGTAAGCACGGCCTCGTGGATACGTTCGCAATCGCTGCCGCTGAGCGGGCTGTAGCTTCCGCCTTCGAGGCCGGCACGCACCGGCTTGACGTCGTCGGCAAGCGGTGCCGCCCGCATGGCGCGGCGCGCCTCGCGCCCGCCGGACCGCCGCGAACGCTGGTCTGCGGACACGTCCTGCTTCTCATGGGCCATTGGCATGAAGGCACTCCAACTTTAGCTGCGGAGCGGGCGCGGCGGTTGGTCCACCATCGGCCTGCTTCGTCCCCTCTATACAGCGACTATGCCGCCGGCATTGGCACAGCCTATGTGCCAGCCGGTCCCGTCGCATATGCCAAGGAGCTAAAGAACCGGAGCCGCACTACATGCGCCAGGCTCCGGTCGGGGAAGGGAGATCAGGCCGCTGCCGGCCTGCGTCCAGCTGCCGTCGCCAGTTCGCGGATGCCGGGTTCGATGTGCTGCAACGCGATCGAGGAAATGCCCAAGCGCATGAAACGCGATGGCTTTTCGGTGCGGTCGAAGAAGCGGTCGCCAGGCTCGATGATGACGCTCCGTGAGGCCGCGGCCTCCGCCAGCCCGCGCGAATCGGTGCCGCGCGGCCCCTCGAGCCAGAGCGACGTGCCGCCGGCCGAATCGGTCGAGCGCCACTCCGGCAGGAAGGCGGAAATCGCATGGACCAGACGCTTGCGCCTCTCGTCGAAGGCGCTCGACAGCCGCCGCACCAGCGCCTCGTGATGGCCGAGCGACAGGAACAATGCGACGGCGCGCTGGTTGTTCGCCGGCGGATGGCGCAGCATGAAGCGGCGTAGCGCCCGAAGCTCGGAGATCAGCCCGGCCGAGGCGACGATGTAGCCGAGCCTGAGGCCGGGAGCCAGCGTCTTCGACATCGAGCCGACATAGACGACGCGGCCGGAGCGATCGAGGCTCTTCAGCGCCTGCTGCGGCGCCTCGTCCAGGAGCTGGCTGTCATATCCGTCCTCGATGATGATCTGGTTGTGCCGGTTGGCGCGCGCCAAAAGCTCCTGCCGCCGCTCTGCCGACAGCGGCACCATGGTCGGGCAATGGTGGCTGGGCGTGACGAAGACGAAGCCGGAATCATTGGGAATGGCCGAGGTTACGATGCCGGAGTGGTCGACCGGAACCGGCTGGATCTCGGCGCCGGCCAGCCGGAAGATCGAACGTGCATCGGGATAGCCCGGGTCCTCCATCGCCACCTTTGAGCCCTTGGTCATCAACAGCGTCGCCAGCATGTAAAGCGCGTTCTGCGCGCCCAACGTCACGATGATCTCGTCCGGATTGGCGAAGATGCCGCGTCGCGGCAGCAGCCGTGCCTGGATCTGCTCGATCAGGAGCGGATCGTCGCGGTCGACCATGTCGGATGCCCAGTTGCGGATTTCGAGCACCGCCAACGCCATGCGGTTGCACTCGCGCCATTCGGCGGTCGGGAACAGCGCCGGGTCGAATTGGCCATAGACGAAGGGGTATGACGACTTGATCCAGTTGTCGTGCTTGGCCGGCGGCGGCATGTCGCTCGCCGCGATCTGCCGACGCGCCTTCCAGTCGATCTCGTTGGCCTGGTCGGGCGCCTTCTGATGCGGCTTGGCCGGCGTCGCCAGCACTTCGGGATTGACGAAATGGCCGCGGCGCTCGCGCGCCACCAGGAAGCCCTGATCGACCAGCTGCTGGAAGGCCAGCACCACGGTGCCGCGCGCCACGCCGAGTTTTTCGGCAAGAATCCGGCAGGACGGAAGCGGCATGGAAGCCGCGATCTGCCGGTCGAGGATGGCGGCGACGATCGCCTGGCGGATCTGCGCCTGCAGGGTCTGACCGGATTCCGCCGAAATCCGGAACAGGCCGGACCATATGGCCGTGTCGTTTCGCTGTGGCATGGGAGATGTTCCTCGATGGCCAGCTTTTTTCACTTGGCTGGACCAGTCGAATGTACCGGTGGCACAAGGTGTTGCGCCAATCAATTTTTCTGATCGCTGGGATTTATGCCAGTGATCCTTTGAGCCGGCCCACGCTGCGCTGCGGCATCGCTGCGCATTGAAACAGATGGAATTCGACCCGATAGTTTGCCGCGACGACACGTGCCGGAAACATCCGGCCTGATAAGATGCATCTCAAGAGACCGGAGCGAAGCAGTGGATCAATCGTCCTTTCAAAAGCAGCTCGACGCATTGCGCGATCATCGTGCGGCCAAATCGGGCTCGATGCGCGAGGTTTTCGCTGCCGATCCGCAGCGCTTCGAGAGATTCTCCGCCAGTGACGGCGACCTGCTGCTCGACTGGTCGAAATGCGCGGTCGATGCGCGGACTATGGAGTTGCTGGAGAAGCTGGCTGAGGCCGCTGACCTCGAAGGCCGGCGCGACGCGATGTTTGCCGGCAAGAAGATCAACGTCACTGAAGGCCGTGCCGTGCTGCACACGGCGCTGCGCAACCTGACCGGCAAGGGCATCGTGCTCGACGGCCAGGACGTGAAGGCGGAAGTCCTTGCCGTACTCGACGCGATGGGTGCCTTCGCCGACGCGGTGCGTTCCGGCAAGGCGGCCGGCGCGACCGGCAAGAAAATCACCGACATCGTCAACATCGGCATCGGCGGCTCCGATCTCGGCCCGGCCATGGCGACGCTGGCGCTGGCGCCCTATCATGACGGGCCGCGCGCGCATTACGTATCCAATATCGACGGTGCCCATATCCACGACACGCTGAAGGGTCTTTCCGCCGAAACCACCCTGTTCATCATCGCCTCCAAGACCTTCACCACGGTCGAGACGATGACCAATGCCGAAACCGCGCGCAGATGGGTCGAGAAAGCGCTCGGCAAGGAAGCGGTCGGCAAGCATTTCGCCGCCGTCTCGACGGCGCTCGACCTGGTCGCCAAATTCGGCATCGCGCCCGATCGCGTCTTCGGCTTCTGGGACTGGGTCGGCGGCCGCTATTCCGTCTGGGGTGCGATCGGTCTGCCGGTGATGATCGCCATCGGCCCGAAGGATTTTCGCGCCTTTCTCGACGGCGCCCATGAGATGGACGAGCAGTTCCGCACCGCGCCGCTGGCGGAGAACCTGCCGGCGCTGATGGGGCTGATTGGCTGGTGGCACCGCGTGATCTGCAAATACCCCGCTCGCGCCGTCATCCCCTACGATCAGCGTCTGTCCAGGCTGCCGGCCTATCTGCAGCAGCTCGACATGGAATCGAACGGCAAGAGCGTCACCCTGGACGGCGGCGCTGTAACGACGCCGACCGGCCCGCTGGTCTGGGGCGAGCCCGGCACCAATGGCCAGCATGCCTTCTTCCAGTTGCTGCATCAGGGCACCGATTTCATTCCGGTCGAATTCCTCGCCGCTGCCGTCGGCCACGAACCGGAGCTGAAGCATCACCACGACCTTCTGCTTGCCAATTGCCTGGCGCAGTCGGAAGCCTTCATGAAGGGCCGCACGCTTGAGGAAGCCCGCGCGCAGATGCTGGCGAAAGGCATGAAGCCCGCCGATGTCGACAGGATTGCTCCGCACCGCGTCTTCTCCGGCGACCGCCCCTCGGTGACAATTCTCTACAGAAAGCTCGACCCGCATACATTCGGACGGCTGATTGCGCTTTACGAACACCGCGTCTTTGTCGAAGGCACGCTGTTCAACATCAACTCCTTCGACCAATGGGGCGTCGAACTCGGCAAGGAACTGGCGACCGGGCTGCTGCCCGTCGTTGAAGGCAAGGAGAACGCCGCAAAGCGGGATGCCTCGACTGCCGGACTGGTGGAATACATTCACCGCTTGCGCGGCCTGGAGTGAAAAGCTTGGCGGACATCAAGGGAATATTGTTCGACAAGGACGGCACGCTCGTAGATTTCAACGCGACATGGCTGGGCATCGCCGACTTCATGGCGATGGATGCGGCCGAAGGCGATCGCTGGAGGGCAGACAGGCTGCTTGCGGCGGCGGGCTTCGACTTCGCTACCAAGCGCTTCAAGCCGGATTCAATTTTTGCCTCCGGCACCAACATGGACGTCGTCGAGCTGTGGTTTCCGCGACTGTCCGACGAGGACCAGATGCTTGCCGTCGCCCGTTTCAATGCCATCACTTCGGCGCAAGGATCGGCGATGGCCGTGGCGCTGCCGGGTGTGGTCGAGACGCTTGGGCTGCTTCACAGAAAATCCTACCGGCTTGGCGTCGCCACCAACGACTCGACCAGCGGCGCGGAAAAAACCTTGGTCACGCTGGGCGTCGCGCAGCTTTTCGAAGCCGCCTATGGTTACGACGCGGTGGCCAATCCAAAACCGGCGCCGGATACGATCCTTGCCTTTTCGGATCTGACAGGGCTCAGGCCGGCGACGATCGCAATGGTCGGCGACAATCGTCACGATCTGGAGATGGCGCGCGCCGGCGGCTGCGGCCTGGCGATTGGCGTACTGTCCGGCACCGGCACACGTGAATCGCTGTCCCAGATCGCCGACGTCATCCTGGATTCGGTGGCCGATCTGCCCGATTTTCTTGCGGCGCGGGTCAGCGAGACAGTCTAGACTCGCAGCTAGCTGGTCCGAACGAGAACACGCCGCTCGGTTTCATCGCCGCATTCCTGCCTTCGCCGACATCCGGCACCTCGTATTCGGCCA
The DNA here is from genome assembly GCF_040320585.1 of Mesorhizobium sp. M0663. Classification (NCBI taxonomy): domain Bacteria; kingdom Pseudomonadati; phylum Pseudomonadota; class Alphaproteobacteria; order Hyphomicrobiales; family Phyllobacteriaceae; genus Mesorhizobium; species Mesorhizobium sp. M0663. The sequence goes on from NZ_JAMYPX010000003.1 coordinate 45,599, forward strand.
GCAGGCGAAGCCGCGAGCGGGGCAGATAGGCGCGGCCCGGATCGCCGATCAGCACGGCGATGCCGGCTGCAAGGCAGCGGTCGAGGAAAGAAAGGGCCCGGCCGGCAAGATCATGGGCGTAAAACAGGTCGCCGACCACCACGACATCCACCGGTGGCGGCGGACCGCTGGTGATGTCTTCGCCAATGATCATGATAGCGACGCCGTTCGCAGTCGCGTTGAGGCCGAGCGCAACCACACCATTGCGATCGATCTCGGCCGCGACGACCGCGCTTGCCCCGGCTTTTGCCGCTGCAATGCCGACGAGACCCGAACCGGCGCCGAGGTCGAGTACGCGACGGCCGGCCACGGTCTCCGGCCGGTCGAATATGTAGCGGGCGAGCACCGCGCCGCCGGCCCAGACATAGGCCCAGTACGGTGGCTCCGGTTCAGGTCCGTCTTTTTCGGTCGCATGTTGGTTCCATTCGAGAAGCCGCCTGAGCCCGCTTCCCGGATGGGCGGTGTAAAGCCGAATTTCGGGAAGCGCGGGCACGGGGGCGATCCGCATGTTCGCCCGGATGAACTCTGCCGGGTCTGGGCGCGAACCTATACTCACGGCGTTGGCGCCGGCGATGCAATCGCTCAAGCTGCGCCTAGCCCCGCAACGCCCGTCGCAGGATCTTGCCGACCGGTGTCTTCGGCAGCTCGGTGCGGAACTCAATATACCTGGGACGCTTGTAGCCGGTCAGGTTCTCGCGGCAATAAGCCGTCAGCATGTCGGCGGTCAGTGCCGGGTCCTTCTTGACGACGAACAGCTTCGGCACTTCACCCGAATGCTCGTCCGGCACGCCGATCGCCGCCACTTCGAGTACGCCTGGATGCTGCGCCACCACTTCCTCGAGTTCGTTCGGATAGACGTTGAAGCCGGAAACCAGGATCATGTCCTTCTTGCGGTCGACGATCTTGGTGTAGCCAAGCTCGTCCATGAAGCCCATGTCGCCCGATTTGAAGAAGCCGTCCTCGGTCATCACCTTGGCGGTCTCGTCCGGCCGGTTCCAGTAGCCGGCCATCACCTGCGGTCCGCGGATGCAGATTTCGCCGACTTCGCCGAGCGGCAAATTGTTGCCGTCGTCGTCGCGGATGGCGATCTCGGTCGAGGGCAGCGGCAGGCCGATCGTGCCGGTGTAAACGCCGTCGCTGAATTTGTTGATGGTTGCCCCCGGCGAGGTCTCGGTGAGCCCGTAGGCCTCGCTGATCGGGCAGCCGGTCAGCGCCTTCCAGCGTTCGGCGATGGCCCTCTGCACCGGCATGCCGCCACCCAGCGTCAGGATCAGCGGCTTGAAATCGAGCTTGCGAAAATCCTCATTATTGAGCAGCGCATTGAACAGCGTGTTGAGGCCCGGAAAGATGTGGATCGGGTATTTCTGCAGCTCCTTGACAAAGCCGGGAATGTCGCGCGGATTGGGGATGAGGACATTCTGCGCGCCTTGCTGCATGCCTACCAGCACGTTCGCCGTCAGCGCAAAAATGTGATAGAGCGGCAGCGCGCAGAGGAAGTTCAGATGCGCTGGCTTCGGCTTGACGGTAAAAGCGTCTTCGGCCCACAGCGCGTTCTGCGCGACGTTCGCCAAAATGTTGCTGTGCAAAAGCATCGCGCCCTTGGAGATGCCGGTCGTGCCGCCAGTGTATTGCAGGAAGGCGATGTCGTCGGCCGCGACCTTTGCGGGCCTGAAGGCCATGCCGGTGCCGGCCTTCAGCGCGGCGTTGAACTTGACATGGCCGGGCAGCGACCATGCCGGCACCATCTTCTTGACGCGGCGTACAACGAAGTTGACGATCGTTCCCTTGAGCCCGCCGAGCATGTCGCCCATCGAGGCGACCACGACATGCTTGACCGCGGTCCTGGCGATCACCGCCTGCAGGGTACAGGCAAAATTTTCGAGGATGACAATGGCTTGAGCGCCGGAATCCTTGAGCTGGTGCTCCAGCTCGCGCGGCGTGTAGAGCGGATTGATGTTGACCACGACATAGCCGGCGCGAAGCACTGCCATAATCGCCACCGGATATTGCAGCACATTCGGCATCATCAGGGCGACGCGCGCGCCCTTCTGCAGCCCCGTTGATTGCAGATAGGCGCCGAAGGCGGCCGACTGTCGCTCGAGGTCGGCATAGGTGATCGATTTGCCCATGCAGACGAAGGCCGGCCGATTCGCAAACTGCTTGCACACGGCGACGAGAAAGTCGCCGATCGAGCTGGAGGGCAGGTCGCCAATCTCGGCCGGCACGATCTTTGGGTAACTCTGGAGCCACGGTTTTTCAGGCAGGCCAGCGGCCAGTGCGGTGATCGCCCTCGGTAATCTCTTGGCCGGACCTGCCGGCGGTCGTGGCGCTGTCGGCACTGCCTTCGCCGCCGGCTTGGCGGCAGAGTTTGCAGCAGGCGCAGTCTTGCCGGTTGCCGGTTTAGCAGCCGTTCCAGCCGTGGTCTTCGCCGCCGGCTTCGCGCTTGCCTTCGCGGTAGCCGTCGGCTTGGCGGCGGCCGCTTTTGACTTGACCGCTTTCGATGTTGCCTCGGCCTTTGCTTTCGCCGCGTTGGGTGTCTTTGCCGGTTTTGCCACCTGTCGCTCCCTCAATCGTTCTTATTGTTTCGGCATGCTTGCGCGCCACCACCACCCTGATCAACAAAGATATCCCACGCTTGCCGCAATGTCCGGAACCTGGGAAAATCCGGCACGCTGCCCATCTATCTATGTATTGCCACAAGCGGCCGTGCAAGCCTCGCTACCTGGAGTGCGGTAAGACTTGCCGTCAAACCTCTTGGCCGGGACCGGTTTTCGGACGCGCATCGCTTGAACCGGACGGCTCGATTCCCCGATTGGCGGCATTGCCGATCAACAAAAAATTGAAGTCGCTAATAATGTCGTGATCTGCGGATTCGGCTGGTTTTTTCCACAATTCGCCGCATGCCGGAATTTTTTTCTGCTTCCCGTGGGTTAGGCAAACAAGCAGTTCCAAAGCTAGAAAAACGGTGCTTATATGCGGCCTTCGCGAGCCTGACAGAGGGGCTTGGAAGAACATCAGGGAGTGCTCAATGAAAAAGAAACTGACTTTTGCAGCCGCGTTGCTGGCTGCAAGCGTCCTCGGCGGCGTGGCCAATGCAAAACAACTGGTCTATTGCTCGGAGGCATCGCCGGCCGGCTTCGACCCGTCGCCATGGAGCGGCGGCAACGACTTCGATGCCTCGTCGCGCACCATCTATTCGCGCCTGGTCGAGTTCGAGCATGGCAAGACCACCATCTCGCCCGGCCTGGCCGAGAGCTGGACGGTTTCCGATGACGGTCTCGAATACACCTTCAAGCTTCGCCCGGGTGTGAAATTCCAGACGACCGATTATTTCACGCCGACGCGCGACCTCAACGCCGACGACGTGATCTTTTCCTTCGAACGCCAGTGGAAGAAAGAAAGCCCGTGGTACAGCTATCTGGAAGGCACCGGCTGGGAATATTTCACCGGCATGGGCTTCCCCGATCTCCTGAAGGAAATCGTCAAGGTCGACGACCTGACGGTGAAATTCGTGCTGAACAAGCCTGAAGTCGCCTTCCTGCCGGACCTCGGCATGGATTTCGCCTCGATCGTTTCCAAGGAATATGCCGACCAGCTCGACAAGGCCGGCACCAGGCAGCAGTTCACCCAGAAGCCGGTCGGCACTGGTCCGTTCCAGTTCGTCGACTATCAGGTCGATGCGGTCGTGCGCTATGCAGCATGGGACGGCTACTATGGCGGCCGCCAGAAGATCGATGATCTGATCTTCGCCATCACGCCCGACCCCGCCGTGCGCGCACAGAAGCTGAAGGCGGGCGAATGCGATATCATGTCATACCCGGCGCCGGCCGACATTGCCGGACTGCAGGCCGACGCGAACCTCAAGGTCGACGAGCAGGAAGGCCTGAACATCGGCTACATGGCTTACAACACGACGCAGCCGCCCTTCGACAAGGTCGAGGTCCGCAAGGCCCTCAACATGGCGGTAAACAAGAAGGCGATCATCGACGCGGTCTATCAGGGCGCCGGTGCGCCGGCCATCAACCCGATCCCGCCGACCATGTGGTCCTATAACAAGGACATCAAGGACGATCCCTATGATCCGGAGGCGGCCAAGAAGATGCTGGCCGATGCAGGCGTCAAGGATCTGTCGATGAAGATCTGGGCTATGCCGGTCAGCCGCCCCTACAACCCGAACGCCCAGCGCGTCGCCGAGTTGATCCAGGCCGACTATGCCGCCGTCGGGGTCAAGGCGGAGATCGTCAGTTACGAATGGACCGAGTATCGCCAGCGCGGCAAGGCTAAGGATCGCGATGGCGCCTTCCAACTGGGGTGGACCGGTGACAATGGCGATCCGGACAACTTCTTTTTCCTGCTCGGTTGCGATGCCATCGGCCAGTCCAATTATGCGATCTGGTGCAACCAGGAATTCGAAGCCCTGCTGAAAAAAGGCAAGGCGACGACGGACGTCGCTGAGCGCACCAAGATCTACGAGGAAGCTCAGGTGGTGTTCAAGCGTGAGGCTCCGTGGCTGACCATCGCCCACTCCAAGGTCTTCATGCCGATGAACAAGAAGGTGTCGGGCTTCGTTATGGACCCGCTCGGCATTCATCGGTTTGACGGCGTCGACGTCACCGAATAAGTCCTGAGAAATTGAACGGCGGCGCTGGACTTCCCGCGCCGCCGTTCTATGAAGCAAGATGCTCCGTTATCTCCTCCACAAGCTCGCTTTGATCATCCCGACCGTGTTCGGCATATCGCTGGCGGCGTTCGCTTTCGTCCGGCTTCTGCCCGGCGATCCTATCCTGGCCCTGGCGGGCGAGCGCGGCGTCAGCCCCGAGCGCTACGCCCAGCTCATCGAGCAGTTTGGCTACAACCGGCCCTATGTCATCCAATACCTGGAATATATCGGCAGGGTTCTGACCGGCGATTTCGGCATATCCATTGCCACTAAGCGGCCAGTGCTCGGCGAATTCCAGGCGCTGTTTCCGGCCACGCTGGAACTGGCGACGGTGGCGTTGATCATCGCCGTCCTGCTTGGCATCCCCGCCGGCATTTTCGCCGCGGTCAAGCGCGGCTCCTGGTTCGACCAGGCGACGATGGGTGTCGCCCTGACCGGCTATTCGATGCCGATCTTCTGGTGGGGGCTGCTGCTCATTATCTTCTTCTCCGGCTATCTCGGCTGGACGCCGGTTTCCGGCCGTATCGGCCTGCAGTATTTCTTCAGGCCGACGACCGGGTTCATGCTCATCGACAGCCTGATCTCCGGCAGGAGCGGCGCTTTCAAATCTGCCGTCAGCCATTTGATCCTGCCGTCGATCGTGCTGGCGACGATCCCGCTTGCCGTCATAGCGCGCCAGACGCGCTCGGCGATGCTCGAGGTGCTGGGCGAGGACTATGTCCGCACCGCGCGCGCCAAGGGCCTGGCGCCGCGCCGCGTCATCGGTCTGCACGCTTTTCGCAACGCGCTGATCCCGGTAGTCACCACCATTGGACTGCAGGTCGGCACCTTGATGGCGGGCGCCATTCTGACCGAGACCATTTTTTCCTGGCCGGGCATCGGCAAATGGATGATCGATGCCATCGGCAAGCGCGACTATGTCGTCGTCCAGAGCGGATTGCTGATCATCGCGCTGATCGTCATGGCGGTGAACCTGATCGTCGACGTGCTCTACGCCGTCATCAATCCGCGCATCCGGGTGCAGTGAGATGACCGACGAATCCGCCGCCGAAGCTACCGCCGCCTCCATCCCGACAGGCGGCAGGCAACGGGCTTTCGCCGAGTTCTGGCACTACTTCTCGATGAACACCGGCGCGGTCATCGGCCTTGTCGTGTTTTCGGCGCTGGTGCTGGTGGCGATCTTTGCGCCGTTCGTCGCCCCACATTCGCCCGACGAGCAGTTTCGCGATGCGCTGCTGGCACCCCCTGCCTGGCAGGAAGGCGGCAAATCGATGTTCCTGCTCGGCACCGACGCGGTCGGCCGCGACATGCTTTCACGGTTGATCTTCGGGGCGCGTTTCTCGCTGTTCATCGGCCTGGTGGTCGTTGTCTTCTCGCTCACCAGCGGCATCGTGCTTGGCGTGCTCGCCGGCTATTTCCGCGGCTGGGTCGACACGCTGATCATGCGCATCATGGATATCATCCTGGCCTTCCCGTCGCTGCTTCTGGCGCTGGTGCTGGTGGCGATCCTTGGCCCCGGCCTTTTCAATGCCATGCTGGCGATCGCGCTGGTGCTGCAGCCGCATTTTGCGCGCCTCACCCGCGCCGCCGTGATGGCCGAAAAGAACCGCGAATATGTCATCTCCGCCAAGGTGGCTGGTGCCGGTCATCTTCGCTTGATGGTGAGGACGATCCTGCCGAACTGCCTGGCACCGCTGATCGTGCAGGCGACGTTGTCCTTCTCCAACGCTATTCTCGAGGCTGCGGCGCTCGGCTTCCTCGGTGTCGGTGCGCAGCCGCCGACGCCGGAATGGGGCACGATGCTCGCCTCGGCGCGCGAGTTCATCCTGCGCGCGCCTTGGGTGGTGACCTTCCCCGGCCTTGCTATTCTGATCACTGTGCTTGCCATCAATCTGATCGGCGATGGCTTGCGCGATGCTTTCGATCCCAAGCTGAAGAGGTCATAATCCAATGCCTCTTCTCGAGATCAAGAACCTGACCGTTTCCTTCGACACCGCCGCTGGACCATTCATGGCGGTACAAGGCATCGACCTGTCGGTCGAACCGCGCGAGGTGCTGGCGATCGTCGGCGAATCCGGTTCGGGCAAGTCGGTGGCGATGCTGGCGGTGATGGGGCTTTTGCCCAACACCGCGACGGTGAGGGCCGACCGCATGGCCTTCGACGGCATCGACCTGCTCAAGCTCGGCCCATCCGAGCGGCGCAAGATCGTCGGCAAGGACATTTCGATGATCTTCCAGGAGCCGGTCGCCAGCCTCAACCCGTGCTTCACCGTCGGCTTCCAGATCGAGGAGGTGCTGCGCTTCCATATGGGCATGGACCGCGCCCAGCGCCGGGCGCGTGCCATCGAATTGATGAAGTTGGTCGGCATCGCCGACCCCGAGGAACGGCTGGGCTCCTTCCCGCACCAGATGTCGGGTGGTCAGTGTCAGCGCGTCATGATCGCCATCGCCATCGCCTGCAATCCCAAGCTTTTGATCGCCGACGAGCCAACCACGGCGCTCGACGTCACCATCCAGAAGCAGATCCTCGATCTGCTGGTCGGCCTGCAGGCCAAATATGGCATGGGCCTGATCATGATCACCCACAATATGGGGGTGGTTGCCGAGACCGCCGACCGTGTCATCGTCCAGTACAAGGGCCGCAAGATGGAAGAGGCCGACGTGCTGTCGCTGTTCGAGTCCCCCAAGAGCAACTACACGCGCGCGCTCCTGTCGGCACTGCCCGAAAACGCCGTCGGCGACCGGTTGCCTACTGTTTCCGACATGCTGTTTGAGCCGGCCCCATCTGTAGTCGCAGCCCGGTCCGCAGGAGGAACCGCCTCATGAGCGTGACCGTAGTCGAAGGCAAGAACATCGTGCGCGACTATCATGTCGGTGGCGGGCTTTTCCGCCCCTCCCGTACGGTTCATGCGGTCAAGGGTGTTTCGTTCAGCGTCGACAAGGGCAAGACGCTGGCCATCGTCGGCGAGAGCGGCTGCGGCAAGTCAACACTCGCCCGCATCATCACCCTGATCGACCCGGCGACCTCCGGCGAGCTTTTCATCGACGGCAAGAAGGTAGACATCGGCAGGAACGGCCTGTCGAAGGAAATGCGCCGCAAGGTCCAGATCGTCTTCCAGAACCCTTATGGTTCGCTCAATCCACGCCAGAAGATCGGCGACGTGCTTGGCGAGCCGCTGCTCATCAATACCGACAGCACGGCCGACGAGCGGCGCGATCTTGCCATGAAGATGCTAAAGAAGGTCGGTCTCGGCCCCGAGCACTTTAATCGCTACCCGCATATGTTTTCGGGCGGCCAGCGCCAGCGGATCGCCATCGCCCGCGCGCTGATGCTCAACCCCAGCCTTCTGGTGCTGGACGAGCCGGTCTCGGCACTTGATCTTTCGGTGCAGGCGCAGGTGCTGAACCTGCTCGCCGACCTGCAGGACGAGTTTCAGCTAACCTATGTTTTCATCAGCCACGACCTGTCGGTGGTGCGCTACATCGCCGACGACGTGATGGTAATGTACTTCGGCGAAGCGGTCGAATACGGCTCGCGCGACGAGGTCTTCGCCGACCCCAAGCACAGCTACACCAGGACGCTGTTCGCGGCGACGCCGCGTGCCGACGTTGCCAGCATCAAGGCACGGTTGGCCAAGAAGAAGGCCGCCTGATCCGGCGAGGTTTGCCGGCCGGCTACCGCTTCTCGATCCCCGGAATGCCGGAGATCTGCTCGGCGAGAAAGTCGACCAGCAGCCGCACCCGGGCAATGCCCGCACGCTCCGGAACGATTAGCATGCTCAGCGGGACGGGAGGCGGAAAATAGCCCGGCAGGACCACTTCCAGCCGGTCGGCCGCCAGAAGATCGTCGACAAGCCAGTGGTGGGCGGGTGCGATGCCGCGTCCGGCGACAAGGGCTTCGCGCGCAGCAAGCCCATGGTCGACCAGAAATCTGCCGCCAAAGGGCACCGCAAAGGTCTCGTCGCCCGGCCCCTGCAAGGTGAGCGTGTCGCTTCCCGCGATGTTCGACATCCGGATGCCTTCATGGCCAGGCAGATCCTGCGGGACAGCCGGTCTGCCCCGCGCCGCCAGATAGGCCGGCGCCGCCACCAGCAGACGCCGGGATTGCCCGAGCGCCCGCAGTTTCATTGAGCTGTCGGTGAGCGGGCCGAGGCGAAGCGCGATGTCGACGCCCTCCCGCACAAGGTTGATGCGCTCGTCGGTAAGGCTGAGATCGATGCCGATGTAGGGATAGCGGTCCTGAAAGGCGAAGATCAGCCGGCTGACATGTAAGACCCCGAGCGCCGCCGTGCAGGATATCCGGATCGTGCCGGCCGACGCGCCGCGCGTGCCCGCGCCTCATCGCCGGCCTGCTCGACGAGGCGCAGGATCTGGACGCTGTCGGCATAGTAACGGCTGCCTTCATCGGTCATCGTGACGCGCCGGGTGGTCCTGCTGAGCAAGGGCACTCCGACGGCCTCCTCGAGTTCTCGCAAATGCCGTGTGACCGTCGACTGCCCAACTCCGAGCTCGCGCGCCACCGCCGAGAGGCTGCCGCGCTCGGCGACGCGAACGAAGGTGCGCATGCGCTCAAGGGTGACGTCCGATCTATCCATTATTCGGCATTATCTTATACATTTCCTACATATAGTGGACCAGCCCCCAGCTGGCTACCTTTGGTGTCTATCGTCCTTCTTCGGAGTAGACCCATGAAAGTCCTGCTTGTTTTTGCTCATCCTGAACCGCGTTCGCTCAACGGCGCACTGCGTGACGTCGCCATCAGGGAACTCGAGGCCCAGGGCCACGAGGTGCGGGTGTCTGACCTCTACGCCGATGGCTGGAAAGCCGAGGTAGACCGTGCCGACTTTCCGTCGTGGCCGCCTGAAGCACGCTTCCTGCCGGCCGGCGCCTCCAAAAAAGCTTTTGCGAGCGGCACTCTGACCGAAGACGTCAAAGTGGAGATCGACAAGCTGCTATGGGCCGATACCCTGATCCTCCAGTTCCCGCTGTGGTGGTACGCCATGCCGGCGATCCTCAAGGGCTGGGTCGATCGCGTGTACGCCTACGGCTTCGCCTATGGCGTTGGCGAGCACAGCGACAAGCGGTGGGGTGACCGCTTTGGTGAGGGAACGCTCGCCGGCAAGCGCGCAATGCTGATCGTGACCACCGGCGGCTGGGAGGAGCATTATTCCGCCCGCGGCGTCAACGGCCCGATCGACGACCTGCTGTTCCCGATCAATCACGGGATTCTATACTATTCGGGCTACGACGTGCTTCCGCCGTTCGTGGTTTACAGGGTGGACCGTTTCGGGGAGGCGGATTTCGAGCCTGTCGCGGAGCGACTGCGCGAAAGGATGCGAACGCTCGAGACAATCCGGCCCATTCGTTATCGGCAGCAGAATGGCGGCGATTACTTGATCCCAAGCATGCAATTGCGCCCCGGCTTGGAGAACCCGGGTGCGACCGCCTTTGCGCTTCACGAGGATCGCGCCGGCGCCGCCGCCCAGTCCGATCAGGACAGCCGGGCGATGATGGTGCGCAGCGCCTCGCCGAAGCGCCGGACTTCCTCGATCGTATTGTAATGCACCAGCGAGGCGCGCACGGCGCCGCTGTCCATGCTGAGGTTGAGCCGCTTCATCAGACGCGGCGCATACATGTGGCCGTCGCGAATGCCGATCTGCATCTCGGCCATTTCCTCGACGATCCTCTGCGGCGACAGCGTGCCGACATTGAAGCAGAAGGTCGGCACGCGCTCGCTGAGGCGTGCCTCGTCGGCCACGCCGTAGATCGTCGCGTCGCAATCTTTGAGCACCGCCAGCATTTCGCGCGCCAGCACCTGTTCGTAGTCGCGGATGGCATTCATGCCGGCGACGATGTTGTCGCGGCGCGACTGGTTATTCTCGGACAAGAAATTGCGGCCGATCGATTCGAGGTAGCGCACCGCGGCATCCATGCCGGAGACGTTCTCGTAGATGAACGTGCCGGCTTCGATTTTGTGGGGCGGCTCGTCGGGGATGAAATCCTCGCGGAAGGTCGGCAAGCGCTTCAGTGTTTCGAAGCGGCCCCAAAGGAAGCCCATATGCGGCGAGAAATTCTTGTAGCCGGAGCAGACCAGATAATCGCAATCCCAGGCCTGCACATCGATCAACCCGTGCGGCCCGTAATGCACGCAGTCGAGGAACACTTCGGCGCCTGCCGCATGCGCAATCCCAGCCACGGAGGCAACGTCGACAATCGACCCGATCGAATGCGCCGTTACCGTGCAGGCGACGAGCCGGGTGCGCTCTGAGACCAGCGGGCGCAAATCGTCGACATGCAGATTGCCGTCCTCGCGCATCCGCCACCATTTGAACTTGGCGCCGGCGGGCGCCAGCGCCAGCCAGGTCGCGATATTGGCGTCGTGATCCATGTCGGTGATGACGATCTCGTCACGCTCCCCGTTTGGGCGCTCGGAAAGCATCTGGCCGATGCCGAGGCTGACCAGGCGGATGAACGAAGTGGCGTTCATGCCGAAGCAGATCTCCGCCGGGTTGGTGGCGTTGATCAGCAAGGCCACGCTTTCGCGAGCGCCGGCGACGGCTTGGTCGACGGTGACGCTGCGGCCATAGCGGCCGCCGCGCTGCACATTATGCGCGACCAAATGGTTGGTGACCGCATCGAGCACGCTTTGCGGGATCTGCGCGCCGGCGGCATTGTCCATGAAGACGAAGTCCCCGGCTTGCTGCAAGGCGGGAAACATGGCGCGGATCGTCTCGACCGGGAAAGCTGCGGCATCGCCGGTTTTCGAAATCTGATGCTGGTTCAAGGTCGTCTCCTGCGAAGTGCGCTGACAGATTCAGCGGGTCTTTTCGGTTTGAAAGCGGCGTTCAAGGAGGCTGACGAGACGGACCATCGGCCAGAGAAAGATCAGATAGACCAGCGCCGCGCCGATCAGCGGTGAAGGATTGGCATAGAGCGATTGCGCGTTGGTCGCTTCCTTCAGCAGTTCGGGCAGCGCCACGGTGGAAGCGAGCGAAGTATCCTTGAACATCGAAACGCAATTGCTGGTCATTGGCGGAATGACGACGCGGATCGCCTGCGGCAGCACTACCTTGCGCAAGGTCAGCAAGAACGGCAGGCCGAGCGCCTGCGCCGCCTCGAACTGGCCGCGCGGAATGCTCTCTATACCGGAGCGGAACACCTCGGCCGAATAGGCCGCCATGATGATGGCGAAGGCCATCACCGCGGACGTCCACGATGACAGGCGAATGCCGAGGAACGGCAGCGCATAGTAGATCAGGATCAGCACGACCAGCACCGGCATCGCCCGGAAAACGTCAATGTAGCCGACAGCCAGCAGCCGAAGCGGCTTTGGCGCATAGAGCCGCACCAGGCTGATCGCGAGGCCGACGGGAATACCGATGCCGATGCTCATGATTCCGAGCAGCAGGGTGTTCAGGAAACCGCGCAGCAGCGCCGGCAGGCTGGAGACCATGACGTCGGCGTTGAAGAAGGTGTCCAGCAGCGACATCGCAGCATTTCCGAAACGTTTGGCGTCCCGCGACGCTCGAGCCCGAGCCCGAAATCCGAAATCGTGCCGGCATCGAAAGCCGGCACGACATTTAAGCGCGAACTGCCGCTCAGGCCTTCGGCATAGGCATTTCCTTGACGGTCGAGGAATCGGCAGGTGCGTCGCTGCCGAACCACTTCTTGTGGATCGCGGCCAGCGTGCCGTCCTTCTTCATCGCGGTCACCGCGTCGTTCAGCTTGCCGAGCAGCGGGTGGTCCTTGGTCATCATCAGACCGTACTGCTCGCCGGTCTTGATGCGCTCTTTTACGGCGAGATCCTTCATCCTGGTGAAAGAATATTCCAGGCCCGGAATATCGCTGACCGCCGCATCGACGCGGCCGGAGCTGAGATCGAGCAGCAAATTCTGCTGCGTGTCGTAGCCCTTGACGTCACTGAACCCGTCCGCTTCCTGGTGGGCCTTGACCCAGGCTTCGCCGGTCGAGCCGGACAGCACGCCGACAATCTTGCCCTTGAGGTCGGCCTCGGCCTTGATCGGGCTGTCGGCCTTCGCGGCGATGCCCATGTCGGAATCATAGTAGGGCTGCGTGAACGACTGAGACTTCAGCCGCTCCGGCGTGATGGTGATCGACGAGATGGCGACGTCGATGCGCTTCGAGGTGGTGGCGGCGAACAGCGCCTGGAAACCGAGATCGGCGATATCAGTGGTCATGCCGATACGCTTTGCCGCCTCATTGATGATGTCGACTTCGAAACCCTCGAACGTGCCGCTCTCGTTCTTGTATTCAAAAGGCGGATTGGTCGGATAGGCGCCGACATTCAGCGTGCCTTCGGCGTAGGCCGGGCCGCCGGCGATACCGATGGCAGCAGCAAGAAGCAGCAGGTTGCGACGGGTGAAGTTCATTTTCGTTCCCTCTGGTTGTGATGGACGGGTTTGGCCCCGCACGGTTTTGATGCGCCAAGTGACGGGACTGCCGGAAAGCCCTCCCGGCACGGCAGTCGCAAGACATTGGATGCTATCCAAAGTACCGCGCTTTTCAAGGCGAAAGTTTTAAGCTTAAAAAATTGCCACGTGTTGCCGTCACTCCGGAATAACCGCCGTGGCCTGGATCTCAACCTTGGCGCGATCCTCGACCAGCGCCATCACCTGCATGGCGGCCATCGCCGGAAAATGCCGGCCGATCACCTCGCGATAGACCTCTCCGATCCCCTTGAGATTGGCCAAATATTCCGCCTTGTCGGTAAAGTACCAGGTCATCGAGGTGATATGTTCCGGCTTGGCGTCGGCCTCGGCGAGCACAGCAACAATATTGGCCAGCGTCTGCCGCACCTGGCCGACAAGATCATCGGTCTCGAAGCGGCCCTGTCCGTTCCAGCCGACCTGCCCGCCGACGAAGACAAGCTGCCCACGCGCGGCGACGCCATTGGCGTAGCCGACGGGTTTCGCCCAGCCTTCCGGCTGCAGGATGGTGTGCATGTCAAAACCTCCCAATGCTCAAATCCGGTCGCTCAAAACTCGAAGACAATAATTTTCACGCAAACTCCTGTCTCAGGCCGCTCCCATCACTTGTCGTGCAATCACCACCTTCTGCACGTCGGACGCTCCCTCGTAGATGCGCAGCGCCCGGATCTCGCGATACAGGCTTTCGACGATATGGCCCTTGCGGACGCCGTCGCCGCCATGCAGCTGCACAGCCTTGTCGATCACCTCCTGCGCTTTGTCGGTAGCGAACAGCTTGGCCATGGCGGCTTCGCGGGTAACCCGAGCCGCGCCCATGTCCTTGGTCCAGGCGGCACGATAGACCAGCAACGCGGCGGCATCGACATCCAGCGCCATGTCGGCGATGTGGCCCTGCACCATCTGCAGCTCGGCCATCGGCGCACCGAACAGCCTGCGCTCGGCCACTCTTGTGATGCTTTCGTCCAGCGCGCGCCGGGCAAAGCCGAGCGCCGCTGCGCCGACGGTCGAACGGAACACGTCGAGCACGGACATGGCGATGCGAAAACCGTCACCGGGTTTGCCGATCAGCGCCGAGGCTGGAATGCGTGCATTGTCGAAGGACAGCCGGGCGAGCGGGTGCGGCGCGATCACCTCCAGCCGCTCGGCAACGATCAGCCCCTCGGTTTCGGAAGGCACGACAAAGGCGGATAGCCCCTTGGCGCCGGGCGCTTCGCCGGTGCGGGCAAAGACAGCATAAAAGTCAGCGATACCGCCGTTGGAGATCCAGGTCTTTTCGCCGGACAAGAGATAGCTGTCGCCGTCACGCGTGGCCGTCATTTCCATATTGGCGACGTCCGAGCCCGAGCGCGGCTCCGACAGCGCGAACGCCGAAATCGCCTTACCGGCCCGTGTCTTAGCCAGCCAATGCTGCTGCTCGGGCGAGCCGAACAGGCCGAGCGCACCGGTGCCGAGTCCTTGCATCGCGAAGGCGAAATCGGCCAGCCCGTCATGCCGGGCCAGCGTCTCGCGCGTGAGGCAGAGCGTGCGCACGTCGAGCGGTGAGGGGTTGTCGGTATCGAGCGCCGTCGGCTTCAGCCAGCCGTCCTTACCGAGCTTGGCCACCAGCTCGCGGCAGGCCGCGTCGACATCGTCATGCGCAACCGGCAGGTTCTTGGCGCACCATGCCTCCAGCCGCTCCGCCAGATCGCGGTGGCGATCCTCGAAGAACGGCCAGGAGAGGAAGGAACGGTCAGGCATTGCTGCCTCCACAATTCTCCGGCCCTGGCGCTCCACGGCGCCCCCCTCTGTCCTGCCGGACATCTCCCCCTCTAGGGGGGAGATTGGCGGCTTCGCTGCCACGGCTCTCCCTGCGATGTTGGAGATTGGCGAAAGCGGGCCTGATATCCAATCTCCCCCCTTGAGGGGGAGATGGCCGGCAGGCCAGAGGGGGGTGCTGTCCCGCCAGCGTGGAAGCGATCATCTCAATTTCCCTCGAACACCGGCTTCTCCTTAGCCACGAAAGCCGTGTACGCCCGCTCGAAATCGCGGGTCTGCATGCAGATCGCCTGCGCCTGCGCTTCCGCTTCGATCGCCTGGTCGAGACCCATCGACCATTCCTGGTTCAGCTGCGTCTTGGTCATGCCATGGGCGAAGGTCGGGCCGGAAACGATGCGCGCGGCCATGTCGAGCGCGTCGGCCTCAAGCGTTGCGGTATCGACCAGCCGGTTGTAGAAGCCCCAGCGCTCGCCTTCCTCGGCACTCATCGTGCGGCCGGTATAGAGCAGCTCGGCGGCGCGGCCCTGGCCAATGATGCGCGGCAGGATCGCGCAGGCCCCCATGTCGCAGCCGGCAAGGCCGACGCGGGTGAACAGGAATGCTGTCTTGGCCTGGGGCGTGGCGATGCGGATATCGGAGGCCATGGCGATAATCGCGCCGGCGCCGACCGCCACGCCATCGACCGCCGCAATAATCGGCTTGCCGCAATTCAGCATCGCCTTGACGAAATCGCCCGTCATGCGGGTGAAGGCGAGCAGCGCCTTCATGTCCATCTTGACCAGTGGGCCGATGATTTCGTGGACATCGCCGCCCGAGCAGAAATTGCCGCCATTGGGCAGGACCACCACAGCATCGACATCATCGGCGTAGACAAGGTCGCGAAATATGTCGCGCAATTCGGCATAGCTGTCGAAGGTCAGCGGGTTCTTGCGCTCCGGTCGATCGAGCCGGATCTTTGCGATCTTGCCTTCGACCTGCCAGAGGAAATGCTTCGGCTTGCGGCCGGCCAGCTTCGTCATTCCCGTCCCTCCCAATTGCTGCGGAAGGAGGTCAGCATGCCGGTCAGCCGGCGCGCCTCATCCTCGCTCACATTGCCCAGCAACTCGCCGACCCATTTCTCATGCGCGCCGGCGATCACGGCGAAAATCTTCGATCCCTCTTCCGTCAGCCGTACCATCGAG
Organism: Mesorhizobium sp. M0663; assembly: GCF_040320585.1. Classification (NCBI taxonomy): domain Bacteria; kingdom Pseudomonadati; phylum Pseudomonadota; class Alphaproteobacteria; order Hyphomicrobiales; family Phyllobacteriaceae; genus Mesorhizobium; species Mesorhizobium sp. M0663. The sequence goes on from NZ_JAMYPX010000003.1 coordinate 61,681, forward strand.
GTACGGCGGTCGCCATTGCGTCGGGCCCGCATCACCAACCCTTCCGAGACCAGCCGGTCGATGATGCCGGTGACATTACCGTTGGACACCAGCAGGAAGCGCGAAAGATCGCTCATCAGCATGCCCTCCGGCGCGCGGTAGAGCGCGGCCATCACGTCGAAGCGTGGCAGCGTTGTGTTGAACTCTTGCCGCAGTCGTTCGCGCAGCTCGGCCTCGATGGTGCGCGAGGCGCGCAGCAGGCGTATCCACAGCCGCAGGCGGTCCTTGCCGGGTCCGGACGGGGCGGGCAGGGGACCGGCTACCATGTCTCACCTCCGGAGATCGAAATCGTCTGCCCGGTAATCGACCGGGCGGCGTCGCCACACAGATAAAGTACCGCGGCCGCAATTTCTTCCGGCTGGATGAAGCGGCCTTGCGGGTTGGTCGCGGCTAGGCTTGTCCGTGCCTGCTCGGACGAGCGGCCGGTCGTTTGGACGATGCGCTGGACGGTGCTCTCCAGCATCTCGGTTTCGACAAACCCTGGGCACACGGCATTCACTGTTATGCCGGACTTGGCGGTCTCGACGGCGAGTGCCCGCATCAGGCCGACGACGCCATGCTTGGCGGCAACGTAAGCTGCGACATAGGGATAGCCTTTCAGTCCGGCGGTGGAAGCGACGAAGATGATACGGCCAGTCTTGCGCACTGCCATGCCGGCCAACGCCGGCTTCACCGTCAGGAACGTACCGGTCAAGTTGACGTCGAGCGTGCGCTGCCAGTCTGCCAGCGAGGTCCGCTGCGCCGGGGCACTGCCGGACATGCCGGCATTGGCAACGACGATGTCGAACGCTCCGCGTGCCGCTTCCGCGGCCTCGTAGAGCGACGCCATCGACGTCTCGTCGGTGACGTCGGCGGCAATGGCGAAGATGGACTTGTTCTCCGCGGCGACCTCGGCAAGCGGCTCCACGCGCCGGCCGCAGATGGTCACGTCAACGCCCGCGCCGGCCAGCGCCAGCGCGATCGCGCGGCCGACGCCGGAGCCGCCGCCGGTGACCAGCGCATGACGCCCCGAAATCGTCGCCGCGGCACTCATACTTTCAACCCCGCTGCCGCTTCGCGTTCGGCCAGCCGGTAGAGCTGGTCGCGGCCGGGCAGATAGGGATCCGGCCATTTGACGCCGCGATCGCCAAGCATGACGGCCGCGTGCAGCGTCCAATACGGATCGGCAAGATGCGGCCTAGCCAGTGCGACGAGATCGGCGCGGCCCGCCATCAGGATCGAGTTGACGTGGTCCGGCTCATAGATATTGCCGACCGCCATCGTCGCCATGCCGACCTCGTTGCGGATGCGATCGGAAAACGGCGTCTGGAACATGCGGCCATAGACCGGTCTTGCCACGGCCGAAGTCTGGCCGGCCGATACGTCGCAGATGTCTACGCCGGCCTCATGCAGCAGCCGCGCGATCTCTACGGCATCGGCCGGCGTCACGCCTTCGATGCCCAGCCAGTCATTGGCGGAGATGCGCATCGAGATCGGCTTCTCGGCCGGCCACGCGGCGCGCACCGCATGAAAGATTTCCAAGGGGTAGCGCATGCGGTTTTCCAGCGAGCCGCCATAGGAGTCGGTGCGCCGGTTGGTCAAGGGCGTGATGAAGGAGGACAGGAGATAGCCGTGCGCGGCGTGGATTTCGAGCATGTCGAAGCCGCAGCGCGCCGCCATCTCGGCCGAAGCGACAAACTGGTCGCGCACCATATCCATGTCGGCGCGGTCCATCGCCTTCGGCACCTGGTTTTCCCGCGACCACGGCACGGAAGACGCTGCCATGACGGGCCAATTGCCTGAGGGCAGCGGCACGTCGGTTCCCTGCCAGCCGAGCCTGGTCGACCCCTTGGCACCGGAATGGCCGATCTGGGCGCAGATCTTGGCCTCGGTTTCGGCATGGACGAACTCGACCAGCCGCTTCCAGGCGACCTCATGCTCGGGCGCATAGAAACCAGGGCAGCCAGGCGTGATGCGGCCCTCCGCGCTGACGCACGTCATCTCGATGTAGAGGAGACCGGCGCCGCCCTTGGCCCGTTCGGCGTAATGGGCGAAATGCCAATCGGTCGGACAGCCGTCGACCGCTTTGTACTGCGCCATCGGCGAGACGACGACGCGGTTCTGCAGCGCCATGCCGCGCAGCCGGAACGGCGCGAACATCGGCGCGCGACGCAGATTGTTGCCCCCGGCGCCGGCCTGGCGCTGGAACCACTCCTCGGCGCCGGCCAGCCATTCGGCATCGCGCAGGCGCAAATTCTCGTGACTGATGCGTTGCGAACGCGTCAGCAGCGAATAGTTGAACTGCACCGGATCGAGGCCGAGATAGCGCTCGACCTCCTCGAACCATTCGAGCGAATTGCGCGCCGCCGACTGCAGCTTCAGCACTTCGGTGCGGCGGGCGTCCTCATATTTGCTAAAGGCGGCCTCGAGGTCTGGCTCGGACTCGAGATAGTCGGCCAGCGCCACCGCGCTTTCCAGCGCCAGCTTGGTGCCGGAACCGATCGAGAAATGCGCGCTCGCCGCCGCGTCGCCCATCAGCGCCAGGTTCTTGTAGGACCAGCGTTCGCACAAGACGCGCGGGAAATTGATCCACGCCGAGCCGCGGATATGATTGGCGTTGGTCATCAGCGCGTGGCCGCCGAGATGACGGGCAAAGATGCGCTCGCAGACGGCAATCGATTCCTGCTGCGACATCGCGCCGAAGCCGAAGCGCTGCCAGGTCTGCTCGCTGCATTCGACGATGAAGGTCGCGGTATCGCTGTCGAACTGGTAGGCATGCGCCCACACCCAGCCATGCTCGGTCTTTTCGAAGACGAAGGTGAAGGCGTCGTCGAATTTCTGGTGGGTGCCGAGCCAGACGAACTTGCATCTACGAATGTCGATATCGGGCTTGAACACGTCGACGAAGGCGCTCCGCGCTTTCGAGTTCAACCCGTCGGCGGCGACAACCAGGTCGTGCCTCTCCATATATGGCTTGGGATCGGCGATGTCGGTTTCGAAGACCAGCTTGACGCCGAGTTCGCGCGCCCGCCGCTGCAGCAACGTGAGCAGCCGCTTGCGGCCAATGCCGCAAAAGCCGTGACCGGTCGAGACCGTGCGCACGCCGTCATGGATGACGGCGATATCGTCCCAATAGGCGAAATGCTTGCGGATCCAGACGGCGCTGACCGGGTCGTTTTTGGTCAGGTTCTCCAGCGTTTCCGCCGACAGCACGACGCCCCAGCCAAACGTATCATCGGCACGGTTGCGCTCGAACACCGTGACCTCATGCGCGGCATCCCTGAGCTTCAGCGAGATTGCAAAGTAGAGCCCGGCTGGTCCGCCGCCGAGAACCGCAACTTTCATCGTGCGATCTCCTCTTCGCTTCTGTTTGTCGAGTTTACGCCTGAGACAGATTAATTCAAGCTTGAAGTTTCAGGATTGAAACAATCCGCCCCAGAAACCCAGCTTGCCGGCAGTTGCGCAGGCCAGGGACGCCCCGGGCTATTTTTCCGGGTTCTTCGGGCTCCACAGCACCGTCTCCGCATCTTTTTCATAGGCCATGCCATTGGGATAGCTGATCGCTTCCAACTGCAAGCCCCAGGGCGCCTGGAAGTAGAGGATGGTCTGGCCGGCCGCCGGGCCTTCGGTAACCGGCAGCGGTCCCATCCGCGTCTTGACGCCCTTGCCGTCAAGATAGGCTTTTGCGGCGGCGATGTCGTCGACATAGAAGGCGATATGGAAGCCGCCTATGTCGCTGTTGCGAGGCGTCAGGTCCTTCTGGTCCGGCGCGGTGTATTTGAACAGCTCGATGTTCGACCCGTGTCCGCAGCGGACCAGGGTGATCTCCTCAATCACCGCCTTGGGATCGACGCCCAGCAGATCCTGCATGAATGTGCCCTTGTCGTCGGCGAACGGGCCGAACGACATCGCCTTCTTGCAGCCAACCACCTCGGTGAAGAAATCGACCGCCTGCTCCATGTCGGGGACGGTGACGCCGGTGTGGTCGTGGCCACGCATGCCGGGAATGGAACTGGCGTAAGCCGTGCCGATGCCTCCCAGCACGGTGGCGGTGAGCACTGCGTAGCGGATTGCATTCTTCATGTCAGTCATCCTCCATCGCGGGACATTTTGCCGGGTGCACGCCTGAGGCCCGCTCTTTAGCGTGCGAATAGGATTGTGTTTCATGCCGGCGCCTTTGCGGCGGGAAGCAGCCAGGCATCATCGATCTCGGGCAGCGGAATGGCGGCGAGGAGGTCGCGCGTGTAAGCCTGCTGCGGCTTCTCGAACAAAGTATCCGTCGCACTGGCTTCGACGATCGCGCCTTCGCGCATGACGATCACTTGCCGGCAGAGCCGCCGGATCACCGACAGGTCATGGCTGATGAAGGCGACGGTCAGGCCCATCTCCGCTGCAAGCTTTTCCAGCAGCGTCAGGATCTGTGCCTGCGTCGACACGTCGAGGCCTGAGACGATTTCGTCGGCCAGCACGAATTTCGGCGACAGCGCCAGCGCTCGGGCAATGCCGACGCGCTGGCGCTGGCCGCCCGACAATTCATGACGATAGCGGCTGGCGAAGCCTTGCGGCAGGCCGACGCGCTGAAGCGCTTCAGCAACTCGGGCTTTCAGATTGTCGCCGAGGCCATTCTGTTTGAGTGGTGCGGCGATGATGCTGGCGATGGTGCGGCGTGGGTTAAGCGACGACATCGGGTCCTGGAAGATCATCTGCAGATTGCGGCGCAGCGGCCGGAGTTCGGCCTCAGCCAGATGCGTGATGTCGCGGCCGTCGAAGATGACCTTGCCGGCGCTCGGCTCCAGAAGCCGCACTAAGGCGCGGCCAAGCGTCGATTTGCCGGAGCCGGATTCGCCGACGATGCCGGTCACCGATCCCTTTGGCAGGTCGAAATCCAGCCCTTTCAGGATCTCGGCCAAGGGCGCGCGGCCGATCAGCGGCTTGCGCGTCATGTCGGGCAGCGCGACCTTCAGCCCACGCACGGAAAACAGCGGCTCAGCCATGCGGGCGCCTCCAGGCCTGATCGGCGGCGGCGATCTCCGAAGCAAGCCCGGCCAGCACCGCCTCGTCCACCGGCTTCAGCGAGGCGAAGGGATCGGTGTAGCGTGGCGTCGCGGCCATCAGAGCTCGCGTGTAGGGGTGCTGCGGAGCGGCGAAGAGAGCGGCCGTTTCGGCCTCCTCGACCACCTTGCCAGCATAGAGCACCGAGACCTTCTGGCTGATCTTGGCGACGACGCCGAGATCATGGGTAACGAACAGGATCGCCGTGCCGTGCTCGCGCTGCAGTTGCGCGATCAGCCGCAGGATCTGCTTCTGCACAGTCACGTCGAGCGCCGTGGTTGGCTCGTCGGCGACGATCAGCCTTGGTTCGGCTGCGAACGCCGCGGCGATCAGCACGCGCTGGCGCATGCCGCCGGACAGCTCGTGCGGATAGCATTTGAGGACACGCTCGGGTTCGCGGATTTGCACCTCGTCCAGCAATTGGCGGATGCGTGCATCGGCCTTCTCGCCGCTCCAGCCGAGGATGCGCACCAGCCGGTCGGTCATCTGCGGGCCGATGCGGCGTGACGGGTTGAGCGCGGTCAGCGGGTCTTGCGGGATCAGCGCCGTGCGCGCGCCGATCAGCGTGCGCCTTGCCTTGGCCTGCAGTTTGCCGAGGTCCTCGCCCTCAAGCAGCATGTCGCCTTCGACGATGCGCACGCTCGAAGGCAGCACGCCAAGCACCGCCTTGCCGATCATCGTCTTGCCGGCGCCGCTCTCGCCGACCAGCGCGCGCACCTCGCCGGGCTCGACGGCGAGCGACACCGAGCGCAGCACGCGCAAGCCATTAGGCAGCACCGCGCTAAGGCTGCGTATGTCGAGGCAGGGTTTCGCCAGCGCGTTCATCGCAGCACCGGATCGAAACGTGCCCTGAGGCCCTCGCCAAACTGGCTGAACGACAGCACCGTCAGGATCAGCGTGACCAGCGGGAACACCAGCACCCACCAAGCCTGATGGATCGACAGGCGGCCCTCGGCGATGATGCCGCCCCAGGTTGGGTCGTCGGTCGAGATCGACAGATTGACGAAGGACAGGATCGCCTCGACGATGACGGCAATGCCCATCTCCAGCGACAGCAGCGCGACGATCGACGGCACCACATTGGGCAGCACTTCGCGCAGCATGATGCCGATGCGGCCGTAGCCGGCGATGCGGGCATTCTCGACATAGTCCATGCGCGACTGGCCCATCGTCTCGGCGCGGATCACCCGGCAGAAGCGCGTCCAGTCGATGACGGCAATGGCAATGATAACCGAGCTCAAGCCGGTGCCGAGCACGGCGACCAGAAGGATGGCAAACAGCACCGGCGGAAACGCCATCCAGACATCGACGATACGCGAGATGATGCGGTCGGCCCAGCCGCCGAAATAGCCGGCGATCAGCCCCAGCGTCGAGCCGACCAGGCAGGCGGCAAGGGCTGCCGCGAAGGCGACGATGAAGGCGATGCGGGCACCGAAGATCAGCCGTGACAGGAGATCGCGGCCGAGACTATCGGTGCCGAGCCAGTAGCCGGGCTCGGCTCCATCGAGCCAGAACGGCGGCAGGCGCTCCAGCATCAAATCCTGCGCCAGCGGGTCCTGCGGTGCGACCAGCGGCGCAAAAATTGCGGCCAGCAGCGCAATCAGCAGCCAGCCGCCGGCCAGCCACAGGCGTGCCCGCGAGCCATGTCTCGAAATGCGGGCCTCATCCATGGCGCAGCCTCGGATTGAGCAGGGCGTACATCATGTCGACGGCAAGGTTGATCAGCACAAACAGCAGCGCGAAGACCAGCACGATGCCCTGGATCAGCGGCAGGTCGCGGTTGATGACGGCATCGATCGCCATGTTGCCGAGACCTTCATAGGAAAACAGTCGTTCGACGATGACCGTGCCGCCGATCAGGAAGGTGAACTGCACGCCGACCAGCGTCAGCGTCGGCAGGGCCGCGTTCTTCAGCGCCTCGCGCAGGATGACCTGCGTTTCCGAAAAGCCCTTTACCCGCGCCAGCACGACGTAGTCGAGGTCGAGCACTTCCTTCAGCGACTGTTTCAGCAGCTGCGAGATGATCGCGGCCAGTGGCAGCGCCAGCGCAATCGCCGGCATCAGCATGTGTGCCAGCAGGTCCCTGGTCAGGTCGAAGCGCAGCCGTACGATGCTTTCGAACAGATAGAATTGCGTGGCGAAGGGCAGGTCGAGCTGCGGCGACACCCGGCCAGAAATGTCGAAGATAGGCACCAGCACGCCGAACAGAAGGATCAGCACCAGGCCCCACAGGAAATCGGGAATCGAGAGTGCCGCACCGCTGGCAATGTCGATGCCGGCTTCGACCGCGGTGCCGCGTTCGCGCGCGCCGAGGATCGCCGTCGTGCCGCCGATCGCCAGCGCCATCACAAGCGCGACGATGGCGAGTTCCAGCGTGGCCGGGAGGCGATTGAAGACCAGCCCAAGCACGTCCTGCCGCAGTGAGATCGACGTGCCGAAATCGCCCCTGACGACACCGGCCAGCCAGATGAAGAATTGCTGGACGATGGTCTTGTCCAGCCCGTAAAGCGCGCGCAGCCGAGCGATGTCGGCATCGGTCGCGCCGGGCGGCAGCATCATCGCGATCGGGTCGCCCGGCGCGACACGGATGACGATAAAGACGACGACGGCCACGCCGAACAGCGTGATCGCCATCGTCAGAAGACGGATCAGGAATCTTTGCAGCAGCATGGTCGCCCGTGGCGGAAAATGCGCGCCGTCATTCCGGACGGCGCGCGGCAAGCCGAAGACTGTCTCAGGCCGGGCTCATCAGCGCCGGCAGAAGTGCGCCCGACACATGCTGCACCACATTGACGCCCTTGGCATGCACGATCGGCTGCGCATACTGGATCAGCGGCAGCACATAGGCCTGTTCGGCGATGTATTTGTCGACGGCCTTCCAGCCGGCAATGCGCTTGGCCTCGTCCTTCTCGCCCCATAGTGGATTGATCATGTCGATCAGGTCCTGGCTGTCCCATACCGAATGCGGGCTTGGGCCATACATGGCAAAGCCGGTCGACGTGGTGGGATCGCCGATGGCATTGCCCCAATTGTAGAAGGCCGCCGGCGCCAGCTTGTCGGCGGCGCGCAGCTCGTAGTGCTTGGCGATCTCGTAGACCTCGATCGTTGCCTCGATGCCGACCTTGCGCCACATGCCGACGATCGCCTGGATCATCTCGTAGTCCTTGGGCTTGAAGCCCTTGGTCGTCTGTATCGTGAACTTGACCGGCTTTTCCGGCGAATAGCCGGAGGCGGCCAGCAGTTCCTTGGCCTTGTCCGGATTGTGCTCCACCTTGATCGACGCATCGTAGGCCTCGTATTCCGGCGTCTCCAGCGTATCGATGGGCTGGCCGTAACCGCGCAGCAGCCGGTCGACCAAAAGCTTTTTGTCGACCGCCATCACCGCCGCCTGGCGCACGTTCTTGTCCAGCATCACGTCGATGTCGTTGAAGAAGATCATGCCGATGTCGGAGACGTTCTTGCATGAGCCGGCAAGTCCATCCTTGGCGATCAGGCGGTCATATTCCTCATAGGGGATTTCCAGCGTCACCTGCGAGGAACCGGACTCGATCTCGGCGACGCGGCTCGCCGCATCGGTGACGAACTTGATGGTTACGTTTTCGAAGGCCGGCTTGCCGCCCCAGTAGTTCGGGTTGGCCTTGAGCCGCAGGAAGGCGTTGCGCTCGAATTTGTCGACCATATAGGGCCCGGTGCCGATCGGGGCTTTCTCAAAACCCTCGGCGCCGACCTTTTCGTAATAGGCCTTCGGCATGATGTAGCCGGTCAGGAACGACATCCACTTGAAATACACCGGGTCGAATTGCACGACGTCGCCGGTGATCTTGTTGCCGTCGATCTTGAAGTTGTTGACGTTCTTCCAGACGAACTGGATCGGGTTGCCGGTCTTTTCATCGCCCGCCCGCTGCAGCGACCAGACCACGTCTTCGGCCGTGAATGGCGAGCCGTCATGCCAGGTGACGCCCTCGCGCACCGTCATCATGATCTTGCTGCGATCCTCGTTCCAGCCCCATTCGGTGAGCAGGCCGGGCGCGAAAGAAAGATCCGGCTTCTGCGGGATGAACTGGTCGAACACCGACTGGTAGAGACCCTGGATGGTCGGGTTGACCGCCGAAGGCCCGGTGGTCGGGTCCCAGGACGGCAAATTGACATTGTAGGCGATGGTCAGTTCGCCGGCAGCCTTGGCGATTTGCGGCAGGCCGAGCGCCGTGGCGCCAAGTGCGGCCGCGCCATATCCGAGCAATTCTCGTCTGTTGATTGTCATGGTCGTTCCCCTGTTGCTTTTATGCGCGGTGTCGTTGTCAATCGGTGGGTTCAGGCTCCTTGGGCAACCGCGCCTTGTCCTCCTTCACCCTAGATGAAAAATGGAGCCTACCTCCCGCCAAGTTGTTGCGCGAGCATGTAGCCCGACGCCGCCCCGGTGCCGGCGCCGGGCCATGTTGCCGCCCCGGTCAGGTGCAGATTGCCGACCGGCGTGTTCCAGCCGGCGTAACCGCGCGCCGGCCGGAACAGGAAATTCTGCGCCAGATGATGGCTGCCGCAGATCTGGTCGCCGCCGACAAGGTTCGGGTTCTCGCGTTCGAGGTCGATGGGCGAGAACACGGCGCGGCCGAGGATCTTCCGACGAAGGCCGGGCGCATAGCGCTCGATAATGTCGAGGACGCGCTCGGCGTAGTGCTCCCTAGCCTCGTCCCAGTGAGCCGCCGCGATCGTGCCCGCTGCATCGCCTGCAATCTCGGCTGGCAGCATGCGCACCTGCACCCAAAGTACGTGCTTGCCGTCCGGCGCGCGCGAGGGATCGACGGCCGTCGGCTGGCCGACGACCAGCACCGGTTCATCCGGCAGCATGCCTGCCATCACCTGCTGGTAGGTCAGCGACATGGCGTCGAGCGACGGCGAAAGGTGCACATAGGCGAACTGCCGAAGCTCGGCGCCGGCGCGCCAGTCCGGCAGATCGTCGAGCGCCAGATGGATCATCAACGTCCCCGGCGCGTGGCGGAATTTTTTCACGGCCGTGTCGAAGCCGGTGTCGCCCGATCCGTTAGGCAACAGTTTCCCGGTCAGCGCCTTGGGCGCGACACCGGCGATGACGGCCTTGGTGGCTGTGTGGGTCTCGCCGGAAGCGAGCCGCACGCCGGTCGCTTTGCCGGCCGAAACCGTGATCTCGGCGACATCAGCCCCGGTGACGATCTTGCCGTCGGCGGCCGTGAGCATGCCCGACAGAGCGCGGATAATGGTGTCGGCGCCGCCTCTGCCGAGCACCATGCCGAAGCGCTGGTTGGCCATGGATTCGAGGTAAGGGAACACCGCGCCGCCGGCGATATCGGGGGCGAAGTCGAGATGCATGCCCCAGGTGGCGAGCGTCGCCCTGACATGCGGTGACTGGAAAGTCTCCTCGAGCCAGGCGCGGGGTGACGAAAGCAGCAACCGACCAGTATCGAGCGCGCCGGCAAAACCCTTCTTGCGCCAGAGGTTCCAGGCGGTGCCGGCGAGCGCACGGCCGCTCATCGGCGAGCCCAGCAGCCGGAACAGATGCTCGGCCTCCGCCGGGAATGCCGCAACCAGACGGCGCCATGTCTGTGCGTCGGCGTCGGAAAAAGCGGCCATGCGCGAGGCGGTCTTTTCCAGGTCGCTGCTGACGCCGAACCAGCGACCGTCGGGGAAGGCGCTGGCAAAACAGTCGGCCACCGGCACGAATTCCAGCCCGTGGGTTTTCAATTCATTTGCATATTTCTTGTGAAAGGCCGAGCCGGCGAACAGGCTGAGATTCATCGCGCCGAAATCGTGCCGGAAGCCCGGAAGCGTCAATTCGCGCGTCTGGACGGCGCCGCCGATCGTTGCATTACGCTCGAAAACTGCCGTTTTCCAGCCTTTGAGCGCCAGATGCGCGGCGCATGCCAGACTGTTGTGGCCTGCCCCGACAAATACGGCGTCGAACTCGCTCACGCCCCGTCCCATTTGCTTTATGCTTAAAGATAATTGCAGATGCATATGTTTTCGTCTAGTAGGATATTAAGGGCCGCGAGAGCCTTCAGCACCATCGAGAAAGAGGGAACAGAGACCATGGACACACAACAACTTCTAGGCGAAGTCGCCGGCCAGCTGCTTTCAGGCGCCATCCAGGTGGTCGACCTGACGGCGCCGCTCGGGCCCAACACGCCACTGATCAAGCTGCCGCCGGAACTGGCGGTCGACACGCCGAAGATCGAGATCCACGCCATCTCCGCCTATGACAAGAATGGCCCGTGGTGGGCGTGGAACTGGCTCAAGCTCGGCGAGCATTCGGGCACCCATTTCGACGCACCCAACCACTGGATCACCGGCAAGGATTATCCGGACGGCGCCACCGACACCATTCCGGCGCAGAACTTCGTCGGCCCGGTCAACGTCATCGACTGTTCGAAGCAAGCGGCAGCCGATCACGATTTCCTGCTCACCGTCGATCACATCAAGGCATGGGAAGCCGAACATGGCGCTATCAATCCCGGCGAGTGGGTGGTGATGCGCACCGACTGGTATAAGCGCAACGGCTCGGAAGCCGAGTTCCTCAACGCCAATGAGACCGGACCGCACACGCCTGGCCCGACCGCCGAAGCCATCCAGTATCTGATTAGCAAGGACATCAAGGGCTGGGGCAGCGAGACGATCGGCACGGATGCTGGAAAAGCAGGGGGAATGGAGCCGCCGTTTCCGGCGCACAGCCTGATGCACAAGGCCAACCGCTACGGCCTCGCCAGCCTCTGCAACCTCGACCGGCTGCCGCCGAAAGGCGCGATACTGATCGCTGCACCGCTCAAGATCGAGCACGGCACCGGCAGTCCGATCCGCGCGTTGGCGTTGGTGCCAAGGCAATAGGGTAGCTGCGGTCTTCGGGAGAAGATCATGTGCGGAAATGGCACTGTGGTGACGGAGTGGGAGCGGCAGCCTTGCAAAGCTGCGGCTCTACGGCGCCGTAGAGCGCCAATCTCTGCAATTGAACTCCTGCCGGCTAGGAGCACGCATCGATGAGCGCTCCCGATCACATCGTCGTCGGCAGCGGCATCAACGCGCTGGTCTGCTCGGCGATGCTTGGCGGCAAGGGGGCGAAGGTGCTGGTGCTCGAGCGCAACGACCGCATCGGCGGCTGCATGCGAACCGAAGAAATCACCGCGCCCGGCTTCATCCACGACGTGATGGCGACGACCTTTGTCCTGTTCATCACCTCGCCGGCGTATGCGGCGCTGGGCAAGGATCTGGCGCGGCACGGCCTGGAGTTTTGCAACACCTCCACGCCGACCGGTGTGCTGCGCCCGGACGGCAGCCATGCCGTCCTGCGCACAGATCGTATCGCCAATGTAGCGGCGATCAATGCGCTTGCCGCGGGCGACGGCGACCGGCACGCAAACGATGTCGGCAAGATCGAGCGCAACGCCGGTCTGCTGTTCGGACTGCTCGGTGGCAGCCTGTGGTCCTACCCGACGGCCAGGCTGCTGGCGGGTGAAGCCTGGCGGTGCGGCCCGCGTGGCCTTGCCGCCTTTCTCGGCAGCGCGCTGGTGCCGGCGCGCGGTTGGCTGGAAAGCACCTACCAGTCGGAAACCATGCGCGCGCTGTGGGCACCCTGGGTGCTGCATGCCGGCCTCGGGCCTGAGGACGCGTTCTCCAGCCAGATCGCCAAGGTCATCGCCTTCGCGCTTGAGGCGGCCGGCGCGCCGATCGTCAAGGGCGGTGCCAGGAATCTGCTGGCCGCCTTCGAAGCCTTGATCAGGGAACGCGGCGGCGAAATCCGCACCGGCGCCGACGTCGCGGCTATTGTCCAAAGCAGAGGCCGCGCCGCCGGCGTGCGGCTGGCTTCGGGCGAAACGATCAACGTGAACAAGAGCGTCATCTGCTCGGTCACGCCGACCCAGCTCTACCAGCGGCTGCTCGGCGACGCGGCGCCGAAAGCCGACGTCGAGGCAGCGCAAAAATACCGCTACGGCAAGGGCAATTTCCAGATCCACTATGCCTTGGACAAGCCGCCGGCATGGCGCGGCGAGGGCCTGGATAAAGTCGCGCTGCTGCATCTGACGCCGGGGCTCGACGGCGTCTCGAAGGCCTGCAACGAAGCCGTGCGCGGCATGCTGCCGGAGGTGCCGACCATGTGCGTCGGCCAGCCGCACGCGCTCGACCCATCGCGCTGCCCGGACGGCAAGGCGGTCCTGTGGCTGCAACTGCCCGAGGCGCCACGGCATATCAAGGGCGATGCCGCCGGCAAACTGCAGACACCGGCAGACGGTCGCTGGACCGAGGCGCTGCGCGAAGCCTATGCCGACCGTGCCGAAGCGATCCTCGCCAGCCATATCGATGGGTTCAAGGACAGCGTCATCGCACGCCGCGCCTGTTCGCCGACCGACCTGGAAGCGATGAACATCAATCTGGTCGGCGGCGACCCCTATGGCGGTTCCTCGGCTATCGACCAGTCGTTTCTGTGGCGGCCGTTCAAGACGAGCCGCAATCACGCCACCGGGGTCAGGGGTCTCTACCACATCGGTGCCTCGACCCATCCGGGTGCTGGCTTGGGCGGCGGCTCCGGCTTTCTCCTGGCGGGGAGGCTGTGATGGAACAGAACGTTGAAAAGCGCCAGCGCATCTCGACTTTGGGCCAGATCGGCCTGCAGCAATTCGCGCCCTATCTGATGAACCGCATCATGGGCCGCTACAACGCCACCTTGCGTGACAATTTCCGCAAGCAGGGCCTGACCATTCCGCAGGTGCGCACGCTGGCCGTGCTGTCGGTCACCGATGGCGTCACCGTCAACGATCTCTCGGTCTATACCGTCATCGAGCAGTCGACCTTGAGCCGCACGCTCGACACGCTGGAGGGGCAAGGGTTTGTGCGGCGCGAGCAGGGGGTCACCGACAGCCGTATCCGCCATGTGTTCCTGACCGACGATGGCCGCGCCGAGTTCGCGCGCGCCTGGCCGGCCATGCACGACGCTTTCGAGGCAATGTTCGACGATGTCGACGATGCCGAATACGCGGCGCTGATCGCGACATTGCAGAAGATGCTGAAGAACATTCGCAAGCACGACATCTGATCTTACGCGCCGCCATCGGGGCGGTAACGGAAGGAGCCCAAAATGGCCGAACGGTCTTTTGCCAAGGAAGTCGAAAAGCTCAGGCTCGGCGCCGGCGAGGAGTTTTCCGGCGAAGGCATTCTCGCCATCACCAAGGCGCTGCTGCAATGCGGCGTCGGCTATGTCGGCGGCTATCAGGGCGCGCCGATCAGCCATTTGATGGACGTGCTGGCCGACGCGCAGGATATCCTGGGCGAGCTCGGCGTGCATTTCGAGGCGAGCGCCTCGGAAGCCACGGCCACCGCCATGCTTGCCGCATCGGTGCATTATCCTATCCGCGGCGCGGCGACCTTCAAGTCGACGGTCGGCACCAATGTCGCCTCCGACGCGCTCGCCAATCTCGCTTCCGGCGGCGTCACCGGCGGGGCATTGATCATCGTCGGCGAGGACTACGGCGAAGGCTCCTCGATCATGCAGGAGCGCAGCCACGCCTTTGCCATGAAGAGCCAGGTCTGGCTGCTCGACCCGCGACCGAACCTGCCGTCGATCGTCAAGGCGGTGGAGGACGGCTTCGAGCTGTCCGAGGTTTCCAACACGCCGGTCATGCTGCAGGTCCGTATTCGCTGCTGCCATGTCCACGGCCATTTCATCGCCAAGGACAACAAGCGCCCGGCAATGACTGTGGCCGATGCGCTCGAGGCGCCGCGCCGCGACACCGGCCGCATCGTGCTGCCGCCCGCGTCCTTCCTGCACGAGAAGGAAAAGGTGCAGAAACGCTGGCCGGCGGCGGTGGATTTCATCCGCACCAACAAGATCAACGAGTTTTTCGGCCCGGAGCACGGCTCGGTCGGCATCGTCATGCAGGGCGGCATGTACAATTCGGTCATCCGGGCGCTGCAGCGGCTTGGCCTCGCCGACACTTATGGCGACACCGACGTGCCGCTCTATGTGCTCAACGCCGTCTATCCCTTAGTCGACGACGAGTTCCTGTCTTTCTGCGAAGGCAAGGACGCCGTCCTCGTCGTCGAGGAAGGCCAGCCCAACTACATCGAACAGGCCTTTGCCGCGATGCTGCACAAGGCCGGCCGCGGCACCAGGCTCGTCGGCAAGGAACATCTGCCTATGGCCGGCGAATATACCGGCCAGGTGATGCTCGACGGCATCGGATCGTTCCTGCGCGCCACCATCCCGCATCTGCTGCCAAGCGAGGTCCGCGCGCCGAACAAGATCGGCGACGGGCTCGACATCGCCGACCTGATCAACGTCGTCCCGGGCCGGCCGCCCGGCTTCTGCGTCGGCTGCCCGGAGCGGCCGATCTTCGCCGCCACCAAGCTGGTCGAGCAGGAGCTGGGCAAGCACCACATCGCCTCCGACATTGGCTGCCATCTGTTCTCGATCATGCCGCCTTTCGAGCTAGGTGCCACTACCATGGGCTACGGGCTGGGGCCGGCCTCGGCTTCGGCGTTCAATTCGCCCGATGCCAAGCGCCGCTCGATCTCCTTCGTCGGCGACGGCGGCTTCTGGCACAACGGTCTGACCTCGTCGATCGGCAACGCGGTGTTCAACAAGAACGACGGCGTCATCGTCATCGTCGACAATTTCTATTCGGCCGCCACCGGCGGCCAGGACATCCTGTCGTCCCGCGCCGGCAACAAGACCAAGTCGACCAAGCACCCGATCACCGAGGCGGTGAAGGGCATGGGCGTCAAATGGCTGCGCCACATCGACCGCACCTACGACGTAACCAAGATGCAAGACACGCTGCGCGAGGCGCTGACGACGGACGAAAAGGGCCCGAAAGTCATTGTCGCCTCGTCCGAATGCATGCTCAACCGGCAGCGCCGCGAAAAGCCGCTGGTCGACAAGGCGATCAAGGGCGGGGCGCGCATAGTCAAGCCGAAATTCGGTGTCGACGAAGATATCTGCACCGGCGACCATGCCTGCATGCGGCTGTCCGGCTGCCCGTCGCTGTCGGTGAAGTCGCTGGACGACCCCCTGCGCGACGATCCGGTGGCGCATATCGACCAAAGCTGCGTCGGTTGCGGCAATTGCGGCGAGGTCGCCGATGCGGCGGTGCTCTGCCCATCCTTCTACCGCGCCGATGTCGTGCACAATCCGAGCCGCTGGGACCGTTTCCTTGAAGCCGCTCGCCGCGCCATGATCGGTCTCTTGCAGCGGCGCCGTGAAAGCCGGCGCCTGATATTCGCCGATGCTTGACGCCGTGCCCTCATCGCGCTCGAAAGCCGGCGCCCCCGAAGACGAGCGCGTCATCAAGCTTGCCGTGCTGGCGGTCGGTGGCCAGGGCGGTGGCGTGCTGGCCGACTGGATCACCGACGTCGCCGAGCGCAACGGCTACGTCGCGCAATCGACCTCGGTCGCCGGCGTCGCCCAGCGCACCGGCGCCACCATCTATTATGTCGAAATGTGCCCCGACACCGGCCGCCTGCCGGTCTTCGCGCTGTCGCCGTCGCAGGGCGACGTCGACATCCTGATTGCCGCCGAACTGATGGAGGCCGGCCGCGCCATCATCCGCGGCTTCGTCACGCCCGAGCGCACGACGCTGATCGCCTCGTCGCACCGCATCGCCGCGGTCTCGGAGAAGATCGAGCCCGGCGACGGTCGCGCCTCGTCCGCCAAGGTGCATGCCACGGCGGAAGCCGCGGCCAAGCGCTTCATTGCCTTCGACATGGAGAAGATCGCCGCCGACAATGGCTCGATGATCTCGGCCAGCCTGCTCGGCGCGCTGGCCGGCTCCGACGCCTTGCCGTTCAGTCGCGAAAGCTATGAGCAGGCGGTCAGTGCCGGCGGCCGCGGTGTGAAGGCCAGCCTCGCCGCCTTCGGCGCCGCCTACGATCGGGCGCGCGGCATCGCGAGTGCGCCTTCGGGCGACAAGACTGCAGGGCCGGCGGCCGCTGAAACCGGCTCGGGCGCCGCGACAGAAGTCAGCGGCCCGGAAAGCCTGTTGAAGGGCTGGCAACAATTGGCGGCGCGCGTCGCTACGCTGCCTGTACCCGTGCGCGACATGGCGCTTCGCGGCCTGAAAAAAGTGGTCGACTATCAGGACGTTGCTTATGGCGGCGAGTATCTCGATAGGCTCGACCGGGCCGTCGCTCTGGACGATGCCGAACACGCCTACGCGCTGTCGATCGCCGCCGCCAAGCATCTGGCCAACGCCATGTGCTACGACGACATGATCCGCGTCGCCGACCTGAAGACGCGCTCTAGCCGCGACCGACGCGTACGCCGTGAGGTTGGCGTCAAGGACGGCTCGGTCCTGCAGGTGACCGAATATTTCCATCCGCGCATCGAGGAATTCTGCGGCACGCTGCCGGCCGGGCTCGGCAGCTACATCGAGGCGCGGCCGAAGCTCGCCGCCTTCCTCGACCGCCGCATCAACCGCGGCCGCCATATCCGCACCGACAGTTTTGCCGGCTTTGCCGCATTGTGGTTCATCGGCGGCCTGCGCCGCTGGCGCCGCCGGCTGCTGCGCCACAAGGTCGAGACCGCGCATCTCGAGCGCTGGTATGCGCTGGCGCTCGGCCATGTCGGCGAGGACTACGCGCTTGGCACGGAGATCCTCAACTGCCGCCGGCTGATCAAGGGCTACAGCGACACCCACGCCCGCGCGCAGTCGAAATTCGACCGCGTGCTGTCGGCGCTCGACCTGGTCAAGGGCCGCCCGGACGCCGCAGACTGGATCCGGCGCCTGCGCGAAGCCGCGCTGAAGGACGAAAAGGGCGACATGCTCGACGGCGCGCTGAAGACCGTGGCGTCGCTGGGCGACGGCGACGTTCCATCAAGTTGATCTGTGAAATGGTCCCGTTTAATTCATCGAGAATTTTGGTGCCGCTTAGGTGACTCGAACACCTGACCCCATCATTACGAATGATGTGCTCTACCAACTGAGCTAAAGCGGCCCGGGAAACCGAGCTTCCAAGATGGGCTGCGTGATAGACGCAACCGGCCGCGAATTCAAGATGGCAGTCGCGATTTCAGGACGAGGCATTTCGTGCCGCCTCCGGCCGGGCGCAAGGGCAGCCGCCGCGCGGATCTACCATTGGCCGCGTGATGCCGTATCGGCAGGCCGTCCCGTCCGCCACGTTGGCCGTGGCGGGAAAATCAGCGAAAAATGTTGATTCCTTTACCGAAAACCGCCGAAATGAGCTTTGTGCCCCTCGGCAAGGCAGAATGCGGCCGCTCGCTTGTTGATTGATTGGTCGCCTGCGGCTAACGATCATGGCAATGTGAGTGAAATTGCAGAGGGAATTCGCTTGGACGCGATCGAAAAAGCGATCCGCAATGCCTTCGAGAAAGGCAATGCCGACGACCGGGCGTTTCGCGAGCGGGTCTATCGATCGGCTTTCGCGGCACTCGACCGTGCCCTGCAGGCCAATCCAAACGTCACGGTGGAGGTCGCCATCAAGCGCCGCAAGGCGGTCCAGGCGAAGATCACCGAAATCGAATCGGAATTCCTGCCGGCGGTTGCCGACGTCGCCGCGCCGACCGACAGTTTGCAGGCAGCACCGGCGGTGGAGCCTCCGGCTGAAACTGAAACCGAAGCCGAGCCCGCGCCGTCGCCCGATGTCGTCGTTGACGGTCCAGCGCAGCCGCCCGAATCCGATGCGCCGCGGTCGCGCGTCCTGCCGGTCGTTCCCGACATCATGCCCGATGCGCCTGTTCCCGAGGCGCCGGTGATCGACATGGGGGCCTCGGTTCCGACCGAAGCCGACGTCGAAACCGACGATGCGGAAGTGACGCCCGACCGCGACGACCGGCGGGCGAGGCGGCGGCGCCTGCCCTTGACCGCGATCTTCTTCGGTGTGACGCTGCTCGCAGCCGCCGGCATCGGCCTTTATTTCGCCAACCAGACCGGCGTCTTCAAATCGGCGACCGAGCTCGACACAGCGCCACCGGAAGCGTCGCCAACGGTCGACGGCGAAGATTTCACGCCGGACGACACCGCTTCGCCGCCGAAGCAGGGCGAGCAGGACGAGGCGCGCGACTGGATCAACGTTTTTTCGCCGGGTGACCCGACGCAGGTCAATGCACCGTCGGACGCCAAGGCCGACGTCATCCAGGACGAAAGCGGTTCCTTCCTGCGCATCCGCTCGGGGGCATCCGGCTCGGCCATCAGCTTCGACGTCGGACAAGGCGTGTTGGAAAAACTAGCCGGCAAGCATGCCACATTCGACATCATCGCGCGCTCCGAGGAGGGGCAGGAGACGCAGATTTCCGTTGATTGCAATTTCGGCGAACTCGGCGACTGCGGCCGCAAGCGCTATGCGGTCGGTCGCGAGCGCAATGAATATCTGTTCGACGTGCGCTTTCCCGACAAGCGTCCGGGTGCTGCCGGCACCATCGCCATCAATTCCGACTTCGATAAGCAGGGCAAGTCGGTCGACATCTACGAGATCCGCGTTTCAGTCGTTCCCTAAAGCACGTCGCGTTCGGACCGGTCTTATGCGACGCACTTTAGGTTCTTGTTTTGATGCATGTCGTTACCGCAAAACCGCTGCACACTTTTTGCTCGACATGCATTAACTATCGAGCAGCGCCTGCAGCGTCTCGATGCGGTCGGCTTCGGCCGCCGGCTTGTCCCAGCGCAGCCGCGAAATGCGCGGAAAGCGCATGGCAACGCCGGATTTGTGCCGCGTCGAGCGGTTGAGCCCTTCGAAGGCTACCTCAAGCACCAGCCCGTTCCTGCGGTCGGCCCGTACCGAGCGCACCGGGCCGAAGCGCTCGATCGTGTTGTCGCGGACATATTTGTCGATCTGCCTCAGTTCCTCGTCGGTGAAGCCGAAATAGGCTTTTCCCACCGGCACCAGCTCCTCCGATCCTTCCGGCCCGGACCAGACGCCGAATGTGTAGTCGGAATAGAAGCTCGAACGCTTGCCGTGGCCGCGCTGGGCATACATCAGCACCGCGTCGACCGTGTGCGGATCGCGCTTCCATTTGAACCACGGGCCCTTCGGCCGCCCGGCCACATAGGGCGAATCCCAGCGCTTCAGCATGACGCCTTCGATGACCGGATGCAGCGGCTTGCGGCGCAATTCCTCGAGTGCCTGCCAGTTGGTGAATTCGACCAGCGGCGACAGATCGAAGCGGCTCGGATCGAGTGTCCTGACGAAGGCCTCGAGCCGGCCGCGCCGTTCGCGGAAGGGAAGTCCGCGCACATCCTCGTCACCAATCTGCAGCGCATCGTAGCAGCGCATGAAGGCCGGGTATTGCTGCTGGATCTTGGGTGACACGCTCTTGCGGTTCAGCCGCTGCTGCAGATCCGAGAAGGTGCCCGTCGCCTGCCTGGGGTCTCCGACCAGAAGCTCGCCGTCGAGGGCGCCGGAAAAATCCATCGCCTCCGCAAGGTCCGGAAAGGCACCCGAGACATCGTCACCGGTGCGCGAATAGAGCCGGCGAATGCCGCCTTCGCAAACCGCCTGGACGCGGATGCCGTCCCATTTCCATTCGGCCGCGTAGTCGGCCGGGTCGAGCTTTTCGAGGTCGCCGTCGCCGACGGCATTCGACAGCATCACTGGCCTGAACAGCGCCAGCGCCGTCTTCCTGGGTTTTTCCGCTTTACCCTCCAGCCAGGCGAACAGCGCGAGATAGGGCGGCGTCAGCCCGTGCCAGAGTTCCTCGATCTCGGCGATTTCGACCTTGCCGAAATCGGCCAGCGCCTGCTTGGCAAGCCGCGCCGAGACGCCGATGCGCAGGCCGCCGGTGACCAGCTTTATGATGGCAAAGCGCGCCGAAGTGCTGGCGCTGTCGAGCAGCCGGGCCAGCACTTGCGGCCCGTCGGAACGGCTCGCCGCCTGCAGCTTGGCCACCACCTCGGCCAGCGTCGGCTCGTGGTTCGCAATGTCGACCGGCGCCTGCGGCCAGACCAGCGATACGGTCTCGGCCAGGTCGCCGACATAGTCGTAGGAATACCCGAACAGCACCGGATCCATGCGCTCGATCACCAGTGTGCGCAGCATCGCCGGCTTGACCGCGGCGATGGACAGATCGCCGGTGATGGCCGCCAGCGCCAGCCCGCGGTCCGGATCCTCGACGCTGCGGAAATAATCGGTCAAAAGCGTCAGCTTGCCGTTGCGCGACGGCGTCAGGACGAGGCGGTCGAGAAGCTCGGCGAAGCGGTTCATGACGGTGAGAACCATGGGCGGGCGTCGCGTTCTATCGCGCCCCCCTCTGTCCTGCCGGACATCTCCCCCTCAAGGGGGGAGATTTGCTGTCGCGACTGCTTTCGCCAATTTCCAACGTTGCAGGATGAGCGGCAAAACCAAAGCTGCCGATCTCCCCCCTTGAGGGGGAGATGTCCGGCAGGACAGAGGGCGGCGCCGCAGAGCGCCGTACCGGCGATTGCTGGATCCAAAAACACCATCAATCGCCCTCGTCCTCGTAGCCGACGAGATGCAGCGGCCGAGCCGCAATGCCTTCGAGCTCGCACCAGCGCACCAGCGCCTCCTCGCGGCCATGCGTTACCCAGATTTCTTCGGCGCCGGTCTCCTTGATCGTGGCGGTCAACTCGCCCCAGTCGGAGTGGTCGGAAATGATCAGCGGCAGCTCGACGCCGCCCTGCTTGGCGCGCTGGCGGATGCGCATCCAGCCTGAGGCGAAGCACGACATCGGATCGGGAAAACGCCGCGCCCAGCGATCGGCGAAGGCGGATGGCGGGCCGACGACGATGGCGCCGGCAAAGTCGCTTTTTTGGCCGGTCTCGACGGTCGCCGGTTCCAATGTGCCGAGATCGATATTCTGGCTCTGGTAATACTCGCTGAGCTTGGCCAGCGCGCCGTGGATGTAGATCGGCTTTTCGTAGCCGGCATCGCGCAGCAGCCGCATGACGCGCTGCGCCTTGCCCAGCGCATAGGCGCCGACCAGATGCGTTCGCTCGGGAAACTGCTCGGTCGATTTCAGCAGCCGGGCGATCTCTTCGGTATCGGGCGGATGCCGAAACACCGGCAGACCGAACGTCGCCTCGGTGATGAAGACGTCACACTTGAGCGGCTCGAACGGCTCGCAGGTCGCGTCCTTCTGGCGTTTATAGTCGCCGGACGCGACGATGCACGTACCCTGATGCGCGACCTTGATCTGGGCCGAGCCAAGCACATGACCAGCCGGGTGAAAGCTGACGGCCACACCGCCAAGCGCAATCGTCTCGCCGAGCACGGCGGCTTGCGTCGTTCCGGCAAAACTGTCGCCGTAGCGCAGCCCCATGATGTCGAGCGTCTGCTGCGTCGCCATCACCGAGCGGTGGCCGGAGCGGGCATGGTCGGAATGGCCATGTGTGATCAGCGCCCGGTTGACCGGCCGCACCGGGTCGATGAAGAAATCGCCGGGCGGGCAATACAGCCCTTCCGGCCGGGGATGAAGCAGGTCGCTGGCGCGCATGGCCCCAAGATAGGCGCTAATTCCGGCGCGGGAAGCCTGTTGTATGTCACTGCTGACTCCAGCATAGAGCGCAAGCCGGCTGCAAACACCCGGCGGAACCCGATCGCATGAAACCGCTCCAGACCTCGTCCGGCGATTTGACCGCCGACCGCCGCGCCGACTATGCCGAAATGCTCTATGCATCCGGCGATCATGCGGCAGCGGCGGAATTGCTGCTCGGCGCGCTCGAACTGGCGCCGCAATGGCCAGCCGGCTGGTTCCGCCTCGGCGAGATGCAGGAAGCGGCGGGCGCGCGCGATCGTGCCGCGCAGGCCTGGACGACGGCACTGCGGCTCGACCCGGCGGACAGGCTCGGCGCGGTGCTCAAGCTGCAATTGATCGGCAGGGCAGCGGCGGCCCAGGCGCCGCCCAGCGCCTTTGTCGAGACGCTGTACGACCACTATGCCGGGAGTTTCGAGGCTGAACTGGTCGACAGGCTCGGCTATCGTCTGCCCGAATGCCTCGACCGCGCCATCCAGGCAGCACGGCCGGGCCGGTTTTCGCTGGCGCTCGATCTCGGCTGCGGCACCGGCCTCATGGGCCAGAAGCTGCGGCCGATCGCCGACCGGCTGGAGGGTTACGACATCTCGGCCGCCATGCTGAGGCAGGCGCGCGCCAAAGGCGTCTACGATCTGCTCGTCAAGACGGACCTGCAGGATTTTTGCTATTCTGGCCCGAAAGCCGATCTGGTGACGGCGGCCGATGTGTTCATCTATGTCGGCGCACTCGAAAAGGTGGTGAACAAGATTGCCGGAATGCTTGCCGGCGGCGGTCTGTTTGCGTTCTCCGTCGAGACGCTCCCGGGCGGAGAATCGTCTGACAGCGCCGGCTTCGCCCTGCTGCCGTCCCGCCGCTACGCGCATTCCCAAAGCTATGTAGAGCGGGTTCTGGACGCCGACGGCTTTTCAGTCCTGTCGCTGCAGGCAACGATCATCCGGCAGGATCGCCGCCAACCGGTCGAAGGGCTGGCCGTAGTGGCAAGCTTGCTTTCCGGCAGCGTAAAATCTGGCTAAGACTTCTGCCGCTGCGCATGAGAAGCCGCAGCTGCGAACGACAAGGAGCACGTTCATGCGCTGGAACATGACGGTCTTGGCATCTTGCCTGGCGATGGCCGGCTGCGTCGGCAATTCGATGTCCGAACGGCAGGACGAAAACGTCCAGTCCTCGCTGCAATATGACAAGGTGCCTTGCGATCAATTGCTGGCGCAACGAAACGGCCTGGCGCAGCAATATCATCTGCCGGTGGACGCCAAGCCGTCCTTCTCCAACCCGGCGACGGGCTTTGGCCCGTTCACGCCGGATATGCGCTCGAAAGCCAAGCGCGATGCCGACCAGGCAAGCGGCAAGATCGACGCCATGAACCGGTCGATTGCCCGCCGCGAATGCGGCAAGCCGGCCAAGCAGAACAAGCTCGGCCTGACCTGACCGGATCCTAATCCGCCACCTTCCACTGCTCGCGCGAGGCGCTGGCGGGATAGACGCCGAGAATGCGCATTTCGCGCGAGAAAAAGCGCAACTCGTCGAGTGCCAGCTTCACCAGCGGATCGTCGGGATGGCCCTCTATGTCGGCGTAGAACAGCGTCGCCGTAAACGCGCCGAGCTGGTAGCTTTCCAGCTTGGTCATGTTGATGCCGTTGGTGGCAAACCCGCCCATCGCCTTGTAGAGCGCTGCCGGCACGTTGCGGACGCGGAAGATGAAGGTCGTCATCATCCTGGCGTCGGCCGAGGGGCGCTCGGCCCATTGCTTGTTCTTGGTCAGCACGACGAAGCGGGTAACGTTGCTGTCGGTGTCCTCGACATTCTCTTCGATGATGTCGAGCCCGTAGAGCGTCGAGGCCAGCGCCGGCGCCAGCGCGGCCATGGTGCGGTCCTTCATTGCGGCGACCATCTTGGCGGCGCCCGCGGTGTCGCCGGCCACCGTCGCCTTCCAGCCGTTCTTGCGGATGTATTTGCGGCATTGGCCGAGCGCGTGGATGTGGCTGTGCACGGTCCTGATCTCGTCGCGCCTGACGCCGGGCAGCACCATCAGCTGGAAGTGGATCGGCAGAAAGTATTCGCCGATGATGTGCAGCTTCGATTCCGGCAAGAGGTGATGGATGTCGGCGACGCGGCCGGCAATGGTGTTCTCGATCGGGATCATCGCCAGATCGGCTTTGCCGGTCTCGACCGCATTGAAGGCGTCCTCGAAGGTCGGGCACGGCAACGGCTCCATCGACGGGAACATGTTGCGGCAGGCGGTGTCGGAATTGGCACCCGGCTCGCCCTGGAAGGATATTTTGTTGGTCTTTTCAGGCATGCGCAGTGTCTCGGGATTGGGGGAGGAATTTCTTAGTTGGAAAGGAGCGCCCTGGCGCGTTCGAGATCGTCCGGCGTATCGACGCCAAGCGGCACCGACTGGACGATCTCCGCATCGATGCGCATGCCGGCCTCCAGCGCCCGCAATTGCTCCAGCCGCTCGCGGCGCTCCAGCGGCGACGGCCTCAGCGCAACGAAGCGTTCGAGTGCGGCGCGGCGATAGGCATAGAGGCCGATGTGATGGTAGAGCGGGCCTTCGCCCCAGGGCGCGGTGGCGCGGGTGAAATAGAGCGCCCTGAGCCGTGTCGCCGAGAGTGGCGAGCCGACCAGCTTGACGACGTTCGGATTGGTCTTTTCCTCGTCGCGGACGATCTCGACGCAGAGCGTGGCGATATCGACCGCTCTGTTCTCGAAAGGCTTCAGCGCGGCGCCGATAACAAGGGGGTCGATGGTCGGCAGATCGCCCTGCACATTGACGATCGTCTCGACGCTGTTGCCAGGGTCGAGAATGGCCAGCGCTTCGAAGATGCGGTCGGAGCCGGTTTCGTGGTCCGCCCGCGTCATCACCGCCTCGAAATCATGCGCGCGCACCGCCTCCGCAACGCCTTGCGTATCGGTGGCGACGACCACCCGGCCGAGCCCGGCCTCGGCAGCGCGGCGGGCGACGTGGACGATCATTGGAGTGCCGGCAATGTCGGCGAGCGGCTTGCCCGGCAGGCGGGTCGAGGCCATGCGGGCCGGGATCAGGATGAGCGTGGACATGAGGCGGGCAGGGGCTCGAAAAAGAGGAGGACAAAGTGGCAAAAGGTCTCACTGGCAGCGCCCTTATAGGTGTTGCAACGCCGGAGCAAAAGACCTAGTTTCCGCGCGATTTGGCCGGTTCCACCGGGTGGATCACGATACCGACGGACGGAGTGGACGGATCGGTCCGCCGGAAAGGGAGCCTGGGGCGTATGGATTCCAACGAAGTCAACAAGCTGCTCGCCGGTCTCCTCGGAACCGTGTTCATCGTCTTTTCCGTTGGCATCGTGTCCGACGCGCTGTTTGCCTCGCCGGCGCCGGAAAAGCCCGGCTTCGCCATCGAGGCGACCGAGCCCGCCGAAGGCGGCCCGGCCGCTCCCGCCGCGGCCGTGAAGCCGATTGCCGAGCTGCTGACCACTGCCAACGCCGAAGCGGGCGCCGCCATCTTCAAGAAATGCCAGGCTTGCCACTCCGGCGAAAAGGGTGGCCCCAACAAGGTCGGCCCCGATCTCTGGGATATCATCGACCGTCCGGTCGCCGAGCATGAGGGCTTTGCCTATTCTGCCGGCATGAAGGAGTTCTCCAAGGGCGGCAGCGAGAAGTGGACCTATGACAATCTCAACCACTTCATCACCTCGCCGAAGAAGTTCGTGAAGGGCACCGCGATGGGCTTCGCCGGCCTGCCCAAGGATGAGGACCGCGCCAACGTCATCGCCTATCTGCGCACGCTGTCGGACAATCCTAAGCCGCTGCCGGCGCCCGGCGCCTCGGCCGAAAATGAGCCCGCCAAGCCGGCCGAAGGTGCGGCCCCTGCCAAGCCGGCAGAAGGCGCGGCGCCAGCCGCTCCGGCGCCGGCTGCGCCCGCAAAATAACAAAACTGTAATGGCATAATCCTTGAAAAAGCCGGGTTCAGCCCGGCTTTTTCGTTAGGAAAAATGCATATGCGACGACAAAGCCGCTCGGTTGCGGTTTTCAGCGCCGCCAAATGATCTAGATTGGGCCCAGACGCTATGGTGACGGCGCTATATCGCGAAGAGGAGAACGCATGACGGTTGGCCGAGCGCGGACGCTTCTGAAATCGGTACTGATGCTGGCTGCTTTTGCCGGCGGCCTGCAGGCGACCTTTGCGGACGAATGGCGCACGACCTCCTCGCTGATCGGCGAATCCAAATACGGCGATAATTTCCAGCACTACGATTACGTCAATCCGGATGCACCGAAGGGCGGCACAGTGAACTCAGTGGTGCTCGGCACGTTCGACAGCTTCAATCCTTACATCGTGCAGGGTTCGCCGGCCGCCGGCTTCGCGCAGTTCGGCGGCGGCCTGCTCTACGACACGCTGATGGAGCAGGCGACGGACGAGGGCAGCACCAGCCATCCGCTGATCGCCGATGCCTATAAATATCCGACCGACTATTCCTCGGCGACCTATCGTCTCGACCCGCGGGCCAAATGGCATGACGGCCAGCCGATCACCACCGACGACGTGATCTGGTCGTTCCAGGTGCTGAAGGCCAACAGCCCGCAATATAGCCGCTATTTCGAAAACGTCACCGACGCGGTCGCCATCTCCGACCGCGAGGTCGAGTTCCATTTCAACCAGAAGGGCAACCGGGAGCTACCGAAGATCCTCGGCGATCTCGTCGTGCTGCCCAAGCACTGGTGGGAAGGCACCGACGCCAACGGCAAGAAGCGCGACGTCACCAAGCCGACGCAGGAGCCGCCGCTCGGCTCGGCCGCCTACAAGATCGCGAGCTTCAAGCCGGGGTCCGAAATCATCTGGCAGCGCGTGCCCGATTACTGGGCGGACAAGCTGCCCGTAAAAATCGGCCGCGAGAATTTCGACAGGCAGCGTTTCACGTATTTTCTCGACGACAATGCCGCCTGGCAGGCCTTCACCAAGGGCGGCTTGGACGACATCAAGCCGGAGAACAGTTCGAGGCGCTGGAACACGGCCTATAATTTCCCGGCAGTCCAGGCCGGCGACGTCATCAAGAAGGAATTCAAGACCGCGTCGCCCGAACCGATGCAGGCCTTCATGCTCAACACCAGGCGCCCGCTGTTTAGGGATCGCCTGGTGCGCGCCGCGCTGATGTATCCGTTCGACTTCGAGACGATGAACCGGACCCTGTTCTTCGGTTCCAACACCCGCACCAGCAGCTATTTCCAGGGCACGGAACTGGCGTCGAGCGGCCTGCCGCAGGGCAAGGAACTTGAAATCCTCGAGCAGTACCGTGACAAGCTGCCGCCTGAAGTCTTTACCCAGGAATTTAAGCTGCCGGTCTACGACACCCCGCAGGCTGAGCGCAAATACCTGAAGACCGCGGTCGATCTGTTCGCCAAGGCAGGCTGGGTCATCAAGGGCGGCAAGATGGTCAACGCCAAGACCGGCGAACCGTTCAAATTCGAGATCCTCGGCTGGAACGACACCGACCAGGTCATCGCCAGTCCGTATATCGCCAATCTGCGCAAGATCGGGGTCGACGCGACGCTGCGCCTCATCGATCAGACCCAGTATATCAACCGAGTCACTCACTTCGACTTTGACGTGGTCACTTCGATACTCGGGCAGTCGGACTCTCCCGGCAATGAACAGCGCGATTTCTGGAGTTCCAAGGCCGCCGATTCGCCGGGATCGCGCAATTACGCCGGCATCAAGAATCCGGTCGTCGATGCGCTGGTCGACCGGGTCATCTTTGCCACCGACCGCGACGATCTGGTTGCCACCACCCATGCGCTCGACCGGGTGCTGCTGTGGAACTATTATGTCGTGCCGCAATATTACCGCGCCGTGGTCTGGCTCGCCTACTGGAAAAAGTTCGGCATGCCGGAGAAGCAGCCCGCATATAGCGGCGTCGACCAGAATTCCTGGTGGATCGACCCGGACAAGGAAAAGGCGCTGGCGGCCAAATACAAGAGCGGCAATTGATGGCAGCGCTGCCTCGTCGCGACTTCCTCGCCCTGGGCGGTGCTGCCGCCGCTGCGGCACTGCTGCCAGGCCGAGCTTTCGCGGCCATTCCGACCGGCGTGAAACTGCACGGGTTGTCGGCTTTTGGCGATCTCAAATACGGGCCGGATTTCACGCATTTCGACTATGTCAATCCAGACGCTCCCAAGGGCGGCCGGATGAATTTCGGCCCGCCGAACTCCACCCTCAATCAGAGCTTTCTGACTTTCAACACGTTGAACTCGCTGGTGTTGAAGGGGGATTCGCCGCCGCGCACCGAGCTCTGTTTCGATTCGCTGATGGCAAGGGCGCTCGATGAGCCGGATGCGGTCTACGGCGTGCTTGCCGAATCCGTTACGTTGTCGCAGGACCGCAACGGCTTCCGCTTCAGCCTGCGGCCACAAGCGCGCTTCCATGACGGCTCGCCCCTGACGGCCGAGGACGTTGCCTTCGCCTTGAACCTCTACAAAGACCGGGGACACCCGAACCTTTCCCAAGCGCTGCGGCATATGACGGATGCGGTCGCAATCGATCCGCTTACTGTCAGCCTTACCTTCAACGGCAAACAGTCGGCGCAGAATATCCTCGCGATCGCCGTAATGCCGATCGTGTCCAAAGCCTTCTATACGGCCAATGATTTCGACGCCTCGACGATGACCCCGCCGCTCAGCTCCGGGCCGTACAAGATGGGACGGGTCGTGGCAGGGCAGACTATCGAATATGAACGCGTCGCCGACTATTGGGGGCGCGATCTCGCCGTGAACCGCGGGCTTAATAATTTCGACCGTATCCGTATCGATTTCTATCTTGATCGCCAGGCAGCGTTTGAAGCGTTCAAGAAAGGCGATACGCATTTTCGCGAGGAATTCACCGCGCGGGTATGGGCGACCGGTTACGACTTTCCGGCCCTGAAGGACGGCAGGGTCGTCAAACGGGAATTTCCCGGCGAGAAATCGCCCGACATGCAGGCTGTCGCGCTGAACCAGCGCCGGCCGCAATTCCGCGATGTGCGCGTGAGACAGGCGATCGCCTATTGCTTCGATTTCGAATGGACCAAGCGGGTACTGTTTTTCGGCTCCTACGAGCGCTCGCAATCGAACTTCGAACGATCGGACTACAAGGCCGAGGGCCTGCCCTCGCCCCAGGAATTGAAACTGCTGGAGCCGTTTCGAGCCGAGTTGCCGCCGGAAACCTTCGGCGAACCGGTGGTGCAACCCGTCTCGGACGGTTCCGGTCACGACCGTAAGGTGCTGCGCGAAGCTTCGAGACTGCTTGCCGAAGCCGGCTGGAAGCGAGCGGGCAATTTCGTCGTCAATGAGAAGGGCGAGCGACTGCGGGTGGAAATGCTGGCCGAGGACGAGGGTCTCGTTCGCATTTTCGCGCCGTGGTCCGAGAATATGAAGGCGATTGGCATCGACGCTTCGATCCGGCAGGTCGATTCGACGCAATTTGAAGCGCGGCAAAGCAACTACGATTTCGATTTCAACATGCTACATTGGTTGATCGGGGCGACGCCTACTGCCGACGGCCTGGAAATCCTCTACAATTCCCGGATGGCGAAAACGCCGGGGATGCGCAACTATCCGGGCACGGAAAGCAAAGCCATCGACGCGCTGATCGAGGCAGCCGGC
This sequence comes from Mesorhizobium sp. M0663, assembly GCF_040320585.1. Taxonomy (NCBI): domain Bacteria; kingdom Pseudomonadati; phylum Pseudomonadota; class Alphaproteobacteria; order Hyphomicrobiales; family Phyllobacteriaceae; genus Mesorhizobium; species Mesorhizobium sp. M0663. Next base: position 91,823 of record NZ_JAMYPX010000003.1, read on the forward strand.
AAGGCGCAGAGCCGGATCGAACTCGTCACAGCGCTCAACGCGCTCGATCGGGTCTTGCGCGCGCGGCTAGACTGGATTCCAACATATCATCTGGCGAATCACCGGGCAGCCTTCTGGGACATGTTCGGCTTTCCCGCTCAAAAGCCGGATTACGACTTTCCGGTCGAGACGCTGTGGTGGTTCGACAAAGACAAGGCGGCAAAGATTGGCAAAGCCTGAGATTTTTGCACAAGCGAGGCAGGGAACCTGATGGGCGCCTATATACTGCGCCGCATCCTTTTGATGATCCCGACCCTGTTCGGCATCATGGCGGTGTCATTTGCCGTCATCCAGTTTGCTCCAGGCGGGCCGGTCGAGCAGGTCATCGCCAGGCTGACCAACCAGGGCGGCAGCGATCGCCTCGGCGGCGGCGGGGGTGATGCCGGCGGCGCCAATTTCGATGTCGCCGGTGACGTCGGCTCGAAATACCGCGGCGCGCAAGGGCTCGATCCGGAATTCATCAAGAAGCTGGAGAAGCAGTTCGGTTTCGACAAGCCGCCGCTCGAGCGCTTCGGCATGATGCTGTGGAACTATCTCCGCTTCGATTTCGGCGACAGCTACTTCCGCGACATCTCAGTGCTCGACCTGATCCTGGAAAAGATGCCGGTGTCGATCTCGATCGGGCTGTGGATCACGCTTTTATCCTACCTGATCTCGATCCCGCTCGGCATCCGCAAGGCGGTCAAGGACGGCTCCACTTTCGACGTCTGGACCAGCGGCGTCGTCATCGTCGGCTACGCCATTCCGGGCTTCCTGTTCGGCATCTTGCTGATGGTGCTGTTTGCCGGCGGCTCGTTCTGGGACTGGTTTCCGCTGCGCGGCATCACCTCCGACAATTGGGACCAGCTGTCCTGGCCGCAGCGGATCGTCGACTATTTCTGGCATATGACCCTGCCGCTGACCGCGCTGGTGCTGTCGGCCTTCGCCACGACGACGCTTTTGACCAAGAATTCCTTCCTCGAGGAAATCCGCAAGCAATATGTGGTCACAGCCCGCGCCAAGGGCCTGTCGGAGCGGCAGGTGCTTTATGGCCACGTCTTCCGCAACGCCATGCTGATCGTCATCGCCGGTTTTCCCGGTGCTTTCATCTCGGCCTTCTTCACCGGCTCGCTGCTGATCGAGAACATATTTTCGCTCGACGGCCTCGGCCTGCTCGGCTTCAACTCGGTGGTGCAGCGCGACTATCCGGTGGTGTTCGCCAATCTCTTCATCTTCTCGCTGCTTGGCCTGTTCGTCGGGCTTTTGTCCGATCTGATCTATACCTGGGTCGATCCACGCATCGATTTCGAGCGGAGAGACGTCTGATGGCGCAGGCCACAGCCGAAACGGCGCCGGCACGGATCGCGCGGCCCTTTCTGTCGCCGCTCAACCAGCGGCGCCTGCAGAACTTCAAGTCCAACCGGCGCGGCTACTGGTCGTTGTGGATATTCCTGTTCCTGTTCGTGCTGTCGCTGGTTTCGGAATTGGTCGCCAACGACAAGCCGATCATCGCCTCCTACAAGGGCGAGATCCTGTTTCCGGTCCTGGTCGCTTATCCCGAGGAGAAGTTCGGCGGCTTCTATGCGGTCACCGACTACCGCGACCCGGTGATCCAGGACGAGATCAACGCCAATGGCTGGATGGTCTGGCCGCCGGTGCGCTACTCCTACCAGACCGTCAACAACGCTATTCCCGAAGCAGCACCGACCACGCCGTCCTGGCTCTACGACAAGAAGACGCGCTGCAACCAGTATCCGAAAGGCGAGGCAGACCCCAATTGCAACGTCGGCAACTGGAACTGGCTGGGCACCGACGACCAGGCCCGCGACGTGCTGGCGCGCGTCATCTACGGCTTCAGGATATCGGTGCTGTTCGGCCTGATCCTGACCGCCGGCTCGGCGCTGATCGGCGTGGCGGCCGGCGCTCTGCAGGGCTATTTCGGCGGCTGGACCGACCTCCTGTTCCAGCGTTTCATCGAGATCTGGTCGGCGATCCCGGTGCTGTATCTGCTCTTGATCGTCGCCGCCATCCTGCCGCCCGGCTTCTTCATCCTGCTCGGATTGATGCTGCTGTTCTCCTGGGTGGCACTGGTCGGCGTGGTGCGGGCCGAGTTCCTGCGCGCCCGCAATTTCGAATATGTCAACGCGGCGCGCGCGCTCGGCGTATCCAATGTCACCATTATGTTCCGGCATCTGCTGCCCAACGCCATGGTGGCGACGCTGACCTTCCTGCCCTTCCTGCTCAGCGGCTCGATTTCGACGCTGACCTCGCTCGACTATCTCGGCTTCGGCCTGCCGCCCGGCGCCGCCTCGCTGGGTGAGTTGCTGAAGCAGGCACAGCGCAATCTCAACGCGCCCTGGCTCGGCATTTCCGGCTTCGTCGTCATCTCGCTGATGCTGTCGCTGCTGGTCTTCGTCGGCGAGGCCACCCGCGACGCCTTCGATCCGCGCAAGACGTTCAGATGAGGGCGATGCAGGCTGGCATTCGGCATGTTATATTCCGGAAATGGCAATGAATAGGATCATCCTTGAACACTACCCGGCATCGAAGCTCCCGGATGAACTGCGAAAAGGCATAGCTCCGAGCGCCTCGGTCAAAGTGACAGTGGAGGAGGAGGCCAACAGGCCCCTTGGCCGCGAACAATTGCTTGAACTCATGCGGGATGCTCAGGCCAACGCGCCGGGAACAAGCCTCGACGAGGCTGTCGCGCGTGTTCGTGCCCTCCGCGATGAGTGGGAGGATTGATGGCTGCAGTCCGGCTTTACGTCGACACCAACATTTTCATCTATGCCTTTGAAAACAATGATGCGCTTGCAAAAAAACTGCTTCAGCTCATTTCACTGAACGAGGGCAGAAAGCAGCCTTTCCTGGCGACGAGTGAGATCGTGCTCGCGGAGTTGATGGTCGATCCCTTGAGAAAGAACAATGAGCGACTGATCGAGCTCTACGACAATATTTCAATCGGCAATGCCTTCATCTCAATTGGGACGATAACTCGCGACGTTCTCTGGCACGCAGCACAGTTACGTTCGGAATTCCTTTCCTTGAGATTACCAGACGCGATCCATCTTTCCACAGCGATGCACTTCGGCTGCACACAATTTCCGACCGCGGATACGAGATTGAAAGAGACCTATTCCATCGCACCAACTCGTCTCGTCCCACGTCAAATGGCAGCCAAAATATCGATCATACGACCGGAAATTTCCGCCTTGGACGGGGTTGTCGCGGAAGTTGAGCTATGACCGCCCCTCTCCTTTCGGTCCAGGACCTCAGCGTCGCCTTCACGCAAGGCGGCGACCAGTCGATCGCCGTCGACCATATTTCCTTCGACCTCGCCAGGGGCGAGACGGTGGCGCTGGTCGGCGAATCCGGCTCCGGCAAGTCGGTCACCGCGCTGTCGGTTCTGAAGCTGCTGCCCTATCCGACCGCCAGCCACCCGTCGGGAAAGATCCTGTTCCTCGGCGCCGACCTGCTTGCCGCCGACGAGAGAGACCTGCGCCGCGTGCGCGGCAACAAGATCACCATGATCTTCCAGGAGCCGATGACCTCGCTCAACCCGCTGCATACGATCGAGCAGCAGATCGTCGAGGTATTGAAGCTGCATCAGGGCCTGGGGGATCGCAAAGCCAAGGCGCGCACGCTGGAACTTCTGCACGAGGTCGGCATCCGCGAGCCGGAGAAGCGGCTCGACGCCTATCCGCACCAGCTTTCCGGCGGCCAGCGCCAGCGCGTCATGATCGCCATGTCGCTGGCCAACGAGCCTGAACTTTTGATCGCCGACGAGCCGACGACGGCGCTCGACGTCACCGTCCAGGCGCAGATCCTCGAGCTGCTCGCCGGCCTGAAAAGCCGCAAGAACATGTCGATGCTGTTCATCACCCACGATCTCGGCATCGTCAGGAAGATCGCCGACCGGGTCTGCGTGATGACCAAGGGCAAGATCGTCGAGACCGGCCCGACCAAGGAGATATTCGCCAATCCGCAGCACGCCTACACGCGGCATCTGCTTGCCGCCGAGCCGAAAGGCAAGCCGCCGGCGGCCAACCAGGCCGCCAAGCCGGTGATGGTCGGCAAGGACGTCAAGGTCTGGTTTCCGATCAAGAAGGGCTTCTTCCGGCGCACCGTCGACAATGTGAAGGCGGTCGACGGCATCGACGTCACCGTGCGGGCCGGCCAGACGCTTGGCGTCGTCGGCGAATCCGGCTCAGGCAAGACGACGCTCGGCCTGGCGCTGGCCAGGATGATCTCGTCGACCGGGACCATCCAGTTCAACGGACGCGGCATCAATCAGCTGTCCTTCAACGAAATGCGGCCGCTGCGGCGCGAGTTGCAGATCGTCTTCCAGGATCCGTTCGGTTCGCTCAGTCCGCGCATGTCGGTCGCCGAGATCATCGAGGAAGGGTTGAAGATCCACGAGCCGAAGCTGTCTCCTGATGGGCGCGACGAGCGTGTCGTCGACGTGCTGAAGGAAGTCGGCCTCGATCCGGCGACGCGCAACCGCTATCCGCACGAATTCTCCGGCGGCCAGCGCCAGCGCGTCGCCATCGCGCGCGCCATGGTGCTCAACCCGCGTTTCGTCATGCTGGACGAGCCGACCTCGGCGCTCGACATGAGCGTGCAGGCGCAGGTCGTCGACCTCTTACGCAGCCTGCAAGCCAAGCACGACCTCGCCTACCTCTTCATCAGCCACGATCTGAGGGTCATCCGCGCGCTCGCCAACGAAGTCATCGTCATGCGTAACGGCAGGATCGTCGAGGCCGGTCCTTCCGAACAGATTTTCGGCAACCCGCGGACCGACTACACAAAGGCGTTGATCTCGGCCGCCTTCAAGATCGAAACGGCGCCGGTCGGCATCGTCAGCGAGTAGATTTTCGCCAGAGATCATGCACAAAATCAAAACACTGCCGCGCCTTGCGCGTCGGAACGCGAACGCTGTTGGTAAAAAGGGAAAAACAATCCACAATGGAAAAAGGCCGCATCCTGCTTGCCCTCACCGGTATTCATCCGCTGCGCTGGCGCGAACTGCTGTCGGCGGAGCGCGAGGTGGTGCTCGAGCCGAATGGCGCCGGCGATCCCTCGATTACCTATGCTGTGGTGTGGAAACAGCGGCCGAACCTGTTGTCGTCGCTGCCCAATCTGCGCGCCATCTTCTCGATCGGCGCCGGCGTCGACCACATCTTCGCCGATCCCACCTTGCCCGACGTACCGGTCGTCAAGGTGGTGGCCGACAACCTGACCCAGTACATGACCGAATACGTCGTCTGGCGGGTGCTCGACCACCATCGCCAAGGCATGCTCTACCGCGCCCAGCAGCAGAAGAAGATCTGGCATGAACCGCAGCAGCGGCCGGCCAGCGACATCTCGGTCGGCATTATGGGGCTCGGCACGCTTGGCCGCGCGGCGGCATCGGTGCTGTTGTCGCTCGGCTTTCCCGTCAATGGCTGGTCGCGCAGCGATCGGCCGATGCAAGGTGTCTCGACTTACGCGGGCGAGGCCGGCCTGATCCCGTTCCTAAACGCCACCGACATCCTGGTGGTGCTGCTGCCGCTGACGCCGCAGACGCACGGTATCATCAACCACGGCGTGCTGAAGGAGCTGCGGAAGCGCAACGGCCTCGGCGGCTCAGTGCTGATCAATGCCGGGCGCGGCAGGCTGCAGAAGGACGCCGACATTTTGCGCGCGCTGGACGACGGCACGCTGAAGGAAGCCAGCCTCGACGTTTTCGAGGTCGAGCCGCTGCCGAAGACCAGCCCGCTATGGAGCCACCCCAAAGTGTTCGTGACGCCGCATGCGGCGGCAACTTCCGATCCGGTCCACCTGGCGCCGATCATGCTGCGCCAGATGGATGCTTTCGAGAGCGGCGAACCGCTGGAAAATGTGGTGGATCGCGACGCCGGGTATTAATTTTTAGAGCGCCGCTTTCCAGTCTCAGCCCCAGCCGAGCGGCACGTAGTCGATCTCCATAAACGCCTCGACTTCCGGGATCCAGCGGTCGCGGACGAAGGCGACGTGGTCGGGATGGTCGTTGTAGCCGGAATAGGCCCGCTGATCGGCGAACTCCATCGAGAAGCCGAAGCGGTAGTCGTTCTTGGGACTGACCTGCCGCAACTGCTCGAAATGCGTGACGCCCTTTATCGCCGTGAGAATCCTCTTGGCGTCGGCGAGGAACCGTTTTTCCTCGAGCGAATGCGGCGGGTGTTTCAGCGTGAACACGACGGTGTGACGGATCATTTTTTGCTCCTGCGATATCTTCGTGTCACGCGCTGTCAGCCCAGGCGCGGATGAGGTTATAGGCGATCGCCCCCTTCGGCGGTGTCATCAGGCCGCCCGGATGCTCGCGGGCCAGCATCAAGAGCACCTCGTCGCGAAAGAACCAGCGGCAATCTTCCAGCTCGTTGAGGTCGGGCTGGATATCGTCGTTGAGCGGTTCGCCGAAGCAGCCGATCATCAGCGAATAGGGAAACGGCCAGGGCTGGCTGGCGTGGTAGACGACACGGCCTAGCCGGATGCCGGCTTCCTCCAGCGTTTCGCGGCGCACCGCCGCCTCGATCGTCTCGCCCGGCTCGATGAAACCGGCGAGCGCCGAATACATGCCGGGCCCGAAATGCCGGCCGCGGCCGAGCAGGCATTTTTCGCGTGTTGCCGTCAGCATGATCGCCACCGGGTCGGTGCGCGGAAAGTGCTCCGTACCGCAGGCCGGGCAATGCCGCTTGTAACCGCCCGCCCGCATCTCGGCTTCGGTGCCGCATTTGCTGCAGAAGCGATGGCTGGCATGCCAGGCGAGCAGCGCCGCCCCTTGCGCCAGCGCGCCGGCCGCCGCTTCGTCGATCAGCCCCTGCATATAGACCGAGCGATAGTCGATCGCCTTGATCGTCTCGGGAAGCTGCTCGGGCTCGACCCCGGCCGGCACCGCCAGCACCGGGCCGCTTTCGGAAAAACCGAGCAGGACGCCGTTTTCGAGCGACGCTTCGAGCGGTCGGCATTCGGCCACGCCGAACCAGGGGTCGAATGCGCCTTGCGCAAGCTTCAAATAGAGCCGGCCGCCACGCATCAGCAAAAGCCGCGCCGAGGGATCGGCGAGTGCCTTTTCGACGGAATCGTCGGCGCGGTTTTCGGACTGCCGGTCGATAATGTTGCCGGCGAAGCCGACGAACTGGCTCGGCTCGCGCAAGGGCGCGTCAAACAGGCGAAAGCTCATGCAGACTCGGGAAGGTTCAAGGTGGACACGGGAGAGGCTTATAGCGCTGCCTTGATCTTTTCCGCAAACTTGCGAAGGTCGGAGCGCTGATAGGGCTCGCGCAGGCCGTGCCCCCACACCGGGCCGGGCCAGCCGGGATCGCCTTCCGAGCGCGCAATGACGTGTACATGCAACTGGCGCACGATGTTGCCGAGTGCGCCGGTGTTGATCTTGGTGCAGCCGGTCACCCGCTTCAGCGCCAGCGCCACCATGTTGGTCTCGAAGGTCAGCATCGCCTGGTCCAGCGGCGTCATGTCGTGGATTTCCTCGATGCCCGGCCGCTGCGGCACCAGCAGCAGCCATGGCCAGCGGCGGTCGTTCATGACGCGCAATTCGCACAGGCCGAGCCACATCAACTGTTCGCTGTCGGCTTCCAGCTGGGCGTCAAGCGTGAATCCGGCCTTGAGGCCCGGCAGCATCGGCGTTTCCCTCACTTTTTGACGTTTTTTGAACTCCATCGACGCTAGAGCGGCTTCCGAAGGGCCGCAAGGGGCAGCAACCAACATTGGCCGTCGCGGCGCTGATTGTGCGCGAAGAAGTGAGGGCCCGGGCAAATTGCATCAGGTTGGCGCTGCCCCGCCGAGGTCGACGATTTTGATCGCGGCCACATTTTGTTCTTGCTTTGTGCCGGCAGCTATGCTACTAATTTCGCTATGGTGATTATTCGCACCAACGACCCGCCCGCCGAGGCGGGTTTTTGGTTTCAGCTTTCGCCGTCGCTCAAGGCCCCTATCATCCGCACTTGCATTTCATCGCCGGATTGCCGATATGGAGGCTGGGAGGTTGGTGGTGGACGGTCCACTCGCCAACCGGGTCAGGTCCGGAAGGAAGCAGCCCTAACGAGCCCGGAACGGGTCATTGTTCCAGCCTCCCGCCTCTTCGCCTTTTGCCCCGACATTGACGGCGCCAAGCCGTGCGGGCGAAACTATGCGCAGGAATCGGCCGCCTCCAGTGGCAGCCCTTGGAGCTTAACGGGCGAATGAGCGAAGCCGGAAACGAGGCCGGGAAATTGGACAAGCCTGCCGCCTACCGCGTGCTGGCGCGCAAATACCGACCGTCGAATTTCTCCGAACTGATCGGCCAGGAGCCGATGGTCCGCACCTTGACCAATGCCTTTGCCACCGGCCGCATCGCCCAGGCCTGGATGCTGACCGGCGTGCGTGGCGTCGGCAAGACGACGACCGCGCGCATACTCGCGCGGGCCCTGAACTACAAAACATCGACCGTCGACCAGCCGTCCGTCGACCTTGCCGTGCTCGGCGAGCATTGCCAGGCGATCATGGAAGGCCGGCATGTCGACGTCATCGAGATGGACGCCGCCTCGCATACCGGCATCGACGACATCAGGGACATCATCGAGCGTGTGCGCTACGCCCCGGTGTCGGCGCGCTACAAGGTCTACATCATCGACGAAGTGCACATGCTTTCCAACCAGGCCTTCAACGGCCTGCTGAAGACGCTGGAAGAGCCGCCGCCGCACGTCAAGTTCATCTTCGCCACCACCGAAATCCGCAAGGTGCCGATCACCGTCCTGTCGCGCTGCCAGCGTTTCGACCTCAGGCGCATCGATGCGGCAATGATCAAGGCCGACCTTGCCAGGATAGCCGGACTGGAGGGCATCGAAGTCGAAGACGATGCGCTGGCGATGATCGCGCGCGCGGCCGAAGGCTCGATGCGCGATGCGCAGTCGATCCTCGACCAGGCGATCGCCCATGGCGGCGGCGCGGTCAGCGCCGAAGCGGTGCGTGCTATGCTCGGCCTTGCCGACCGTGCCCGCATCGTCGACCTGTTCGAACATGTCATGAAGGGCGACGTCGCCGCCGCACTTGCCGAATTCCGTGCCCAGTACGATACCGGCGCCGATCCTGCCGCGGTGCTGACCGACCTTGCCGAGTTCAACCATCTGGTCACCCGTCTGCGTTTCGTGCCGGCTGCCATCGACGACGCCTCGCTGTCCGAGGACGAGCGCCGGCGCGGCGCCGATTTCGCCAGCACGCTGTCGGTCAAGGTGCTGTCGCGGACGTGGCAGATGCTCTTGAAAGGCATTCCCGAGGTGCAGACTTCCAACCGCCCGGTCAGCGCCGCCGAGATGGTGCTGATCCGGCTGGCCCATGCCGCCGACCTGCCGACGCTGGACGAGGCGCTGAAATCGCTGGAGAACGGCGGTACCCTGCCGGGCGCCGCGCCGCGCGCGAATGGCACGCCGGCAAGCCCCGGCCCCGCAAACCATGCGCCTGCAAGCGGTGGTGCCGGCGCCGTGGCGCAGGCGCGGATGCCGACGGCCAATGGCGGCGCCCAGACAATGCGCCTGGTCGAGGCCGAGCCCGTGCCGACCAACTTCGTTGCTCCGCCGGAGCCGGCGGTCGAGGCGCCGCCGGTGCCGGTGAAATCGCTGGCCGACATTGTCGCCCTTGCCGACGCCCAGCGCGACATGGCCTTCAAGGTGCTGGTGAAGCGTTGCGTGCGGCTGGTGCGCATCGAGCCCGGTCGTATCGACGTCAGCCTGACCGACGATGCGCCGAAGATGTTGCTCAATGATTTGACCGCCAAGCTGCGCGCCTGGACCGGCCGCAACTGGCTGGTGTCGCTGTCGAAGGACGAGGGCGGCCAGACCTTGGCCGAGATGGAATCGACAAAGCGCGAAAACGCCTTCCTCGATGCCAAGAGCGACCCGACGGTCGCCGCCATCCTGGCGCGCTTTCCCGGCGCCAAGATCATCGACGTGCGCATTCCCGACGCGCCGGAAGCCGACGAGGCCGAAGTGCCGGTCGAGCCGCCGGCCGACGACGACGAAACCTGAAACAACCAGCACCAGCTGCAAAGGACCGTGCGATGAAAGACCTTCTCGGCATGATGGGCAAGGCAAAGGAAATGCAGGCCAAGTTCCAGGCAATGCAGGATGAGATCGCCACGCTGGAAGCCACCGGGCAGGCCGGCGGCGGCCTGGTCAGCGTGACGCTGACCGGCAAATTCGAGATGAAGTCGCTGAAGATCGACCCGTCGCTGTTCAAGGAAGACGAGGTCGAGATTCTCGAGGACCTGCTTCTCGCTGCCCACAACGACGCCAGGACCAAGGTCGAGCAGATCATGCAGGAGAAGACCAGGGCGCTGACCGCGGGCCTACCGATCCCGCCGGGAATGAAGCTGCCGTTCTAAGGTGTGTTGATATCCAGGTGATGCCGGCCTGCAAACGGCGGCTTCCTGCGCTTCCGGTGCTCACGAAACGTACGCTCCGCTCCGGTTCTCGGAAGCCCGCCAGCTGTGTCTATTAGGCAACTCCCCACACTTAATAACGCTTTAGCCATCTTTTTGCCTGAAAGTGTCTCATTCTTGCCGCAACCAGGGGCGGGCTGGCAGCAGAATTGAGGGGACACCTGTTGATCTCTACCCGATGGAAGACGCCGTTGCGGCTCGGCGTCGTTATCTCGCCGCTGTTTTTGGCCGCTTGCAGTCAGACCGCCTCGCACGGCATGTCCAGCCTGACCGATGCCATTACGCCGAGTTTCCTGAGCTCGCGCTCCTACAATTCCACGCCGAAGGAGAAGGAATGCCTGGAGCGGGCGATGTTCTTCGAGTCCAACCGGTCGAGCCGTGACGGCATGATTGCGGTCGGCACGGTGGTGATGAACCGTCTGCGGTCCGGCAATCACGGCAACACCATCTGCCAGGTCGTCGGCGAGCGCGGGCAGTTCGCGCCGGGCGTCATGACACGGCCGATGAATTCGAAGGCGATGCCCGACGTCGAGGAAGCCGCCGAGGCGGTGCTCAAGGGCGAGCGCAAAGCCAAGCTGAAGAACACCATGTTCTTCCACACCGCCGGCCTGCGCTTCCCCTACAAGAACATGCACTACACCATGGTCGCCGGCGGCAATGCCTTCTATGAAAAGCGCGGCCGCAACTGGCAGCCGCTGCCGGACGAGCCGGTAGTCGCCATGGCCCAGGCCAAGCCGCAAGCGCCTGCCGCTCAGGCCATACTTGTCGCCTCGGCGGAGCCGGCACGCAGCGCCAAGCCGACATTCGCCAAGGCAACCTATGTGACCGCCGCTGCATCGCTGCCGGCAAAGCAGACAAGGGTGACCGCCGGAATGGCGACCCCGGAGAAGGCGACGGCGGAGAAGCCGATACTTGTGGCGCTGCAAGAGCCAATGCAGGAGCCGGATGCGGCCCGTTTTGGCGGAACCGTGAGCGAGCGGCCTGTCACCTCCTTCCAGGCCGCGCCGGCAGAGCCGACAATGTCGTTCGAGGCGACGCCCGAGAACACCGACGCCATCGGCGCGATGATCGCCGGCCAGACCCGGCCACTGGAAGAAAACTGAGGACGGCAGCACTGGCCGCGACGTCGGCCTTCCCTTCTCCCACAACAAGGGGAGAAGGGAAGAGCGGAGCCCCTGGCCGCTCAACTGTTCCAAAGCGTGCGGAAAAATCCTAAACCGGTGCGATGTCGAAGCGAATCGCCGGTCCCGAGATCGAACGCCTGATCCAGCTGCTGGCCAAGGTGCCGGGGCTCGGTCCGCGTTCGGCACGCCGCGCCGCGCTCCACCTCATCAAGAAGAAGGAACAGTTGCTGGCGCCGCTCGCCGCCGCCATGGGCGAGGCGGTCGACAAGGTGCGCATCTGCTCGACCTGCGGCAATGTCGATACCTCAGATCCATGCATGATCTGCACCGACCCCCGCCGCGACCCCACTACGCTCATCGTCGTCGAGGACGTGGCCGACCTTTGGGCGCTGGAGCGGGCGACAGCCATGAACGTGCGCTACCATGTGCTCGGCGGTACGCTGTCGCCGCTCGACGGCATTGGTCCTGATGAGCTAAACATCCGTTCGCTGGTCGATCGCGTCGCCGGCGGCGAAGTCAAGGAAGTGATCCTCGCCGTCAACGCCACGGTCGAGGGCCAGACCACCGCGCACTACCTCACCGACCAGCTTTCCGGCTTCGACATCAAGGTGACGCGCCTGGCGCACGGTGTTCCGGTCGGCGGCGAACTCGATTATCTCGACGAAGGCACGCTGGCCGCCGCACTGCGCTCGCGGACGGTGTTTTGAGGCGAGCGGCGGGAAGGGTGCTTCTGTGATGATTGCATTCTGTCGCGCCCCCCTCTGTCCTGCCGGACATCTCCCCCTCAAGGGGGGAGATTGGCTGTCGCGCTGGCTTTCGCCAATCTTCAACGGTGCAAGGCTGGAGCAGAAATCGAAGCTGCCAATCTCCCCCCAAGTGGGGGAGATGTCCGGCAGGACAGAGGGGGGCGCGACAGAACGCCGACCTCGCACACTAGCCTGCCTCTCGTTTCTAGCAGCCCTACTTGGGTTGATCCTCGCCACCCCGGTCTCCGCCGCAAAAATCGACGACCAGTTCCACGCCTGGCTCAGCAATGACCTCTGGCCCGAAGCCAAGGCCAAAGGCATCTCCAGGAAAACCTTCGATGCCGCCTTCGAAGGCGTCAAGCCGAACCTGAAGCTGCCCGACCTGGTGAAGCCGGGCGAGAAGGCGACGACGCCGCAGAAGCAGCATCAGGCCGAGTTCGGTTCGCCGGGCGCCTATTTCGCTGAAAAGATAGTCCGAGCGGTGACCGCCGGCGGCCGCACCCGCGAGGCGACCAACGCTAGGACGCTTGCCGCGATCGAGAAACGCTACGGCGTGCCTGGCGAAGTGCTGCTGGCGATCTGGGGCCGCGAGAGCGGCTTCGGCGCGGCGAAGATGCCTTATGACGCCTTCGAGGTGCTGGGCACCAAGGCGTTCATGTCGACCAAGAAGGAATTCTTCCGCACCGAGCTCTTGGCTGCGCTCGAGATCGTCGAGCGCGGGCTTGCCCCGGTCGGCGCGATGAAATCGTCTTGGGCAGGCGCGCTTGGCCAGCCGCAGTTCATGCCGACATCGTTCCTCAAGCATGCCGTCGATTTCGACGGCGACGGCCGCACCGACATCTGGAATTCGACGCCCGATATACTGGCATCGATCGCCAATTATCTCGTCCATTATGGCTGGGTCAGGGGCCGCGGCTGGGGCTTCGAGGTGACTGTGCCGGACAGCGTCTCGTGCTCGCTCGAAGGTCCGGACCAGGGCAAGAAGATTTCCCAGTGGGCTGATATGGGCATCAGGCGTGTGTCGGGTAAACCGTTCCCGGCGAGCGAACTGAAAGCCGAGGGCTTTCTTTTGATGCCGGCCGGGCGTAGCGGCCCGGCCTTCATCGTCACCCCCAATTTCTATGTGCTGAAGCAGTATAACACCAGCGATCTCTATGCCCTGTTCATCGGCCATGGCGCCGATCGCATCGCCCATGGCGACAGCAATTTCTCGGGCAATTGGGGCGCGGTCGGCGGGCTCTACCGATCCGACATCGCCGCCCTGCAGCGGGCGCTGGAAGCTAAGGGCTACGATGTCGGCAGCGCCGACGGCCTGCCTGGCTTCAAGACGCGCCGCTCGATCGGCAAATGGCAGGCCAGCAACGGCCGTTCCGCTACCTGCTTTCCCGACGCCGACCTGGTTACCGCGCTGAAATAGCCGGATTTTCGCACCGCCGGTCTGGCCCAATCGACCGTTCTGCAAATGCTCGTTGCCGCGCTCGAAACCGCCGGATATGGTGAACCTGAACCGCACAAAAAATTGCCAAGACAACGGTCCGGGGATCACCGTTCGACGCGGCAAGAAATGCCACAACCCTGAGCCGGGAACTCAGGTCAACAACAACAGGGAACAGTTAAAATGATGATGGAAAAGTTTGCTCTACGCTCCCGCTTCTTGCTCGCGGGCGCGGCCATGTCCGCGCTGCTTCTGGCCGGTGCGCCTGCCTTCGCGGTCACGCCCGCCGACACGCTGGTCGAGGGTTTCGCCATCGACGACATCATCACCATGGATCCGGGCGAAGCATTCGAATTGTCGACCGCAGAGGTCACCGGCAACACCTATGATCTTCTGGTACGCCTCGACCTCAGCGACACATCCAAGGTCAAGGGCGATCTCGCCGAAAGCTGGAGCGTCTCCGACGACGGCCTGACCTACACGTTCAAGCTCAAGCCCGGCCTCAAATTCGCCTCCGGCAATCCGATCACAGCGGCCGACGTCGCCTATTCGTTCGAGCGCGCCATCAAGCTCGACAAGAGCCCGGCCTTTATTATCGGCCAGTTCGGTATCGATGGCGGCAACGTCACCGAGAAGGCCAGGGCCGTTGATGACACGACGTTCCAGTTCACCGTCGACAAGGCCTATGCGCCGAGCTTCGTGCTGAACTGCCTGTCGGCGACGGTCGCCTCGGTCGTCGATGCCAAGCTGGTCAAGGAGCATGTCGCCGCGGTCACGCCGAGCGCCGACTACAAATGGGACAATGATTTCGGCAACGCCTGGCTGAAAACCGGCTACGCCGGCTCCGGTGCCTTCAAAATGCGCGAATGGCGGGCCAACGAGGCCGTCGTCCTTGAGCGCAACGACAATTACTACGGCGAAAAAGCCAAGCTTGCCCGCGTCATCTATCGCAATATGAAGGAAAGCTCGGGCCAGCGCCTGGCGCTGGAAGCCGGCGATATCGACGTCGCCCGCAATCTCGAGCCGAACGACCTCGATGCGATCGCCAAGAATGCCGACCTCACCACCACCTCGGCGCCGAAGGGCACGGTCTTTTATATCAGCCTCAACCAGAAGAACCCGAACCTCGCCAAGCCCGAGGTTCGCCAGGCGTTCAAATATCTCGTCGACTACGACGCGTTGGGCTCGACCATCCTCAAGGGCATCGGCGAGATCCATCAGACCTTCCTGCCCAAGGGCGTGCTCGGCGAGCTGGACGAAAACCCCTTTAAGCTCGACGTCGCCAAGGCCAAGGAACTGCTTGCCAAGGCCGGCCTCGCCGACGGCTTCAGTGTCACCATGGACGTACGCAGCACCCAGCCGATTACCGGGATGGCGGAATCGATCCAGCAGACGCTGGGACAGGCCGGCATCAAGCTGGAGATCATCCCCGGCGACGGCAAGCAGACGCTGACCAAATACCGCGCCCGTAACCACGACATCTATATCGGCCAGTGGGGCCAGGATTATTTCGATCCGAACTCCAACGCCCAGACATTCGCCAGCAACCCCGACAATTCGGATGAAGGCAAGACCAAGACGCTGGCCTGGCGCAACGCCTGGGACATTCCGGACCTGACCAAGCAGACCGAAGCCGCCTTGCTCGAGAAGGACGCGGCCAAGCGCGCCGCAATGTACCAGGATCTCGAGAAGAAGATCCTCAATACCAGCCCCTTCGTCATCATCCACCAGCAGCTGGAAGTGGCCGGCCTGCGCAAGAACCTCAAGGGTTTTGCGCTCGGCCCGAGCTTCGACACCAACTTCGTCGGCCCCGTCTCGAAGGAGTGATGCCGGGGAGTGACGCCGGCGGACGCGCTGTATGAGTGTGGCTGAAAGCGAGGTGACGGCAGGGCGCGGCGGCGCCCGCGCCGTTGCCGTGGCCTCATCTATCGCCCGGTTCCTGGTCATCGCGATAACGACCTATCTCGGTCTGCTCGCGGTGACCTTCTTCATCGGCCGCGTGATCCCGATCGACCCGGTGTTGGCGGTGCTCGGCGACCGGGCGCCGGCCAACGTCGTCGAACGAACGCGCCGCGAGATGGGCCTCGACCTGCCGCTGGTCGAGCAGTTCTACATCTATGTCAAACATGCCCTGAACGGTGATTTCGGCACCTCGGTGCTGACCACCAATCCGGTGATGACCGATATCCGCCGCGCCTTTCCGGCGACGCTCGAACTGGCGACGTTGGGAACATTGATCGGTTCGGTGATCGGCGTGCCGCTTGGCGTGCTGGCCGCCGTGCGGCGCGGCAGCGTCATCGACCAGATCGTGCGCATCATCGGCCTTGTCGGCTATTCCGTGCCGATCTTCTGGCTGGGGCTGCTGGCGCTGGTGCTGTTCTACGCCAAGCTGCAATGGGTCGCCTTTCCCGGCCGGCTCGACGTCGTCTACGAATACACCTTCACGCCGATTACCGGCTTTTACCTGCTGGATGCGCTCTGGCAGCGGCAGTGGGACGTATTTGCCGATGCCTTCCGCCACATCATCCTGCCGGCCTCGCTACTCGGCTATTTCTCGCTCGCCTACATCAGCCGCATGACGCGCTCGTTCATGCTGAACGAACTCACCCAGGAATACATCGTCGCAGCGCGCGCCAAGGGCCTGTCGGAAACGCGCATCATCTGGGGTCACGCGCTGCGCAACGCCGCGGTGCCGATGGTCACGGTGATCGCTCTGTCCTATGCCGGGCTGCTCGAAGGCTCGGTGCTGACCGAGACTGTGTTTTCGTGGCCGGGCATCGGCCTCTACATCACCAACTCGCTGCAGAACGCCGACATGAATGCCGTGCTTGGCGGCACGATCATCATCGGCTCGGTCTTCATCGCCATCAATCTATTCTCCGACCTGCTCTACCGGCTGCTCGATCCAAGGACCAAGGCAGGATGAGGACCAAGGCAGGATGAGCACGGAAGCGATTCAAACTCGCCGCGACTGGCTGCTCAGCGAGCGCCCGGCGTCGCGCGTGCAGGCGAGGCTCGGCCGCGCCTATGTGGCGTGGCGGCGCTTTTCCGCCAACCGGCTGGCGTTTGCCGGCCTGCTCATCATCGTCGCCCTGCTGGTGGTCGCGGCATTCGCCGATGTGCTGGCGCCCTATTCGCCGACATTCGGCGACCTCAAGGGCTCGCGGCTCCTGGCGCCGAGTGCGGCGCACTGGTTCGGCACCGACGATCTCGGCCGCGATATCTATTCGCGCATCATCTTCGGCTCGCGCTGGACACTCTACGTCGTCATTCTGGTTGCCATTATCGCCGCGCCCATCGGCTTGCTGGTCGGCACCGTCGCCGGCTATGCCGGCGGCTGGACCGATGCGATCCTGATGCGCATCACCGACATCTTTCTCGCCTTTCCGAAGCTGATCCTGGCGCTGGCCTTTGTCGCGGCGCTCGGCCCCGGCATCGAAAATGCCGTGCTTGCCATCGCCATCACCTCGTGGCCGCCCTATGCCCGCATTGCCCGCGCCGAAACGCTGACGGTGCGCAATTCCGATTATATCAAGGCGGTGCAATTGATGGGCGCCTCGCCGTTTCGCATCGTGCTTCGCCACATCATGCCGCTCTGCATCTCCTCGCTGATCATCAGGGTGACGCTCGACATGGCCGGCATCATCCTGACCGCGGCCGGCCTCGGCTTCCTCGGCCTCGGCGCGCAGCCGCCGCTGCCCGAATGGGGCGCGATGATCGCGTCGGGCCGCCGCTTCGTGCTCGACCAGTGGTGGGTGGCGGGTGCTCCGGGCTTTGCCATCCTCATCGTCAGCCTCGGCTTCAACCTGCTCGGCGACGGACTGCGCGACGCGCTCGATCCCCGAAGTGGCGACCAATGAGTGGCGACCAATGAGCACGCTTCTCGAAGTCAACGACCTGCGCGTTACCTTCCCGACGCGCACCGGCCTGATCGAGGCGGTGCGCGGCGTCTCCTTCTCGCTCGGCCGCGAGCGGCTCGGCATTGTTGGCGAGAGCGGTTCGGGCAAGTCGCAGACCGGCCGCGCCATCATGGGCGTCACCCCGCCGCAGGCCGAGGTGACCGCGAAGACGCTCGCTTTTGACGGCATCGACCTGCTGGCCGCCTCGCCGCGCGAGCGCCGCGCGCTGCGCGGCAAGCGTATCGCCATGATCCTGCAGGATCCGAAATATTCGCTCGACCCGGTGATGAGCATCGGCCGCCAGATCGTCGAGACGCTGCGCACGCATGAGAAGGTCTCCAAGGCCGAAGCCCGCGACCGCGCGCTGGCCATGCTGGAGGCTGTGCAGATCCGCGATCCGGCCCGTGTCTTCGACCTGCATCCGCACGAGGTTTCCGGCGGCATGGGCCAGCGCGCCATGATCGCCATGATGCTGATCGCCGGGCCGGAAATGATGATCGCCGACGAGCCGACCTCGGCACTCGACGTCACTGTCCAGCTCGACGTGCTCGGCATCCTCGACCGGCTGGTCAGCGAGCGCGGCATGGGGCTGATCTTCATCTCGCACGATCTGCGCCTGGTCTCGTCCTTCTGCGATCGTGTCATCGTCATGTATGCCGGCAAGGTGGTCGAACAGCTCAAAGCCTCGGAGCTCGGCCGCGCCCAGCATCCCTATACGCGCGGCCTGCTCAACTGCATGCCCAAGATCGGCGCCGACCGTCACCCGCTGCCGGTGCTCGACCGCAAGCCGGAGTGGGCAGCATGACGGCAGCCCTTTCCGTCGACAGGCTGGAGGTGGTCTTCGACCGCTTCCGCGCGTTGAAAAGCGTCAGCCTCGAGGTCGAATCCGGTGAATCCTTCGGCCTGGTCGGCGAGTCCGGCTCCGGCAAGTCGACGTTGCTCAGGGCAATCGCCGGCCTGGCGCCGGCCGCATCAGGCACCATCGCGGTCAACGGCAAAACGCTCGGCGCGCGTCGCGACAAGGCGTTTTACCGCGAGGTGCAGATGGTCTTCCAGGACCCGTACGGTTCGCTGCACCCGCGCCAGACCGTCGACCGCCTGCTGCAGGAGCCGCTCGCCATTCACGGCTTCGCCGACGGCGAAAAGCGCATCCAGCGGGCACTCGACGAGGTCGGCCTCGGCACCGGGTTCCGTTTTCGCTATTCGCATCAATTGTCCGGCGGTCAGCGCCAGCGCGTGGCGATCGCCCGCGCCCTGATTCTGGAACCGTCGATCCTGCTGCTCGACGAGCCGACCTCGGCGCTCGACGCTTCGGTGCAGGCGGAGGTGCTGAACCTGCTGGAAGAGATCAGGCGCCGCCGCAAGCTGACCTTCCTGATGGTCAGCCACGACCTAGCCATCATCACCCACATGTGCGAACGGCTGATGGTGATGCAGAACGGCGAGGCGATGGAGAATCTGACCGCGGACGATCTTGTCGAACGCCGTGTCACCAAGGATTATACGCGCAATTTGCTGAGGGCCAGCGAGGGGTTCGTGAGAACCGCTTGAACCTTCTCACGGTGCGCAGGACTAACTGTCTTCGGGAGATTCCCATGGAGCAATGGACGTTCCCAGACCCGCCCAATGTCGCGGTGTTTTTGGATCGGGTCATAATTACCCGCGGCGATTGGATTGCACACGTCTCGCATGACGATGACGACGGCAGTTGGCAATTCCACAACAGCGAAATTGGACCTGTTGACGAAGGCGACATAATGATTGTCAGCTTGCAAAACGTTGTGCAGCGGGATGAAAGTATCCTTGCGTTGGCCGACTTGCCGGAAGGCTGGCATGCTTGGCGCGAGTCAAAATCGTCGCCGTGGCAGCGCGCCAGGTCGCGCCCTGTACCCTCCAACGATAACGAATGATCCGGCAAAGCCTTAAGTCGGACCTTGCACCGGTTCGCCGGTCTCCAAAACGGGTAGCTCTTTCCAGCCTTTCGGCTCCTTGACCTGAACCACGCCGAATAGCGCGCCGGCAGGAACAGCAGCATGATCGCTGCGCCGGCGATAGTGCCGGGCCATCATCGCGTAGCTGCCGGACCGCAGGCCCAATCGCCCGCCGCCAGTGCCAACTTGAGGAAAACCTGAAATAAGCCCAGAAGAGTCTCAACAGCCATCAAACGAGAGCGGGCGCCGGCCCGGTGAGGGATACGATGACAAATTCAGCCATTTCCGAACGCAAGAGCCAGTCGATTTCGCGCGGCGTCGGCATGACCACGCAGATCTATGCCGATCGCGCCGAAAACTCGGAGATCTGGGATGTGGAAGGCCGCCGCTACATCGATTTCTCGTCCGGCATCGCCGTCGTCAACACCGGCCACCGTCACCCCAGGGTGATCGAAGCGGTCAAGGCGCAGCTCGACCGCTTCACCCATACCTGCTACCAGGTCGTGCCCTACGAGAGCTATATCCGGCTGGCCGAACGGCTGAACGGCATGCTGCCCGGCAAGTTCGACAAGAAGACGATTTTTGTCACCACCGGCGCCGAGGCGGTCGAGAACGCGATCAAGATTGCGCGCAACGCCACCGGCCGGCCGGCGGTCATCGCTTTTTCCGGCGGCTTTCACGGCCGTACCTTCATGGGCATGGCGCTGACCGGCAAGGTCGTGCCCTACAAGGTCGGCTTCGGCGCCATGCCGGCGGATGTCTTCCATGCGCCGTTCCCGGTTGCGCTGCACGGCGTGTCGGTCGCCGATTCGCTGGCTGCGCTCGACCGGCTGTTCAAGGCCGATGTCGATCCGGCCCGCGTCGCCGCGATCATCGTCGAGCCGGTGCAGGGCGAGGGCGGCTTCTACGAGGCGCCGCGCGATTTCATGACCGCATTGCGCAAGATCTGCGATCAGCACGGCATGCTGCTGATCGCCGACGAGGTGCAGACCGGCTTTGCCCGCACCGGCAAGATGTTCGCCATGGACCACCACGAAGTGGCGGCCGACATCACCACCATGGCCAAGAGCCTGGCCGGCGGCTTCCCGTTGGCGGCGGTCACCGGCCGCGCCGAGGTCATGGATGCGCCGAACCCCGGCGGACTCGGCGGCACCTATGGCGGCAGCCCGATCGGCGTCGCCGCGGCGCATGCCGTGCTCGACGTCATCGACGAGGAGAAGCTCTGCGACCGGGCCAACACGCTGGGCAACCGGCTAAAGCAGCGCCTGCAAGCGATCCGCGACGAAGCCCCGGAGATCGTCGATATCAGAGGCCCCGGCTTCATGAACGCGGTCGAGTTCAACGATGTGACGAAGGGCCTGCCGTCGCCGGAACTCGCCAATGCGGTCCGGCTGAAGGCGCTCGACAAGGGCCTGATCCTGCTGACCTGCGGCGTCTACGGCAACGTCATCCGCTTCCTCGCGCCGATCACCATCCAGGATGGCGTCATGAACGAGGCGCTCGACATCCTGGAAAGTTCGATCCGCGAGGCCCGCGCCGGCTGAACGATACGATTATCCTGCCGCGTGGGCCGGCTCTGCCTGCTGGAAGGCAGCGAGCGCTGCCTTCAGCCCGTCGGGCCCGGTCGCGACAATCTGCGGCGGCGGCGAAAAGCCGGCGCCGAGCATCTTGCGGCCAAGCATGTGGTCGCCGGGCCGGTTGACCGATTCGATGCCGAGCAGCCGGCTTCCGGCATAGTGGTAGATGGAGAATTTGTTCTCGGCCACGTCGCCCAGCACGACATGGCTGTCGCCGCCCGAAATCAAGCCGACCATCTGCAGCTTCATGTCGCCGATATCGGACCAGAACCACGGCACTGCCGAGTAATTGTCGGTGTGGCCGGCGATGGTGCGTGCGGCGAGCCGCGCCTGGTCAGTGGCGTTCTGCACCGATTCCAGCCGCACGTCGCCGCCGGTGAACCAGTGCCGGTAAGACGCCGCGTCGCCGATGGCGAGGATTTCCGGCACCGACGTGCGCATCTGCTGGTCGACGCGGATGCCGTTGGCGATGGCAATGCCGGCGGCTTCGGCCAATTCGACATTCGGCACGACGCCGATACCGATGACGACCATCTGCGCCGGCAATCTTTCGCCGGATGAGGTGATTGCAGCCGAAACACGGCCGTTCTCGTCCTCCAGCCGTTCGATGGTGGTGCCGGTAAGGATGCGCACACCGGTGGCCTCCAGCCGCTGGCGCACATGGCCGGCGATGACCGGTGCCACGGCGCGGGCGAGCAGCCGGTCGACCGCCTCGACCACCGCAACCTTGCGGCCTGCCGCGGTGAGCGTTGCGGCAATCTCCAGGCCGATGAAGCCGCCGCCGAGGATGACGACCTCCTCGCTTTGCGCGCTCAATTCGCGGATCAGGCGGGCATCGCCGAGCGAGCGCAGCGACACAACGCCGGAAAGCTCCGAACCCGGCAGCGGCAGCAGGCGCGGCCGCGCGCCGGTGGCGAGGATCAGCCGGTCAAACGGCAACACACCGCCGCCCGATATCTCCAGCCTGCGGCCGCCTACGTCGATCCGCTCGACCCGGATGCCTGGCCGGAAGTCGATGGCGCTGCCGGTATAAAAAGCCTCGCCGCGCAACGGCTGCGGCTTTGCTTGCTGATCCTTGATGAAGGTCTTCGACAGCGGCGGCTTGTGGTAGGGCAATTCGTTTTCGTCGCCGACCAGGATCACCGGGCCGTCATAGCCTTCTTCCCGCAGGCTGGCGGCCGCTTGCACGCCCGCATGACCCGCACCGACAATGACGACCCCGTTCTTCATAACAGCCCGATTCCTCATCCAAATCTAGGACGTCTCGCCAGGTGGCGATTGTCCGGCGCCGCCGCAAGAGCGCCGATCCGGGTCGCACCCGGAACGGCCGCCTGTCAACTGCGTCATGCGCCGGCATTCCTCATACGTCGGTGTTAAAGTTGACAGTTCTGGTTTAGAATAATTCTAAACTGTTGTTTCAATTGAATTTTTTCTATGCCACCAGTTGACATCCGGCGTCTTCGCCGTTTTATGGAAGCTCGCGCGTCAGCGCATCCCTTTGATGTCTGGGCCTTGAACCCTTTCGATTGGAGGCATTTCGGTGTCTTTCTTCCGCGAACCGCGCGATGGCGCGACCCTTCTTTGCCCGCTGGCAACTGCCCGCCGCGGCGCCGGCATTTCATAGATTCCCGAGGAGAGACAATCATGAGAACGATGATCACGGCGCGGTATGGCGGCAGGCTTGCGGCGATCGGCGCCACCGCGATGCTGACGGCGGCCGTGTTCGTGCTGCCGGCCAAGGCGCAAACCGATGCCAAGGCGGTCATCAAGACCTATTCCGACATTGCGCTCGCCAAATACGAGGATTCGCTGATCACGGCCGAGGCGCTCGACAAGGCTGTCGATGCGCTGCTCGCCAAGCCATCTGCCGAAACGCTGAACGCCGCCCGCGAGGCCTGGAAGGCATCGCGCGTTCCCTATCAGCAGACCGAGGTCTATCGCTTCGGTAATGCCATCGTCGACGACTGGGAAGGCAAGGTGAACTCCTGGCCGCTCGACGAAGGCTTGATCGACTATGTCGCCAAGAGCTACGGCACCGAGTCGGACGCCAACGCGCTCTACACCGCCAATGTGATCGCCAACAAGTCGATCGAGATCAACGGCAAGAAGGTCGACGCCACCGACCTGACGCCGGAGTTCCTCTCCGGCACCCTGCAGGAGGCCGGCGGTATCGAGGCCAATGTGGCGACCGGCTATCACGCCATCGAATTCCTGCTTTGGGGTCAGGACCTGCACGGCACCGGTATGGGCGTCGGCGAACGGCCCTACACCGACTACGACCTCGCCAATTGCACCGGCGGCAATTGCGACCGTCGCGGACAGTATCTGAAATCGGCGAGCGACCTTCTGGTTTCCGATCTAAAGGATATGGTCGACGACTGGAAGGAAGGCGGCGCCGCCCGCAAGAACCTTGTCGATGGCGAGCTGAACGCCGCCATTTCGACCATCTTCACCGGTATGGGCTCGCTGTCCTATGGCGAGCTCGCCGGAGAGCGGATGAAGCTCGGCCTCTTGTTGCACGACCCGGAAGAGGAGCACGATTGCTTCTCCGACAATACCTACAACTCCCATCTTTACGATGCGATCGGCATCCGTGCCGCCTATCACGGCAGCTACAAGCGGCTCGACGGCACTGTCGTCGAGGGGCCGTCGGTGGCCGACATGGTCAAGGCGGCCGACCCGGCGGTTGACAAGGAATTGTCGGACAAACTGGACGTCACCGTCGCCAAGATGGAGGCCATCAAGGCGCGGGCGCTTGCCGGCGAGGCCTATGACCAGCAGATCGGAGAAGGCAACACGGAAGGCAATGCCACTGTGCAGGCGGCGATCGACGCGCTGGTCGATCAGACCAAGTCGATCGAACGCGCCGTCGGTACCCTGAAGCTCAATGCGATAGCCTTCGAGGGCTCGGACAGCCTCGATTCACCGGACAAGGTGTTCCAATAGACTATCGAAACCACCAGCCACGCGACGCAACGAAGCGCCGTTAGCCAGAGCGACAAATGCTGATCTGCCATTGCAACATCATCACCGAAAAGGAGATAGAGCAGACGATCGTCGGACTGCTGGATGAGGACCCCTGGCAGCTGATCGTGCCGGCGAAGGTCTATCACGCCATGCACAAGCGCGGTCGCTGTTGCGGCTGCTTCCCAAATGTGGTCGAAACGATCATTCGGGTCACCGAAAATTACCATGCCCGCTCGGCGGCGAGTGGCGTGGACATCGTTTCACACCTGGATCGCGTCAGAGGCCTACGCGTTCAATACGGGAGCAGAACCCATGAAAGGCGAACAGCAGATCATAGAGCGGCTTAACGAGGCTCTGTTTCTGGAACTTGGGGCGGTCAATCAATACTGGGTGCATTTCCGGCTGCTGGAAGACTGGGGATACGCCAAGCTAGCGAAGAAGGAACGCGCTGAATCGATCGAGGAAATGCACCATGCCGACCGGCTCGTGGCGCGCATCATCTTCCTCGAGGGCCATCCGAACCTGCAGTCCGTGGCGCCGCTGCGCATCGGGCAGAATGTCAAGGAAGTGCTCGAATCCGATCTTGCCGGCGAATATGACGCGCGCACCGCCTACAAGCGTTCGCGCGAGGTTTGTAACGAAGCAGGCGACTACGTGACGATGAAGCTGTTCGAGGAATTGCTGGCTGACGAGGAAGGTCACATCGACTTCCTCGAGACGCAACTCGACCTGCTCGCCTCGATCGGCGAAGAAAAGTACGGCCAACTCAACGCAGCGTCGGCCGACGAGGCGGAATAAGGACATGCCGGAATGCGGCGCCCCCTAGATTTCATGCGCCGCTTGCGGCCGGCCGAGCATTGTGGCCTGCCGCCTCAGAAGAAGCCGCGATACGCTATCCTTCGCGGCGCCTTTCTTGCCGTGGTGGCGACGCTCACAGCCTCGGCGCTGGCCGGGGCGCCGCAACCGGCGGGGCTTGCCACCAGCCGCACGGATCTGACGCCGAAGGATCTGGCGCGCGTCATCGCCATCACCAGGCCGACCAGCGATTTCTCCAAGCCCGAGCAATTCGAGCTGATGCAGGGCGGCGCCGGCACCTCGAAGAAGGACGTCAACAAGGACGCCTTCTCGCAATCCTCTGCCAACATCAGCTTCGAGGAAGAGGGCACCTTCAAGCTCGGCAACGCCATTTTCCGCAAGAACTGGGTGTCCTCGCCATCCTCGACACAAGCCTCGGATGGGCTCGGTCCGTTGTTCAACGAGCGCGCCTGCCAGAACTGTCATCTGAAGGACGGTCGCGGCCATCCGCCCGAAGGCGACAGCGGCACCACCTCGATGTTTCTGCGCCTGGCAAGGGAAGCCAGTACCGAGGAGGAGAAAGCCGCGCTCGCCGATCACAAGGTGCTCAACTTTCCCGACCCGGTCTATGGCACGCAGCTGCAGGAATTGGCCGTTCCCGGCCTGCAGGGCGAAGGCAGGATGCATGTCGACTATCAGGACGAGAAGGTGAAATTGGCGGACGGCAGCACGGTGTCGCTGCGCAAGCCGAGCTATTCGGTCGACGGTCTCGCCTACGGGGCGCTCGATCCACACACCACGCTGTCGCCGCGCATGACGCCGCCGATGATCGGCCTTGGCCTGGTCGAGCAGATCGCTCCTGCCGACATCCTTACGCGTGCCGATGCGGCCGACCGCGATGGTGACGGGATTTCCGGCAGGCCAAACATAATACGCGACGCCAGCAGCGGTGAACTGACGCTCGGCCGTTTCGGCTGGAAGGCGCAGGCGGCATCGATCCGCCAGCAATCGGCGGACGCTTTTGCCGGCGATATCGGCATTTCGACGCCTGAGGTGCCGAAGCACTGGGGCGATTGCAGCGCCGCGGAAAAGACCTGCCTTGCCCTACCTAACGGTGTACAGGAGCGCCTCGGTCCGGTCGAAGCGCCGCCGCCGGTCATGGACCTCGTGACCTTCTATTCGCAAAACCTTGCCGTGCCGGCCCGGCGCGATCTCGACAGACCGGACGTGCTCGCCGGCAAAAAACTGTTCTACGATATGGGCTGCGTCTCCTGCCATACGCCGAAATTCGTCACCCGTCGCGGCACCCCGAACAAGGCGCAGGCCTTCCAGCTGATCTGGCCTTATTCCGATTTCCTGCTGCATGACATGGGACCCAGCCTTGCCGACGGACAGGCGGTGGGCGAGGCCACGGGAAGCGAATGGCGCACGCCGCCACTGTGGGGCATCGGGCTCACCCAGACCGTCAGCGGCAACACCTTCTTCCTGCATGACGGGCGCGCACGAAGCCTGGCCGAGGCGATTCTGTGGCATGGCGGCGAGGGCCAGAAGGCGCGTGACCGCTTTGCCGCTGCCGATGCGGCCGACCGCGCCGCGCTGATCAAGTTTCTGGAGTCGCTCTGATGCGGAAGCGTCTTGCATTCGCTCTGATGCTGGTCCTCGCCGGTGCGCTGCCGGCATCCGCGGCGGTGAAGGCTTCGGATGTGATCCAGCGGGCGATCGACGGCTTCGTCCGCCCGGCCTATGCCAGACTGCATGACCATGCGGACAGCTTGGCCAAGACCATGCACGCGCTTTGCCAAGCGCCCTCGCGAGACAATCTCGATGCGGCACGCGCCGAATTCTCGGGTGTCGTGGATGCCTGGTCGGTGGTGGAAATCATCCGTTTCGGGCCGATCGCGGAAAACAACCGGCTTGAGCGCATGCTGTTTTGGCCGGACCGCAAGAGCATCGGCCTGAAGCAGGTGCAGGCAGCACTTGCCGGCAAGGATCCGACAGCCGCCGATCCGGCCCAGCTGGCTACAAAGAGCGTCGCCATGCAAGGGCTCGGCGCACTGGAATTCGTCCTCTACGGCGACGGAGCCGGTCAATTGGTCGGCAGGGACGACGCCTATCGCTGCGCCTACGGTGCGGCCATTGCCGGCAATGTCGAGACGATTGCCGGCGAGGTTGGCGATGCCTGGAACGAGCCCAACGGCTTTGCCGCGCTCTGGGCCAATCCGGGTCCGCAGAACGCGCTCTACCACGACGGAACTGAAGCGGTGACCGAACTGGTCGGCGTCTTCATCAACGAGCTGGAAATGGTCCGCGACGTACGCCTGAAAGGCTTCCTGGGCGCCAAGCCGGAGGCCGACAAACCGAAACAGGCGATCTATTGGCGCTCGCAAAACACCGCCCGCTCGCTGACCGGGAATCTGGCGGGCATGGACACGCTGTTCCAGGCCTCGCAGCTTGGCGACGCGCTGCCGCCCGATGCGCGCTGGATGGCAGAATCGGTCCACATCCAGCTCACCAACGGGATCGAGGCGGCCAAGGCGATCAGGGGACCGATCGACAAGGCACTTGCCGATCCGGCGCTGCGCCAGAAGCTCGACTATTTCTCGCTGGTGACATCCAGCCTGACGACCCTGATCGGCACCAGGCTGACCGCCGAATTCGGCCTGACCGCCGGGTTCTCGTCATTGGATGGCGACTGATCATGAGGACGCCGCTGATCGATCGGCGCGAATTCCTGAGGGCCGCAGGCGCTGGTTTCGCAGCGGCGATGGCGCCGTCGGCCTGGGCAAAGACACTCGACACCGACGCGGTCTTCGCCACCGCTTTCGTCAAGCGCGACGGCAGCAATGGCGCGGCCGTCCTGTCCGAGGCCGGCAAGTTGTTGCACACGATCGATCTGCCCGATCGGGGCCACGACGTTACCTTCGACCCGGTGTCGAAGCGTTCGGTGGTGTTTGCCAGGCAGCCGGGCACTTTTGCTGTCGTCTTCGACCACACCGGCCGCGATGAACCGCAGACCGTTGCCAGCGTTGCCGGCCGGCATTTCTTCGGCCACGGCGTGTTCTCGGCCGACGGTACGCTGCTCTACGCCACCGAGAACGATTTCGACAATGCCGCCGGCGTCGTCGGCGTCTATGACGCGCATGCGAAATTCAAGCGCATCGGCGAGTTTCCGACCTACGGCACAGGCCCGCACGAGCTTTTGCTGCTTTCCGACGGCAGGACGATCGCTGTGGCTAATGGCGGCATCGAGACGCATCCGGATTATGGCCGCGCCGAGATCAACATCGCAACGATGAAGCCTTCCTATGTTCTGGTCGACCGCCTTACCGGCGATCTCACCGAAAAGCACGAATTGCCGCCGGCGCTGCACCAATTGTCGATCCGCCATATGGATGCCGACCGGTCCGGCACCGTCTGGTTCGGCTGTCAATACAGGGGGCCGGGTACCGATCGTCCCCCGCTGGTTGGCCGCGCGCCGCGCGGCAAGGACTTGCAATTGCTCGATATGTCGCAGGATGTGCTCTCCGGCTTCAGGAACTATATCGGCTCGGTCGCCGCCAATCCTGCCGCCGGCACCATCGCCGTGTCTTCGCCTGAGGGGAATTCGCTTGCCGTGATCGATGCGGCCAGCAGCCGCGTCGTCGCTACCAAGGCTCTGGTCGAGGTCTGTGGCGTGGCGCCCGATGGGAAAGGCTTCATGGCGACGACGGGTGCCGGCGAAATCATCGAAGCCGGTGGCGCGACCCGTTCCGAGCCGGACTATGTCTGGGATAATCACGTGCTGCGTATCGAGCAGGTCGGCTAGTCCCGATACCTATTGTGGCGATTGCGTGCGTTGGAACTTACATTCTTGGACCCGCCCGAAGCCAAGTCGCCTGACGATTTATCCATTATGCCCTTGCGGGGATCAGCCCTGGCGGGCAGAGGGAAGCTGTTTTCGAAACTGTCTCAACCGGCCGCTTCATGAAATTGCTTGCCATCGACTGTGCCGCCAATCTCTGCGCCGCCTGCGTCTACGACGCGGCGGCCGGGAAAGAACTCGGCCGTTCGGTGCTCGATCTCGGTAAGGGTCATGCCGAGCATCTGATGGGTGTCATCGAAAAGGCGTTGGGGACCAGCAGAACCGACTATTCCGGCCTCGGCGCCATTGCCGTTTCGACGGGTCCGGGCTCCTTCACCGGTCTGCGCGTCGGCGTCTCGGCGGCGCGCGGCCTTGCGCTGGCGCTGAAAATACCGGCGATCGGCGTGACGACTCTTGAAGCATTGGCGGCGCAAGCAAGAGCGACGTTTCCCGGCCGCGCCGCGCTCGCCGCGCTCGATGCAGGGCGCGAGGAAATCCATGCGGCACTCTACGATGAAGCATCCGTTTTGATTTACGGTCCCTCGGTGACCACGCTCTCGCAAGCCGCCGCCATCGCGGTTGACAGCTCCGCGGTTCTGGCCGGTACGGCGGCAACGCAAATTGCCGCCTCGGCCGGGCGCGCCTTCGACGTCGGCGCGACAGCGGCCACCGCCGACATCGCCGTCTATGCCCGGCTGGCCGCCGCCCAACGTGCCGGTAAACATGGCGAGAGCGAAAAACCGAAACCGCTCTATCTGCGCGGCGCCGACGCAAAGCCGCAGGCCGGCTTTATTCTATCTAGGCAAGACCACGATCCCAAAAAGTGGAAACCGGTTTTGGGAAAAGATCATGGTCCAAACGGAAACAAGTCCTGATGCGCATTCCCTTCCTCCAGCCGCGCCGCAGGGACTATGCGCTCGAGCCGCTGACGGTTGCCGACAGCGCGGCCATGTCGGTGCTGCATCGCGAGGATTTCGCGCGGCCGTGGACCGACGACGAATTCGCCGCGCTGCTCGAGCAGGACACGGTGTTCGGCTATGCCGCGCGCGAGACCGGACAGGGTGCCAAGCCGCCGGTCGGCTTCGTGCTGGCGCGGCTGGCGGCCGGCGAGGGGGAGATCCTGACGGTCGCGGTGGCACGCTCGCATCGGCGCCGGGGGCTCGGCTGGCAATTGATGGATGCGGTGCTGCGTGAACTGCACGCACAGCGCGCCGAGGCGCTTTTCCTCGAGGTCGACGAGACCAATGTCGCCGCGACCGCGCTCTACCGGCGGTTCGGCTTCCGCGAGGTCGGCAAGCGCGCCAACTATTACAAGTCGCCGGAGCACGGCCCGACCGGCGCGCTTGTCATGCGCCGCGATCTTCGCTAGCCAAACGCCGGGGTGGTGCGGATGATAGGAAAAATCAGGATTTTCCTGGCCCTTGGGCTGGTTGTCGTCGGCTCATTGGTGCTTGTTCCTTTGCAGATACTGTCGATGAGGACCGGACTCTGGCGCGAAACCTTCATCCTGAAGATCTGGCACAGGATGATCGTCAGGGCGCTGGGGCTGCGCATCCATGTCAAGGGAGCGCTGTCCGGCCAGCGCCCATTGCTGGTTGCGTCCAACCACATCTCCTGGACCGACATCATGGTGCTGGGGTCGATGGTCGACGTGACGTTCATCGCCAGGGCCGATATGGCCGGCTGGCCGTTGATCGGCATGCTATCGAAGCTGCAACGCACGGTCTTCATCGAACGTGAGCGCAAGCGTTCGTCGGGCGACCAGGCGAGCGAGATCGCCGGCCGCATGGCCAAGGGCGACGCCATGGTGCTGTTCGCCGAAGGCTCGACCGGCGACGGCAACATGATCCTGCCGTTCAAGAGCACGCTGTTCGGCGCCGCCACAGTAGCAATTGCGGAAGGGGCGGCCGAACAGGTCTTCATTCAGCCGGTGGCGATCGTCTATACGCGCCTGCATGGCGTGCCGCTCGGCCGCCGGCATCGGCCGGTTGCCGCCTGGATCGGCGACGAGGAGCTGATGCCGCACCTCAAGGTGCTGATGGCCGAGGGCGCCCTCGACGTCGAGGTGCATTTTGGCGAGGCGATCGCCTTTTCCAAGGGCTCCAGCCGCAAGGAGACGGCAAAGCAGATGGAACGCCAGGTGCGCGAGATGGTACAAGCGGCGCTCGCCGAACCGCGTCCGAGCCGGTAGGCTGCGCAGGTTCCGGCCAGATTCGTCTGTTTTTTGTCGGGGAAAGGCGCTAGAAGCCGCGAAATGGAATTGAACACGATAGAACGCGACGACATCGGCGCTGCCGCCGAAAACCTGGTCGTTCCGGCTGCCGCGACCAGAAAGGTCTTCGTCAAGACCTATGGCTGCCAGATGAACGTTTACGATTCGCAGCGCATGACCGATGCGCTGGCGGCCGACGGCTATGCCGCGACAGACGCTATCGGCGAGGCCGATCTGGTGCTGCTCAACACCTGCCACATCCGCGAGAAAGCGGCGGAAAAAGTCTATTCCGAACTTGGGCGCATCCGTGAGTTGAAGGCGGAACGTGCGAAGACCGGGCGCGAAATGCTGGTCGGCGTCGCCGGCTGCGTGGCGCAGGCCGAGGGTGCCGAGATCATCCGCCGCTCGCCGGCCGTCGACCTGGTCATCGGCCCGCAGACCTACCACCGGCTGCCCGGTGTGCTGGCGAGGGCGCGGAGCGGCGAAAAGATCGTCGAGACCGACTATGCCGTCGAGGACAAGTTCGAGTATCTGCCGCAGCCGAAGCGCGCCGAACTGATCAGGCGCGGCGTGACGGCGTTCTTGACCGTTCAGGAAGGCTGCGACAAGTTCTGCACCTTCTGTGTCGTGCCCTATACGCGCGGCTCGGAAGTCTCGCGGCCGGTCGCACAGATCGTCGCCGAGGCCGAGCGCCTGGCGGATGCCGGCGTGCGTGAGCTGACGCTGCTCGGCCAGAACGTCAATGCCTGGCATGGAAGAGGCGAAAACGGCGAGGAATGGGGCCTTGGCCGGCTGCTGTTCAGGCTGGCCGAGATTCCGGGCCTGGCGCGGCTGCGCTACACAACCAGTCATCCGCGCGACATGGAGGATGAATTGATCGCCGCCCATCGTGATTTGCCGACGCTGATGCCCTATCTACATTTACCGGTGCAGTCCGGCTCCGACCGCATACTCAAGGCGATGAACCGCAGGCATATGGCCAAGGACTATCTGACGTTGATCGACCGCATCCGTGCCGCACGGAACGACATCGCACTGTCCGGCGATTTTATTGTCGGCTTTCCCGGTGAGACGGAAGCCGATTTCGAGGCGACGATGCAGTTGGTCGAAGACGTCAACTATGCCTCGGCCTTCTCGTTCAAATATTCTCCGCGCCCCGGCACGCCGGGCGCCGAGATGAGCGATCACGTGCCGGAGGCCGTCAAGGACGAGCGCCTGCAGCGGCTGCAGGCGCTGCTGCTGAAACAGCAGCAGGATTTCGGCACCAGCCTGATCGGCAGGACCATCGACACGCTGATCGAAAAGCCGGGCCGCCAGGCCGGCCAGAAGGTTGGCCGCTCGCCCTGGCTGCAGCCGGTTATTGTTGATGAAAAGGCCGGCGAAATCGGTGACATTATCCAGGTACGAATCACGAAGACGGGCTACAACAGCCTGTTCGCCGAATTGGCCTGAAGGCCTCGGCAGATGAGGAGAGACGGTTGAGCGCTGCTGAAGTCAAGAACCTGCCCCAGAATCTACCCTCGGGGGCCTCGGATATGGCGCACATCGTACTGACTTTCGACAATAACAAGCTTGCCAGCGCCCTTTACGGCCAGTTCGACGAGAATCTGGCCAGGCTCGAGCAGAAGCTCGGCGTCGACATCCGCTCGCGCGGCAACCAATTGACGATCAAGGGCTCTTCCTCGGCCGCCGAGCAGGCGCGCCGCGCCTTGGACAATCTTTATGGCATTCTGCAGAAAGGCACCGACATCGGCCAGTCCGATGTCGACGGCGCCGTGCGCATGGCGATCGCCAGCGACGACCAGCTGACGCTGCCGACGCTGGAGCGCAAGGGCAAGGTGTCCGCCGCCCAGATATCGACGCGCAAGAAGACGATCTATGCCCGCTCGCTGAACCAAGACGCCTACATGCGCGCGCTGGAGCGGTCGGAACTCGTCTTCGGCATCGGCCCGGCCGGCACCGGAAAGACCTATCTGGCGGTGGCGCATGCGGCAATGCTGCTCGAACGCGGCATGGTCGAACGCATCGTGCTGTCGCGCCCCGCGGTCGAGGCCGGCGAACGGCTTGGCTTTCTGCCGGGTGACATGAAGGAGAAGGTCGATCCCTATCTGCGGCCGCTCTATGACGCGCTCTACGACATGATGCCGGCCGACAAGGTCGAGCGGGCGATTGCTGCTGAGGTCATCGAGATCGCGCCGCTGGCGTTCATGCGCGGCCGTACGCTGGCGCACGCTGCCGTCATCCTCGACGAGGCGCAGAACACCACGCCGATGCAGATGAAGATGTTCCTGACCCGGCTCGGCGAGAACTCGCGCATGATCGTCACCGGCGATCCGACCCAGATCGATCTGCCGCCAAACACCAAATCCGGCCTGGTCGAGGCGCTGAGAATCCTCGACGGCGTCACCGGCATGGTGACCGTACGCTTCAATGAAGGCGACGTCGTCAGGCATCCGCTGGTCGCCGAGATCGTCAAGGCCTACGACCGTGACGGCAAGCTGGCCAGGGGCCTGGGTGTCGAAAGCTGATATGATTATGCGGCCGCATGGCTGAGGAGCAAAAGGCGGGGGGACCGCTTCCCGTCGAAATCGATATCGCGATCGAGGCGGGCGACTGGCCCGACGAGGCAGCGCTGATGCGGCTTGTCGACCGTGCCGTCTCGGCCGCCTTTGCCGAAACCGGTGCGGACGGCCGTTCCGAGCTCAGCATAATCTTTTCCGACGATGCCCATATCCGTACGCTCAATGCCGGCTGGCGCGGCAAGGACAAGCCGACCAACGTCCTGTCTTTTCCAGCTTTTCCGTTCGCCAGGGGCGGGGCTCTGCCGCCGATGCTCGGCGACATCGTGTTGGCCGCCGAGACGGTCGCGCGCGAGGCGGCACTGGAAGACAAGCCGGTCGAGGACCATATCTCTCATCTCGTTATCCATGGCCTGCTGCATTTGCTGGGCTACGATCACGAAACCGACGCCGAAGCGGAACTGATGGAAGCGACAGAGCGCGCAGCACTTGCGAGGCTTGCCATTCCCGATCCCTACACGTAATTACAAAAGACCAATTGACCGGACGATGATGAACGACAAACCAGAGACTGCCGCCCGCTCCGACGCCGGCAGTGTGATCAAGCCTTCCGAAACGACGGAAGAGGGGCCGAGTACCACGACCGGCAGCTTCGCCAGCGAGGCATCGCCTGCCGGTCCTTCCCTGTTCGATCGCGTGCTCGGGCTTTTCAGGCACCGCAACGGCACCAGCCTGCGCGAGGAGATTGCCGGTGCGCTTGCCGAAACGGCGAGCGATGCAGAATCCTTCTCGCCCGGCGAACGCGCCATGCTCAACAACATCCTGCGCCTGCGCGAAGTGCGGGTCGAGGACGTCATGGTGCCGCGCGCCGACATCGAGGCGGTCGAGATCACCACGAAGCTCGGCGACCTTCTGGGGTTGTTCGAGCAGTCCGGCCATTCCCGCATGCCGGTCTATTCGGAGACGCTCGACGACCCGCGCGGCATGGTCCATATCCGCGACGTGCTGGCGCACATCACCAAGGTCGCCCGCGTCAGAAAGGGCAGGACGACCAGGAAAACCCCGGTCGCGACTGTTCTCGATCTCGCCCAGGTCGATCTGGCGCGCACCATCGGCGATCTCAACCTGATCCGACCGGTGCTGTTCGTGCCGCCGTCGATGCTCGCCTCCGACCTGATGGGGCGGATGCAGACGACGCGGACCCAGATGGCTTTGGTCATCGACGAATATGGCGGTACTGACGGTCTCGTCTCGCTCGAGGACATCGTCGAGATGGTGGTCGGCGACATCGAGGACGAGCATGACGAAGACGAGCCGATGATCACCCAGGCCGGTGAAGGCGTCTTCATCGTCGACGGCAAGGCCGAGATCGACGATGTCGCCAAGATGATCGGCGAGGATTTCGCCGCCGGCGAGCACGGTGAATATGTCGACACGATCGGCGGCATGATCTTCAACACGCTTGGCCGGGTGCCGGCGCGCGGCGAAGTGGTGCAGGCCATACCCGGCTTCGAGTTCCATGTGCTCGACGCCGATCCGCGCCGCGTCAAGCGCGTGCGCATCGTCGAGACCCTGAAGGGCGAGCGCCGCCGCCGCGCCGTCCGCACCGAGCAGGCTTGAAGGACGCGGCTTGCCCGATGCCGGTTGAGGACCCGTTCAAGCACTCAACCTTGGGCTCGGGTGTCTTCTACCAGAATCCGCGGGCCGCATTGACATGGCTTGAAAAGGCTTTCGGCTTCGAGCCGAGCATGGTGGTCAGCGATGCTAATGGCAGGCTCGTCCATTCCGAGATGCGGTTCGGCGACGGCTATATCATCGTCGATTCCGAATGGGCCGACCCTATAGCCAGCCCGGCTTCAGTTGCAGGCAAGAACACGCAGTCGGTCTATGTACGTCTCAAGGACGGGATAGATGCCCACTGCGATCGTGCAAGGGCGGCGGGAGCCGAGATCGTCGAGGGGCCTGCCGACCAGCTCTACGGTGAACGGCAGTACAGGGCGCGCGATCCTGAA
This sequence comes from Mesorhizobium sp. M0663, assembly GCF_040320585.1. Lineage (NCBI taxonomy): Bacteria > Pseudomonadati > Pseudomonadota > Alphaproteobacteria > Hyphomicrobiales > Phyllobacteriaceae > Mesorhizobium > Mesorhizobium sp. M0663. The sequence continues at coordinate 127,352 of NZ_JAMYPX010000003.1, forward strand.
GGCCATATCTGGACCTTTTCCCAGACTGTCCGCTCCGTCCCACGCGAAGAGGCTGAGCGGCTGGGCGGACTGAAGATCGAAGGCTGGCATCGATAGCTATGAGCGGACTTGTTCGCTCTTATCCGGTTTGGAGCCAAGCCCGCGGCCTGATAAATCTTGCTTCCTGATTCGCACGACTCGGAAGCATAGATGGAGCGCCAGGCCGGCCGGATAATTCTGCTTTGGGGCTGGCGGCGCGCGCTGGTTGCGTTTCTTGCCGGGGCGCTGGCGGTTCTTGCCCAGGCGCCGTACGATTTCTTCGCCGTCTGTTTCGTTTCGTTTCCCCTGCTGGTGTGGCTACTCGACGGCGCGACCGGCGAAGCCTCGGACGGTTTTCTGCGGCGCTTGCTGCCGGCTTTCGCCATCGGCTGGTGGTTCGGTTTCGGCTACTTTCTTGCCGGTCTCTGGTGGGTCGGCTCGGCGCTGCTGGTCGAGGCCGACAGCTTTGCCTGGGCCTTGCCGTTCGCGGTGGTCGGCATCCCCCTCGCGCTCGCCTTCTTCTATGGCTTCGCCGCTGTGGTCGCCCGGCTGTTGTGGAGCAATGACATCGGCCGCATCGCGGCACTTGCCTTCGGCTTTGCCTTGGCGGAATGGCTGCGCGGCTTCCTGTTCACCGGCTTTCCGTGGAATGCCGTCGGCTATGCGGCGATGCCGGTACCTTTGCTGATGCAGAGCGTCTCGGTGACCGGCATGGTCGGCATGGACGCGCTTGCGGTCTTCGTCTTTGCGCTGCCGGCGCTGCTTGCGGCGCGCCGGCATCTCCGCCTCGGCGCGGCATTGCTTGTCGTTCTCGTCGCCGCCCATGCCGGCTTCGGCTATATCCGGCTCGCCGCCCCCGAAAAGCCGGCCGCCCGCAGCCTTGACGTCCGTATCGTGCAGCCTGCCGTCGACCTTACGGAAAAATGGGATACCTCGGTGCGTGACCGTATCTTCGCCACCATGATGGGGCTTTCGGCCAAGGCGCCGGAACCCGGCCATGACAGGCCGCAATTGATCCTGTGGCCGGAGACGTCCGTGCCGTTTCTGTTCACCGAACGTCCGGATGCCCTGCCTGCGATCGGAGAGATGCTTGGCGATGGCCAGATGCTGGTCGCCGGCGTCGTTCGCGAGGAAGGCGGCTCGGCGGCCGGCAGCCGTTACTACAACTCTGTGGTGGCGATCGACGAAAGGGGCGAAATCGTCGATGCCGTCGACAAGGTCCACCTGGTACCCTTCGGCGAATACCTGCCTTTCGCCGATCTGCTCGGCCGCTTCGGGCTTGAGCAGCTTGTTGCCGGTCCAATGACCTTCGCGGCGGGCAATGAGCGGCATCCGATCGCGCTGCCCGGCGGTATCCGGGCGCTGCCGTTTATTTGCTATGAGGTCATCTTTCCCGATCTGGTCGCAGTTGACGCAACGTCAGCCGAGCTTATTGTGAACGTCACCAATGACGCCTGGTTCGGCGACACGCCGGGGCCGTACCAGCACTTCAGGCAGGCGCAGATCCGGGCGGTGGAGAATGGGGTGCCCCTGTTGCGCGCGGCTAATAACGGCATTTCGGCCGTTGTCGACCCGCGCGGTCGCATCGTCGACGCGCTGGCAATCGATGCACGCGGCGCGATCGATGTGCGGGTGCCGATCTCCAACCAAGCCATCGTTTCCTCCGGCCAGCGACGCATTAACGGAATGCTGATCATGTTTTTGCTTGCCGTTGCGGCATGCATTTTGAACGTAAGGCAAAGGCTACGGGCGAATTGACAGCCGACACATTAGAAACTCATACTGTAAGCGCCTGAAAATTTTCGAAGTCGATAAGGTCGTTCTGTTGGGGCACGGGCCGCGGCGTCGTTTGGGCAGCAAAATAGAAAAAGCCGGAAAAATTCGGCGAGGAAAAAATGACAGAAGAAAACAAGAAAAAGCCGAATCCGATCGACATCCACGTCGGAAGCCGCATCCGGCTTCGCCGCAATATGCTGGGAATGAGCCAGGAAAAACTGGGTGAAAACCTCGGCATAACGTTCCAGCAGATCCAAAAGTACGAAAAGGGCACCAATCGCGTCGGCGCCAGCCGTTTGCAGGCAATCGCCTCCATACTCGGCGTCCCCGTCGCCTTCTTTTTCGAGGATGCGCCCGGTCAGGAGCCCGTGGGCAACCGTGGATTTGCCGAGGATGCTTCGATGACCTCCGCCGTCGAATTCTGCGGCAGCCCGGAAGGCCTCCAGCTGAATCGCGCCTTCGTCAAGATCGCCGACGTGAAAGTGCGCCGCAAGATCATCGAGCTGGTGAAGTCGCTTTCCACCGACGAAGTCGATTGACTGGCCCGTGAAGAGTTCAACAAGGAAGGGGTCGCCGTAGCTGGGCATGCAATTTCTCGCGGCTGCGCGCATTGAGGGATGTTCATTCCGCAGATGCGCTGAAGCGCAGGTCGATTTCGCTCGACACGCTTCCTCGAAGCCGTTTTCCTCAGTCTGTTGGTGCAAGGGCTGATCGCAGTGCGCCCTGCCGCCGTCTCGGGATGCAAAGATAATAACGTCAAAATTCATGCCAGAACGGCTGCATGGCTTGACGAGCGACGCCCGGCACCGTTAACAACTGGCGCGCCAAAATCGGCGGCCTGCCGATATTTTTTTCAAGAGGGGACACCCGTGACGCGGCACAATTACTTCTTCACCTCGGAATCCGTTGCCGAGGGCCATCCCGACAAGGTCTGCGACCGCATCTCCGACGAGATTGTCGATCTCGTCTATCGCGAAGCCAGAAAGACCGGCATGGACCCGTGGAAGGTCCGCGTTGCCTGCGAGACGCTTGCGACGACCAATCGCGTTGTCATCGCCGGCGAGGTGCGCGTCCCCGAGACGCTGCTCAAGAAGGACAAGGAGGGCAACGTCCTGAAGGATGCGGCCGGCCATCCGATTGTCAACCCGGCCAAGTTCAAGTCGGTCGCTCGCAAGGCGATCCGCGAAATCGGCTACGAGCAGGCCGGTTTCCACTGGAAGACAGCCAAGATCGAGGTCCTGCTGCACGGCCAGTCGCCGGATATCGGCCAAGGCGTCGATAACGCCTCCGACCGGCAAGGCGAGGAGGGAGCCGGCGACCAGGGCATCATGTTTGGCTATGCCTGCCGCGAAACCCCGGACCTGATGCCGGCGCCGATCTATTACAGCCACAAGATCCTCGAATTGCTGGCGGCTGCGCGCCATGAAGGCAGCGGTGATGCCGGCAGGCTCGGGCCGGATGCCAAGAGCCAGGTCACCGTCCGCTATGTCGACGGCAAAGCGGCGGAAGTGACGCAGATCGTGCTGTCGACCCAGCATCTCGATGAGACGTGGGATTCGAAGAAGGTGCGCAACGTCGTCGAGCCCTATATTCGCGAAGCACTGGGCGACCTGAAGATTGCCGACAATTGCAACTGGTATATCAATCCGACCGGCAAGTTCGTCATCGGCGGGCCTGATGGCGACGCCGGCCTGACCGGCCGCAAGATCATCGTCGACACTTATGGTGGGGCTGCGCCTCATGGCGGCGGCGCTTTTTCTGGCAAGGACACCACCAAGGTCGACCGCTCGGCGGCCTATGCGGCGCGTTATCTCGCCAAGAACGTGGTTGCCGCAAAGCTCGCCGATCGCTGCACCATCCAGCTTTCCTATGCGATCGGTGTCGCCCAGCCGCTGTCGATCTACGTCGACCTGCACGGCACCGGCAAGGTCGACGAGGCAAAACTCGAGCGTGCACTGCGCGCCGTGATGGACCTGTCGCCGTCCGGCATCCGCCGCCACCTCGATCTCAACAAGCCGATCTATGCCAAGACGTCGTCCTACGGCCATTTTGGCCGCAAGGCCGGCCGCGACGGATCCTTCTCCTGGGAGAAGACCGATCTCGCCAAGGCGCTCAAGGACGCTCTCGCCGAACCGGTCGCCGAAGCAGTCGCCGCCTAACCGCGGCGCCTATGGATCCGAAGGACCGGCCAAGCCGTGCGACCGAGGCCTTTTTCGGTCGCCGGCGCGGCAAGACCATTCGACCACAACAGGCAGCGGCGCTGGAGAGCGGCTTCGCCGCCTACAGGCTCGATCTGACGGTTGAACCGCCGGCCGACTTGCGCAGCCTTTTCGAAGCCGAAGTTTCGGCTGTCCAGCTCGAAATCGGTTTTGGCGGCGGCGAACATCTTCTGCACCGTGCTACGGCCAGCCAGGCGACCGGCTTTATCGGCGTCGAGCCTTTCGTCAACGGCATGGCCAAGATGATGATGGCGGTCCGGGAGCGGCCGCTTGCCAATCTGCGCGTCTATGACGACGACGCCACACGTCTGCTGGACTGGCTGCCGCAGGCTTCGCTTGACGGCATTGACCTTCTCTATCCGGATCCGTGGCCGAAGAAGAAGCACTGGAAGCGGCGCTTCGTCAGCCCGGTCAATCTCGACCGCTTCGCGCGCGTCCTGAAGCACGGCGGAAAGTTCCACTTTGCGTCCGATATCGATAGCTATGTGAACTGGACGCTCCTGCATTGTCGGGCGCACGACGCCTTCACGTGGCAGGCAAGCGAAGCAGCCGACTGGCACCGGCCCTATGATGGCTGGCCGGGGACGCGCTATGAGGCCAAGGCCATTCGCGAAGGCCGACGGCCCGCCTATCTCACCTTCGTGCGGAAATAAGCGGGAAAGTAGAGCTGAGCACAAGGCGAGCGGGCCGAAGGCTCTCGGCGCTCACTTGGCTCAGAAGCGACGGATCTTGTCGAAGGCTGCCGGCTCCATGCCGAGATTGCGCAGATCATGCGCACGCGGCTTGCGACCGCTTTCCACAGCCCGGGACGCGGCTACGGCGCTGCCGAACACGCTAAAGACATCGCCTATGGCTGAAAAAAATCCACGATTGTTCATGATGGTACCCTTTTGAGCGCCGTGAGCGCTCCAATTGTGCAATGCAACATAGATAGTCGTGCGTGGCCGGTGCTCAAAGGGGGATCACTGCACGGGCGCCATGCATTTGGCGCAGCGCTGCGGACTCGGAGCCTTGCCGTCATGCAGGACGGGCTTGAAACGAGGACCACGATCGTCTATATCAGCTTCAAATTCTTGGTCGCTGTGACGAAGAGTGGGTCCACCCGGTCCCGCTCTTTTTTATTACCTGCCGACCAACAGAAATCGAGTGACAGGACCGAATGACAGTGACGGCAAGCGAAGGCGACGACCGCATCATCCGCGAAAGCGGCATCGATGCGCGCATCGCGCTGATCGTTCAGCCGGTACTGCGCGCCATTGGTTTCCGCTTGGTACGTGTGCACCTGTCGGGCCAGAACGGGCTGACGCTGCAGATCATGGCCGAGCGCGAAGACGGCACCATGACGGTCGAGGATTGTGAAGAGGTCAGCCGGGCGGTGTCGCCGGCGCTCGATGTCGATGATCCGATCGAGAAGGCTTATCATCTCGAAGTGTCGTCGCCGGGCATCGACCGGCCGCTGGTCCGCAAATCGGACTTTGCAGCCTGGACCGGCCATCTGGTGAAGATGGAAACATCGGTTCTCGTCGCCGACCGTAAGCGCTTCAAGGGCAAGATCGCCGAAAGCGACGCGGACGGTGTGCTGATCGAGCGTGACAAGGCCGCTTACGGCGAGGAGCCGACGGTACGTGTTCCCTACGATGCGATTGCCGAAGCGCGGCTGATTCTGACCGACGACCTTATCCGCGATGCGCTCTCGAAGGACAATCGGGCGCGCAAGGAAGCCAGGAAACGCCGCGGCGAACCCGAAGACGCACCAGAGGGTGCGGAAGACGAAACCGAACAGGAAATGTGATTGGGCTGCCGGCCGTAAGGGTCGGCAACAAGCTCGGGAGAAAGAAGATGGTTGTAAGCGCCAACAGGCTTGAACTGCTGCAGATCGCCGATGCGGTCGCGCGTGAAAAGTCGATCGACAAGTCGATCGTCATCGCCGCCATGGCCGATGCGATCCAGAAGGCCGCGCGCTCGCGCTACGGCCAGGAAACCAATATCCGCGCCGACATCAATGCCAACACCGGCGAGATGAAGCTGCAGCGGCTGATGGAAGTGGTCGAGAAGGTCGATGACTACGCGACGCAGATTGCCATTTCCTCGGCGCGCGAGCGCAATCCGGACGCCCAGCTCGGCGATTTCATTGCCGAACAGCTACCGCCGATGGATTTTGGCCGCATCGCCGCCCAGTCCGCCAAGCAGGTCATCGTGCAGAAGGTGCGCGAGGCCGAGCGCGACCGGCAATATGATGAATACAAGGACCGTATCGGCGAGATCGTCAACGGTACCGTCAAGCGCGTCGAATACGGCAACGTCATCGTCGATCTCGGCCGCGGCGAAGCGATCATCCGCCGCGACGAGCTGATTCCGCGCGAAAACTACAAGTATGGCGATCGCGTCCGTGCCTATGTCTATGACGTACGCCGCGAACAGCGCGGCCCGCAGATATTCCTGTCGCGCACCCATCCGCAGTTCATGGCGAAGCTGTTCACCATGGAAGTGCCGGAAATCTACGACGGCATCATCGAGATCAAGTCGGTCGCCCGCGATCCGGGTTCGCGCGCCAAGATCGCTGTCATCTCGCGCGACAGCTCCATCGATCCGGTCGGTGCCTGCGTCGGTATGCGCGGCAGCCGCGTCCAGGCGGTCGTCGGTGAATTGCAGGGCGAGAAGATCGACATCATTCCGTGGTCGCCATCGGCGGCGTCCTTCATTGTCAATGCATTGCAGCCGGCGGAAGTCGCCAAGGTCGTGCTCGACGAGGATGCCGAGCGCATCGAGGTCGTCGTTCCCGACGATCAGCTGTCGCTGGCCATCGGCCGCCGCGGCCAGAACGTCCGTCTTGCCTCGCAGCTCACCGGCTGGGATATCGACATCCTGACCGAGCAGGAAGAGAGCGAACGCCGCCAGAAGGAATTCGTCGAACGGTCGTCGCTGTTCATGGAAGCCCTCGACGTCGACGAGATGGTCGGCCAGGTGCTCGCTTCCGAAGGCTTCACCAGCGTCGAGGAGGTCGCGTATGTCGACTCCGGCGAAATCGCGTCGATCGACGGCTTCGACGAGGACACGGCTTCGGAAATCCAGACCCGCGCCCGCGAATATCTGGAGAAGATCGAAGCCGAGCATGACGAGAAGCGCAAGGCGCTCGGCGTCAAGGACGAGCTGCGCGAGATTCCCGGCATCACCACCGCCATGATGGTGACGCTCGGCGAGGACGGCGTGAAGACGATCGAGGATTTCGCCGGCTACGCCGCCGACGACCTGACCGGTTGGAAGGAACGCAAGGACGGCGAGACGAAGGTATTCCCGGGTGTGCTCGCCAACCACGGCGTATCACGCGCCGATGCCGAGCAGATGGTCCTGGCCGCTCGCCTGAAGGCTGGCTGGATCACCGAAGACGAGCTTGCCGCCGAGGGCGTGCCGGCTGACGAAACCGTCGGTGCGTGAGGTGAAACCGCATCGCACCGAACCCGCCCTTGGACGAGATGAACGATCGCACCTGCATCGTCACCCGCAGGCAAGCCGAACCGGATGAACTGATCCGTTTCGTCGTCGGCCCGGATTCGGCCGTCGTTCCGGACATCAAGAGAAACCTGCCCGGCCGCGGTTGCTGGGTGACAGCCGACCGCCTACATATAGAAAAGGCAGCGGCCAAAAACCTGTTTGCCCGTGCTTTTAAGGCGCAGGTGAGCGTGCCGGCCGATCTTGGCGGCATGGTCGACGCGCTGCTTTCCAGGTCCGCTCTGGGCATGCTTGGCCTGGCCCGCAAGGCGGGCGCCATAGCGCTCGGAGCGACCAAGGTCGAGAGCGCCGTGCGCGGCGGACTTGCACTTTTCGTGCTCCACGCGACCGAGGCTTCCGACGATGGCGTCCGCAAGATAAGCCAGGCGCGACGGGCAACCGTCCACCTCGGCGGGCCTGCGATCCGCGCTTACAAACTTTTCTCCGAGGCCGAGTTGAGCTTGGCATTGGGGGGTACAAATGTGATACATGCTGCCGTTCTCGCGGGAGACGCGGGCAGGGCGGTGCAGAAGCGCATGGTTGCGCTCGACCGATATCGGGGCGGTTCCCCGGACGATCTGGCAATGCTTGCGGCCGTTGCTGACGAAGATGATGCCGCAGAGGATATGGAATGAGCGATACGAAATCGGGCGACGACAAGACGCTGAGTGTTACGCCGAAGAAGACCTTGACGCTGAAGCGCCCCGGTATGGAACAGGGCACGGTGCGCCAGAACTTCTCGCACGGCCGCACCAAGTCGGTGGTCGTCGAGACCAAGAAGCGCAAGTTCTCGCTGCCCGGCGACAAGCCGGAGCCGGCGGCAGCGCCTGTGTCCGTCTTCACGCCGAAGCCGGTCGCGGCAGCGCCTGCCGTGCAGGAAGCTCCCAAGGCGCCTCCCCCGCCGCCGCCGGTCGAACGCGGCGGCATGGTGCTGAACGAGTTGTCGCGCCAGGAAATGGAAGCACGCCGCCGGGCTCTCGAGGGCTCGAAGGTCCGCGATGTCGAGGATCGCCAGCGCGCCATCGAGGAAGCCAAGCGCCGCAGCGAGGACGAAGAGCGCCGCCGCCGCGAGCGCGAGGAATCGGCTCGCCGTCAGGCCGAGGAAGAGGCACGGCTGCAAGCCGAGGCCGAATCCCGCCGCCGTGCCGAGGAAGAGGCGCGCCGCCGTGCGCCGCTCGCCGCCGAACTGGCAACAGTCGATGACGAGGAAGAGGTCAAACCGAAGCGGACCGGTGCCGGCGCACCAGTGCGCCGTCTGGTCACGCCGGAAGTGGCGCGTCCGGCCAAACCGACCAAGGGCGAGGAGGACCGCCGCCGCGGCAAGCTGACGCTGAATTCGGCGCTTTCCGACGAGGATGCGCGCGCCCGCTCGCTCTCGTCGATGCGCCGCCGTCAGGAGAAATTCAAGCGCGCGTTGCATAACGAGCCACGCGAGAAAGTCATGCGTGAAGTGATCCTGCCCGAAACCATCACCATCCAGGAGCTGGCGCAGCGCATGTCCGAGCGCGCTGTCGACGTGGTCAAGTTCTTCATGAAGCAGGGCCAGATCCTGAAGCCTGGTGACGTCATCGACGCCGACACGGCCGAACTCGTCGCCACCGAATTTGGCCATACGGTCCGCCGCGTCGCCGAGTCCGACATCGAAGAGGGCTTGTTCAACATCGCCGATCGTCCCGAGGACCTGCAGCCGCGTCCGCCGGTGGTAACGATCATGGGTCATGTCGATCACGGCAAGACCTCGTTGCTCGATGCCATCCGCAATGCCAACGTCGTCTCCGGCGAGGCCGGCGGCATTACCCAGCATATCGGCGCCTATCAGGTCGAGAAGAACGGTCACAAGGTTACCTTCATCGACACGCCCGGCCACGCCGCCTTCACGGCGATGCGTGCCCGCGGTGCCCAGGCGACCGATATCGCCATCCTCGTGGTGGCAGCTGACGACAGCGTCATGCCGCAGACGATCGAATCGATCAATCACGCCAAGGCGGCCGGCGTTCCGATCATTGTGGCGATCAACAAGATCGACAAGCATGACGCCGACCCGCAGAAGGTGCGTTCGGAACTGCTGCGCCACGAGGTGTTCGTCGAATCCATGGGCGGTGAGGTGCTGGATGTCGAGGTGTCGGCGACCAAGGGCATCAATCTCGACAAGTTGCTCGAAGCGATCCTGCTGCAGGCCGAAATCCTCGACCTGAAGGCCAATCCGGACCGCACCGCCGAAGGCGTGGTCATCGAAGCCCAGCTCGACAAGGGCCGCGGCCCAGTCGCCACCGTGCTGGTGCAGACCGGCACGTTGATGCCGGGCGACATTCTCGTCGCCGGCAACGAATGGGGCCGGGTACGCGCGCTCGTCAATGATCGCGGCGAGCAGGTCAAGGAAGCGCCGCCGGCAATGCCGGTGGAGGTGCTCGGCCTGCAAGGCACGCCGCAGGCCGGCGACCGCTTCGCCGTGGTCAACAACGAGGCCCGCGCCCGCGAGATCACCGAATACCGCCAGCGTCTGGCACGCGAGAAGGCGGTTGCCAGGCATGCCGGCCAGCGCGGTTCGCTGGAGCAGATGATGTCGCAGTTGCAGACCAGCGGACTGAAAGAATTCCCGCTGGTTATCAAGGGCGACGTGCAGGGCTCGATCGAGGCGATCAACGCCGCGCTCGACAATCTCGGCACCGACGAGGTGCGCGCCCGCATCGTCCATGCGGGGGCTGGCGGCATTACTGAAAGCGACGTGTCGCTGGCGGAAACTTCGGGGGCTGCGATCATCGGCTTCAACGTTCGCGCCAATGCGCAGGCCCGCGCAGCCGCGGCTGCGGCAGGCATCGAGATCCGCTACTATTCGATCATCTACAATCTGGTCGATGATGTGAAAGCGGCTCTTTCCGGCCTGCTCTCGCCGGAGCGGCGCGAGACCTTCATCGGCAATGCCGAGATCCTCGAGATCTTCGACATCACCAAGGTCGGCAAGATCGCCGGCTGCCGTGTCACCGAAGGCAAGGTCGAGCGTGGTGCGGGCGTGCGCCTGATCCGCGACAACGTCGTCATCCACGAAGGCACGCTGAAGACCCTGAAGCGCTTCAAGGACGAGGTTTCGGAAGTTCCGGGCGGCCAGGAATGCGGCATGGCCTTCCAGAACTACGAGGACATGCGCGTCGGTGACGTCATCGAGTGCTTCCGCGTCGAGATGGTGACCAGGACGCTCTGAGCTCGAACGTTCGAGTTCGGGCATCCATCGAGACCGGGCGGTGGTCGAAAGACCGCCGCCCAAACCATATGAGACATGTGGTGCGGTCCTATCCCGCGCCCCACGATTTCAGGATAGAGAAAAATGCCCCGTTCAATCACATCAGGCCCATCCCAGCGCATGCTTCGCGTAGGCGAGCAGGTGCGCCATGCTCTGTCGGAAACCTTGCAGCGCGGCGAGATCCTCGATCCGCTGATCGAGAACACGGTGGTTTCGGTCTCGGAAGTGCGCATGTCGCCCGATCTCAAGATCGCCACCGCCTTCGTTTCGCCGCTCGGCGCCAAGGATGCCGGGGCGGTGATCGAGGCGCTCAACAAGCATGCGAAGTTCGTGCGCGGCCGCGTCTCCGGCGCGCTGCGCCAGATGAAGTACATGCCGGAATTCCGCTTCCGGCTCGACACCAGCTACGACAATTTCCAGAAGATAAACGAGTTGCTGCACTCGCCCGAAGTGGCGCGCGATCTCAGCGCCGACGACAAAGACAAAGACGACCGGAAGGACAGCGAATAGTGGCGCGTCGCGGCAAGAAGAAGGGCCGGCCGATCTCGGGCTGGCTGGTACTGGACAAGCCGGTCGGCATGGGCTCGACTGAAGCCGTCTCCAAGATCAAATGGCTGTTCCAGGCGGAAAAGGCCGGCCATGCCGGCACGCTCGACCCGCTGGCGTCCGGCATGCTGCCGATCGCGCTCGGCGAAGCGACCAAGACCGTGCCATACGTCCAGGACGGCGCCAAGGTCTACCGCTTCACGGTTGCCTGGGGCGAGGAGCGTTCGACCGACGACCTCGAAGGCCTGGCGACCAAAAGCTCGGACCGCCGTCCGGCGGAAGCCGACGTACGGGCGCTGCTTTCGAAATATACCGGCGTCATCATGCAGACGCCGCCGCAATTTTCGGCGATCAAGATCGCCGGCGAGCGCGCCTACGACCTTGCCCGCGATGGCGAGACGATCGACATTCCGGCACGCGAGGTCGAGATCGGCCGGCTCGATCTGGTCGAGCACATGGCCGATCGCACCATCTTCGAGGTCGAATGCGGCAAGGGCACCTATGTCCGCTCGCTGGCGCGCGACATGGGCCGCGACCTTGGCTGCTTCGGTCACATCGCCGAGCTGCGGCGGGTCGAGGTCGAGCCGTTCACGCAGGAAGATTTCGTTACCCTGGCCGAGCTGGAAGCCGCCCGCTTCGGCGAGCAGGGCGAGCCGCAAGAAGCAGACGCCCCGATCGACTTCGGTGCCATCGATGCACTTCTGGTCGACACCGCCGCCGCGCTCGAATGCCTGCCGCAGGTCGCGATCAGCGACGATGCGGCAACCAAAATCCGCCTCGGCAATCCGGTCATCATTCGCGGCCGTGACGCGCCGGTAGAAGCGGAGGAGGCCTGCGCCACCGCGCGCGGCAAGCTGGTCGCCATCGGCGCCATCGAGCAAGGCATGTTCAAGCCAAAGCGGGTCTTTATCGGGTAACAGCTGTCTCTCGGCGCATGATCTCCAACCGGATTCTATTTTGGGAAAGGATCATGCGCTAAATCAACAGGGCGACGGCGTCGTTTGCCGTCCGAAGGGATGCGCGGCACCGACGCTGCATTCGAGGGGGCACATGGCAAAGGCTGAGACGGGCAGGAAGCGGGCGGTGCTCAACACACGGCGGCCGCCCGTCGGGGCTTCGCCCGGCACGCTGATCGCCGACCCGGCGGCACGCCGTTCCGAGCTCAGGCTGACATTGATCTCGCCCGAAAAGTTCAAGACCATCGACAATGCCAGCATCGACGACGTCAACACCCATTGCCACAATTGGCCGGTTATCTGGCTCGATTGCACAGGCCTCGCCAACATCCAGCTGATCGAGGAGATCGGCCGGATCTTCAACCTGCATCCGTTGGCGCTGGAAGATGTCGTCAACACCGGCCAGCGGCCGAAGGTGGATTTCTTCGAGGACCATGCCTTTGTCGTCGTCAGGATGATCGACGATGTCACCGCGCATCGCTACGAACAGATCGCCGTCTTCTTCGGCAGGAACTTCGTCGTCACCTTCCAGGAACGCGAAGGCGACCCGTTCGATCCCGTGCGCAAGCGGATCGCAAGCTCGGTGCCCAACCGCTTGCGCTCGCGCGGCGCCGACTATCTCGCCTATGCTTTGATCGACGCCATCGTCGACAGCTATTTCCCGCCGATCGAGGCTGCCGGCGAATTGGTCGACAGCATTGAGGACCAGATGCTGAACCAGGCGCACAAGCATCAGATGCGGCAGCTTCACGAATTGCGGCGCGATGCCAATGTGCTGAAGGGCGTGCTTTGGCCGATGCGCGACGCGGTGGCGACCATGATCCGCAACGACGTCTCTTATGTGAAGGCCGAAACCAAGATATTTCTGAACGACACGCTCGATCATTCGCTGCGATTGATCGAACTGGTCGAAACCCAGCGCGACATGCTGACCGGCCTGATCGAGATGCACTTGTCGCTCAGCCAGGCGCGCACCAACGACGTCATCAGCTATCTGACGATCGTCTCGGTGATCTTCATGCCGCTTACCTTTCTCGTCGGCGTATGGGGCATGAATTTCGACCCCGACACCTCGCCCTGGAACATGCCGGAGCTGAAAGCCTATTACGGCTATCCCCTGTCGCTCGTCTTCATGGCGCTTGTTGCGGTCGGGCTCTTTGCGTACTTCAAATGGAAGAAATGGCTCTGACTAGGCGGAAGTGCCCGTTTATGCAGCAAAAAGCCGGCTTGTGAATTAGGCTGGCCTTTTTGTCGGAATTGCACTATATGCGCCGCAGCCTCGCGCTTTGACGCGTTGCTTGCACCGGCCCCTGCTGGACGACATCCCGGCTGAGGGCGTCCCGTTTCCTCAAACAGACAAGGAAAAACACGATGTCGATTACTGCCGAACGCAAGAAGGAATTGATGGGCGAATTCGCAACCGCCAAGGGCGATACCGGGTCTCCGGAAGTCCAGGTGGCCATCCTTTCGGAGCGCATCAAGAACCTGACCGATCATTTCAAGGACCACAAGAAGGATAACCATTCCCGCCGTGGTCTGCTCGCTCTCGTTTCCCAGCGCCGCAGCCTGCTTGATTATCTCAAGCGCAAGGACGACGCGCGCTATCAGACGCTGATCGAGAAGCTCGGTCTGCGCCGTTGACGAATTGACCGGCGGGTTCTTTCGAGAGCCCGCCGGTCGCGCATTGGAGCATCGGATCATCCAAGGCTCCAATGAAGAAAGCAGAGCGCCGCGCACCGGTTTGGACGCGCAAAGGACGCTCTGAAGTTTAGATTTGCGCAGGATACTTTCCGAAAACCTGGTTTTCGGGTTCACGCGCAAGGCCAGTCGGATCGATTGGCCAACCCGGTTTCGAAACAGCAGAGGGCCACTCGAAACCGCCCATGGACGGTCATGGGGCAGGATTGCAGGACGCTCGTGCGGCACCGCGCCGAATAGCCGAGCTTCCCGTTGTCTTGCCCGTGGCTGCCCGAGAAAGGAAGCCAAGGGAAAGGGCATCCGCGCACGCTGAAACGGCGCGGCCCTTTCCGCATACGAAGGACAAGACATGTTCAATTACCACAAAGTGGAAATCGAATGGGGCGGCCGTCCGCTCATTCTCGAAACCGGCAAGATCGCGCGTCAGGCTGATGGCGCGGTGCTGGCCACCTACGGCGAAACCAAGGTTCTCGCCACCGTCGTCTCGATGAAAGAGCCGAAACCCGGCCTCGATTTCTTCCCGCTGACGGTCAACTACCAGGAGAAGACTTACGCCGCCGGCAAGATCCCGGGTGGCTATTTCAAGCGTGAAGGCCGTCCGAGCGAGAAGGAAACGCTGGTTTCCCGCCTGATCGACCGCCCGATCCGCCCGCTCTTCGCCGAAGGCTACAAGAACGACACCCAGATCGTCGTCACCGTCGTCCAGCACGATCTCGAAAATGACCCGGACATCCTGTCGATCGTCGCCACCTCCGCCGCCCTGACCTTGTCCGGCGTGCCGTTCATGGGCCCGGTTGGCGGCGCCCGCGTCGGCTACATCAACGGCGAATATGTGCTCAACCCGCATGTCGACGAGATGCAGGAATCGAAGCTCGACCTGGTCGTCGCCGGCACCGCCGACGCCGTGCTGATGGTCGAGTCCGAAGCCAAGGAACTCGGCGAGGACCTTATGCTTGGCGCCGTCATGTTCGGCCACAGGGGCTTCCAGCCGGTGATCGACGCGATCATCAAGCTGGCTGAAGTCGCGGCCAAGGACCCGCGCGACTTCACCGCGCCGGACTATTCCGCACTTGAAGCCGAGATGCTCAAGATCGTCGAAGGCGAGCTTCGCGACGCCTACAAGATCACCGACAAGCAGAAGCGCTATGCCGCCGTCGACGCCGTCAAGGCGAAGGTCAAGGCCGCGTTCGCGCCGGCAGAAGGCGAAGAGGCCAAATACACGTCCGAACAGATCGGCACCGTGTTCAAGGAGCTCCAGGCCAAGGTCGTGCGCTGGAACATTCTCGACACCGGCTCGCGCATCGACGGCCGCGACCTGAAGACGGTCCGCAAGATCGTCTCGGAAGTCGGCGTCCTGCCGCGCACGCACGGCTCGGCGCTGTTCACTCGCGGCGAGACCCAGGCACTGGTTGTCGCCACGCTCGGCACCGGCGAGGACGAGCAGTATGTCGATTCGTTGACCGGCATGTACAAGGAGAAGTTCCTCCTGCACTACAACTTCCCTCCCTATTCGGTCGGTGAAACCGGCCGCATGGGTTCGCCGGGCCGCCGCGAAATCGGCCATGGCAAGCTCGCCTGGCGCGCCATCCGGCCGATGCTTCCGACCGCCGACCAGTTCCCCTATACGTTGCGCGTCGTTTCGGAGATCACCGAGTCCAACGGCTCGTCGTCAATGGCTACCGTCTGCGGCACCTCGCTGGCTCTGATGGATGCCGGCGTGCCGCTTGCCAAGCCGGTCGCCGGCATTGCGATGGGCCTGATCAAGGAAGGCGTGCGCTTCGCCGTGCTCTCCGACATCCTTGGCGACGAGGACCACCTCGGCGACATGGACTTCAAGGTTGCCGGCACCGCCTACGGCATCACCTCGCTGCAGATGGACATCAAGATCGAGGGCATCACCGAGGAGATCATGAAGATCGCCCTCGACCAGGCCAAGGATGGCCGTCAGCACATTCTCGGCGAAATGGCCCACGCGCTGTCCGGCGCACGTGCCGAGCTCGGCGAGTTCGCGCCGCGCATCGAGGTCATGCACATCCCGACCGACAAGATCCGCGACGTGATCGGCTCGGGCGGCAAGGTCATCCGCGAGATCGTCGAAAAGACCGGCGCCAAGATCAACATCGAGGACGACGGCACCGTCAAGATCGCCTCGGCCAATGCCAAGGAGATCGAGGCGGCGAAGAAGTGGATACACACCATCGTCGCCGAGCCGGAAGTCGGTGAAATCTACGAAGGCACGGTCGTCAAGACCGCCGACTTCGGCGCTTTCGTCAATTTCTTCGGTCCGCGTGACGGCCTCGTCCACATCTCGCAACTCGCCAATGACCGCGTTGCCAAGACCTCCGATGTGGTCAAGGAAGGCGACAAGGTCTGGGTCAAGCTGATGGGCTTCGACGAGCGCGGCAAGGTCCGCCTGTCGATGAAGGTCGTCGACCAGGCCACCGGCAAGGAAATCCTGCGCGACAAGAAGAGCGAAGGCGAAGAAAACGCCGCCTAAGCTGATCTAACTATGCAATCGAAGCGGGCGCGCCGGAAGGTCGCGCCCGTTTGCGTTTCAACAACAGCCTTGCAGTTCAAGAGTGGTGAATGTCCGCCGAGCCGCTGAAAACGCTTTTCCATCAGTTCGAGGCCGGTGCTGTTTCCCTGCCACGAAAGGATGAACGCATACTCTTTCTCGGTGCCGAGCCCGGCTTTCGCTTGCCGGAAGGGTTTGATGCCAAGCTTCATCTTGTCCAAGGCTTCAGGCCGCACTTTCGCGCCTTGCAGGCGTCCGGCTTCGCGGTCACGCCGCAGGTCGAAGGCGAGGCTTTCGACGCGGCATTTGTGCTCGCTGGCCGCCATCGCGGCCAAAACGAGTTGCGCGTTGCCGAAGCGGTCGAACGCGCAGCACCAGGCGGGTTGATCGTCGTCGCCGGCAGCAAGGACGATGGAATCGCCAGCCTGCGCAAGCATGTCGGCGCCCTTGTGCCGCTCGAAGGCCACCTGCCGAAGCATCACGGCATTGCCTTCTGGTTTCGCCGGCCGGCCGATACCGTTGCCGCGGCAACGCTTCGCGCCGCCAATCCGGACTTGGTGGTCGAGGACCGCTTCCGCACGGCCCCAGGCATGTTTTCCTTCGACAAGATCGATGCCGGATCGAAGCTGCTGGTCGAAAATCTGCCCAACGATCTGCGTGGCAGCGTTGCGGATTTCTGTGCCGGTTGGGGCTATGTCGCCGCCGAAGTCGCCGCCCGCTCACCCGGCATATCGGCGCTTGACCTTTACGAAGCGGATTTCGAGGCGCTGGAGGCGGCCAAGGCCAATGTCGGCAACACAGGCGTGGAGCCACGTTTCTTCTGGATAGATCTTTTGAGAGAACCGGTCGAGCGCCGCTACGACGTGGTCGTCATGAACCCGCCCTTTCACCGCAGCCGGGCGACTGAGCCGGAAATCGGTGCCGGCATGATCCGCGCGGCAGGCAAGGCGCTGAAGCCCGGCGGCCGGCTGTTCATGGTGGCAAACCGTCAGCTTCCCTACGAACCGGTGCTGGCGGCCGCCTTCTCCAGCCATGCGGAGCTCGCCCGCGACGGCATGTTCAAGGTCTTATCGGCGCGACGCTGAAATCCTGCGGGGCAAGCCGGCGATACGTCGCTCGCGCTATTCCCGCCCGCCGTCGGTCTGCTTCAATTCGTCAAGCGTCGGCATGGAAACGATGTGATAGCCGGAATCGACATAGTGGATTTCGCCGGTGACGCCGGAGGACAGGTCGGACAGCAAATAGAGCGCGGAGCCGCCGACTTCGTCGATCGTCACTGTACGGCGTAGCGGCGCGTTGCGCTGCTGGTAGGAGAACATGTGGCGTGCGTCGGAAATCCCGGCGCCCGCAAGCGTCCGTACCGGTCCCGCCGATATGCCGTTCACCCTGATGCCGCGCGGGCCGTAGTCGTTGGCGAGATAGCGGACGCTGGCCTCCAGCCCCGCCTTGGCGACACCCATAACGTTGTAGTTCGGCATGACACGGACCGAACCGGCATAGGTCAGCGTGATCATCGAACCGCTATCCTTCATCAATGTGGCGGCGTGACGGGCGATCTCGGTGAAGGAGTAGCAGGAGATCACCATGGTGCGGATGAAGTTGTCGCGGCTCGTGTCGGCGTAGAGGCCTTTCAGCTCGTTCTTGTCGGAAAAGCCGATGGCATGGACGACGAAATCCAGCCCGCCCCACGCCTTCCCCAAAGTCTCGAAAGTCGCGGCGACCGACACGCTGTCCTCGACGTCGCAAGGCACCACCAGGGATGCGCCCAATTTCTCGGCGAGCGGCTTGACCCGGCGCCCGAAGGCCTCGCCCTGATAGGTGAAGGCGAGGTCCGCGCCATGTTCGGACAGTTTGCGGGCGATACCCCAGGCGATCGAATGATCGTTGGCAACACCCATGACAAGCCCGCGCTTGCCCTTCATCAATCCGTCCATGGTCGGCAAATCCTTATGCGGAATAGCGCTGGAAAATCAGCGTTGCGTTGGTGCCACCGAAACCGAACGAATTGGACAAAACGGTGTCGATCCTTGCATCGTCGATGCGCTTGCGCACGATCGGCATGCCCTCGAATTCCGGATCGAGGTTCTCAATGTGGGCACTCTCGCCGATGAAGCCGCCTTGCATCATCAGGATCGAGTAGATCGATTCCTGCACGCCGGCGGCGCCCAGAGAATGGCCGGTTAGCGATTTGGTCGACGTGATGAAAGGCATCTTCTCGCCGAACACCTCGCGGATGGCGCCCATTTCCTTGGAGTCGCCGACAGGCGTCGAGGTGCCGTGCGTATTGATGTAGTCGACCGGCGAGGACACCGTTGCGAGCGCCTGCTTCATGCAGCGCGCCGCGCCTTCGCCCGACGGCGCCACCATGTCGTAGCCGTCCGATGTCGCGCCATAGCCGACGATCTCGGCATAGATCTTGGCGCCGCGTGCCTTGGCATGCTCGAGCTCTTCAAGAATCAGCACGCCGGCGCCGCCGGCAATGACGAAACCGTCGCGATCGACGTCGTAGGCGCGTGAGGCGACCGATGCCCTGTCGTTGAACTTGGACGACATGGCGCCCATGGCATCGAAGAGATCCGACATCGTCCAGTCGAGATCCTCATGGCCGCCGGCGAAGACGATGTCCTGCTTGCCCCACTGGATCAGCTCGTAGCCATTGCCGATGCAATGCGCAGACGTCGAGCAGGCTGATGAGATCGAATAGTTGACGCCGTGGATCTTGAACCAGGTGGCAAGCGTCGCCGACGCGGTCGACGACATCGCTTTTGGCACCGCGAACGGTCCGATCCGCTTGGGGCTGCCGTTTTTGATCGTGGTCTCGGCCGCCTCGACGATTGCACGGGTCGACGGTCCGCCGGAGCCCATCACGATGCCGGTGCGCTCGTTGGTGATGTCGGCCTCGTCGAGGCCGGCGTCTGCGATCGCCTGGTCCATTGCGACATGGTTCCAGGCAGCACCCTGCGACAGGAAGCGCATGGCGCGACGGTCGATCATGCCCGATGGGTCCAGCGTCGGCGCACCCCACACCCGGCAACGGAAGCCATGCTCGGCGAAAGAGTCGGAGAAGCTGATGCCGGACCTGGCATCGTGCAGCGAGGTCTGCACCTCGTTGGCATTGTTGCCTATCGACGACACGATGCCGAGACCTGTGACTACGACCCGTCTCATTCGCAACTCCTTCCAGCGCGGACCCCGAACCTGAAATCAATTTCCGGAATGGAACCATGCGCAAAATTAAAAGTGCTACAGCGTTCATCAGACGTCCAAGACGTCGTACTGTAGGGTCTTCGTTCAGACGGCGGCCGATTGCTTGGACAGACCGACCTTCAGATCCGTTGCCGCGTATATGGGCTCGCCATCTGCCTTCAGCCAGCCATCGGCGATGCCAAGCACAAGCCGACCGCGCATCACTCGCTTGAAGTCGACGCCATACTCCACCTTCTTGACCGAAGGCGTGACCATGCCTTTGAACCTCACCTCACCGGTCGACAGCGCCATCCCCTTGCCGGGTTCACCGAGCCATCCGAGATAGAACCCCGTCAACTGCCACATGGCGTCCAGGCCTAGGCATCCTGGCATGATCGGATTACCGATGAAATGGCAGGCGAAAAACCACAAATCCGGCTTGATATCGAATTCCGCGCGGATGAAACCCTTGTCGAATGCACCGCCGGTCTCGCTGATCTCGGTGATGCGGTCGAACATCAGCATCGGCGGATAGGGCAGCTGCGCATTTCCCGGTCCGAACAGCTCGCCGCGGGCGCAGGCAAGCAATTCCTCGTAACCGTAGCTGGATTTCGAACCCGCCATCAATCTCGTCCCCGTGATCGTCCCGGGCGATAGGCGCCCTTGTCGGTGGTTTCCTAACACAATCTGTTTCAGGCCGGAAACCGGCGCTTGCGCTTAACCTGCCCGTCTGCCCGGGTCAATGCGCGCTATTGATCGCATTCGGTCGACAGAATATATGTCAGGACACGTCCGGTTTCGGCAGATGCTCAATTTCTGCCATTTTGGACCTGTCTGAGGCGGAATTGTGAGCGCGACGGATACATGGATCTGGGTTGCCGGAAGGATAATGTCGCTGTGGACAAGCGGGTTCGCGAGGCCGGTCTGAGGCCGACACGCCAGCGCATCGCGCTGGCAGATCTGCTTTTCGCCAAGGGCGACCGCCATCTTTCGGCCGAGGAACTGCACGAGGAGGCGCTTGCCGCCGGCGTGCCGGTGTCTCTGGCCACCGTCTACAATGCTCTGCACCAGTTTACCCAGGCCGGTCTTCTCCGCATCCTTGCCGTCGAGGGATCGAAGACTTATTTCGACACCAACACCTCCGATCACCATCATTTCTATATCGAGGGCGAAAACAGGATCTTCGATATCGACAGCGGCCCGGTGACGGTTTCCAACCTGCCGGAACCGCCGGAGGGCATGGAGATCGCCAATGTCGATATCGTGGTGAGACTGCGTCCGAAACGCTGCGACTGACCGGCGCCTTATGAAATTCCTGGATTTGACGCTCCGGCTCGAATGGGTCGCCGTCGCGGTGGCGGCTCTTGTCTTCTATGCAATCGCCGGTGTTTCCTGGTGGCTGTTTGCCGTGCTCATTCTGGCGCCCGACCTGTCGATGCTGGGTTACATGGCCGGGCCGCGCGTCGGGGCTGTCGCCTACAACGCCTTGCACATACTGATCTTGCCCGTTCTGCTGGCGCTTGTCGGCAGCGTCTTTGACAACGCAATGGCGA
This sequence comes from Mesorhizobium sp. M0663, assembly GCF_040320585.1. Classification (NCBI taxonomy): domain Bacteria; kingdom Pseudomonadati; phylum Pseudomonadota; class Alphaproteobacteria; order Hyphomicrobiales; family Phyllobacteriaceae; genus Mesorhizobium; species Mesorhizobium sp. M0663. Next base: position 148,546 of record NZ_JAMYPX010000003.1, read on the forward strand.
TAGCTGTCGCGCTGATCTGGATCGCCCACATCGCCATCGACCGCGCTCTGGGCTATGGTTTGAAGCTGTCAAGCAGTTTCCAGGATACCCATCTCGGCCGCATCGGCCGCTAAACCATCCCCGAACCGAAGATCAGCGAAACAAATGCCGGATCCGGTGCTTGCAGCGCTGGCCCGACCTCCGGTTCGGAAAAGTCAGTTCTTGACCTTTTCGCCGGGATAGGCACCCCAGACCAGCGACTGCGCGAGCCAGCCGGTATGGCCGTCGAAGGTCATTTCGCACCACTGGCCATCGCAGGACTTGATCGTGCCCATCACCCCCGGTTCGAGGATCGCGATGACGCCTGCATCTTTTGCCGGGTCGTCAAGGAGGTTGACGCGAGCGTCCTTGCCGCGCTGCCAGGGGGCGACGATCGCCGTGCGACGGCCCGAAAGCAGCGACTGATTGATCCAGCCTTCCGAGCCGTCGGCATCACGCACACGGCGCCACGTATCGAACTCCTGGATGATCTCCATCGGCAGGCCTGGCTTCATATACATCCAGTCGACGGAATAATTGACGCCCGGCCCAACGCGCGAGTTGACGCGGCCGGATTTCAGGCTGACGAAGCGCGGCAGCGGCAAGCCGCTTGGTCCGAGCGTGACGCTCTGGGCGGGTGCGGCGGCACTTTGCGCCATCACCAGTGGGCTATGGATGAGAGCGCCGAGGAATGCTGCACTGAGGGTCAGGCGGAGCGACGCGAAACCAGACACTTTCGTTCCTTTCGGCGCCCGCCCATCGGCCTTCGCGCCCATTTTTCTTTGTCTTCGGCGGAACCGCTTGTTACATGGATGACCGGTACCGCGATCGGCTCTCAGTTTCGCCGTTCTTGGTTAAAGAGGTCTCAACGAGATCGGGTTCGAGGAAACAATGGCAGGCAAAAAGAAGCCCCTCGTCGTCATCACGCGCAAGTTGCCCGACCTAGTCGAGACCCGCATGCGCGAGTTGTTCGACGCCCGCTTGAATGTGGAGGACAGGCCGATGACGCAGCCGGAACTGGTGGCGGCGGTCAAGGAGGCCGACGTGCTGGTGCCGACTGTGACCGACAATATCGACGCGGCGCTGATTGCCCAGGCCGGCGACAACCTCAAGCTGATCGCCAACTTCGGCAATGGCGTCGACAAGATCGACGTTGCGGCAGCGGCCAAGAAAGGCATCACCGTCACCAACACGCCGAACGTGCTGACCGAAGATACGGCCGACATGACCATGGCGCTGCTGCTGGCCGTACCGCGACGGCTGGCCGAAGGCGCCAACGTGCTGACCGGCGACAAGAAATGGGCGGGATGGTCGCCGACCTGGATGCTCGGCCGTCGCATCTGGGGCAAACGGCTCGGCATTGTCGGCATGGGTCGGATCGGCACTGCCGTCGCCAGGCGCGCCAAGGCGTTTGGCCTCTCGATCCACTACCACAACCGCCACCGCGTGCTGCCGGCAATCGAGGACGAGTTGGAAGCCACGTATTGGGAAAGCCTCGACCAGATGCTTGCCCGTATGGACATTATCTCGGTCAATTGCCCATCGACACCGGCAACTTTCCATCTGCTTTCGGCACGGCGGCTGGCGCTTCTGCAACCGTCCGCTTACATAGTCAACACCGCGCGCGGAGATATCATCGATGAGGAATCGCTGATCAAGCTCATCCATGACGGCAAGATCGCCGGCGCCGGCCTCGACGTCTACGAGCACGAGCCGGCGCTGAACAGCAAGCTGCTGAAGCTTGCCCACAAAGGCAAGGTCGTGCTGTTGCCGCATATGGGTTCGGCGACGCTCGAAGGCCGTATCGACATGGGCGAGAAGGTGATCATCAATATCCGCGCCTTCTTCGATGGTCATCGCCCGCCCGACCGCGTGCTGCCGTTGAGGGCGTGACCTGCCGTCACGCCGGCACGGTCTTGCCGCGGCAACCGCGCGTTCGTCGTTGGATAGCTTTGGCTTACGAAAACGCCTTGCGCATGGTGATTGAGGTCGGCCGGTCGTAGCCCTTGTGCGCTGTCCGTTCGGTTTCACGAAAACCGAGGCGGGCAAAGGCTGCGTGATTTCCGGTCAGCTCGATCCGGGTCTGGAGCTCGATGGCGGTCCTGTTGTGGCTGCGGGCAAGATCTTCGACGGCCTGCATCAGCTGTTTTCCAATGCCTTGTCCCTGAAGAACCGGCTCGACCGCGAGCTTTCCAACATAGAGCTCGTCTGCGCGCTTCAGGATGAAGACGCAACCGACGATCTCGTTTTCCTTCAGCGCCAGGAATGCTGTCTCCTCCAGCGCTCTAGCCCTGAGATTTTCAACGGTGAGCCGATGCGCCGAGGACGGCGGGTCAATAACCCCGTCCATAAAGGCGAAGGCCCGCATGACCAGCGCCAGCACCTCGTCCCAACAGTCGAAATCGGCGGCAAGCTGCACGATGGAAACGTCGGCAGGCAGGCTCACGGGCTGGTTCGCTTGTAGCGGATCGTGTCGAAGCGTGCCGCCAGCGCATCGTAGAGCAGCAGTCGTCCGACCAGCGGCTCGCCAATCCCGGTGATCAGCTTGATCGCTTCCATGGCTTGCAGCGTGCCGATGACCCCGGTCAGCGCGCCGACAATGCCGGCCACCGCGCAGGATGGCACCAGTCCCGGCGGCGGCGCCTCGGGAAAGAGATCGCGGTAGCTTGGGTTCAACTTGCCGTCCGGGCCGGTTTCGAATGGCTTCAGTACGGTGACCGAGCCGTCGAAGCGGCCAACGGCGGCATGCACGAGCGGCCGGCTTTCCGCGGCGCAGGCGTCGGCCACCGCGTAGCGTGTCTCGAAATTGTCGGAGCCGTCAACGACGATGTCATAACGGGCAATGAGGGTAGGGGCGTTGTCCAGGGTCAGCCTGAAATTGTGCTCTTCCACGACGACGTTTGGATTGATGCGGATGATCGCCGCTCTGGCGCTGTCGGTTTTCGCCACCCCGACATCGCCCGTGGCGTGGATCACTTGTCGTTGCAGGTTGGAAAGCGAAACGATGTCGTCGTCGACGATACCGAGAGTGCCAATCCCTGCGGCGGCGAGATATTCGAGCACCGGCGCTCCCAATCCGCCGGCGCCAATGACGAGCACCCGCGCCCGCTTCAGCCGCTGCTGGCCCGCGCCGCCGATCTCGGGCAGCACGATGTGGCGGGCGTAGCGTTCGAGCTCTTCATCGGTGAGGGCGGCTGTGATCATCGCCGGACCATATAACGGAGGAAAAAACTTGTCAGGCGTCAATGCATGCAGCTCAGAAATGCGCCATGGACGAAATTCAAATGGTCGGCCTGACCGTGCCGTGATCGACGGTCAGGAATTGCGCGCGTCCCTTGAGGCTGTCAAACAACGCGGCATCGGTCCCGGTCATGAAGGCCTGGCAGTTTAGTTCCTCCAGGATCGAGAACAAGGCCGCCCGTCGACCGCCGTCGAGATGGGCGGCGATCTCGTCGAGCAGCAGGATCGGTGTCATGCCCGACATCTCGCCGGTTAGCCGCGCATGCGACAAGACAATGCCGACCAGCAGCGCCTTCTGCTCGCCGGTCGAACAGAGCTCGGCCGGCATCGCCTTGGGCCGGTGGCGCACCACGAGGTCGGAACGGTGCGGGCCGTCGAGCGTGCGTCCGGCGGTGCGGTCGCGGTCGCGCCCCTGGGCAAGCGCACGACGGAACCGTTCCTCTACGTCGACGGCCGGCAAAATACCGAGTTCGCCTTCCAGTTCGCCAGAGATGCCGATGTCGGCTTGCGGAAACGGTCCGTCGCCGGGCAGCCGGTCGATCATGGCGGCGAGCAGGCGCACCAGTTCGGCACGCGCCGCGGCAATTGCCACGCCGGTCTCGGCCATTTGCATCTCGATCGCATCGAACCAGGCACCGTCGCGTGAACCGTCGGCGAGCAGTCTGTTGCGGCCGCGCATTGCCTTTTCGTAGTCAAGCGCGCGCTGGCCGTGGCCAGGATCGATCGCCAGCACCAGCCGGTCTAGGAAGCGCCGGCGGTCGGCAGCCGGCCCGGGGAACAGGCCGTCCATGGCCGGTGTCAGCCAGACCACGCGCAGCCATTCCAGCATGTCTTCGGCTGAGCGTGCCGTCGCGCCGTTGATCCGCACCCGCCGGCCGGCTTCGCCGTCGCTGCCCGATATTCCGGTACCGATCTCGACCTGGCCTTCCGGCCCGTCAAGCCGGGCATGCAGCGCAAAGCCACCGTCGCCGCCTTCGCGCGCCACCTCGGAATAGGGTGCGCGGCGCAGGCCGCGGCCCGGCGTGAGCAGCGAGATCGCTTCAAGCAGATTGGTCTTGCCGGCGCCATTGTCGCCGGAGAAAACCACAGCACCGGGATCAAGGTCGATTGCCAACGCCGCATAGTTGCGGAAATTCGTAAGTGTGAGCTTACTTATGTACGTCTGCTGCGGTTTTGCAGATCTGGTCACGACAGCAAGATGGCCCCGTTCGGGCCCTACACCCGCATCGGCATCAGCACGTAGAGCGCGGTCTCGTCGGCCATGTCGTGGATCAGCGTCGGGGAACCGGCATCCGCCAGCATGAACTTCGCCTCCGTGCCGGTCAGTTGCGCGGCAACGTCGAGCAGGTATTTGGCGTTGAAGCCGATTTCGATCGGATCGGACGAATAGTCGGCCGCCAGTTCCTCGGTGGCACTGCCCGAATCCGGGTTGTTGACCGCAAGCGTGACCTGCCCTTCGGCGATCGAAAGCTTCACCGCCCGGCCGCGTTCGGACGAAATGGTCGAAACGCGATCGACGGCAGCGGCGAAACTCTGGCGATCGATAATCAGCTTCTTGTCGTTGCCGGTCGGAATGACGCGCTGGTAGTCCGGGAAAGTGCCGTCGATCAGCTTGGAGGTCAAGATAACGCTGCCGATGGTGAAACGGATCTTGGTGTCGGACAACTCGGTGGTGACTGCAACATCGGGATCGTCGACCAGCTTTTGCAGCTCGCTGACCGTCTTTCGCGGGATTATGACGCCAGGCATGCCCTCAGAGCCTGCCGGCGCATCGATCTCGGCGCGCGCCAGCCGGTGGCCGTCGGTCGCGACAGAGCGCAGCTTCAGCTTGCCGCCGGCCTCGTGCGTGTGCAGATAAATGCCGTTCAGATAATAGCGCGTCTCCTCGGTCGAGATGGCGAACTGGGTCTTTTCAATGAGGCCCTTTAGTCCGACGGAATCGAGCCGGAAAATATGCGAGAACGACCCGGCTGAAAGCTCGGGAAAGTCGGACTGCGGCAGGCATTGCAGGCGGAAGCTCGAGCGCCCCGACGTCACCGTCATGGCGTTGCCGTCTTCGTCGGTCTTCAGCGCCACCTCCGCGCCGTCGGCAAGCTTGCGCACGATGTCGTAGAGCAGATGTGCCGGGACCGTCGTCGCCCCGCCACGTTCGACCTTTGCCGGCGTTGCTTCGGTCACCTCCAGGTCGAGGTCGGTCGCCTTCATTTCAAGGCTGGCCCCCTCGGCGCTGAGCAGCACGTTCGACAGGATCGGAATGGTATTGCGCCGCTCGACCACGCGGTGAACATGGTTGAGCGACTTCAGGAGATTTGACCGTTCCAGGATAACACGCATGACGAAACAGGCTCGCTTGAATGAATGAACGGGTCTCCGGCAAGCGGCGCCCCGCGAAAGGTCTGAACAGGCTCAGAATCTGCGTAAACTGACAGGAAAAACCCGGCAAACGCAAGCCCGCGCCACCGGTTCGGACCGGCTGCACGGGCTTTCTGGGGATAAAAAGGCCGGAGTCCGCGAGCCGGCGTTTTTCGGGCCGTCAGGCCTGGTCGTTGATCAGCCTTCTCAGCAATTCGAGTTCCTGCGCCAGTGTGTTGTCGGCACCGGAAAGATCCTCGATCTTGCGCACCGCATGCAGCACGGTCGTATGGTCACGACCGCCGAACCGCCGCCCGATCTCCGGCAGCGAGCGCGGCGTCATCACCTTCGACAGATACATGGCGACCTGCCGTGGCTTGACGATGGTGCGTGTGCGCCGGTTGGACAGAAGTTCGGTCTTCGACACGTTGTAGTGGCGCGCGACGATGCGCTGGATGTCCTCGATACGCACCCGCTTGGGTTCGCCCGAACGATAGATGTGGCCAAGGATCTCGTCGATGCGGTCGATGGTGATCTGCGGTTCGAAGGATTGACGAAACAAAAGCTGGTTGAAGGCACCTTCGAGCTCGCGTCCGCTGCCGGTCACCGTGCGGGCGACGTGGTTGAGGATCTCTTCGGAAATATCGAGCGACGCATCGTCGAGCTTGGCGGTGGCAAGCCTGAGCTTGAGCATACCGATACGCATGGCGAAATCCGGGGCTGACATTTCCAGCGCGACGCCGCCGTTGAGGCGCGAGCGGACGCGTGGCTCCAGCGACTCCAATTCCGACGGCGGCCGGTCGGCAGCGACCACCACTTGCTTGGCGCTGTCGAGCAGCATGTTGATCAAATGGCAGAATTCGTGCTGGATCGACTTGCCCTGCAGGAACTGCATGTCGTCGATGATGAGGAGGTCGATGTCGCGCAGCTGTTCTTTCAGCGTCAGTGCGTTGTTGTCGCGGATCGCGGTGGCGAACCGCCACATGAAATACTCAGCCGTCAGATAGACGACCCGCGATTTCGGATTCTGCTTCAGCGATTCTGCGGCGATCGCCTGCAACAGGTGCGTTTTGCCCAGCCCGACCGTCGCGTGAAGAAAGAGCGGATTGAAACGCACCGCGCTCGACTGCGATTCCGCGACCGCCTTGGCGGCGGCAAAAGCCACTCGGTTCGATGGTCCTTCGATGAAGGAGGTGAAAGTATAGCGTGGATCGAGTGGCGAACCGAGAACATTGTGCCGGAACTCGGTTTCTGCCGGCATCCCCGGGCGGGGTACCGGGACCCGTTCGACCCTGCTGGGGCTCGCCGTGCCCGCAGAGAGCGCGGTTTGCGTCTGCCTGGTCATCTTGCGCGCCGGGGCCACTTCTGGCTCGACGTTGTTGCGGCCCTGCCGTGTGGCGGTGCGAACCACTATCTCGATCTTGAGGATCTCCGGATCCTCGTGCTTCCACAACTCGGTGATGAGATCGAGATAGTGGCCGTTGATCCATGAACGCAGGAATGCGGTTGGCACTGAGATGCGGACAATGCCCTTAGAGGATTCAGCGACCTTCATGCGCCCGAACCAGCTCGAATAGACCTCGGTTCCCAGACGCGCCTTCAACTGGGCCTTGACCCGATCGAACTTCTGTTCAGCTTCATTGGAAGCCGCCATGTCGTTCCTTCCGATTAACGTTCCAGGAAATGGGAGGTCGCCTGTAAGCTCCCTTTCGATGCCGCCGCTCTGCATGATCGAGTTCCTTGTCTCTTGTACCTGTTTTCCGCCGGGGATGCGCCTCCTGCATCCATGTTTCCGGCGACCGTGTCTTCGCTGCGACACCATCGCCGCCGCCGGCTGATGAATCGCCTCGTTGTCGGTCCGGCGCCGAAGAGCCGATCCGCTTTGGTCATGTCAGGGCAACAAAATGCCGTCCGGCGAAAAACCGCCGGCGCACCGTCGACCTGCCATGTACAATTACGCCAGTCCCCTACCGTATCGAAAAGACAAACCAACCCCGTCCGCGGAGTTGAATCCGCGGTGTAAACTCTGCCAATTTGAGCTGGCCGGTTTCAGGCTGGTCAAGGGCCAAGGGCCCGTCCCTTCGATGGACAGACATTACCGAAATCGCTGTGGATAGGGCAAGGCCACCCCTAACGGATTTTTAAGGAATCTGACTAGAAAGGGACGTTTCGAACGCCATGCTGCAACAGTTGATTTTGACAAAGCCATTGTGATTCAAACCCTTTTCCGGCGAATGTGAAAAAGGCCACACAATGCGAAATTTTCTGAAATAATTCACTTGACAGCCAATTGCCGCCTATCGGCCACAGCCGATGTGAACAAGCTGTGGATCACCATCGGTAAGCCTCTGAAAAAAAACAGTAATCTGTGACGCTCGGAAATTTTCGTATTGGCGGTTTCGAAGGCTGCGAATATCAGCGGGCATGTATATGCCGGCAAAGCATTTCGAACTTTGAAATGCACCCGGAGCGCCATTTTGCGGGCTTTCTTTTAAGTACTTGCCGGCAAACGAAAAAAAACCCGGCGCGATTGGCCGGGTTTGAAGAAGCGCAGTTCAGGAAAAGGTATATTAGGCCGACAGCACCTTGACCCGTTGGGCCAACCGCGACACCTTGCGCGATGCCGTGTTCTTGTGCACCACGCCCTTGGTCGCGGCGCGCATCAATTCCGGCTCGGCCACCTTGAAGGCAGCCTGTGCGGCCGCCTTATCGCCAGCCGCGAGCGCCTCTTCGACCTGGCGGATGTAGGTCCGGACGCGGGAGCGGCGGTTCTTGTTGATCGCTGCGCGACGGGCGATCTTGCGCGTTGCCTTTTTGGCCGAGGAGGTATTGGCCATGGTGCCTCTCTTCTGATCTGGTGGGCGCTTGCGGGATACCGCAGGGCGCAAAAAACAAACGGGCAGCCACAGGGCCGCCTCGGTTGGTGCGGCTTATAGTTCAGCTTTTCCGGCGCGTCAACGCTGCAGCGCTTTCTTTTTGACCGGCGCCTTCGTCATCTCATCGGTTCGTGAAATTCGGCTTCCGCTTGCCGCTGAAGGCCGCCATGCCTTCCTTCTGGTCATCCAGCGCAAACAGCGAATGAAACAGCCGGCGCTCGAACCGCAGACCCTCGGTGAGCGTCGTCTCATAGGCGCGGTTGACGGCCTCCTTTGCCATCATCACCGACGGCAAGGAAAAACCAGCGATCTTGGACGCTGCCTTAAGCGCTTCCTCGATCAACTCGCCGGCTGGCACCACGCGCGAGACAAGGCCGGAACGCTCGGCCTCGGCTGCGTCCATCATTCGACCCGTCAGGCACATATCCATCGCCTTCGACTTGCCGACAAAGCGGGTCAGGCGCTGCGATCCGCCCATGCCGGGCATGACGCCCAGCGTGATCTCGGGTTGGCCAAATTTGGCGGTGTCGGCGGCGATGATGAAGTCGCACATCATCGCCAGTTCGCAGCCGCCCCCCAGCGCATAGCCCGCCACCGCCGCGATGATCGGCTTTCGTGCCCGCGTAAATTCTTCCCAACCGACGAAGAAATCCTGCAGATAGGCATCCACATAGGAGATGGACTGCATTTCCTTGATATCGGCACCTGCCGCGAAAGCCTTTTCCGAACCAGTGATGACCATGGCGCCGATGTCGGCATTGGCGCCCATGCTATTCACCGACGCGACCAGTTCCGCGAGCACTTGTGAATTCAGCGCGTTGAGCGCCTGCGGCCGGTTCAGCGTAATCAGCCCGACCTTGCCGCGGGTTTCGACGATGATGGTTTCATAGCCCATGCTTTGCTCCTCCTCGCTTCTGGTTCAAGCCTGACAGGCCCGGCAGTGGAAAGTCGAACGACCGCTTTGCACGATACGCTCGATGTGGCCGCCACAACCAGGCTTGGAGCAGGCTTCCCCATCGCGATCGTAAACCGCGAAGGAATGCTGGAAGTAGCCCAGCGATCCATCGGTCTGCATATAATCGCGCAACGACGAGCCGCCGGCGGCGATCGCATCGGCGACGACCGAGCGGATTGCTTCGGCCAGGCGTTCGCTCTGCTCTTTGGCTTTCTTGCCGGCTCTCGCGAGGGTGCCCGCTTCGCGCAGCGGCGACAGGCCGGCCCGCCAAAGCGCTTCCGAGACGTAGATATTGCCTAGCCCGGCAATCAGCCTCTGGTCCAGAAGTGCCGCTTTCAGCGGTGACTTGCGACCTTTCAGCAACGAAGCGAGCAGCGCGCCGTCCAGTGCGTTGCCTGTAGGCTCGACGCCTAATCCCGCCAGCATCGGATGCATGTCGGGCTCGCCTTCCGAAAACAGCATGAACCCGAAGCGGCGCGGGTCGTTGAAGATCACGCGAGAGCGGACGCCGGCAGGGGATGCGATGTCGAAGACGACGTGATCGTGAGCAGTGTTTTTCGAACGTTCGTGGTGGAACGCGCCGGGCGTTGCGCTCTCGTCGGCCGTTTCGATGCGAAACGAACCCGACATGCCGAGATGGCAGATCAGAACCGGGCCGTTGTCCATGTGCATTGTCAGATATTTGGCACGGCGGCCGAGCGCCGCAATCGTCTTGCCGGTCAGCCGCTCCGAAAATCTCTCGGGGAACGGAAACCGCAAATCCGGCCGGCGTGCCTCGACACCGACAATGCGGGCACCTTCAAGGGCCGGCTGCAGACCGCGCCTGACTGTCTCTACCTCCGGCAGCTCAGGCATGGCCACCTATCGTGGCATGGAAGGAGGTGCCGTGACGGCCGCGCGCCAGCCCGAGATGTTCGGCCACGGTTTCGCCGATGTCGGCAAATGTTGTCCTCAGTCCGATCTCTGCGCCTTTGAAACCCGGCCGTGTCCCGATAATCGGAATACGCTCGCGCGTGTGGTCGGTGCCGCGCCACGTCGGATCGTTGCCGTGATCGGCGGTCAAAATGAGCAGATCGCCTGGCCTCAGCCGTGCGAATGCCTCGGGCAGGCGCCGGTCGAAAGCTTCGAGTGCGGCGGCATACCCCGCAACGTCGCGCCGATGCCCGAACTCGGTGTCGAAGTCGACAAAGTTCGCGAAGACGAGGTCGCCGTCGCGGGCGTCTTCCATGGCACCAAGCGTTTTGTCGAACATCGCCATGTTGCCGGCAGCCTTGCGGACTTCCGAGATCCCCCGATGGGCGAAAATGTCGCCGATCTTGCCGATCGCGATAACCCGGCTGCCGCGCGCCGTCAGCCGGTCGAGCAGCGTCGGTTCCGGCGGCGGTACGGCATAGTCGCGACGATTATGCGTTCGCTCGAACGTGGCGGCGGTTTCACCGATAAACGGCCGCGCGATGACGCGGCCGATATTCAGCGGATCGACGAGCCTGCGCACCACTTTGCAGAACTCGTAAAGCCGTTCCAGGCCGAAATGAACCTCATGCGCGGCGATCTGCAGGACGGAGTCGATCGAGGTGTAGCAGATCGGCTTGCCGGTGCGGATATGGTCTTCGCCGAACCGTTCGATAATCTCGGTGCCCGGAGCATGGCAATTGCCGAGGATGCCAGGCACCTTCCCTTCACGCACCATTGCTTCGGTCAACTCGGCCGGAAAGGCGGGAATCTTGTCTGGGAAGTAACCCCAGTCGAAACGGACCGGCAGGCCGGCTATTTCCCAATGGCCCGATGGCGTGTCCTTGCCGCTCGAAACCTCTTGGGCCGCGCCGTGAAAGGCGGCGGCAAGCCGCGCACTGCCGGCATTCTCGAACCTGAAACCCGTCGCCGTTGCCGCGGCCTGGCCGAGGCCGAGCGCGAACATGTTTGGTACAAGAAGGGGTCCGGCACGCAGGCCTTCGCGATCGGCGCGGCCTTCTGCGCAGGCCCGCGCGATGTGTGCGAACGTATTGGAGCCGGTGTCGCCATAACGTTCGGCATCGGCCGCGCCGCCGATGCCGAAGGAGTCGAGGACAAAAAGGAAGGCGCGTGCCATCGAAAGGTTCATCATTGCCTGTGTGTTGGCTCAGACATAGGGTTCCGCGCCGCCATTGGCAATTCGGAAACCCAAACAGCACGGCTTGGCGTGCTGGTCCCGGAGAGACGAATCGCGGCATGGTCGATCTGCGGATGGAAATGCGCGGCGCGGAGCTCGCATGAGGCTTGCCCTGACAGCATTCGCCGCCGTACTGGCTTTGCTGCCGGATGGGTCTTGCACAAATCTGGCGCGAGCCGATTGGCGCGATGTTATCGGAACGTTCCGTATCGGTATCGTCGCCGAACCGTTGCCGGTCCGAGGGACTATGTGCTGGCTGCAGCCATCGTGCGTCTAGTCTCGGCCCGCGGTCGCAAGCAATAGCAACAGACCGGTTAGCGGGCTTCAGGCGTCAGCAATCGCTGCACGGAATGGTCGGGCTCCTGCGCGGCCGCAGATAATAAGTTTCCGCCATCGATATCGAATTGAAGACCGAGCTCAACCCGAACCGGCTTTGGCCGTCCGCCGACCAGGTGATGATTGGCTTGTAGGCGAGATCGCTTTCGACCCGAATGAGGAACGTGCCTTTGATCTTGAGCGCGCTCGGGACCGTTGTGGTGGAATCCTTGACAGCGTCGACGCTAGAGACGCCATCGACCAGTTTGCGCGACCACACGACCAGGACTTTCGGCGTCGTCTCGTTGGTCACCTGTATCGCCGTGATAATGATCTTCGGTTTCGAGCGGTTGTAGGGCTGGAGCGTGGAACTGCCGATCGCCATGATGGCATCGACATCGGCCGCCTTGACGGTCTGCTGCTGCGTGACGAGGTCCGCTACCATGCTGCCGATGCGGCTGACCTTCTTGCTGGTCTCGATGGCTTGCGAGGCCTCCATTGTCATAAAGTACATGATCAACAGGACAGGCACGATGAGGGCAAACTCGACAGCCGCAATACCGCGGCGGTCCGAGCAAAGCCGGACTGCTCTTGTACAAATCCCTGCGATGCCCAGCTGTGCCCCCGCACGAATCATGGCTTTGCCCCTTTTCAAGCGACTACGTGGTTCAGTTGTCGAACGGCTCGTTCTGCCAAGTGATCGAAGCAAAATGCAGCGTTTTGCCGTCCTTCAGGTTGGCCATCGATTTGGCCATGAAGTCGGTCATCACCGGCCATTTGTAAAAAACACGCAGCATGTTTCTCGACTCCGCCAGGCCAGGTGCGACGGTGAAGGTCTGTGTGCTCGTGCCCTTGGTCAGCACGACGTCGCCATCCTGGATCTTGAAACCGGCCAGCGCCGCATCGGCGAAGGTCGGATATTCGCGCAAGTCCACCAGCAATCCGGGACAGGTCTTGGCGACCATGATCTCCAATTTGGTGCAGATCATATCCCGCAGCTTGGTCCCGGACACATCGGCCGGTCTTAGTTGGCCGGTACGCAGTTGGCGCGCGATGTCGTCGGTTGCGTTTGCCATCACTTCCTGTGCGGCAAAAGAAATGCAGCTCTCCAGGATGGCGAAGACAAGAAGCGCGAAAGGAATTGCAAGCATGGCGAATTCGATCGCCGTGCTTCCGCGGCGGTCGCCCAAAAACCGTCTTGGAGAACCTGCTCGTCCTGCCTTGCTCATGTCCTCTGCCCGCCGATGCCGCTTCTGTATCGGTCCCACCCTTAGTCGGAACCGATTGAAGTCCGGTTGGAATGACCGTTAAATTCAACGGGAAGGCCTTAACCCGGCGATAACCGAAGCACGTTCTCGCCAAAGACGGAGACGTCGGCTACTAATGCGCGGCGCTCATTTCGGCTTCGGAGGCCTTCTCGGCATCGCTCTTATACGAGCTTTCGCAATATGGCGCGCAGGACATGGTCTGTACTTCGGAACGCCGATAGATGCGCACCGACGACGCTGCCTGGCGCACGACGGTTATTTGCTCATCGACGATCGGGTTGCCCTCCTGGTCGAGGACGACGAGATTGGTGACGCCAAATCCCTTGCCGGTCAGTACGATCGTCGATGCATCCTGCACGGAGGCGTCGGCGATCGCCGGATTGCCGACGACAATCGTATCGGCGGCGCGCGACAATTTGATGATCTTTGCCTGGTTCATCGTCACCTCGATGCCGGCGCCGGCCCTGGCTGGAAAGGCGAAAGCCGCTGCGGCAAAAAGCACGGCAACTGGAAATGATGATCTCGGCCCGGCCATTGAGGCGCCCCCTGGCAAACTGTTCAACGGAACATGAACGAGATTGGTGAACCAACCGTTAAGCGGCTGGAGTTCAGGACCAAGCCGGAACCGGCATTGGGCCTAGCCGGCACGGCTGGAACGTCTTTGCCGAATTGCGCCTCTTGCGCCTTTTGTCAGCCCGGGGGCCTAGCGGCGGGTATTTTAGTTCTGGGTTAACCACGCAATGTCGTCGAAGCGGGAAAGGAATCGGTAAGCCTGTTTATTAAGCCGATTGAAACAGCTTCTCCTTAGATTCGCAGTATCCGATCAGCCACCAAGAGAAGTTGACGGAAGTGCTGTAACAATTGGAGTAGGAGCTCGAATGTCTAACCTCATCGCACGTTTTGTGAAGGACGAATCCGGCGCGACCGCTATCGAATACGGTCTGATCGCCGCTCTTATCGCACTCGCCATCATGGTCGGCGCCGGCCAGCTCGGCAACTCGCTGAACGCCAAGTTCACCGCCATCTCCACTAAGGTGAACGGTAGCTGACCGTAACGGGTTCGGTTGTTCTGAAATAAGGGCCGCCGCACTGGCGGCCCTTATTTAGTCCTCGCATGATTTGAAATTTAGGCCTCATCAGTCGTTAATCGAATAGGATTAGGCTGGGGCTAGATGCAATTGGGTCATAGGCGCGCCGATGCTTGAAGCCGTGATCTTCGTCGTGTTTCCGTTCTGCATGCTTTTTGCCGCGATCTCCGACATGCTTTCGATGACGATCGCCAATCGCGTGCCGGTGTTGCTTGTGGTTGTCTTCGCCTTGGTTGCGCCTTTGACCGGCATGGACTGGGCCACCTATGGCTGGCATTTCGCCGCCGCCGGCCTGGTTCTCGCGGTGACGTTCGGCCTGTTCGCGCTGGGCGGCATGGGCGGCGGCGACGCCAAGCTTCTGGCTGCCACTGCCATGTGGATGGGACTGAACATCCATCTCATCGAATACCTCGTCGCCTCGACATTCATCGGCGGACTGCTGACGCTAGCCATCCTCGCCTATCGAAAATCGCCGCTTGCCGCCGTCACAAGCCACAATCCGTTCCTGCGCCATTTCGCCGATGAGGCGACCGGCGTTCCGTACGGCATCGCGCTTGGCATTGGCGGTCTGCTCACCTATTCCGACTCGCCATTGATGGCCTGGGCACTTACCAGGCTGGCGGGCTGAATTTCGCTTTACGCGGTTGGCGCCGAGCAGGCGAGTTGGCCACGTTTTCCTTCGGGCCGGGCTTGTCGGTCCAATTTATGTAAACGTTAAATTAATCACGATCGTAAGTATAACATTAACCTTGTTTTGACGATTGCCGCTGCAAAGTCCCGCTTGGCTACGTGGTTTGCCAAGGCGAGGTTCGGACAGATGCCAGCATCCCGATTGATTATTCTGAGCGTGGCGATAGCCGCGGCCGGTGGTGCAGGCTATGTCGCGAAGAACATGGTCGTGGCTCCGCCGCCTCCGGTTGTCGATTCCGGTCCTCAGGCGCCGGCGATCGCGCTGCAGGATGTGCTTGTTCTTTCCGGCGACGTTCCGATGGGCAGTCCGCTTGAAAACAACATTTCCTGGGAGTCATGGCCGTCCGCCGGCATCAACGCAAATTTCATCACCCGCGCCGCCGAGCCTGAAGCGCTGGACAAGCTGAAGGGCGCCGTCGCTCGCGTGGCGCTCTACGCCGGCGAGCCGCTGCGGCGCTCGAAGCTGATCGGTGAAGGGCAAAGCTTCATGTCGTCGATCCTGCCCTCCGGCATGCGGGCCGTTGCCACAAGCATCTCGGCCGACACCTCGGCCGGTGGCTTTATTCTTCCCAACGATTTCGTCGACGTCA
Source organism: Mesorhizobium sp. M0663 (assembly GCF_040320585.1). Taxonomy (NCBI): domain Bacteria; kingdom Pseudomonadati; phylum Pseudomonadota; class Alphaproteobacteria; order Hyphomicrobiales; family Phyllobacteriaceae; genus Mesorhizobium; species Mesorhizobium sp. M0663. The sequence continues at coordinate 164,087 of NZ_JAMYPX010000003.1, forward strand.
TCATGACCCGCAGAGCCGATCCCGCCAATGGCGGTGGTCCGGGCTTCACGACCGAAACTATCCTGAAGAACATTCGCGTCCTGGCGATCGACCAGACCATTCAGGAGGACGAGGAAGGTAAGAAGACCAGGGTTGGCCAGACCGCCACCCTGGAACTGACGCCGCAGCAGTCCGAGATCATCACCGTCGCACAGCAGATGGCGGATCGCCTGACATTGGCGCTGCGCTCGATCAAGGACAGTCAGGACAAGAATGTGGGCGAAGCCGATTACCTGGTTTCCGGCAATGGCCGGCGCGGAACCGTGCGGTTGATCAAGTCGGGCGAAGTTTCCGAAGTGGGGGCGAGGAAATGAGGCTAAAAACCAAATTGCCGGTCACGCTGGCTGCGGCGATCGGCCTGCTTTTCCTTGGAACGAATGCATATGGCGTTCTCTGTGCCAGCGCAGCAGGCGACAACGCCAGGGTGACGGCTTCGACCGCCACCCAGCGGGTCAAGCTCGGACTGAACAAGTCGGTGGTCATCGACCTCCCGAGCGATGCCTACGACATTCTCGTCGCCAACCCCGCTGTAGCCGACGCGGTGACCCGCACCGCCAGGCGCATCTATCTGTTTGGAAAGGCGGTCGGCGAGACCAATATCTTCGTCTTTGGCCCGAATGGCGAGCAGATCGTCAGCCTTGACCTAGCGGTCGAACGTGACGTCGCCGGGCTGGAGGATTATATCAAGCGCTTCATCCCGTCATCGGAGGTCAAGGTCGAGTTGCTGAACGACAACGTCGTTCTGACCGGAACCGTGGACACTCCTCTGGACGCCAAGCGCGCGGCCGATCTGGCAACCATTTTCGTGTCCGGCGGCGAGGCGACCACGGGTCAATATTCGCAGACCGCTGCCGGCGGTTCGGCTGAAGCCGGCGTCGCGATCGATAACCCAGATGCCGAGCGCCGCGTCAGCAAGATCGTCAACCTGCTGCAGATCATCGGCGACGACCAGGTGACGCTGAAGGTAACGGTCGCGGAAGTCAGCCGCTCGGTGATGAAGCAGCTCGGCGTCAACATGGTGGGCAACGGCAGCAGCAACGGCATCAGCTGGGGCGCGGTAAGCGACAATTTCACTGGTTTGGGCAAGTCGCTGTCGAACTCGGGCCTCTCTATCGGGAGCTCGACGCTGCAGGCCTACATCAATGCCATGGAACAGTCCGGTGTCATGAAAACCCTCGCCGAACCAACATTGACGGCCGTATCCGGCGAGAAGGCGACCTTCAAGGTTGGCGGCGAATACAACATGGTGACCAGCGTTTCCCAAGCCGTATCAAACGATAACCAGACCGGTCTGAAGACGTATTCGGTCGAGAAGATCGAATACGGCATTGGCCTGGAATTCCAGCCGGTGGTGCTGTCTCCCGGCCGTATCAGCCTGAAAGTCAGAACCTCGGTTTCCGAGCCGACAACGGAGGGGTCTGTGTCTTTGTCCGAAGGCGTAACAAGCCCGGGCATGAATGCCCTGTCGCTCCGCAAGCGCTTGGCCGACACAACAGTGGAACTGCCTTCGGGCGGCTCGATGATGATTGCCGGCCTTGTCCGCGATGATCTCAGGCAAGCCGTCAACGGCTTACCTGGTCTGACAAAGATTCCAGTGCTTGGCGCGCTGTTCCGCAGCAGGGATTTCGTTCGCAACGAGACCGAGCTCGTCATCATCATTACGCCCTATCTGGTGAAGCCGGTGGCGCGCAACGATCTTGCCAAGCCGGATGACAATTTCAACGCCGCCAGCGATGGCGCCGGCATCTTCCTTGGCCGCGTCAACCGTGTCTACGGCACCATGCAGACCGACAAGCCCAACGGCCGTTACCACGGCGTTGTCGGCTTTATCTACAAGTAAGCGGGGAAGCGGTCATGTCTAAGGCAGCATCGAAGGCACGGGCGATCACCGCGACGCGGTCGGTCCATTCGCGAATCTGGCGGCCGGCCGTTCCCATTATGGCGATCGCGGTGGCGGCATTGCTGGCCGGCTGCGCCAATCGCGACAGCGTCACGGTGGGTGCCATACCGGACGATTATCGCACCACCCATCCGATCGTCATAGCCGAGAAGATACAGAAGATCGACCTTCCGGTCGGCGCCGGCGACCGTGGCATGACCAGATCCCAGCGTGACACGCTCCTGGGCTTCCTGGACGGATACGACAGGAGCGCGGCTCCGGTGCTGACGATCGAGATTCCGAGCGGCTCAGCCAACGAAATCGCAGCGGCCGTGGCCGGCCGCGATTTCGCCAGGCTGGCCATAGCCAGCGGCATCAGCCGGAAGCGGATCGCCATGCGGTCCTATCAGTCTGTTTCGGCCGAAGCGTCCGCACCGATCCGTGTTGCCTACGTCTCGGTGAAGGCTCAGACGGATAAATGCGGGCGCTGGCCCGAAGACCTGCTGCAGACTTCGGAAAACAAGCACTATGCCGATTTCGGCTGTTCGTATCAGAACAACCTGGCTGCCCAGATGGCCAATCCGTCCGATTTGATCGGGCCACGCAAGCCGACCCCGATCGACGCGGAAAATCGCGGCGCGGTGATCGACGTCTATCGTGACAGAGGTATTTCGGACGAATTCCTCGGCAATTCGGAAGTCGAATATTAACGAGTGTTGAGGCTCAACAAACCCTAAGCCGCGCAAGTCACGGAAAGTGATGACAATGAGCAATCTTGCCTATGACACAGAGGTACCGGGCGGCGAAACCTCGGAGCAGGATATTGCCGCGATGCAGGCGTTGCGGCCGATCCCGCGCATTTCGATCCAGGCATTTTGCGAGACCGAAGGCGTAGCCAATCCGGTCGAGCGCGCCGGCGAGGATCGCCGCATGGCCAAGGCCCATCTGAAGGTGCATATGGGGGGCATCCCTACCGCTATCGAATTCTATCAGTCGGCGCCGACACCGAACCTGATCCTGCTTGAATCGCGCAGCGAGCCGAAGCTATTGCTTGAACAACTCGCCCAGCTCTCCGAGCATTGTGACCCGACCTCCAAGGTGGTGGTTGTCGGCCACTACAACGATGTCGGCCTGTACCGCGAACTCATTCGTTCGGGCATTTCCGAGTATGTCATCGCGCCCGTATCGATGGCCGACATCGTCAGCGTGGTGTCTTCGATCTTCGTTGATCCGGAAGCGGAGCCGATCGGCCGCTCGATTGCCTTCATCGGCGCCAAAGGCGGCGTCGGCTCCTCGACCATAGCCCATAATGTGGCCTGGGCCATGTCGTCCCTTTTCAAATCCGAAGTGGTTGTCGCCGATCTCGACCTCGCCTTCGGAACGGCCAATATCAATTTCGACCAGGATCCGGCGCAAGGCATTGCCGAGGCAGTCTTCTCGCCGGAACGCGTCGACGAGGTCTATCTCGACCGGCTGCTCGCCCAATGCGCCGAGCACCTGTCGCTGCTTGCGGCCCCTTCGACCCTGGAGCGGGTCTACGATTTCGATCCCGACGCCTTCACCCAGCTTATCGACATAGCCCAGCGTAGCGCGCCGCTCCTCGTGCTCGATGTTCCCCACGTGTGGGCCGGCTGGACCAAGAACACGCTGGTCAAGGCCGACGAGATCGTCATCACGGCGACGCCCGAACTGGCCAATCTGCGCAACACGAAGAACCTGGTCGACATGCTGAAGCGGCTTCGTCCGAACGATCCCGCGCCAAAGCTTGTGATCAACCAGGCCGGTGTGCCGAAACGTCCTGAGATTACGCCGTCCGACTTCTCCGAATCGCTCGGCCTTTCGCCGATGTCGGTCATCCCGTTCGAGCCGCTTTTGTTCGGAAATGCTGCCAACAACGGACGTATGCTCGGTGAGATGGATGCCAAGAATCCGGTTGTCGCCACGATCAACGAGATCGCCCATGTGCTGACAGGGCGCAGCGAAATCAAGGTGAAGAAAAAGGCTGGCCTCGGCAATCTGATCGGCAAGCTTTCGCGCAACAAGAAGTGATGCCTCAGCGGTGGAATTGGTAAGCGATCATGTTTGGTAAAAGAGGCAGCGACGACGGCAACCGGACCATTCCGGAATTCCGTCAGCCAGCACCCGCACCTGCTGCGCCGGCGGCCGCAAACCCTGTGGAAGCGGCTGTAACTGCCAGGTCGGCGGCGCTGCCGCCATCCGGCGCGCCTGCCGCGCCGGCGGTTCGCCGTGCGGTCGAGCCGCCGCCATTGGCCCCGGAGCCGAAAAGTATCCAGCGCCAAAAGAGCGAAACCTACTACGACACCAAAAGCCAGGTCTTCGCCGCACTCATCGATACGATAGATCTGTCGCAGCTCGCCAAACTCGATCCCGAAAGCGCGCGCGAGGAAATCCGCGACATTGTCAACGACATCATCGCGATCAAGAATTTCGCGATGTCCATCGCCGAGCAGGAAGAGCTTCTCGAGGATATCTGCAACGACGTTTTAGGCTACGGGCCGCTGGAGCCACTGCTTGCCCGCGACGATATTGCCGACATCATGGTCAATGGCTCCAAGAACGTCTACATCGAAGTCAACGGCAAGGTCGAGCAGACCGGCATCCGTTTCCGCGACAACCAGCAGCTCCTCAACATCTGCCAGCGTATCGTCAGCCAGGTTGGCCGCCGCGTCGATGAATCAAGCCCGATCTGCGATGCGCGTCTTCCTGATGGCTCCCGTGTCAACGTCATCGCACCGCCCCTGGCTATCGACGGCACCGCACTTACCATCCGCAAGTTCAAGAAGGACAAGCTAACGCTCGACCAGCTGGTCAAGTTCGGCTCGATTTCTCCGCAAGGGGCCGAGATTCTCAAGATCATCGGGCGTGTCCGCTGCAATATTGTCATCTCGGGCGGTACCGGCTCAGGCAAGACGACGCTGCTCAATTGCCTGACCAACTATATCGACCGCGAAGAACGCGTCATCACCTGCGAGGACTCAGCTGAGCTGCAATTGCAGCAGCCGCATGTGGTGCGTCTCGAAACCCGTCCGCCCAACCTCGAAGGCGAGGGCGAAGTGACCATGCGCGACCTGGTCAAGAACTGTCTGCGCATGCGCCCCGAACGTATTATCGTCGGCGAAGTGCGCGGACCCGAAGTGTTCGACCTGCTGCAGGCGATGAACACCGGCCATGACGGCTCGATGGGAACGATCCATTCGAACAGCCCGCGCGAATGCCTCAACCGTATAGAGTCGATGATCGCCATGGGCGGCTACACGCTGCCGCAAAAAACCGTGCGCGAAATCGTCGTCGGCTCCGTCGACGTAATCATACAGGCTGCACGCCTGCGCGACGGATCGCGGCGTATCACCCACATCACCGAGGTGATCGGCATGGAAGGCGACGTCATCATCACCCAGGACATCGTTCTCTATAACATCAAGGGCGAGGACGCGAACGGCAGGCTGCTGGGCGAGCACGTGTCGACTGGCATCGGCCGTCCGCATTTCTGGGAGCGCGCCCGCTACTACGGTGAGGAGCAGCGCCTCGCGGTTGCGCTCGAGGCGATGGAGAAACGCGCTGATTGATCCGTCTGGAAGCGTGGGGGCCAGGGTCGATGTTCGGAATTGACGGCACCGTATTGGCATTCGTCGTGCTCGCCGGCTTCAGCGCCGGCGCTGTGGCCTATGCTTTCCTGTTCAACCGGATCAGCACCGAGAAGCAGGTCGGCAAGCGGCTTGAATCGATCAAGACCGCCGAGACGGATCGTTCCGTCGTCAAGGCGTCGCGCGATCGCGTGGCGGAAGCGGCCAAGCGTCGCAAGTCCGTCCAGGATTCGCTGAAGGATCTCGATCAAAAGCAAAAGTCCAATCAGAGCCTGGTCAAGAAACCACCGCTGAAGATCCAAATCCGTCAGGCCGGCATGAAGATCTCGCTTGAGCGCTTCTATGTCTACTCGGCGGTCTGCGGCGTCGTCTTGACGGCTCTTGTCTATTTCATCGGCGCACCGTTGCTGGTTTTGCCGGCTGCGCTGCTGGTCGGCGTCTTGGGTCTGCCCCGCTGGTTCGTCTCGTTTCGCCGCGCGCACCGCGTCAAGGCGTTCCTCAACGAATTTCCGAACGCGCTCGATATCATTGTGCGTGCGGTAAAATCCGGCCTGCCGCTGAACGATGCCGTGCGCCTGATCGCCAACGAATCCCCCGAGCCGGTCAAGACCGAGTTCCGCCGCATCGTCGATTCGCAGCAAATGGGTTTGTCGATCCCCGACGCGGCCATGCGCATGCCAGAAACGATGCCGTGCACCGAGGCGAGCTTCTTCGGCATCGTCATCCAGATCCAGTCTCAGGCCGGCGGCAATCTTTCCGAAGCGCTGGGCAATCTTTCGCGCGTGCTTCGCGACCGCAAGAAAATGAAAGCCAAGGTCCAGGCATTGTCCATGGAAGCCAAGGCATCCGCCGTGATCATCGGCGCGTTGCCTTTCGTCGTCGCCTTTCTCGTCTATTTGACGAGCCCGAACTACATCATGCCCCTCTTCATCACCAGCACCGGCCATCTGATCCTCGGTTGTTCCGGCATCTGGATGTCGATGGGCGTCCTGGTAATGCGCAAGATGATGAATTTCGAAGTCTAGGACTCGCGTATGACCGATCACGTCATCAGAACTCTCACCGACCCGTCCCTGCTGATCGCACTGCTGGTCGGTATCGCGGTGTTTGCGACCGTCTTCACGCTGCTGCCCGCTTTTGGCGGGAACCAGCTCAAGGCGCGCATGAAATCCGTAGCGCTGGAGCGCGATGAGCTGCGCGCCAAGCAGCGCGCGCGGCTGGCAGTCGAAGCCGACCGCCGCCGCAAGGGCCTGCGCGAAGAACAGTCGGTCGGCATGCGCAATATTGTCGATCGCCTGGATCTCAGGCGTGCGCTGGCGGATGAAGGTACCTTGCAGAAATTGAAAGTGGCGGGTTTTCGCGGGCAAAATCCGCTGACGCGCTTCCTTTTCTTCCGTCTCGTCCTGCCCTTCATCGGCTTTGCATTGGCGGCGGTGTATCTGTTCGTGCTCGGCGGATTGCCCGAGCAGCCGCTTTTCGTGAAGCTGTTCGTGTGCATCGTGGTAGCCTATGCGGGATTCTACGCGCCCGTGCTCTACGTCAACAACCGCGCTACCAAGCGCAAGCAATCGATTCAGATGGCGTGGCCGGACGCGCTCGACCTGTTGCTGATATGCGTCGAGTCCGGCATGTCGGTGGAAGCGGCGCTTCGCAAGGTCGCCGATGAGATCGGCGCGCAATCGGTGGCATTGGCGGAAGAATTCATCCTGACAAACGCCGAGCTTTCCTATCTGCAGGAGCGCAAGCAGGCCTACGAGAACCTTGCAAGCCGAACTGGCCTGGAATCCGTCAGGTCGGTGTCCCAGGCGTTGGTTCAGGCCGAGCGCTACGGCACGCCCGTGGCGCATGCGTTGCGGGTGCTTGCCAGTGAGAGCCGCGACATGCGCATGAATGCCGCCGAGAAGAAGGCGGCCGCGCTGCCGCCGAAGCTCACCGTGCCGATGATCCTGTTCTTCCTGCCGGTGCTGTTCGCCATTATTCTGGGTCCCGCCGGCATCCAGGTGAGCCAGCGCGGCATCTTTGGCGACCAGCCGAAATCCAGCAGCGAGTAGCGCCAGCGGCGTTGCCAGAAACGCTGATACGATTCAGAGCCACGCTGCCGGTGCAGCGCGGCTCTTTGCGTTAGACATGTTGCGGAATTCGCGCGCCGGTTCGGCGCTCGAAGCGGTCAGTTGGTGGCGGGCTTTGCCTTGTCCTGGTCCTTGAGCTGGCTCCAGGCATTCTGCTGCGCCAGCATCTGGCGAAGGTAAGCGACGTTAGCCTGCGCCTGATCCTGCGACAGCTCTTGCGAGGCGATCTTCTCGGCCTCGTCGAAACGGCCTTGCAGACCGACGACCAGCGCAAGGTTCTGGCGGACGCGGCTATCTGCATTCGGCTGCTGGGCGGCTGAGCGCATATAGGTTTCGGCCGTGCGCAAATCACCTTCCAGCACGTACGACATGCCGAGATTGGAAAGGATCGACGGTTCGTTTGGCCTGAGATCCAACGCCTTGCGATAGCCTTGGCGCGCCTCGTCCTTTTGGCCGAGCTGGTCGAGAATGGCAGCTTCCGCCGACACCAGTTTCCAATCAGGATATTCAGGGGTCTGCGCGCGGCGCACGGCATCGAGAGCCGGTTCGAACTGTCCGTTGGCGGCAAGCGCCTTGCCATAGGCGGCGAGCACGTCGCGGTCCTTCGGCAGGGCGATCGCCAGCTTGCGCATCACCGCAAGCGATTGGTCTGCGTCGCCGTCCATCTGCAGCGCCGCGGCATAATTTGTCGCGATCCGCTTGTCGCTGGGGTTTTTCGAATAGGACTGGCCAAGCGCCATCGTAGCGTTGTGCAGTTCGCCCGCCGACATTGTTTCCAGCGGCTTGCCGCTTGGACGAGAAATCGAGCCAGTCGTCAATTTGCTGGTTCCGCAGCCAGCGACGCCTGCGGCAAGCGCCATCATCAACGCCGTGCTGATCAGCCTATTTGCGCTGGCGTTCATCCTGCGGTTGGTCGGCATCGGCACCAGGGCTCCGTTCATGCGCGTGACCATTTGCGAGGTCATCTTTCCTCCCGCAGAAATATTCTGTTAACCCTAACGGAGAGTTAAGAAACGTCGACTCGGAAGCCGGAGGCCAGCGAATGCCTGTCGAACTCGTCGAGAAAGAATTGAGCAATGCGCTGCCGGTCCATCTGGTGGCGAAGGATGCTCTGGCGGCGTCGGGCCTTGCGCCATCCTCGGTCGCCTGGGCCAAGGCCAACGGCTTTTCCGGCGAGGCCGGCAGGACGCTCATCGTGCCTGGCGACAACGGCGCGATTGCCGGAGCCCTGTTCGGCACCGGTGATGGCGAGGGCGCACTGGCCATCGGCGCACTAGCGAGAGCCTTGCCCGAAGGCGAGTGGCATTTTGCGTCCGCACCGGCCAAGCCGGAGCTTACGGCACTCGCCGTGGCGCTCGGCGGCTATGTCTTCACCCGCTACGGCAAGAAGCCAGGCAAGACGCTTCGCCTCGCGCTGCCGGCAGGCACCGACGCCGCCCGCATCCGCCGCCTCGCCGATGGCATTTTCCTGGCGCGCGATCTGGTTAACACGCCGACCAGCGATATGGGCCCCGGGCAGTTGGAGAAGGCCGCCCGGACCTTGGCCGCGACGCACAAGGCCGAAATATCGGTGACCAAAGGCGACGATCTTCTTACCGCCAACTTTCCGATGATCCACGCCGTCGGTCGGGCTTCTGCCGACGCGCCACGCCTGATCGACATGATTTGGGGGCCGAACAATGCCCCCAAGATAACGCTGGTCGGCAAGGGCGTCTGCTTCGATACAGGCGGTCTCGACATCAAGCCGTCCTCGGGCATGCTTTTGATGAAGAAGGACATGGGTGGCGCTGCCAACGTGCTGGGTCTCGCTTCCATGATCATGGCCACCGGGTTGAAGGTTCGGCTGCGCGTGCTCATCCCGGCTGTCGAGAATTCGATAGCCGGCAATGCCTTCCGGCCAGGCGACGTGCTGGTGAGCCGCAAGGGCATCACCGTCGAAATCGGCAACACCGACGCCGAAGGGCGGCTGGTGCTCGCCGATGCCCTGGCCTTGGCCGATGACGAAGAGCCGCAGATGCTGGTCGATATGGCGACGCTGACAGGCGCTGCCCGTGTTGCGCTCGGTCCCGACCTGCCGCCGTTCTACACCGGTGACGAGGCGCTTGCATCCGAGCTGGCGGACGCCTCCGTTGCGGTCGAGGATCCGCTATGGCGCATGCCGTTGTGGAAGCCCTATGACGCCAAGCTGGCGTCGAAGGTGGCCAACATCAACAACGTCACGTCGGACGGTTTCGCCGGCTCGATCACCGCGGCGCTTTTCCTGAAGCGCTTCGTCGAAAAGACCGCCGGCTGGGCGCATGTCGACATCTTCGCCTGGAACCCGTTCGACCGCCCGCACGGCCTTGCGGGTGGCGAAGCGCAAGGCATCCGGGCGCTGGAGCAGGTCATTTCGAACCGCTACGGCTGATTCTAGGACATAGCCGACGAAGGTATTGACTGAAACGGAACCGAAACAATTTTCCGACATGCTGGACGGATGTCGATTATCATGCGTCCAAGCCAAGCGTTGCGACTATGGCAACAGGTGGTGCTGTCGGAGGTGCGCGACGACGCGCCCGATCTCACCATGCGCCAGACGGCGATCCTGTTCACCATCTATCTCGATCCGCCGCCACACACGGTGCGGGGGTTAGCCGCCCGCCTCAACGTCACCAAGCCGGTGATCACCCGTGCGCTCGATACGATGGGGGCGCTGAAACTGGTGTCGCGCCATCGCGACGAGCTCGACAAGCGCAACGTGCTGGTCAGGCGTACAGTCGAAGGCGCGCTCTTTGTCGAGCGCTTTGGCGATGTTATCATTGCCAGAGCCCAAGAGTTGCCCATTTGAACGAGTTGCCGATTTGACCGCCAGCGATGCCCGCCTCCATGCCTTCCGCTCCGATCTCGCCGACGCCAGGCTGAAAGGCGAGGTTTCCGCCGACCGTTTCGTCGCCGGCCGGCCGGCTCGCATATCAGCCTCCGTGGCCGATGTCCGCAAGGCTCCGCGCCCGGATGCCGGCGTCGATACCCAGCTTCTGTTCGGCGAAGACGTCCTCGTCTTCGAGGACGTTGAGGGCTGGGCCTGGATACAGGCCGAGCGCGACGGCTATGTCGGCTATGTCGCCGACACTGTGCTGGGCGGTCGGGACCATGCGCCCACGCATGTTGTCTCGGTGCCGCGCACTTTCCTCTATCCGGGACCGGATTTGCGGTTCCCGATCAGCGGGCAACTCTCGATGGGATCGGCGGTAACAGTGAAAGGCGCGGCTGAAACACGCCGCACGTACTATGCTCTGCTGCCATCCGGCGAGGCGGTCATATCTGACCATCTCAGGCCTGTCGCCGAGGTTGCCCCCGACTACGTCGCGGTCGCCGAGGCGTTTCTCGGCACGCCCTATCTGTGGGGCGGCGTTTCCGGCTTCGGCATCGATTGTTCCGGTCTCGTGCAACTTGCAATGCACATGGCTGGCAGGCAAGTGCTGCGCGACACCGACATGCAGGCGGCGACCGTCGGCGAGCCGCTCGAACCCGGGCCGGATTTTGCCGGGTTGCGGCGCGGCGACCTGGTCTTCTGGAAAGGCCACGTCGCGATCATGACGGATCCGGAGACCATGATCCACGCCAACGGCCACACCATGCTGGTGTCGCGTGAAGGACTGGGGGAGGCGGTCGCCCGTATCGGCTATCTCTATGGCGGACCGACCGGGTTTCGCCGGCCGTAACGCGAATCGATCACCTTTTGTTCTGATTCTGCTTGGCGATTGCGCGTCGCCGCGCTACCTCTGGCGCGTGACAGAGCAGCCGCGCCTTGCCCAACAGAATGCCGCCGTCGTCCTGCCCCAGCCATTCGTCAAATGGTTTGCGGAAAAGGGCTGGTCGCCGCGCGCCCACCAGATCGATTTGCTGGCCAAAGCCCAGGGTGGGCAGTCGGTATTGCTGATCGCCCCGACCGGCGCCGGCAAGACGCTGGCCGGGTTCTTGCCATCGCTGACCGAACTGGCCGGCCGACCGAGGAGAAGGCCGGGGCAGGCGCATCGAGGCATCCACACACTCTACATCTCGCCGCTGAAGGCGCTGGCCGTCGACATCGAGCGCAATCTCGGCAAACCCGTCGAAGAAATCGGGCTGCCGGTCACCGTCGAGACGCGCACCGGCGACACGCCCGCACACAAGCGCCAGCGGCAGAAGCTGGCGCCGCCCGACATTCTCCTGACCACGCCCGAGCAATTGGCGCTGCTGATTGCCGCGCCCGATGCCAGGCGCTTCTTCGAGGACCTGCGCTATGTCGTGCTCGACGAATTGCATTCGCTGGTGACCTCGAAGCGCGGGCATCTCCTGTCGCTCGGGCTGGCCCGGCTGCGCTCGTTTATGCCCGCCCTGCAGACGATAGGCCTGTCGGCGACGGTCGCCGAGCCTGACGAATTGCGGCGCTGGCTGGTCAGCCAGAATCCACCGGGGCCGATGGCCGAACTGATCGTCGTCACTGGCGGCGCCAAGCCCGACATCTCCATTCTCGATTCGGAGGAGCGCGTGCCGTGGGCGGGACATTCGGCCCGCTACGCAACGCCGGAAATCTACAACGAGATCAAGCGCCACAAGACAACCCTGCTGTTCGTCAACACGCGCAGCCAGGCGGAGTTGCTGTTCCAGGAGTTGTGGCGGGTCAACGAGGAGACCTTGCCGATCGCGCTGCATCACGGCTCGCTCGACGTCGCGCAGCGCCGGCGTGTCGAAAAGGCAATGGGCGAGAACGCCCTGCGCGCCATCGTCGCCACGTCGACGCTCGACCTCGGCATCGACTGGGGCGATGTCGACCTGGTCGTCCATGTCGGCGCGCCGAAAGGTGCCAGCCGGCTGGCGCAGCGCATCGGCCGTGCCAACCACCGTATGGACGAGCCGTCCAAGGCGATCCTGATACCGGCCAACCGCTTCGAGGTGCTGGAATGCAGGGCGGCGCTCGACGCCAATTATCTCGGTGCCCAGGATACGCCGCCGCTGGTCGATGGCGGGCTCGACGTCCTGGCGCAGCACGTGCTGGGCTGTGCCTGCGGTGCGCCGTTCCATGCCGATGCGCTGTTCGAGGAGGTGCGGACGGCAGCACCCTATGCCGATCTCGATCGCCCGACATTCGATCGCGTCATCGATTTCGTCGCCACTGGCGGCTATGCGCTAAAGAACTACGAGCGCTATGCCCGCATCCGGTTGAACAAGGACGGACTGTGGCGGGTCTCAAATCCTCGCGTCGCCCAGCAATACCGGCTCAACGTCGGCACCATCATCGAAGTGCCGGCGCTCAACGTCCGCTACGTCCAGGCCGGCAGCAGAGGCGCGGCTTCGCGTGGCGGCCGGGTTCTGGGCAAGATCGAGGAGGCGTTCCTCGAAACGCTGACGCATGGCGACACCTTCATGTTCGCCGGCAAGGTGCTGCGCTTCGAAGGTATCCGCGAGAATGAGTGCTTTGTCTCGAATGCACCCGGCAGCGACGCCAAGGTGCCGTATTACGGTGGTGGCAAATTCCCGCTTTCGACGTACCTGGCCGAACAGGTCCGCGCCATGCTGGACGATCCGCAGCGCTGGAAGAAGCTGCCGGAGCAGGTCGCCGACTGGCTACGCTTCCAGGCCGACAAGTCGGTGCTGCCGAAACGCGACGATCTGCTGATCGAGACCTTTTCGCGCGGCAACCGCCACTATCTGGTGGCCTATCCGTTCGAGGGCAGGCTGGCGCACCAGACGCTCGGCATGCTGCTCACCCGCCGCCTCGACAGGGGGGGAGCCAAGCCGCTCGGCTTCGTCGCCACCGACTATGCGCTTGCCATATGGTCGCTGGCCGATATGGGCCATATGTTCAGGGCGAAGAAACCGTCGCTGGCTGCGCTATTCGATCAGGACATGCTGGGCGACGACCTCGAAGCCTGGCTCGCCGGCAGTTGGTTGTTGAAGCGCACCTTTCGCAATTGCGCGCTGATCTCGGGATTGATCGAGAAACGCCACCCGGGGCAGGAGAAGAGCGGCCGCCAGGTAACCGTGTCGACGGATCTCATCTACGACGTGCTGCGCAGCCACGAGCCCGACCATATCCTTTTGCAGGCGACGCGTGCCGATGCCGCGACCGGTCTCTTGGATGTCAGCAGACTTGCCGAGATGCTCTCGCGCGTCCAAGGTCGAATCATGCATAAGAACCTCGAGCAGATATCGCCGCTCGCCGTGCCGATCATGCTCGAGATCGGCAAAATGCCGGTGCACGGCGAGGCCGATGACACGCTGCTGATGGATGCAGCCACGCTGGTCGAGGAGGCCATGGGGACGAAATGACTGTCGCGCTGGCCATGGCTGCGCCTCTGGCGGATGCGGGCGCTGTCCGTATCGCCGGCGAACGCGCGATCTGCGACCGTCGCGGCGTGCTCTATTTTCCCGAATTCCGGCTTCTGACCGTATCCGACCTGCATCTGGAAAAAGGCTCATCACTGGCCAGGCGCGGCACGCTGGTCCCACCTTACGACACCGGTGCGACGTTGCTCCGGCTACAGGCGGTGATCGCCGATTATCAGCCTGCGATCGTTATCAGCCTGGGCGACAGTTTTCACGATGGCGGCGGCGCCGCACGTATGCACGCGAGCTTTCGCCAAAGGCTGGAAGGGCTGATGGTCGGGCGCGACTGGTTCTGGGTCGCCGGCAATCATGATCCAGAAGCGCCGGCCGACTTGCCAGGCGAGACCGTGCGCGAGCTGGCCATAGGCTCGCTACTCTTCCGGCACGAGCCTTCGGCGGTGAGAGTGGAAGGCGAGATATCAGGCCACCTGCATCCTTGCGCCCGCATCGTGCAGCAAGGCCGTTCGGTGCGGCGTCGTTGCTTTGCCGGCGATGGCGGCCGCATGATCATGCCGGCTTTCGGCGCCTATACCGGCTCGCTCAACGTGCTCGATCGCGCCTATGCCGGGCTGTTCCGCCGCGAAACGCTGATGGCCTATATGCTTGGCACAGAGCGCATTTTCGCGATTTCCCACGCGATGCTCAGGCCGGGCTGAACCTACCTGCCGTAGTACAAAGTGACCGTGTGCTTGGCCTCGGCGAAGAACAGCCAGCGCTCGACCAGCATTCCGGCGAGTTGGGCGATTGCGGCGAGTATCGACAGTGCTGCCGCATAGGGCCACGGCAAGGCGAACGCCGCGACCAGCAGCAACGCGGGCAAAGCAAAGGCCAGCACCTGCGTGATCTGGCGGAGTTTAGCGCTGTGCTTGCGCGCAATGCGAAAGCCCATCTCCTTGAGCAGATAGTTTTCCTCGGTATGCGGCCATTCCAGCGACCGCACCGTGCCGCCGGAAAGCCCGGTTGCGGTGTTGGCATTGGTCGGGATCTCCAGCCTGTCATTGTATCGCCAGGTCGCCAGCTTCAAACCCCAGCCGAGCGCGGTCAGCAACAGGGCAGCCGCCAGAAGCATATTCGAGCCTGCGGCAAATCCCTGCAGCAGGGCGTTGAGCAGTACGCTGCCGGTCATCGCCGAAAAGACCAGGTAGGCGGGCAGGGTGAAGCGGCTGTGCCACTGGGCAATCGGCTTCAACGACGCGTAGATCATGCCGGTGGTGCAGACGGTTGCGACCGCGCCGATGGCAGCGAGCAGCCCGGCGACAGCCGCCCAGCCGCTCGTACGGCCGAGGACCACCCAGCCAATACCGAACAACCCCGCCGGCACGAAGGTGGCGACCGAGGCAACACCTTCGCGCGACAGCCATGAGCTACGCCATTGCGAGAAGGCACGCCAGGCGCGTTCGGGCCGGCCGAGATGGCCGGCCGACGACAGCAGGCCTGTCGAGATCAGGCCAAGCGCCAGCCCCATGCCGGTGAGGCCAAGCCAGAAATCGGGCGGGATAAAGCCCTGTCCGGCGAGCACGCCAAGCAGCGCGAGCAGGCCGTAACCGGCGCCCGTGGCCGTGGTGAAAAAGACGACGGAGAAGGCTGGATGCATGAAGGCACGGGTCAGTTCGAAAGCATGCGGTCGACCCAGCCGAGGAAGCCGCCTTCAGCCTGCACCGCTTCAAGCGCTGGCGCCGGCACCGATGCGGCGCGGGTGGTGTGGGCACGTGGCGGCAGATATTTGTTGGTCGGCTTATAGCCCATTTCCGGCATCAGATCGACACCGCCGCGCTCGGCCACCAGTTGCGAGATAGCGGATGCCGGATCGCCCAGATCACCAAAATGCCGCGCGCTGGTCGGGCAAGCAGCGACGCAGGCGGGCACGCGATCTTCTTCCGCCAGATTGTCGTTGTAGATGCGGTCGACGCACAACGTGCATTTCTTCATCACGCCGACATTGGTGTCGAATTCGCGCGCTCCGTAGGGACAGGCCCAGCTGCACAGTTTGCAGCCGATGCATTTGTCCTCGTCGACCAGCACGATGCCATCCGACGCCCGCTTGTAGGAGGCGCCGGTCGGGCAGACCGTGACGCACGCCGGCGTCTCGCAGTGCAGGCAGGAGCGTGGGAAATTGACCGTGCGCCCACCCATCTCGGTCATGTGCTCATAACTGTGCACGCGGTTGAACCAGACGCCGTCGACATTGCCGCCATAGGGGTCGATGTCGGTCAGCGGCGCCATGTGGCCGCCGGTGTTCCATTCCTTGCAGGCGGTAACGCAGGCCTGGCAGCCGACGCAGGTGTCGAGATCGATGACAAGGCCGAGCTTCTTGTCGGTGTGGGTGGGAAGGCAAGTCATTTGGCAGCTTCTCTTTCCCGACGGAATTCGGCGCCGAAACTAAGCTTATCGGGCGGGGGTTCAAAATGCGGCGGCTGTCGGAACCGCTCGAACTGCGGTTCGGTGAAGCCTGCTTCCTCGTCTGCGCATTTGACGATGCGCACGCGCAGGTCGAACCATGCCGCCTGGCCGGTGACAGGATCGGAATTCGAATAATGTTTGCCATTCGCATCGGCAGAGGTCTGGTCGCCGATGATGTGGTTGAGTAGAAAGCCGCGATTGGATTCGGCCGCCTCATCCTTCAGCCCCCAGCTGCCGCGACGCTTGCCGATCGCATTCCAGGTCCACACCGTATTGGCGTTGACGCCGTCGACCAGCTTGATCTGTCCTTTGACCTTGCCGTTGATGCTCTCGATCCACACCCAGTCATCATCGACAAGCCCGAGGCTGGCGGCGGTCCGATTGTGCACGAACAGCCGGTTCTGGCTGGTGATCTGCCTTAGCCACGCATTCTGCCCGCCCCAGGAATGGTACATGTGCATCGGCCGCTGCGTCAGCGCGTGGAGCGGATAGGCTTGGCTATCGACGGCAGCCTCTTCGAAGGGCGCGTACCAGAACGGCAGCGGATCCATATAGGTCTCGATACGGCCGCGCTCCGCCTCCGGCGGCAGCACCCCGCCATGGCCGCGCGCCGCAAGGCGAAAGCGCTGCATCGGCTCCGAATAGAGTTGGAAGACGATCGGCTCGGCCTTCGGCATGAAGCCCATGCTCTCAGCGAATTCGAGATACGAGCGGTTGGCCATCTTGTAGTAGCGCTGATCGGCGGCGAAGTCCTGGTGCCAGAAGCCGCCATTGTCGATGTAGCGCTGCAACTGGTCGGGATTGACCTCGCCCTTGCCGACCGAGGCCCCGTCCTTGCCGCGCCAGCCGGCGAGCGGACCGACATCTGGCGTGCGCTCGTGATTGACGATGTAGTCGGCATAATCGCGGTATTTGGCGGAACCATCGTCATCGACGAAGCCGGGCAGGCTTAGCCGCGCGCCGAGTTCGATCAGCACCGTCTGGAACGGCCTGACGTCGCGATCCGGCTCGACAACGGGATGGCGGATAGCGTCGCCCGGCCCGTCGGCGTGGCTGATCGGGCG
Source organism: Mesorhizobium sp. M0663 (assembly GCF_040320585.1). NCBI lineage: Bacteria > Pseudomonadati > Pseudomonadota > Alphaproteobacteria > Hyphomicrobiales > Phyllobacteriaceae > Mesorhizobium > Mesorhizobium sp. M0663. Next base: position 181,491 of record NZ_JAMYPX010000003.1, read on the forward strand.
GTCGAGCAGACTGATACAGTCATGCCGCTCGAGATAGGTGGTGTCCGGCAACACCAGATCGGCAAAAGGCACGGTCTCGGAATAATAAGCGTCGGAATAGATGATGAACGGGATCTTGTACTCACCTGACTCATCGATATCGGTCAGCATTGCCATCGTATCGACGGTGTTCATCGACGAGTTCCAAGCCATGTTGGACATGTACATGAACAGAGTGTCGATCGTGTAGGGATCGCCGGCCCAGGCGTTGCGGATAACCGTGTGCATGAGCCCGTGTGCGGCCAGCGGCGCATCCCAGGAGTAGGCCTTGTCGATACGAATGGGCTTGCCGGCTTCATCGATCAGCAGGTCCCCCGGTCCGCTGACGAAGCCGAGCGGCATGCCCTCGAGCGGCGTCATCGGCTTCACATTCTTGCCGGCTGGCTTGGGACCCGGCGGCGCGGACCGCGGATAAGGCGGCTTGAAGCGGAAGCCGCCCGGCACGTCCACCGTGCCGAGAAGCACCTGAAGCAGATGAATGGCCCGGCAAGAGTGAAAACCGTTCGAATGGGCCGAGATGCCGCGCATCGCATGCATCGACACCGGCCGACCCTTGATGGTCTCGTGCCGGCGGCCAGCCCAGTCCGTCCAGGCCACCGGCAGTTCGATTTGCTGTTCGAAGGCGACATGGGCGAGTTCTGCGGCAATGCGTCGGATGGTGTCGGCGGAGATGCCGCACCGGTCAGCGACGGCGTCCGGTGAATAGCTCTCGTCCAGATAACGGTCGGCGACGAGTTGGAAGACCGGCACGCAGCGGCGGCCGTCGACGAGAAAGCTGCCGGTCAATGCGGGCTTCGCGTCGGCATCGCCGGCGTCGACAGGCGTCTTCGCCACCCTGTCCCAAGCCTGCGGATTGCCGTCGCCATTGCGCATGAACAGCCCGTCATCGACAGCTCCAGGCTCCTGAACGACCAGGATGTGGGCATTGGTGTAGCGCAAGAGGTACTCGAGATCGATGCGGCCAGCCTTCAGCAATTCATGGATGAGGGCGAATACGAACAGGCCGTCGGTGCCGGGCCGGATGCCGATCCAGTCGTCGGCAATTGCATTATAGCCGGTGCGGCAGGGATTGATTGAAACCACCTTGGCGCCGCGCGCTTTGAGCTTGCCGAGGCCGATCTTGATCGGATTGGAATCATGGTCTTCGGCAACCCCGAACAGCATGAAATACTTGGTGTTGTCCCAGTCGGGCTCGCCGAACTCCCAGAACGAACCGCCAATCGTGTAGAGGCCGCCGGCTGCCATGTTCACCGAGCAGAAACCGCCATGGGCCGCGAAGTTCGGCGTGCCGAACTGGCTCGCCCACCAGCCGGTCAGCGATTGCGACTGGTCGCGCCCGGTGAAGAAGGCAAGTTTCTTCGGATCGGTTCGGCGGATGTTCGAAAGCCGTTCTGTCGCGATCGACAAGGCTTCCTCCCACTCGATTTCGCGGAACTCACCCGAGCCGCGCGGGCCGGTGCGCAGTAGCGGCTTCTTCAGCCGGGCCGGGCTGTAATGCTGCATGATGCCGGCGCTGCCCTTGCCGCACAGCACACCGCGGTTGACCGGGTGATCCTTGTTGCCGTTGATGTAGCGGACCTTGCCGTCCTTGATATGGACGTCGATGCCGCAGCGGCAGGCGCACATATAGCAGGTGGTCTTGGCGATGCTGTCGGAGACATCAGGCGAAGTATCGACGCCGTCGCCTTCAGCGGGGGCGCGCGTATCGGCAAGCGGCCGTTGTGATGGTGCCGAATTGGCTCCGCGCAGCAGGTTGTTGGTCATGATCCGGTGATGCTCTTGCGCTCCGCGAACTTGGCTCTCGTCTTCGGGCCGGGGCCGCGCATGTAATGCTCTTCCGGCCGATAGCGTTCACCCAAGAGCCGCCGCCGCAGGCTGCGGGTCCAGTGCGCAAACACCGATTTGAACCGCCCCACCAATTCTACCCTCGACTGCTCTGGCGCGACTTTTTTCCAATTTCGGGCCAAAATTTAGAACAAAGCAACCGATCCGTCTAACAACTTGCTCTTGTAATTCCAATCGGATTTGCTTCTTAGTGTCGGAATGACCCTGGACCAGTTGCGGATCTTCGTCGCCGTCGCCGAACGGGCGCACATGACCAAAGCGGCCGAGTTGCTGGGCATCTCACAGTCGGCCGCATCCGCCGCGATCCGCTCGCTCGAACAGCAGCATGGCGTCCAGTTGTTCAACCGCGTCGGCCGCAGCATCGAGCTTGCCGAAACCGGACGCCGATTCTTGCCCGAGGCCAAGGCGGTCCTCGAGCGGGCTGCGGCCGCCCACAATGTGCTGGAGAATGTCTCGCAAACAATATCAGGCAGTCTCTCGATCGCTGCCAGCCAGACCATCGCCAGCTATTGGCTGCCGCGCCGGCTCGCCTCTTTCCACGAAGCCTATCCTGCCGTCAGGCTGAGCGTGAGCATTGGCAACACCAGGCAGGTCGAGACCTATGTACTTGATGGCGCAGCCGATTTTGGCCTGGTCGAGGGGCGCACCGAATCCGACATTTTGCGGCGTGCCAAGGTCGATATCGATCGCATGATGCTGGTCGTGGCGCGCTCGCACCCTGAGATCGCGGAAGTTTCGCCTGGACATCCCGACCTTGGTGGGCTTCGCTGGATCATTCGCGAAGGCGGGTCGGGCACGCGCGAGGCGCTGGAGGACCTTGCCCGACGCGACGGGATTTCGTTCGCGGACCTGCAGATATTCCTGGTATTGCCGAGCAATGAGGCTATTCGCCAGGCGGTCGAGGCCGGCGCCGGCGCCAGCATCATCTCGGAACTCGTCGTCGCGCGCGCGGTCGCCGAAGGCAGCCTGCGTTCTGTGCCGGTCGATCTGCCGAAGCGCGAATTTGCCATGATCACGCATCGCGACCGGCAGCCAAGCCTGGCCCAGATGGCGCTCAAGGCGCATCTTGGCGGCAAAGCTGACAGATCCGCGCCGCTTTAAGCCGATCAGCCGAACTTCCGCTGCGCATCGAGCGCCAGCCCAAGCCCGACCGAGCCGAACACATCGCCTTCGATTACCGACGCCTGCGGCACCAGCGCCAGGATCTGCTGCCTGGCCAGCGGGATCGCGGTCGATCCGCCGGTCAAGAACACCGCGGTGATATCCGAGGCCTTCACCTGTGCGTCGCGGATGGTCTGCTCGACCGTAGCCGCAACACGCTCAATGTCCCTGGCTATGGTGGCTTCGAGACCCTTGCGCGTGATTTCTGCCGTGAACCTCACCTCCGGCAGCGCGACCTCGACATCGGCCGACGATCGGTCCGTCAGCTCGATCTTGGCCTTTTCGACCAGCGCCGCCAGCGCGTGGCCGTAACGATGCTCGACAATGTGGATGAAGCGGTCGACCAGGTCTGCGCGCTCCGCCTCATAGCGGATCTGGCGCAGATGCGTCATCGCCCTTGCGGTATAGACCAGGTTGATGCGCTGCCACGTCGCCAGGTCGATGAAGTAGCTCGCCGGCAGATTACGCTTGCCATCCTTGGTCGGTGAGAGATGGCCGAGCTGCGGCATCACATGGGCGATGCTCAACAGCCGGTCGAAGTCGGTACCGCCGATGTGGATGCCGCGGCTGGCCAGGATGTCGTCCTTGCGGTCAAGCGAGCGGGCGCGCTCGGGCGAAACCCGCACGATTGAGAAGTCGGACGTGCCGCCGCCCATGTCGACGATCAGCGCCAGTTCCTCGCGCGTCACCTTTTGTTCGTAGTCGAGTGCCGCGGCAATCGGTTCGAACTGGAAGGCGATGTGCTTGAAGCCGTGGGCACGAGCGGCATTTTCGAGTTCGTGCTCGGCCTTGGCGTCGGCCTCGGCATCGTCGTCGACGAACTGCACGGGCCGTCCCAGCACGACGCTGTCGACCGCGTCATGGGCTTCTTCTTCCAGCTTCTTTTTCAGATGGCCGACGAACAGGCCGACAATCTCCATGAAGCCGATCGAGCGCGCCTTGATGCGCGTCTTTTCGTGGGCGAGCGAGCTGCCGAGCACACTCTTCAACGAGCGCATCAGGCGGCCTTCGATACTGTCCGTATAGTTGGCAAGGGCGCGTCGCCCGAAATAGGTGCGGTTGTCCTCGAAATTGAAGAATACCGCACTGGGCAGCGTGACCTGGCCGTCTTCCAACGCCACCAGCCGCGGCTGCCCGTTCCTGACCACGCTTACGGTGGAATTCGAAGTGCCGAAGTCGATCCCGGCGAATGCTGGTCGCATCGTGCGTTCCTGTATTTCTGATTTGGGGAGCAGCAGCTCGTGTCCGGCCGGGCCGGGGGTCGCGGTCTAACCCATACCCTCGGAAAGGGAAACCACTTTTACGAGAGTTCAGTCTTTCCTGAACACCAGTCTTCCGAGCCAGCCGGTCAGCATGGCCAGCGATACGGCAAAGACACCGTAGAGGAAGGAATAGTCGTGCGCGACGCGGAAGATCGACTGTTCGAAACCGGACTTGCGGATTTCGAGCTGGGCGGAGCTTTCCTTGATGAACAGGCCGCTCTTGAACAGGAAGGCGCGGGCCTTATGGGTGCCGACCGGAACGTTTGGGGCGAGCCTGACGGTGGCGCGGAACAGGTTCTGCGACAGGAACTGCACACCGCCGACATTCTCGCTGTAGAGGCCGGTCGCCGCCTTGCGTTCGCGCAGCGCGGCGGTGAACTCCTCGATTGTCGCCGGGCTGTCCTCCGCGTCGGCCGGCTGCAAATAGAGGTTGGAGGCGCCAAGCGACAGCTGCTTGTAGCTGTTCGGATCGGTGACGTCCTGCAGCGGCCGCGTCGTCGCCACCGAATAGGAGACAGGTACGTTTTTGAAGGTCTCCGACTCCAGATTGACCCAGACGCCGAGCACCCGGTCCTTGCGGCGCACGACGACCGGCCGAGCCGGGCCTTCCAGCACGACGATCACGTCGTAGCGCCCTTGCCGTGCGACAAGCGGATCGGCATTTTCCAGTGAGCCGAAAATGGTCAGGTCGGCGCCGGAAAAGCCGGCGGTAATCGAGACATTGTCGGTGGAAAGGCCGATCTGGATGTTTTCGGTTAGTGGCACCTGCGCCTTCGCCGGTGGCGCAGCAGCCAGCAGCGACAGCAAGGCGGCGGCCGCGAGCGTCCTTAGGCCGGCCATCAGCTCAGGCCCACGCCGGACAGAGAATAGAGATTGGGCGGCGTGACGAAAAGATCGATGGCAAGCCGGATGGCTACCGCCAGCACGAGCAGCGCCAGCAGCGCCCTGAGTTGCTCGCCCCGCAGCCTCTGACCAGCCTTGGCGCCATATTGCGCGCCGGCGACGCCGCCTGCCATCAACAGGAAGGCGAGCATGACGTCGACCGTCTGGTTGGTGGTGGCGTGGACCAGCGTGGTGTAAGCCGAGGTGAAGATGATCTGGAACAGCGAGGTGCCTATGACGACGTTGGTCGGCACTTTCAAAAGGTAGATCAGGGCCGGCACCATGATGAAGCCGCCGCCGACGCCCATGATCGAGGACAGGAAGCCAATCGCCGCGCCCAGCCCAAGCACCGGAATGACGCTGACGAAGAGCTTCGAGGCCCTGAACCGCATCTTCAGCGGCAGGCGGTGGATCCAATTATGCTGGCCGGATTTCTTCAACACCGGTGCGGCGCCGCTGCGAGTGGCGCGCAGCGCATTGACGCTCTCGACCAGCATCAGTCCGCCGACGGTGCCGAGCAGCACGACGTAGAGCAGCGAGATGAACAGGTCGAGCTGGCCGAGCCGGCGCAGGAGCGCAAAGACATAGATGCCACCGGTCGAGCCGACGATGCCGCCGGCTAAAAGCACGCCGCCGAGCTTGAAGTCGAGCGTGCCGCGCTTCATGTGCGACAGGGCGCCGGAGAAGGAGGAAGCGATGACCTGGTTGGCGCCGGTGGCGACCGCAATTGCCGGCGGTATGTTGTAGAAGATCAGCAGCGGCGTAATGAGAAAGCCGCCGCCCACGCCGAACATGCCCGACAGGAAACCCACCGCCGCACCCATGGCCAGCAGCACGAAGATGTTGACGGAAATTTCCGCGATCGGGAGATAGATGCCCACCCGTCAGTCTCGATCAGTTTGCCTCCTGGCGAATGCAACCGTTGCGGGCATTTTGCGTCAGAAGGCTATCTCGTTCTTGCGCCGGCCGGGCCGTGAAGTCAAACTTCGCCGCACCGCCGAAACAAAAAACAACTCAATCAGTTAACAGGCAAATCTGTGGCAAGGGCGTCGCGGAAACGACGCATCCGCCGTTATTTACGCGCAAGCAGCGCCTTGACCAGCTTTTCGTCGATCGCGCCGGTTGCCTTCATATCGTTGTCGGCCTGGAAGGCCATGATCGCGTTCTTGGTTTTCTGGCCCATCATGCCGTCGGGATTGCCGGCCTCGTAGCCGTTCTTGTTGAGAATGCGCTGGATGTTCTGGACCGCTTTCTTCATGTCGATGCCGGCGGTGGTCTGCGGTGTGCCGTCCTGCCACGATTCAGGAACGTCGGCCGAATTGGCGGCTGGATCGAGCGGCTTGGTCTTCCACAGTTCAGCCGCGGCCCGCGCACGCTCCAGCTGCTCGGGCCTCAGCGCCTTGGCGATCTCGTCGCGCTTGGCCGCCGCATCCTTGTCGCCGGTCTTGGCGACGAGTGCGAACCATTTGTAGCTCTCCTCGAGGTTCTGCTTCATGCCGACGCCCTTCGCCGCGAGGATGCCGAGATTGAACTGGCTATCCTTGACACCGAGATCCGCCGCCGCCTGGAACCAGCGCGCTGCCGATTCATTGTCGGTCACGCCATCCGCCGCCATCGCAAACAGCACGGCAAGATTGTGCATCGCGCTGGCATTGCCCTGCGCTGCGGCAAGCTGGTACCAGGTTTTCGCTTTCTTGATGTCGCGTGCGACGCCGATGCCCTTCTCGTAGAAATTGCCGATGCGGTATTCTGCCGGTGCGAAACCGAGTTCGGCAGCTTTCTCATACCATTTGGCCGCCGCCGCCATGTCTTCTTTGACGCCGCGAGACTCGGCGTAGCGCGAGCCGATCTCGAACAGCGCCTTGGCGTCGCCGCCGGCCGCTGCATCGCGCAGGGCGGCCGGACCGGCATCGGCCGGAACGTCGATCTTGGCAACGCCTGCCGCGGCAGCATCCGCCGGCGGCACCGTGCCGGTCGTGTCCTGCGTCGCAGCGGTGGCTATAGCAGGCGCGGCAGCCATTGGCTCGGCGTCGCTGGCCGTCGCCGCTGCCGGCGCGGGCACCGCGGCCGCGGTGTCTTGCGCCGCCAGGTCAGCGGGCGCCGCAGAAGCCGAGGGCGCCGTCGATGTCTCGGCTGCCGGTGTAGCGGGGCCGGTTTGCGCCGCCGTGTCGTCCTTGGTCATCGATGCGGATGGCTCTGCCTGCCTGACCGTGGGCGACGGCGCGCTCTCCTGTGTTGTCGTCTGCGCGTCCGCCTTCGGCTCGCTGGCAATGCTGGCCAAAGCGGTTTCCACCGGCTGTACGGCCACGGCCGGTGCCGCCTCATTGTTGGTGACTTCGACCGGGTCGGAGAAGAAGGCTTTGCCCAGTTGCAGGCCGGCAAGCGCCAGCATGATGGCGATTGCCCCCATCAGGATCGGCTTGCGTCGCGCCTTGAGCAGGTCGCCGATCCTGAGTGCCTTGACCGGGCCTTTCATCGTCGACTGGCGCTTGAGGGCGTCCGCCTCGGCGGCCGCCGCTTGCGCAGCCCGTCTGGCTGCCGCGATGAAGTCCGATTTCGCCGCCTCAGCGCCGCCTTCCCGGGTCGGCTGCCCGCGCTCGTCGCGCACGCGCTTCATGATGGCGCTGAGGTCGGGTGCGCCGGAGCCGGGTTCCAGTGGCCGGTTGGCGAGCTTGGGGTCGAGGGGCTCGTCGAGATCGACGCTCGGTATCTCGGCGCTCTGCGCCGAGCCTGCAAGCGGCGGCATCTCGGCGTCCTTCTTGCCCTTCAAGGCGCGCGCCAGCCCGCCTAACATCGATTTCCTGCCGCCGCCTTGCTCGGTTTTTTCACGCGTCGTGTCTGAACCGAGAGCCGCCAGGGCTGCTGCGGCGGCGGCCTCGGCTGGCGTACGCGGACCTGGCTCGTCGCGCACGAGCGCCGCGGCGCGGCCGTCGAGATCGGCCATGCTGCCCGTCAACGGCAGCGGCTGGTCGAGGTCCATCGACGGTGCGTCCTGCACCGAGATCTTGGATGGCCGGCCGAAACGCTTGCTCAACTCCGCGCTTGCCGGTTCGCCCGTCTCCAATGAACCAAGCCTGTCAACGATCTTGAGCAGCGTATCGTGGATAGCCTCGAACGTTCTCGAATTGCGCTCGTCCGAACGGCGCGTCAGTGCCTCGAGCGTCTTCAGGTCCTGGGCGAGGCCGGTAACGGCCGCCGTGTTGGCGCTTGATCCGGCCAGTGAGCGGACGGCGCTCTCAGCCGCCTCGCGCGCCGCGCCGAGGATGGAATCGCGGGTTCCGGCCAGCGACTTCTCGATTTCGTTGAGACGCGGGCTGATGTCGTCGAATTCCGGCAGCGGCGTGCCGGGCTTGGAAAGATGCGCCGTCAGGCCGGCGACCTGCGCTTCAAGGCTGCGGATCAACGCCGGGTCGATGCTGGCGACCTGCGCCGCGGACGAATCCAGCCGGCTTGAGATGTCTTCGAGCCGGCTCTCCAGGCCACGGATCGCCGCCTCGTTGGCGGGATCTGGAACGCGCGTCTCAATCCGCTTGGCCAGTGCGGTGAAGCGGGCGTCGATGGCATCCATAATGCCGGCGCTATCGACCTGCGGCATGCGCTGGTCCAGCCTGTCGGCGACCTCGTCCAACCGGCGCTCAAGGTCGCGAAACAGCATGTTGCCTTGTTCGATTGCGTCGCCCTGACGACGTTCCATCATGCTGGACAGCACGTCGAAGCGCTGCTCGAGCCCCTGGAAGATGTAGTCGGCGTCGGGCATGGCAGGTGCGTGGTCGATCTTGTCGGCAATAAGCGCGACTTGCCTGGCAAGGCGCTCCATCGCCTGTTCCGGCAGATTGGCTCGGCCGGCCAGTTCATCCACGCGGCTCGACAATGTGTTGAGACGGTCAATGACCTCCCGACCCGGACGATCCTGCGACACTTCTTCGATTTGCTGGGCCAGTGAATCGATCCGCTTCTCGATGCGTTCGAAGGGCTCGGGGTCGAACGAATTGGCTTGCGCGGCAACCGTCGAGGCGACGATCGCGCGGGAAATCTCGTCGAGCCGCTCGTCGATCTGACTGAATGTGTCGCCGCCGCGATTGTCCTGCTGGCGGGCGAAATGGTCGACCGCTCCGGCAAGCGTGCGGACCTTTTCCTCGAGCGAGCGCAGCGACAGCGATTCCGGCAGATTGCTGACGGCATTGCTGATCTGTTCGAGCCGCTCCGTCAGCGCCGACAGGCCGGGTGCATCGGAACGCTTGCGCTGATCGGCCTCGACGCGATCCTCGAAAGCGTTCCAGCGGCGGTCGAAATCGTCCCAGCGGCGTCCGACCGCCTGCACGCTCTCCTCGCGCGCCAGCGTATCGAGCGCGGCTTTGACCTGCTCAAGCTCGAGCCGCAGCATATTGACGCTTCTGTCGTCGCTTTTTTCGGCCAGTGTCTGGATGGCGCCGGAAAGCCGCTCGAATTCGACGCTGAGTTCGGCGCTGCCTTTGCCGCCGCCATTTGACTGGAAGGCTCGCCCAATATTCTTGCGCAGTACCTCGAACTCGCGTTGCAGGCCGGAGGTCATCTGCTGGCGCAAGTCTTCGCGCAGGCCGCGCAATTCCCCGGCGATCTTGCCGGCTAGGGCGACGCTGTCCTCCTGGCCGCGCACCCGGTCGATATCGCGGGCGATCGCCTGGTAATTCTGGTCGAAAGCCGCTGCTGGACCTTTCGGCCGCTGCGCGCGTGGATCCTCATACCGGCGCTGCTGGCCATAGGGTTGGGCGCTGGGATAGCGTGGTTCTGCCGCTGGTCGGCGCGGATCGGGGTGGCTTGCCGTCTCCTCGCGCGTCCGCTCCAGCCGCTGCTCCAGAGTTTCCAGGGAGCGGTTGAGCTCTTCAAGCGTCGTGTGCGGCCGGCGTTGCCTGCCGGCGTTGAGTGTATCGAGGTAGGACCGCTTGCTGTTCATCAATGCGCCCGTTTCAGAATTGCTGGCTTTCACCAGGTTCCCAAAGTCCTGCCGGGACGAAGGCGACTGCTTGGCTTGTTGCAGTGGAAGACGAGCTTCCCGGGTCTCATCCGCGCTCCGAAAAACCGTGAAAAATTCAGTACAGGATAGACACGGGTAACCGACATGCGCACATTTCGCCCCAACGTGGTAAACAACGCGTTAACCAAGCTTAAGAAGTTGCAACTTTGTCGGCTGGCCGCCGACGGCGCCGGGTGTCTTTTTTGGACGCGCAAAAGACGTTGTAGAATTTTGATCAGCCGCATGATCGCTCCCGAAATCGGCAACGACCTTTTAGGTTGTCCGCTGGTGCTGCGGCATAAAGTTGCAAGACCAGAACGCTCTTGCGTGGTGAGGCGGCTATCGATATAGAATTGACGTAAACGTAAATGAGCGGATTACGCCGTTTGCGATTTGTTTGTTGAAACCACGAGTGGAAGCACGCCCCCGCTTTCACTCAGGCGACGCAAGGTCCGCGACCGCGACGCCACCAGACGGGGAAAGCCAGTGACCATGAAACTTATTTCGCCCGGCCAAGCCGCGGCCAACACCAACGATATGTCGAGCGAAGCCGGTGACGAGCTTGTCCGCATCGGCGAAATGGCCAAGAAATACGGAGTGACGCTGCGTACGCTGCGTTTCTATGAGGACAAGGGTCTGCTCAACCCGCAGCGCGACGGCTCGACCCGTCTCTATACACGCCGCGACAGGGCCCGGCTGAAGCTGATCCTGCTTGGCCGCAAGGTCGGGTTCTCGCTGCGCGACGTCAAGCAGATGATGGACCTCTATGATCCGAACGGCTCCAACACCAAGCAATTGCGGCTGGCGCTCGACAAGTCGGAGAAGCAGCTTGCCCGTCTGCAGAAGCAGCGGGCGCTGATCGACGACGCCATCAGCGAACTGAGTGCTTCGATGTCGACCGTCCGGCAAATGCTGATCGAGCGCTCGACGCCGCAGGCCAGCGTAGCGAGCTAAACTAAGCTTTCGATTTGTGACGAATAAGAGCCGCGTGGCTTTCGGTGCGCGGTTCTTCGTCGTTTGCCGTGCTTTGTCGTTTGTCGTCCTGGCGCGCGGGGGAAAATTTGACGCACCGCCGAATTGACGTTTACGCAAACGTCAATATTTGTTATCTCGACCACAACGTTGGTCCGTCTGCCATCCTCATATGCTGGGGCTGATTTCGGGGCCAAGACCGCATGGTGGAGGAAACGCATGCCGATCTACAGAGCGCCGGTCCGGGACACGCTGTTCGTGCTGAACGAAGTGCTGGGATATCGGCGTTATTCCAATCTTCCCGGATTTTCCGACGCGACGCCGGATGTGCTCGAGGCCATCCTTGCCGAGGGCGCGAAGCTCGCCGAAAACGTGATGCAGCCGCTGAACCGCGTTGGCGACGTGGAAGGCTGCATGCGCCATGACGACGGTTCGGTAACGACGCCGAAAGGCTTCAAGGAAGCTTTCGACCAGTATCGCGAAGGCGGCTGGATGGGGCTCGCGGCACCTGTCGAGTTTGGCGGGCAAGGCTTGCCCTACGCGGTGCACACTGCGGTTGCCGAATACATGGTGTCGGCCAATATGTCGCTGATGATGTATGCCGGCCTGACGCAAGGCGCGATCGCTGCGATCATCACCCATGGCACCAAAGAGCAGAAGGCAACATGGTTGCCGAAGCTGGTCGAGGGCGCCTGGACCGGCACCATGAACCTGACCGAGCCACACTGCGGAACCGATCTTGGCTTGCTGCGCACCAAGGCCGTCCCAAATGGCGACGGCACCTACAGGATCTCCGGTCAGAAGATCTTCATCTCGGCCGGCGAGCATGACATGTCGGACAATATCGTCCACCTGGTGCTGGCCCGTATCGAGGGCGCGCCGGATGGCGTGAAGGGCATCTCGCTGTTCATCGTGCCGAAGCTCAAGCTCGATGCCTCAGGCAATCCGGGCGAGAAGAACACCGTCTCCTGTGGCTCGATCGAGGAGAAGATGGGTATCCATGGCAACTCGACCTGCGTCATGAATTACGACGACGCTGAAGGCACGCTGCTCGGCGAGGCCAATGGCGGGCTGAAAGCAATGTTCACCATGATGAATGAGGCGCGGCTTGGCGTCGCCCTGCAGGGACTTTCGCTATCTGAGGTTGCCTACCAGAATGCGGTTTCCTACGCCAAGGATCGTCTGCAGGGCCGCTCGCTGTCAGGGCCGAAGGCGCCGGACAGGAAGGCCGATCCGATCATCGTCCATCCGGACATCCGCCGCAGCCTGATGACCATGAAGGCTTTCAACGAGGCCGGCCGCGCGCTGGCGCTGTGGACGGCGATCAAGTCCGACATCGCTCACCGCTCCGGTGACGACAAAGATCGCCAGGTCGCAGACGACTACACCGGCCTGATGACGCCGGTGGTCAAAGGCGTGCTCACCGACAAGGGGTTCGATCATGCGGTAATGGCGCAGCAGGTCTTCGGCGGCCACGGCTATATAGAAGAGCACGGCATGAGCCAGTTCGTCCGCGATGCGCGCATCGCCATGATCTATGAGGGTGCCAACGGCATCCAGGCGCTCGACCTCGTCGGCCGCAAGCTGGCCTTGAATGGCGGCCGCGCGGTCCAGGCTTTCTTTAAGGAAGTCGGAGAGTTCTGCGAGGAAAACCGCACCGACGAGACGATGGCGCCCTTCACCAAGGCGCTGAAGAAGGGCCTCAACGATCTGCAGACGGCGACGATGTGGCTGGTGCAGAACGGCATGGCCAAGCCCGATAACGCCGGTGCCGCCTCGACCGATTACATGCATCTCTTCGGCCTGGTGGCGCTGGGCTATATGTGGGCGCAGATGGCCAGGGTGGCCGCAGCGAAATTGGCGAATGGCGCCGACGGCGCTTCGTCTTTCTACGACAACAAGCTGGTGACGGCGCGCTTCTTCATAGAGCGGATCATGCCGGAGACGTCGGCGCATCTTGCCCGCATCTCCAGCGGTGCCGACACATTGATGGCACTGCCGGCGGAAGCGTTCTAGCTTCGGCGTTCCCCTCCCCTCGAGGGGAGGGTGGCCCGAAGGGCCGGGAGGGGTCCTGCGTGCAGTGCGCCGACCTCCATTCTGGTGCATGCCTTGGAGGAAAATGATCGCAATGCCGTGGCATATGGCGCAGGTTGTAAAAGACAAGGTCGAGCACGTCATCGGCGACCCCACCCGGCCGCTTCGCGGCTACCCTCCCCTCGAGGGGGAGGAGAACGTTGGCGCGAGGGAGAAACCATGACCCACCCCGCCGAAATCCTCGGCCTTCCCAAGCCCGCCTGGGCGGCGGACGAGGTCGGCATGCTTTACGACATGGCGCACCGCTTCATGTCGGAAGAGATCGCGCCGCGTTACGACGAATTCGAGAAGAACGAAATGGTCGACCGCGAGAGCTGGCTGAAGGCGGGTGCTGCCGGCCTGCTCTGCGCCTCGATGCCGGAGGAATATGGCGGATCGGGCGGCACCTTCGCGCATGAGAGCGCCATCATCGAGGCGATCGGCCATGTCGGCGTCGACGGGTTCGGCATTGGCCTGCACAATTCGATCGTTGCCCCCTACATCCTCCACTACGGCTCGGAGGAGCAGAAGAAGAAGTGGCTGCCGAGGCTGGCGACCGGCGAGCTGATCGGCGCCATCGCCATGACCGAGCCCGGTGCGGGCTCCGACCTTCAGAGCGTCAAGACGCGCGCCGAAAAGGACGGCAACCAGTACAAGCTCAACGGCTCGAAGACCTTTATCACCAACGGCCAGCTCGCCAATTTCATCATCGTCGTTGCCAAGACCGATCCTGAGAAGGGCGCCAAGGGCATCTCGCTGATCGTCGTCGAGACTGACGAGGTGGAAGGTTTCGAGCGCGGCCGCAACCTCGACAAGATCGGCCTCAAGGCCAACGACACGTCGGAACTGTTCTTCAACGACGTGCGTGTGCCGACCTCGAACCTGCTCGGCAACGAGGAAGGCCAGGGCTTCGTCCAGTTGATGCAGCAATTACCGCAGGAGCGGCTGCAGATCGGCACCACTGCTATCGCCATGGTCGAGCGGGCGCTGGCGCTTACCATCGACTACGTCAAGGAGCGCAAGGCCTTCGGCAAGGCCATCATCGAATTCCAGAACACCCAGTTCAAACTTGCCGAATTGAAGACCGAGGCGACCATCGGCCGCGTCTTCTATAATGACTGCGTTGCCCGCCACATTAACGGCGGCCTCGACCCGGTGACCGCGTCTATGGCCAAATACTGGCTGTCGGACCTGCAAGGAAAAGTAGTCGACGAATGCCTTCAATTGCATGGCGGCTATGGCTACATGAATGAATATCCGATTGCGCGCATGTTCCGCGACGCCCGCGTCCAGCGCATCTACGGCGGCACCAACGAGATCATGAAATTGCTGATCGGGCGCTCGCTCTGAGCGAGTTTCAGCAAACCCAAGGAGCAGGAAAATGGCCGAAGCTTATGTCTATGATGCCGTGCGCACGCCGCGCGGCAGGGGCAAGAAGGATGGCTCGCTGCACGAAGTGCCGGCGGTGCGGCTCGGCGCCAAGGTGCTCGAGGCCATCCGCGATCGCAACGGGCTGGACACCGGCACCGTCGACGACATCATCTTCGGTTGTGTCGATCCGGTTGGCGAGGCGGGTGCGGTCATTCCACGTGCCGCCGCTTTCGAGGCCGGCTACGACACCAAGGCGCCTGGCATGCAGATATCGCGCTTCTGCGCCTCGGGCCTCGACGCCATCAATTTCGGCGCCGCCAAGATCGCGCAGGGCGCCGACGAGATCGTCATTGCCGGTGGCGTCGAATCGATGTCGCGCGTCGGCATGGGCGCCTCCGGCGGCGCCTGGTTCATGGACCCATCGGTCGGCCTGCCCGGCTGGTTCGTGCCGCAAGGAATCTCGGCCGACCTGATCGCCACCAAATACGGCTTTTCGCGCGACGACGTCGATGCCTACGCAGTCGAAAGCCAGAAGCGTGCCGCCAAGGCGTGGGGCGAGGGCCGCTTCAAGAATTCGGTGATCTCGGTCAAGGACCAGAACGGCCTGACCATTCTCGACCATGACGAACATATGCGGCCCTCGACCGACATGCAGTCGCTGGCCGCGCTCAACCCGTCCTTCGTCATGCCCGGCGAAATGGGCGGCTTCGACGCCGTCGCCGTGCAGAAGCATCCCGAGGTGGAACAGGTCAACCACGTCCACCATGCCGGCAATTCCTCCGGCATCGTCGATGGCGCGGCGGCCGTGCTGCTCGGCTCGAAAAAGGCGGGAAAGACGCTCGGCCTCAAGCCGCGCGCACGCATCCGTGCGTTCGCCAATATCGGCTCCGAACCGGTGCTGATGCTGACCGGCCCCGTCGACGTCACCGAGAAGCTGTTGAAGCGGGCGAAGATGAGGCTGTCGGACATCGACCTGTTCGAGCTCAACGAGGCCTTCGCTTCGGTGGTGCTGCGCTACATGCAGGCTTTCGACATTCCGCATGACCGGATCAACGTCAATGGTGGGGCCATCGCCATGGGCCATCCGCTCGGCGCCACCGGTGCGATGATCTTCGGTACGGTGCTGGACGAATTGGAACGCCGCGACCTCAACACCGCGCTGGTGACGCTTTGCATCGGCGCCGGCATGGGCACTGCAACGATCATCGAACGCGTCTGACGGAGAGAGATGATGAGCTACACCAATTTCACCCTCGACATCGACGCCGACGGCATTGCGCTGGTCACCTGGGACATGCCGGACCGTTCGATGAACGTCTTCACCGAGGAGGTGATGCTCGAACTGAATACCATCGTCGACAAAGTGGCGAGCGATGCAGCGATAAAGGGCGCGGTGATCACCTCCGGCAAGGATACGTTCTCGGGCGGCGCCGACATCACCATGCTGCAGAAGATGCTGGCGACCTTCGCCGCCGACAAGGCGAAGGACCCGGAGAAGGAGACCAAGGCGCTGTTCGACAATGCGGGCACCATGAACGGCCTGTTCCGTAAGCTGGAAACTTCGGGAAAGCCATGGGTTTCGGCGATCAACGGCACATGCATGGGTGGCGCGTTCGAATTGTCGCTCGCCTGCCATGGCCGTGTCGCGGCCGATTCAGACAAAGTGAGGATGGCGCTTCCCGAAGTGAAGATCGGCATTTTTCCGGGGGCCGGCGGCACCCAGCGCGTGCCACGGCTGACCGACCAGCAGCAGGCGCTGCAAATGCTGACGTCCGGCCAGACGCTGTCGCCTCAGAAGGCCAAGTCGATGGGCCTGATCCATGAGATTGCCGAGCCGGACAAGCTGGTCGAAACCGCCAAGGCGATGATCAGGAACGGCTTGAAACCGGTGGCGCCATGGGATGAAAAGGGCTTCAAGCTGCCCGGCGCCCCGATCTATTCGGTGGCCGGTGCCAATCTGTGGCCGCCGGCCATCGCCATTCTGCGCCGAGAAACCTATGGCAATTATCCCGCCGCTGCCGCCATCCTGAAATGCGTCTATGAGGGCCTGTTGGTGCCGTTCGACACCGCCTTGCGGATCGAGCAACGCTATTTCACCGAGATCATGCAGACCAGGGAAGCGGCAGCGATGATCCGTTCGCTGTTCGTGTCGCTGCAGGAACTGAACAAGGGCGCGCGCCGCCCGGCCGGTGTGCCGGAAACGAAGTTCAAGAAGATCGGCGTACTCGGCGCCGGCTTCATGGGCGCCGGTATAGCCTATGTGACGGCCAAGGCCGGCATTCCGGTGGTGCTGCTCGACCGCGACATGGAGTCCGCCGCCAAGGGCAAGGCGCATTCCGACAACCTGATCTCGGATCAGGTAAAGAAGGGCCGTGCCAAGCCGCAGGACAAGTATCAGTTGCTGTCGCTAATCACGCCGACGGCCGACTATGCGGATCTCGCCGGCTGCGATCTTGTGGTCGAGGCGGTATTCGAGGATTCGGCCGTAAAGAAGGGTGCCACCGAACAGGCCGAGGCTGTGCTCAAGCCGTCGGCGATCTTCGCCTCGAATACGTCGACCATACCGATTACATCGCTGGCCAGGAATTCGGCGCGGCCGAAGAATTTCATCGGCATCCATTTCTTCTCGCCGGTCGACAAGATGATGCTGATCGAGATCATCCTCGGCAAGAAGACCGGCGACAAGGCGTTGGCAACCGCGATCGACTTTGTCCGTGCCATCAAGAAAACGCCGATTGTCGTCAACGATACGCGCGGCTTCTATGTTAATCGCTGCGTGCTGCGCTACATGTCGGAGGCCTACAAGATGCTGATCGAAGGTGTTCCGGCGCCAATGATCGAGAACGCGGCCAAGGCCGCCGGCATGCCGGTCGGTCCTTTGGCGTTGACCGACGAGACGGCGATCGACCTTGCCCAGAAGATCATGAAGCAGACCATGCGCGACCTCGGCGACAAGGCGGTCGATCCGAAGCAGATGGCGCTGATCAACACGATGGTCGACACGCATAGTCGCTTGGGCCGCAAGAACGGCAAGGGCTTCTATGACTATCCGGCAAAACCGGCCAAGAAGAAGCTGTGGCCAGGCCTCAGGGATCTCTACCCGCAGCTGGCGCCGGAGCAGGTCGATTATGAGGAACTGAAGCAGCGGCTGTTGGTCACCATCGCGCTTGAGGCGGTACGGGTGATGGAAGAGGGCATCGTTACCGACCCACGCGAGGCCGATGTCGGCTCGATCCTGGCCTTCGGCTTCGCGCCCTATACAGGCGGTGCACTGTCCTACATCGACGGCATCGGCGCGAAGAAATTCGTCAAACTCGCCAAGCGCCTGCAGAAGAAATACGGCACCGAGTTCAAGGCGCCGAAGCTGCTGCTTGATATGGCCGAGAAGGGCGAGACCTTCTACGAGCGCTTCGATCCCTATACCAGAGACGAGGCCAAGGAGGCAGCCTGACCCCGTCTTCGGCGGTGGACAAGATGGCGGCCAAGGGATAGAACAGGGAAGGTATTTTTTCCTGTTTCGAAGGAAGAGCAAGGTGCTCTCGCACGACCGCGTTTGGGCCGCCATCGACGCTCTTGCCGAGCGTTATTCGCTTTCGGCCTCTGGACTGGCCAGGCGCGCTGGCCTCGACTCGACCGCCTTCAACAAATCGAAGCGGCTGTCCTCAGATGGACGGCCGCGCTGGCCGTCGACCGAATCGCTGGCCAAGATCATCGAGGCAACCGGCGCCTCGCTGGATGAATTTGCGGGGCTGGTCGAGGGTCGGAGTCATTCCGGCGCACTACCCGTGCAGAGATCGTCGGTGCCGCTGCTCGGCTTCGCCCAGGCGGGCGCCGGTGGCTTCTTCGACGACGCCGGGTTTCCAGCGGGGCAGGGATGGGACCTGATCGAGCTTCCGGCACGGGCAACCGAAACCTCCTATGCCTTGAAGGTCCAGGGCGATTCCATGCTGCCGCTCTATCGCAATGGCGATGTCCTGATCGTCGAGCCAGGGGCTACCATACGAAAGGGTGATCGCGTCGTCGTCAAGACCAATGCCGGCGAGGTGATGGCCAAGGTGCTCGACGGCCAGACACCGAGGTCAATCGCGCTGGTCTCCCTCAATCCCGATCACCCGGACCGCGACATCCCCATGCGCGATGTCGAATGGGTGGCGCGGATTGTCTGGGCAAGCCAGTAGGCGCGGGGCCGGTGCGTCTGCCTCACCTTGCCTTGGCTGTTCTGGCGATCCCGGCGATGGCCACGGCAATTGTCGCCGCCGGCCGCGCCGTCCAGAGCGAAAGCGGCGGCCCCTGGGAGCAAATCCAGGTCGGCGTTGAACCGCAGCCCGCCGCGCCGGCTACGTCGGCCATCCCGAAGCCAGTGCCGGCCAAGCAGGCGGCGCATTCGAGGGCAATCGATCCAGAAATCGTGGTGCCGCCGCAGCTCGGTTCCAACGAGCTTGAACGGATAGAGCCGCGCGCCCCGTTGAGCGATCTGGCATTGGCCGGACCGCCCAAGCCGCCAAAAACGAAAATGCCCGACGACTGGAAAGGCACGAAACTATTCCAGCCAGTCGCGTCGGCCGCCGGGGTCATCGAAGTAAAGGGCTATTCGATTGCGGTTTCCGGTATCGACATCGTCAAGCAGGAGGAGACTTGCACCGACGGCGGCGAGTCCTGGAATTGCGGCATTCGGGCGCGAACGGCCTTCCGCGCCTTTCTCCGCAGTCGTGCGGTGGTCTGTGCCGTGCCGCCCGAAGGCGGTCGTGATCTGATCGCCGCCGAGTGCCGGATCGGCAATCAGGATATCGGCCAATGGCTGGTCGAAAATGGCTGGGCGCGCGCCGCCAAGGGCGGCCCTTACGCAGAAGCCGGCGAGAAGGCGCGTGCAGCAAAAAAAGGCGTCTTCGGGCCGCCGCCTAGCGTTTCAGGCCTGCCGCCGCTCCCGGCTGCTGCGTCGCGATCCGCGCCTGTAGCGCCTAGCTCGATCCTGGAGGAGCAAGACGGCGTCCTCATGCCGCCAGCTGACCAGCCAGCGCCCGCTGAATGAGCTCGCGCGTTTCGGCGATGCCGTAGAGCGCGGCGAAGGAGCCGAAGCGCGGCCCGCGTTCCTGACCTATCAGCACCTGATAGATCATCTGGAAGAAGGCGACGGAGACACCGGGTCCGCCCTCCGGGCTCTGCTTGGAATGATCCTGGTAGCGCTCGATCTTGCGCGCAACATTGAGGGCAGCGTTCTGGATTGCCTCGCTGTCGGCATCAGCCGGCAGCGCGGCGAGCGCTTCCGAAAGCTTGGTCAGCGCCTCGCGCTCGACCGCGTCGGCAGCACGGTACACTTTCGCCGGCTTCACGAAATCGTCGAAATAGCGGATGGCATATTCGGCCAGCCGGTCGAGCTCGGGATGGGTTGTCGGCGTCACACCCGGCGCGTGGCGCGAAATGAAACCCCACAGCACGTCCCTGTTCTGCGCATTCGAGGCGCTGACCAGGTTGAGCAGCAGCGAGAACGGAACCGGCAGGTCGACTGCCGGGGGATTGCCGTCATGCATGTGCCAGACCGGATTGCCCAGCCGCTCCTTCCAGTCCTGCCTCTGATAGGCAGAGAGGAACGTGTAATATTCGTCTACCGCCCTCGGGATGACGTCGAAATAAAGCTTCTTCGCGGTTCGCGGGCGCTGGAACATATAAAGGCTAAGGCTCTCGGTCGGCGCGTAAGTCAGCCACTCGTCGATGGTCAGCCCATTGCCCTTCGACTTCGAGATCTTCTGGCCGTTCTCATCGAGGAACAGCTCATAATTGAAGCCCTCCGGTGCCGGAGCATCGAGCGCGCGGCAAATCTGCCCGGCGAGCTTGACGGAATCGATCAGATCCTTGCCGGACATCTCGTAATCGACGCCGAGTGCTGCCCAGCGCATCGCCCAATCTGGCTTCCATTGCAGCTTGGCATGACCGCCGGTCACCGGCGTCTCGAAGCGCTCGCCGGTGTCCGGGTCGCGCCACACGATGGTGCCGGCGTCGAGCTTGCGCTCGTCGATCGCGACTTGCATGACGATGCCGGTCTTGGGATGGATCGGCAGGAAGGGCGAATAGCTCAGCGCCCGCTCCTCGCGCAGCGACGGCAGCATAATTGCCATCACCTTATCGAAGCGCTCGAGCATCTTGAGCAGCGTCGCGTCGAAGCGGCCGGAAGTATAATAGTCGGTCGAGGAAGCGAATTCGTAATCGAAGCCGAAACGGTCGAGGAAAGCGCGCAGCCGTGCGTTATTGGCGGCGCCGAAGGACGGATACTCATTGGAGAACGGGTCCGGTATCCTGGTCAGCGGCTTGCCGAGATAGGCGCGCAGCATGTCCTTGTTAGGCACATTGTCCGGCACCTTGCGCAATCCGTCCATGTCGTCGGAGAAGCACAGCAGCCGCGTCTTGACCTTGTCTTCAGTCAGCACGCGGAAGGCGTGGCGCACCATAGATGTGCGCGCCACCTCGCCGAACGTGCCGATGTGCGGCAGGCCGGACGGGCCGTAGCCGGTCTCGAACAGCACCGTTTCCGGGTAGCCGCTGCTCGCGTAGCGGGCGACGATCTTTTTCGCTTCCTCGAATGGCCACGCCTTGCTTTCGGCGGCGGCGGCGAGGACTTCCGGGCTGAGATCGATCGGCTGTTGTTCGGCCATGATGCTATTCCTGCAACTTTGCCAGCATCCATGCCGGCAGCCGCATGCTCTAGACCATGATCCCGAAAAGTGGAACCCGGTTTTCGGGCAGCATCGTGATCAGGCAAGAAGATTAAGAGCCCCGTCCCGATAGTCAGGATGGATCAAGTTCCAAGGCGTGATCGGAGCGCCAACGATCGCGGCTGTTTTTCCTTGCGGCGCCGGTCCCTCGTTCCTAACTTCGGGACCATCTCAAGGAGTTGTAAATGCCATTGTCGCCACACGAAGCCATGATCTACCTTATGGTCATCACCTCGGCGTCAGACCGCGACATGACCGACGTCGAACTGGCGCGGATCGGCGACGTCGTTCGATCCTGGCCGGTGTTTGAGGATTTCAACCAGGAGCGGCTGGTCGAGGTCGCCCAGGCCTGCCAGAAAATGCTGCATGAAAAGGATGGGCTGGAGGGCGTCCTGGCGCGCGTCGCCGAGGCGCTGCCCGAACGCCTGCGTGACACCGCCTATGCCGCCGCCTTCGAGGTCGCAGCTGTCGATCTCGAAATGCGCCTGGAGGAGGTGCGCGTCCTGCAGCTCGTCCGCCGGGAACTCGACCTCGATGCGCTGACGGTCGCCGCCATTGCGCGAGCCGCCAAGGCCCGCCTTCGCACGCTGACCTGAGCCGGCGGCCAAGCTCAGAAAAAACTGACGGGAAAATAGCGCAGATAGAACTCGGCGAACGTGCCTTTCACCGAAATTTCCTGCAGCGCGTAGTCGAAAGCGGCGGCCAGTGCCGGATCGTCGGCCCTGGTGGCGATTGCCATGCCTGAGCCGAGATATTCGGGCGCCAGATAGGGGCCGCCGGCAAAGCGGCAGCAGCCCGCTGCATCCGAACCGCCGAGCCAGAAGGCGAAACGCATGCCGTCGCCGAAGGCGGCGTCGATCTTGCCGGCTTTCAGCTCGCCATAAAGCTCCTCCGGCTTTGCGAACGGGACGATTTGGACGTCGCCGAAATAATCGCGCAGCATCCGCTCGTGCGCGGAGCCGGCGATCACGCCGACACGCTTGTTGCGCAGCTTGTCGAACATTGGTTCGGTCAGCGCCTGTGTCTTCAGCATGATGAAGCGTGCCGGAAATTGCAGGTAGGAGCGTGAAAATGCGTATTTCGACCGCGACTCCGGCGTCGCGGCGATGCCGGCAATGATCGCTTCGCCCTCGCCTTTCCCGAGCGCACCTTCGAGCTCGGCCCAGGGCAGCGCCTGGATCTGGCATTTTTCGGCAATGCCGAGCTCGGCGCAGATGGCGCGCGCCAGGTCGACATGGAAGCCCGACAGCCGGCCTGCCCCATCGAGGAAATTGAACGGCGGGAAATCCGTGCTGGTCAGGAATCGCAGCCGCGGCAGCATCGAAAGGTCCGGCTTTGGCAGTCGCTCCTTGGCGTCCCAGAACACCGGCACCTGCGGCTCCGCGGCGAGCGCAGCAGCCGCAAGCGATTGCGCTCCGATCAATATCGAGATCAATGAAATGGATATGCGCCGAAACGCCACGCGACGACTCCGTCCGGTCTTGCCCCGGCTTTCGTACGAAATAACAGGTTTTTGTACGAAAAAAACACAGGTACGACGGTTTTTGGTTTCATCATTGCAATTTAGGGATATTGTTTAGTGAGTTTGCAAGTGACTGCGTGATGCCGGCTGAAGAGGAGCAGTAGGACGCACAGGGGAGGCAGCTTTGCAGTCCGGGGTTGATGGCGTGGTGCGGGTTGATCACTGCCATTGGCGTCAAGAGCGGAAGGCAACATGGGGTAGATGTTGCGATGGGTCATTTCGATCGTACGCTGGAGTTGATAGATCAGTTGCAGCACGCCGGCACAGCCGCCGCCGTCTGCGAAAAGCTGCTGGGGGTAACAAGCGGGTTCGGGCTGACGGCGCTGATGGCCGGGACGGTTCCGCAACCTGGCACTCCGAGAAACCAGCAAAAGGACCATGTGCTGCTCTGCGACTGGCCGGCTGAATGGCTTGAGCGCTACGTCGCGCGCAACTACGTCGATCACGACCCCGTCGTCAGCCACATGAAGCAGCTTCAAGCGCCATTCCAGTGGCGGGAAGCATCTCAGGGCATCCGCATCGGCAAGAGCGGCGGCGAGGTGATGGGCGATGCCGGCGAATTCAAGCTGCGCGACGGGTTGGCCTTCCCGCTAATCACGCTCGATGGCCAGATCGTCATGGTGTCGCTAGGCGGCGAGGCTGTCGAATTGTCGAGTGCCGAGTTCGGGTTGGTGTCGCTGGTCTCGACTTATGCGATTGGCCGCGCAATGCAGCTCCACACTATGGCGGGCAAAACCATCGATCATGTCGAATTAACGCCGCGTGAGCGCGAATGCCTGCAATGGGCTGCTGTTGGCAAGTCCGAATGGGAGATTTCACAAATTCTCGGCATTTCGGAACACACGTCAGAGAAACACCTTCTTAACGCCAAAAGCAAACTCGGTGCCGTCAACCGGGTCCAGGCCGTCGCGGAAGCGATAAGGCGCGGCTATATTAACTAGGTCGGCCGCGCCGGCCTAGAAATTCTTGCTTGCGTGATCGCGTAATTTTTTTGGGAAAGCACGGCCGTATCTTCCTATTGAAACTAGGAGACGGCAAATGCTTTTTTCCCTCACGACCCAGGAATTGATGGAACGGCCCGACCTCTGGGAGGCAGTTCATCGTTTGCGTTACAGAGTTTTCGTCGAAGAGATGGGATGGACCGATCTGCAGCGCCCTGATGGCCTCGAGATCGATCAATTCGACCACGACGAGGCAGTGCACCAGATCGTCATCCGCAATGGCGAGCTCGCCGGTTATCAGCGGATGCTGCCGACGACCCGGGCACATCTTCTAACCGATGTGCTGGCGGACCTTTATGAGGGAACCCCACCGTCGGGCCCGAATGTCTATGAACTGACCCGCTATGCGGTTGCGCCGGGATTCCGCGACGGTCGGCGCGGCGTGTCGACGGTCGGCACCGAGCTGATCGCCGGCTTCGTCGAGTGGGGCCTGAAGCGCAACGTCAACCAGGTGATCATCGAATTCGAGCCGATGTGGGTGCTTCGCGCGCTGCAGCTGCATTTCCTGGCAACGCCGCTCGGTTACCAGCGTACCTATGGCAACCAGCAGGTGGTTGCCACACTGCTCACCTTCAACGAGCACACGCTCGACGTGGTGCGTTCGCGCCGCAACCATTTTGCGCCGGTGCTGGCCAGAGGGTACCCGGACATGCTCGGACAGAGACGCGCCTCGTGAGATTGGAGAGAGGCCATGAACGTTCACTCAAAAGCAGAATTCCGCAATCACACGCTGATCGTCACGGTATCGTCGGGTGACGGCCGCCCGGTGCTGGACAGGCGGGCCTATGAAAGCCTGGCCAGGACATTCCATGAAGCCGCTGTCGACGACGACGTCCGCGTCGTGGTCCTGCGCGGCTTGGCCGGGTGCTTCTGCCTCGGAGCCGATTTCTCCGAATTTCTCGATGCCACCAAACATCGGCGACTGATCGCCGCCGTCACCGATATGTTCCGCACGCTGGCGACGTTCCCGAAACCGGTCCTTGCCTGTGTCGACGGCGACGCCGTCGGCGTCGGTTGCACCATCCTGTTCCACTGCGACATGGTGATCGCCTCGAGCAAGAGCACGTTTCGGGTGCCGTTCGTCGATTTCGGCCTGGTGCCGGACGCGGCGACCAGCATTCTGGCGCCGCAGAAGCTCGGCTATGCCGGGGCGTTCCGCTTCTTCTGCCTGGGCGACACGCTCGCCGCCGAAGATGCCAGGGCACTGGGCCTTGTCGGCGAGATCGTGACGGACGGCAGCGTCGAGGAAGCCACGTTGGCAAGAGCCAGGCAACTCGCCAAGAAGCCTGTCGCGGCGCTGCTACAGACGCGCGACCTGCTTAGGGGCGACACCGGCGCGCTCTGCGACCGCATCGACCAGGAGATCTCGCTTTTCCAGCAGGCGCTGCAGGACGACACCACGCTGAAGCGACTGCAGCGGATTGCCCGGCTGGCGGCATGAGAGCCGCGTATCGATGAGGTGAGCTTATTTTTCGAGGAAAGTCGGCCCTTCGCCGATGATCTTCTTGTCCTCCTTGCCGATGACGTCGAGGTCGCGGCCGTCATAGGGAAGCGAAAGGAGAATGCGCTGCATGACGGCCAGCCGCGCGCGCCGTTTGTCGTTCGCCCGCACAATGATCCAGGGCGCGAACTCCTTGTGCGTGCGCTCGACCATCAGGTCGCGCGCTTTGGTGTATTCGTCCCATTTGGTGATGCCGGCGATGTCGATTGGCGAAAACTTCCAGCTCTTCAGCGGGCTCCAGCGGCGGTCGTGGAATCGCTCGAGCTGCGTTTCCCGGCCGATGTTCAGCCAGAATTTGAAGAAATGTATGCCCTCGTTGCGGATCATCCGCTCGAAATGCGGAACCTCGTCCAGAAATTGCTCGTGCTGCTCGGGCGTGCAGAATCCCATCACCGGTTCAACGCCGGCGCGGTTATACCAGGAGCGGTCGAAGGTGACGAATTCGCCCGACGTCGGGAAGTGGTCGACGTAGCGCTGGAAGTACCATTGTCCAAGCTCGGTGGGCGTTGGCTTGGTCAGCGCCACGTTGCGCGCCGTGCGAGGGTTCAGATACTGGCGCAAAACGAAGATCGTGCCGCCCTTACCGGCAGCGTCGCGCCCCTCGAACAGCGACATTACCCGCTTGCCCGTCGACTGCAGCCACGCCTGCGCCTTGACCAGCTCGATCTGCAGCTTCTCTAGCCTCTCGTCATACTCCTCGCTCTTCATCTTCTTGTCGTAAGGGTAACCGCCGGCGGTGAGCTTGCGGTCCTCGACCCAGTCGGGAAGCGCGGGGGCCTCGATGTCGAACGCCCTCTCCTTGCCGTCGATCATGATCTTCAGCGGCCCCGATGAGGGTGCGGCGGGGCTTTCCTTAGCGTTTTTCATCGAGGCGAACCTTTCCAGCTTCCGGACTCGTGCTATTGGGAGCCTTACTGCATCGGCCCGAAAATCGGAATCGATTTTCGGAAAGAACGATGCAGCAGATAAAGTGGTAGAGCGTCCTTTGTGCGTCCAATTGGACGCACTGCGCTCTAGCGCCGGTCCAGCAAGAAGTTCTTGAAGTGGCCGCAGACGGAGCGCAAATGGCCGACATCGGCACAGAGCGGAGAGGCAGGGCGCAAGCCGTCGCCATGCGGCTGTGGAACAGCCGCTGGCTGCTGGCGGCCGGCCTCGTTGCGGTTCTGATGGTCTATGGTTTTGCCGGCATGTCTGGCTATGTGGTGCTGCTGGCTGGCGCCGTGCTGGTTGCCGCTGCGATGCTGCCGGCCGGCATCGCCCGCCAATCGACCGAAAATGCCGCGGCCATCGAGTCGAGCGTGCAACAACTTTCCGGCGAATATCTCGCGGCGGCGGTTGCCGATCCGCTGATCATTTTCGATCGCTCCGCCGCCATCGTCCACGCCAACGCCGCTGCCTTTGCCGCCTTCGGCGGGATTGCCCCCGGCATGTCGCTGTCGCTGAAATTCCGCGCGCCGGAAATGCAGGGCTTGCTGGATAGTATCTTGGCGGGCAACGTCGCTTCGGACAGCGTCGACTACATAGAAAAGCTGCCGGTCGAACGAGCCTATCGGGTGAGCGCGTCTTCAGTCGGCCATGCCACGGATCTCTACGTACTGGTGTTCAAGGACCAGAGTGAGGCGCGCCGGATCGACAGAATGCGTGCCGACTTCATTGCCAATGCCAGCCACGAGCTGCGCACGCCTCTCGCCTCGATCGCCGGCTTCATCGAGACGCTGCGCGGGCCGGCCCGCAACGACCCCGCGGCGCGCGAGCAGTTCCTGCAGATCATGCAGAACCAGACCAGCCGCATGGCGCGCCTCATCGACGACCTTCTGTCGCTGTCGCGCCTGGAGATGAAGCCCTATCTCAAGCCGGGAACCGAGGTCGACCTGCGCCAGGCCATCGACAGCGTCATCGATTCGCTTGGGCCGCTCGCAAAGGAAAACGGCGTCGTCATCGAGCGTGATTTCGCGGAAGGGCCGCTCGACGTGCCCGGCGATCGGGACGAGCTTTTCCAGGTCTTCGAAAACCTGCTGGAAAACGCCTGCAAATATGGTCAGTCGGGCGGACGCGTCGTGGTGTCGATCATACGCAGCGACAGCGATCCCGAACCGGGCATCGACGTCACCATCAGGGACTTCGGCCCCGGCATCCCCGAAGAGCACATCCCGCGCATCACCGAGCGCTTCTACCGCGTCGACGTCGAGAACAGCCGAACCCAGAAGGGCACCGGCCTTGGCCTGTCCATCGTCAAGCATATCCTGACCCGCCACAACGCCAGACTCTCCATCAGGTCGGAGGTCGGCAAGGGTGCGGCGTTCACGGTCCATTTGCCGGCTCGCTAACGTAGTACTATCTCTAGCACATAATGGGCCGTTTCTTTTTTCTGTCATCCGGCTAGCGTATCAGCGGGGATTCGAGGGAACGACTCAACCACGAGATCCCGGGAAGGCATTTCGTCCATGCAGTCCGTGCATATCGTCAGCGCCTATGACGAGGAGCTGAAATATCTGTCGAAGCGCATCGCGGCGATGGGCGGGCATGCCGAGCGCATGGTCGAGCAGGCGGTCGCGGCGCTGGTCAATGCGGATCCGGGGCTTGCCCAGAAAGTCATTCGGGACGACCTGGTTCTAGATGAGGGACAGCGCGAGATCGACGACAAGGCGATCATCATCATCGCTAAACGCCAGCCGATGGCGACGGATCTGCGCGAGATCGTCGGCGCGATCCGCATCTCGGCTGACCTCGAACGGATAGGCGACCTCGGCAAGAACGTCGCCAAGCGGGTGGTTGCCGTCGCAGACGGGCGCCAGCCGAACAGCCTGTTCCGCGGCCTCGAGGCTTTGGCCAATCTGGCACTGACCCAGCTCAAGGAAGTACTCGACGTCTATGCGTCGCGGTCGGTGGAGAAAATCGGTTTCGTGCGCGACCGCGACGACCAGATCGACGCCATGTACACCTCTCTGTTTCGCGAATTGCTGACCTACATGATGGAAGACCCACGCAACATCACGCCCTGCACACATCTCCTGTTTTGCGCCAAGAACATCGAGCGCATCGGCGACCACGCTACCAACATCGCCGAGACGATCTACTATATCGTCACCGGCGATCAGATGCCGGCCGATCGTCCGAAGGGCGACAAGACGGACAAGATTATTCTTCCCGCAACCCAACCAGCGAAGTGAGTTCTCTCAGCACTGATGCGAATTTCGGATTCGCCACCTGACAGAAAATTGCGCTAAGCTTTCGACGCGCCGACTTCTCAGTTCCGCGATGAAGGCCCCGCCTTCAGGAGGCTGCGATGGAATACGTCCGCGAGTTTGCTCCTGCGCCGCCGATGTCGGGTATAATCGCTTGCGGCGTCTATACGGCTGGGCGGCGCATCGCCGACATTCCGATCGAGGAAGCCGGCGAATGGGCCGGGAAGCCGGGTCACGTGGTCTGGATCGGACTGCTGGAGCCCGACCGCAATTTGCTGCTGCGCGTCCAGGCGCAATTCCATCTGCATGAGCTGGCGATCGAGGACGCCGAGCATCCGCACCAGCGACCGAAGATCGAGCAATATGGTGATGCCCTGTTCATAGTTGCCCGCACGGCGCAGCTGATCGAGAGCCGCGTCACCTTCGGCGAGACGCATCTGTTCGTCGGCGCGGGCTACATTGTCAGCGTCAGGCATGGCCCGTCGACCTCCTACGCCGCCGTTCGGCAGCATTGGGAAAGCTGCCCGCATTCCCTTGCCAAGGGCGAGGATTTCGTCCTCTACGCCATTCTCGATTTCATCGTCGACAACTATATGCCGGTGCTTGAGCAGATCGAAAACGAGGTCGAGGCGATCGAGGACAAGGTTCTGCTGAAACCGATGACCGGCTCCGATATCGAACGGCTTTATATGCTGCGCCGCGATCTCTTGCGCCTGCGTAATGCGGCCCTGCCGCTGGTGGAGGTCTGCCGGCGGCTCACCAGCGCCGATCTGCCGCAAATCCACACAGCCATGCACCCGCTGTTTCGCGACGTCACCGACCACATCCGCACTGTCCAGGAAAAGATCGACAGCCTGCGTGAGGTTCTCGCCTTCGCCTTCGAGGCGAGCCTTCTGGTCGGTCAAAGCCAGGAGACGGCGATCTCCAAGAAGCTTGCCTCATGGGCCGCAATCTTGGCCGTGCCGACGGCATTCGCCGGCATTTACGGCATGAATTTCAGCGACATGCCGGAACTGAGGATGGAATATGGTTACCCGGCCGTCCTGGCGGCAATTGCCCTGATCTGCACGTTTCTTTACTGGCGGTTTCGCAAGAATGGGTGGCTATGAAGTGGGTGAATGGTGAATAGGGCTAGACAAGAGCCTTGCTTTCTTACTCCAAGCTCAGCCCGCCACCATTCACCATTCACCATTCACCATTCACCATTCACCATTCACCATTCACCTGCTCCGCCGCCGCTCCGATGCCGGCTGGAACGCCACGCGGGCGTGGTACTTGCAGTAGGGGCCGGTTTCGGCTGCGTCGTTGCCGCAGAAATGGAAGTCTTCCGAAAGCGGATCGCCGTTCGGCCATTTGCAAGTGCGCTCGTTGAGTTCGACAAGTTGCAGATGCCGCGAGATCGGCACGACGACGTTCTCGACCGGGCGGATATAGTGGCGCGCCACCGGTTCGGCATCGAACTGCGCCTTGAGCGCGGTCGCACCGATCGACATCGAGGTGGTGGCATGGCGCGTGGCGCTTGCTGCCCGGGACACCGATTTCTGGATCGTCGATCCCTGCACCGTCTTCTTCTGGCGTGCCGGTGAGGCGGTCGTGCGTCCGCGACCGGACAGTTTCAGCCGGTGCACTTTGCCGATGACCGCATTGCGGCTGACCCCGCCAAGCTGTGCGGCGATCTGGCTGGCGCTGAGGCCCTCCGACCACAATTTTCTGAGAAGTTCGACTCGCTCGTCAGTCCAGTTCATGAGACCGCGCTCCTGCTGAAACGTGCGGCAATCGGAATCCATTCCCGACCCGGCTTCTGCCGGGCAGACACCACATATATCGGGTGATTAGGTCCGCCGCACGAAATCTAGTTATTTCTCTACTACAATTACCTTATGCGCTGACTCGGTGACAAGAGTCCCAAGGCCAACACGAATCGGTTTTTTCGGTTTTCCCCAACTTGCCCGGTCGCTTATGAGCCGGCGTTATGCTGGGGGGCTTGCCGCGCGACCTTGCGCGACCTTTTCGTTGACTTCACGGCCGAAAAACACGATAAGCCACAAGGGCCGCCGCTTTGGCGGCTTTTTGATTTTTCCGGTTCCGGAGACGCATATAATGAGCGGTTCGGCGCTTTTCGAGACCTTTGTTCGCGCACCCCTGGCTTTCGACCACGGTGAAGGCACCTGGCTGGTCACCGACAAGGGCGAGCGATATCTCGATTTCGCCGGCGGCATCGCCGTGAATTCGTTGGGCTACAGCCATCCGCATCTGGTCGCGGCCCTCACCGAGCAGGCCGCCAAGCTCTGGCACGTCTCCAATCTGTACGAGATTCCTGGACAGAGCCGGCTCGGCGAGCGGCTGGCCGACGCAAGCTTCGCCGACAAGGTGTTCTTCACCAATTCCGGCGCAGAGGCGCTCGAATGCGCCATCAAGACGGCGCGGCGCTACCACTTCGTCAAGGGCCATCCCGAGCGCTACCGCACAATCACCTTCGAAGGCGCCTTCCACGGCCGCACCCTGGCGACCATCGCCGCCGGCGGCCAGTACAAGTATCTGGAAGGTTTCGGCCCCAAGGTCGACGGCTTCGACCAGGTCGGCTTCGACGATGTGGATGCCGCCGAGAAGGCGATCACGCCTGAAACCGCGGCGATCCTGATCGAGCCGGTGCAAGGGGAGGGCGGCATCAGGCAAGTGCCGACGCAATCGCTGAAGCGGCTCAGGCAGCTCTGCGATCAGCACGGACTGCTCCTGATTTTCGACGAGGTCCAATGCGGCGTCGGCCGCACCGGAAAGCTGTTCGCGCATGAGTGGGCGGGTGTCACACCCGACCTCATGGCGGTGGCCAAAGGCATCGGCGGCGGCTTTCCGATGGGTGCCTGCCTCGCCACCGACGAGGCAGCGGTCGGCATGACCGCCGGCGTGCACGGCACCACCTTCGGCGGCAATCCGCTGGCAATGGCGGTCGGCAACGCCGTGCTCGACGTGGTGCTGGAAGACGGCTTTCTCGAAGACGTCCGGCGCAAGGCACTGCTGTTGAAGCAGGGGCTCGCTGGCGTCGCCGACGAATTTCCGGATGTTATCGAAAGCATCAGGGGCACCGGCCTGATGCTCGGGCTTAAATGCGCGATGCCCAACACCAAGGTCACGGTGGCACTGCGTGACCAGCATCTCTTGACGGTTCCGGCCGGCGACAACGTTATCCGCCTGCTACCGCCTCTCACCGTCACCGACGCCGAGATCCACGAAGCGCTCGAGCGCATTCGTGCCGGCGCCAAGAGCCTGGCAGATGCCATCGTCGCTGCCGCTGCGAAGTAATCCTGGAATTTCTGATGTCCCTTCGCCATTTCACCGATCTTTCCGCCGTTTCCGAAGGCGATCTGCGCTTCATGCTCGACGACGCAGCGGTGCGAAAGGCAAGGCTCAAGGCCGGCGAACGCAGCAAGCCGCTCGAAGGCAAGGTGCTGGCGATGATCTTCGACAAGCCGTCGACGCGCACGCGCGTGTCGTTCGACGTCGGTATGCGGCAGTTGGGTGGCGAGACGATCATGCTGACCGGCACCGAGATGCAGCTTGGCCGCTCGGAGACCATTGCCGACACGGCCAAGGTGCTGTCGCGCTATGTCGATGCCATCATGATCCGCACCACCTCGCATGACC
Organism: Mesorhizobium sp. M0663; assembly: GCF_040320585.1. Classification (NCBI taxonomy): domain Bacteria; kingdom Pseudomonadati; phylum Pseudomonadota; class Alphaproteobacteria; order Hyphomicrobiales; family Phyllobacteriaceae; genus Mesorhizobium; species Mesorhizobium sp. M0663. The sequence goes on from NZ_JAMYPX010000003.1 coordinate 213,647, forward strand.
GGCTGCTGGAACTGACGGAAAACGCTACGGTCCCCGTCATCAACGGGCTGACCGACGAGACCCATCCCTGCCAGCTGATGGCCGACATCATGACCTTCGAAGAGCACCGCGGTCCGGTGGCCGGTAAAACGATCGCCTGGACCGGCGACGGCAACAACGTGCTGCATTCGCTGCTGGAGGCATCCGCGCGGTTCCATTTCAAGCTGAACGTCGCCGTGCCCGAGGGCAGCGAACCGGCCCAGAAGCATGTCGACTGGTCGAAAGCCAATGGCGGCAAGCTGAAATTCAGCCGTTCGCCCGAGGAGGCCGTTCACGAGGCCGACTGCATCGTCACCGACTGCTGGGTGTCGATGGGCCAGGAGCACCGTGCCCGCGGCCACAATGTCTTCCTGCCCTATCAGGTCAATGCGGCACTGATGGCGAAAGCCAAGCCGGACGCGCTGTTCATGCACTGTCTACCGGCGCATCGCGGTGAGGAGGTTACCGACGAGGTCATCGACGGACCGCATTCGGTGGTGTTCGATGAGGCCGAGAACCGGCTCCATGCCCAGAAGGCGGTCTTGGCCTGGTGCCTGGGCGCTTGATACGAGCCGCGGTGATCCGGGCCGGCCTGATCTGCGCCGCCTTGATCTGGGCCGCCTTGATCCGGGAGTTGGTGGTGCCTATCTCAGGCGCATCACGCAAATCGAGCGCGTCTCGTCGCATGCGCCCCGGAGGGCGGCATCGCCGCGCCCCGGAGCTTTGTCATGTTGGAAACTCATCAATTGGCTGAACATAAACCCAAGCTCGGCGAATTCGGCTACGCCGGCGACGACCATGTCGTGCCGTTCGAGGTCGGCCCGCTCGACGTGCGCGGTCGCACCGTCCAGCTCGGGCCGATGCTCGATGCTATTCTCAGCCGCCACGACTATCCCGAGCCGGTCGCCCGGCTCCTGGCTGAAGCCTGTGTGTTGACGGTATTGCTCGGAACTTCGCTGAAGTTCGAGGGCAAGTTCATTCTGCAGACCCGCACCGACGGGCCGGTCGACATGCTGGTCGCGGATTTCTCCACGCCGCACGCGCTGCGCGCTTATGCCCGCTTCGATGCCGACCGGCTGCAGGCTTTGACTTCTGCCGGCGAGACGTCACCGCAGACGCTGCTCGGCAGCGGCGTCCTGGCGCTGACCATCGACCAGGGCGCTCACACACAACGCTACCAGGGCATCGTCCAGCTCGACGGCGTCACACTGGAAGATGCCGCACGCACTTATTTCCGCCAGTCGGAGCAGATTCCGACCGACCTCCGGCTTTCGGTTGCCAAGCTTCTGACGCCCGGCGTCGGCGGTGCCCGCGAGCAATGGCGGGCCGGTGGCCTGCTGGCACAATTCCTGCCGCAGTCGGCGGAGCGCATGCGCGTACCCGACCTTCCCGGTGGCGACGGCGATCCGCGTGAGGAAATCCACGACCCGACCGACAATTCCTGGCAGGAGCTGCTGGCGCTGGTTGGTACTATTGAACCGACCGAGCTGATCGATCCGACGATCGGCGCCGAACGGCTGCTTTACCGGCTTTTCCACGAGCATGGCGTCCGCGTGTTCGGCGGGGTGCCGGTCGCCGACCAGTGCTCATGCTCGAGGGAGAAGATCCACGGCATCCTCGAAGGCTTTTCCGCCGAGGAGATCAGGGACAGCACCGAGGATGGCAGCATTCACGTCGCCTGCGAATTCTGCTCGAAGCAATATGACTTCGACCCGGCGGAGTTTGCAGCGGCCGGATGACGGCCGTCAATTGACGGTGCGCCGCATTCCCGGCAAGTCGAGCGAGAAGGCGGGGATGGCGACGTCGAACGTCTCGCCCCGCTTGTTGCGCATGGTGTAGTGCCCGACCATGATGCCGGACGGCGTCGAGAGCGGGCATCCAGACGTATACTGATAGCTGTCGCCGGGGTTGAGTCCGGGTTGCTCGCCGACGACCCCGGGGCCGCGCACTTCCTCGACCTTGCCGGTGCCGTCGGTAATGTGCCAGTAGCGCGACAGAAGCTGCACGAACTCATCCGACTGATTGTCGATGGTCACCTGATATCCCCAGACATAGCGGTTTTGCGGCGGGTCGGAGTGATCCTCCAGATAGAACGGCCTGACCTGCACTTCGATGTTGCGGGTGACGGCGCTGTACATAAACTGCTCCAAAGCAATGTAGATGGAACTTCGACGCTCAGCGCAGTTTGATCAACGATGCGCGTCATCTCCTTGCCCGACTCGAGCGCAGGTGCCGAAAAACAATGTCATTTAAGTGACACATGACAATGATGGTGTGCAGGCTTGTGCCGGGCGACTCAGCGTTCTGTCGAATTGTTGAAAACGGCCGTCATGCGGCCGGCACTTCTGGAGTGACCAGATCTCGATGGAACCGACATTCGCAGCCGCCCTCCTTTCCATAGCCCTCCTTCTTTCAAATCTCGCCAGCATCCTGTTAGCTTCGCTGAAGCTGAAGCGACCAGGCAGGATCGCACCGCCCGCGGCCAACGCGCCGCCGGTATCGATCGTCATCCCGGCGCGCGGCGTCGAGCCGTTTGCCGAAGAGACGCTGGAGCGCGCCTTCTCACTCGACTGGCCGCGCTACGAACTCATCTTCTGCGTTGCCCATGCCGACGACCCGGTGGTCAAGCCGATCACCGCCGCAATGGCGCGCTTTCCAGCTATTCGCGCCCGTCTTCTAGTCGGTGACGACCGCATCAGCGGCAATCCAAAACTCAACAATTGCGTGAAGGGTTGGGAAGCGGCGCATTATAGCTGGGTCATCCTTGCCGATTCCAACGTGCTTATGCCGAGCGACTACGTCCAGCACCTGATGGCGGCGTGGCGGCACGACACCGGCCTCGTCTGCTCGACGCCGATCGGCTCGCGGCCGGACGGCTTCTGGGGGGAGGTCGAATGCGCCTTTCTCAACACGCTGCAGGCACGCTGGCAGTACGCCGGAGAGGCGCTCGGCCTCGGCTTCGCGCAGGGCAAGAGCATGTTGTGGAATAAGCCGATGCTCGACGCCAATGGCGGCATCTGCGCGCTTGCTGCCGAGATCGCCGAAGACGCCGCCGCGACCAAGCTGGTCAACGGGTTCGGACTGCGGGTCAATCTTGTCGCCTCGCCCTTCGAACAGCCGCTCGGCCGGCGCACGTTTGGCGAGATCTGGTCGCGGCAGGCGCGCTGGGCGCGGCTGCGCCGCGTCACCTTCGCGCTGTTCTTCGCCCCCGAGATCCTGATCGGCGCAGCGCCGCCGCTGGTGCTTGCGCTGATCGCGGCGGCTGACGCCGGCGTCAGCCTGCCGGCAACCGCCATCGCCGTGCTGGTCGCGGCCTACCTGCCGGAATGCGCCTTGGCCTCGGCCAAGGGATGGCACCTGTCGCTGCGCACCATCCTGGCGATGATGGCGCGAGACCTGATGCTTCCCGCCATTTGGGCGCGCGGATGGCTGAGCGGCGCCGTCGACTGGCGCGGCAATGTGATGACTATCCAGACCAAGGCCGTCGCGGAGCTGGAAGAGACCCCGTCCGGCGCCTGATCGGCGCGTCCCCGCTCGCCTCTGTTCGGCCAGCCCTTATCCGGCAACTCTCAGTGCCTGCTCGATGTCTTCGAGCAGGTCGTCGGCGTCCTCAAGGCCAACTGACAGCCTGAGCGTTCCCGGTCCGATGCCGAGCTCGGCGCGGGCCTCATCGGTCAAGTTCTTGTGCGTCGTCGTCGCCGGATGGGTGATCAGGCTCTTGGCGTCGCCGAGATTGTTGGAAATCAGCACGACGTCGAGTGCGTTCTGGAAGGCAAAGGCCGCCTGCTTGCCGCCCTTCACATCGAGGCAAATCAGCGTCGAGCCGCCCGACATCTGCTTCTGGACCACGGCCGCTTGCGGGTGGTCGGCGCGGCCGGGATAGATGACGCGGGCGATTTGCGGGCGCTCGGCCAGGAAATCCGCGATGCGGCCGGCACTTTCCGTCTGCTGGCGTACGCGTAGCGGCAGCGTCTCCAGGCCTTTCAGCAGCGTCCAGGCATTGAAGGGCGAGAGGCTTGGGCCGGTGTGGCGGAAATAGTCATGCAGGTTCTCGTCGATCCATTTCTTGTCCGACAGAACGATGCCGCCAAGACAGCGCCCCTGGCCGTCAATATGCTTCGTGGCCGAATAGACGACGATGTGGGCGCCGAGCTGCAGGGGTTTCTGCTGCAAGGGCGTAGCGAAGACATTGTCGACGATCAGCCTGGCGCCGATCGAATTGGCAAGTCCCGCGACGGCGGCAATGTCGACTACCTCCAGCGTTGGATTGGTAGGGCTTTCCAGGAAAAACAGTTTGGTGTTGGGCTTGACCGCCTTTTCCCAATTGGCGATGTCGGTGCCGTCGACCAGCGTTGCCTCAATGCCGTATTTCGGCGCCAGCGTCTCGACCACCCAGCGGCAGGAGCCGAACAGCGCGCGCGCCGCCACGATATGGTCGCCCGCCTTGGCGCTGCACAGCAGTGCTGCCGTCACCGCCGCCATGCCGGATGCCGTGGCGCGCGCGTCCTCGGCTCCTTCCAGCGCGCACATGCGTTTCTCAAACATGTCGACCGTCGGATTGGCATAGCGCGAATAGATGAAGCCCGGCTCCTCGCCCTTGAAGCGCGCCTCCGCCGCTTGCGCCGTCTCGTAGACATAGCCTTGGGTGAGATACATCGCCTCGGAGGTCTCGCCGAAGCCGGAACGCAGCGTTCCGGCATGCACGAGTGCGGTCTGAGGCTTCCAGTCGCGCTTCTTGGTCATCATTCTATCCAAACACCAAAATTGGTCCAAACAACAAAAAACCGGTCGCGAAAGTCGCAACCGGTCCATATGGCCTTGCGGCCCGACGGTCCTTTAGCGACTTGTTTAACGTGGCTGCAAGCCGACCGGCCAAATCACCACGGGATAACGAGCTTTAGACCCGCGCCACGCTTGCGTCAATTGCCGGCATGATTAAGAGGGTTGTACCAAGCAGGTGCCAAAGGCGTCCATGGTCGGACCTGCGACAGAACAAGACCTCGCCCGGCGTTCGAACGGAGCCAGACCCTTGCGGCAGACAGGCATTCTTCCCGATCAGGATATTTCCACGCTGTTCCAGACGGGCGCGCTGAAATCGCCGCGCACGCTCGATGCCGATCAGATCCAGCCGGCCAGCCTTGACCTCAGGCTCGGCGACAAGGCCTGGCGAGTGCGTGCTTCCTTCTTGCCCGGCCCGGACCACAGGGTTGTCGACAAGCTCGACCGGCTGAAGCTGCACGAGATCAACCTCGCCGAAGGTGCCGTGCTGGAAACCGGCTGCGTCTACATCGTGCCGCTGCTCGAGAGCCTGGCGCTGCCCGCGCATATTTCCGCCTCCGCCAACCCGAAAAGCTCGACCGGACGGCTCGATATCTTCACTCGGGTGATGACCGACCGCGGCCACGAGTTCGACAAGATCGCCGCAGGCTATGAAGGTCCGCTCTATCTGGAGGTCAGCCCGCGCACTTTCCCGATCGTCGTGCGGACCGGCTCGCGGCTGTCGCAGGTCAGGTTCCGCACCGGCAATGCGCTCTTGTCGGAAAACGAGCTGCACGAGTTGCACCACGCCGAAATGTTGGTCGCCACCGAACCACCCAACATCTCAGGCGGGGGCATCGCGCTGTCGATCGACCTCGACGGCGACAAGGATGGGCTTGTCGGCTATCGCGGCAAGCACCACACCGGCCTGGTCGACGTCGACAAGCGCGCCGCGCAGGATGTCGTCGATTTCTGGGAGCCGCTCTACAAGAGCGGTGCCGGCGAGCTGGTGCTCGATCCGGACGAATTCTATATTCTGGTGTCGCGCGAGGCGGTGCATGTGCCGCCGCTCTACGCGGCCGAAATGACGCCCTTCGATCCGCTGGTCGGCGAGTTCCGCGTCCATTATGCCGGTTTCTTCGACCCGGGTTTCGGCCATTCGGCGTCGGGCGGCACCGGCAGCCGGGCGGTGCTCGAGGTACGCAGCCACGAAGTGCCGTTCATCCTCGACCACGGCCAGATCGTCGGACGGCTGGTCTACGAGCACATGCTGAAACGGCCGCAGGCGCTCTACGGCACAGATCTAGGCTCGAACTATCAGGCGCAGGGCCTGAAACTGTCCAAGCATTTCCGCACCGCGCGCTGAGCTTTTTCGCAAGCCGTCAGCTGCGAAACAGATATTCTTTCGCGGCGCCAAGGCAGCCATGAAACTGACCGACAAAGAGCAGTTCTCGCACTGCCAATCGCCTCTTCCCCCAAAATCCTCTGGTTTGCTTCTCGTCGTCAAGTGAGGCGCTTGAGCTGGACTGCAAGGGGAACAACTGCTTGCCGAGACATCCCAGCACATGGGCTCTGGCGGAGTCGATACCGCAGGCTCTGCCATTGTCGTTCAGTCTGTCAGCGCGGAGTGCGGACGTCATGCGATCCGCGTTGCGCATCAGAAAGCTCACTTGCGATTTCGAATAACCGGTGGCCAGAAGCCGGTTAGTCGTCGACATCCGGGCCTCGCGATAGGATTTTGCGCTGCATTGTCCGGCGCTGTAAGCCGCTGGCGAGAAATAGGCGAGGAACAGCACTAAACTTACGAACACAGTGCCAATCCGCAGGCCGTTCATTTCTCGCCCCTGAATTATGTCACCAGTTTACAACGCCTTCACCGCCACCTTCACCGGCTGCTCGATTTCAAGCGGGTTGCGCAGCGGCAGGCCGAAATCCTGCGCCTCGATTTCGAATACGTCGCCGGCCTCGGTCCTGATGCCGTCGGCGAAGGACAGCGTCGCCGTGCCGAACATGTGCACATGCACGTCGCCCGGCTGGCGGAAGGCCGAGTATTTGAAGTGGTGATGCTCGAGATTGCCAATGGTGTGCGACATGTTCGCCTCGCCCGACAGGAACGGCTTTTCCCAAAGCAGCTTGCCGTCGCGCAGGATGCGTGAAGCGCCGCGGATGTCGGGCGGCAGGTCGCCGATCAGGATCTCCGGCCCGAACGAGGCGTTGCGCAGCTTGGAATGGGCGAGGAAGAGGTAGTTCACGCGCTCGGTGACGTGGTCGGAAAACTCGTTCGACAGGGTGAAGCCGACACGGAACGGGGCGCCGTCGTCACCGATCACATAGATGCCGGCAATTTCCGGCTCCTCGCCGGCATCCTGAGCGAAGGCCGGCGACATAAGCGCCGCACCGGGCGCCACCGCCATGGTGCCGTTGCCCTTGTAGAACCATTCCGGCTGCACGCCGATCTGGCCCTTCGCCGGCTTGCCGCCCTCAAGCCCCATGCGGAACATCTTCATGGAATCGGTCAGCTGTTCCTCGCCGTCCGTGCTGAGCTTCTTGTGCATGGAATCGCGGGTCGCGGCGGAGCCGAGATGCGTCAGCCCGGTGCCGGTGAGATGGAGATGCGCCGGATCGGGATGGTTGATCGGCGACAGCAGCCGTCCCTTCTTGTAGGCTGCGTCCAGATCGATGGTTTCGCCGAAGCCCTTGCGCTCGATCAGGGCGACAAGCCCGCTGCCGGTACGCGCGGCTTCCATCGCCAGCGAATAGACGCTGCGGGCGCCGTTGATGACGCGGGTCTTGCCGCCGTTGCGCGCAACGACGCGGATCGTCTCGGCGTCGTCGAGGATCTGTGAGATCAGCATGGTAACCCTCTCTGAATTGCGGGCTTGGCGTGCCTTTCTCGGCAAACCCTGCCCAGCGCGGTTCGGACCCTTGTCCGCGCCTCGGTTGAAATTCTTCGTCCGGATTGCGCTCGCGGATCAGGTCCCTCGGGGGACTTCTTTGCGCCGCCCGGCAGCGCCGCGATGTGACCCGTATGCCTCCTGGTTGCCTCTCAAGCCTTGTTCTTGTTGTAGACGTCGAAGACGACGGCGCCGAGCAGCACCAGGCCTTTGACCACCTGCTGCCAATCGACATTGACGCCCATGATCGACATGCCGTTGTTCATGACGCCCATGATGAAGCCGCCGACCACCGCGCCGATCACCTGGCCGACGCCGCCCATCGCCGAAGCGCCACCGATGAACACCGCGGCGATGACGTCGAGCTCGCTGCCGAGGCCGGCCGCCGGCACAGCCTGCCCCAGGCGCGCTGCGATAATCAGGCCGCCGAGTGCCGACAGCACGCCCATATTGATGAACACCATCAACGTCAGCCGTTCGGTCTTGATGCCCGATAGCTGGGCTGCCTTGACATTGCCGCCCATCGCATAGATGCGACGGCCGATCGTCATGCGTTTGGTAACGAAGACGAACAACGCGATCAGCACGCCCATCACCATGAGAACGATGGGGAGGCCCCTATAGGTGGCGAATTGGTAGACGAGAAACAGCGCCAGCGCGCTGATCACCAGGGTCTTGACGACGAACAGCGAGAAGGGCTCGGCTTCGTAGCCATGTTTCTCGCGGGTGCGCCGTGCCCTGAGCCCGAAATAGGCATAGGCGAGCACGGCGACGAGGCCGATCACGATCGTCGTCAGGTGCAGCGTCAGGCCGCTGCCGACAATGGTTTTGCCGGCGGCGTTCACGGTTGGCGGTATCAGCGTCAATGGGCCGATCAGGTCCGGAATGAAGCCGGAACTGAGCGCCTTGAAGCCGACGGGAAGCGGCCCTACGGAAGACCCGCCACCCAGCAGCGCCTGGCAGATGCCGCGGAAGATCAGCATGCCCGCCAGCGTGACGATAAAGCTCGGTATTCGGTGATAGGCAATCCAGTAGCCTTGTGCCGCGCCGATCGCACCACCGACGATCAGGCAGATGATCGACACCACCAGCGGATTGCTCAATGGGCCAAGCGGCCAGATGACCATCATCATCGCCGCCAGTGCGCCGATGAAGCCGGCGACGGAGCCGACGCTGAGATCGATGTGACCCGAAACGATCACCAGAAGCATGCCCAGCGCCATCACGATGATGAAGCTGTTCTGCTGCACGAGATTGCTGAGGTTCACCGGCTTGAACAGCGTTCCGGACGTGGTGAACTGGAAGAACACCATGATTGCGATCAACGCCAGCACCAACCCGTATTCGCGCAGGTTGGTGACCAGCGCCGAGACGGCAATGCGAGGTCCCTGTTGTAGATCCTGGGCAACGCCGGTCTGCGGCCCGGGAGCGCTTTCGGTGCTCATGATGCTTTTCCTTCTCCGCGGACGATGGCGCGCATTATCTTTTCCTGGCTGGCGTCGCTTGCCGCCATTTCGCCGACGATGCGTCCTTCGTTCATGACGTAGATGCGGTCGGTGATGCCGAGCAGTTCGGGCATTTCCGACGAGATGACGATGATTGCCTTACCCTCGGAGGCGAGACGCGCGATGATCGTATAGATTTCATACTTGGCGCCGACGTCGATACCGCGTGTCGGCTCGTCGAGGATCAGCACTTCCGGATTGGCGAACAGCCATTTCGACAGCACCACCTTCTGCTGATTGCCGCCAGAAAGGTTGCCGGTCATCTGGTAGACGCTCGAGGCGCGGATATTGGTCCTGCCGCGATAATCGTTGGCGACCGAAAGCTCGCGCAAATCGTCGATCACGCCGTGGCGCGACACGCCGGGCAGGTTGGCCAGCGTGATGTTGTGCTTGATGTGGTCGATCAAGTTGAGACCGTAGGTCTTGCGGTCCTCGGTAACGTAGGCGATGCCGTGTTCCACCGCCTTGCTCACCGAAGAGACGTCGATCGGCTTGCCGTTGAGGAACACCTCGCCGGTGATGCGACGGCCATAGGACCGGCCGAACAGGCTCATGGCAAACTCGGTCCGGCCGGCGCCCATGAGCCCGGCAATGCCGACCACTTCGCCCTTGCGGGCGTTGAGGTTGATACCCTTGATGACCTGCCGCTCGGCATGGATGGGGTGATAGACCGACCAGTTTTTCACTTCGAGAACGGTCTCGCCAATCTTCGGCTCGCGCGGCGGATAGCGGTCGTCGAGCGAACGGCCGACCATCGAGGTAATGATGCGGTCCTCCGAGATGTCCTTCTTGGCCAGCGTCTCGATGGTCCGCCCGTCACGGATGATGGTGACCTTGTCGGCGACCCGGTTCACCTCGTTGAGCTTGTGCGAGATCAGGATCGAAGTGATGCCTTGCCGCTTGAATTCGAGCAGCAGATCGAGCAGCGCCTGGCTGTCCTTTTCGGACAGGCTCGCGGTCGGCTCGTCGAGAATGAGCAACTTCACTTCCTTGCTGAGCGCCTTGGCGATCTCGACCAGCTGCTGCTTGCCGACGCCGATATTGGTGATCAGCGTGTTGGGGTCTTCCTTGAGGCCGACCTTCTTGAGCAGGGCGCTGGTGCGCGCCTCATTGGCATTCCAGTCGATGACGCCGTATCTGGCGTGCTCGTTGCCGAGAAAGATGTTTTCGGCGATCGACAGCATCGGCACCAGCGCAAGCTCCTGGTGGATGATGACGATGCCCTTGCGCTCGCTGTCATGGATGCCTTTGAAATGGCACTCATCGCCGCGATAGATGATCTGGCCGTCATAGGTGCCGGACGGATACACACCCGACAGCACCTTCATCAGCGTCGACTTGCCGGCGCCGTTCTCGCCGACCACGGCATGGATCTCGCCTTCCTCGACCATGAGCTTGACGTTCGACAGCGCCTTGACGCCGGGAAACGTCTTGGTGATGTCGCGCATCTCCAAAATCGTCGATGCCATTGAGAATACCACTCCTGCGAGGTCCGCAAACAATACCGGGCTGGCTCGCCAACGAAAAGGGGCCCTGCCTGCGCAGGACCCCAGGCTTTGTAACCGCGATTACTTCAGCTCTTCGGCCTTGATGTAGCCGGAGTCGACCACCAGGGCCTGATAGTTCGACTTGTCGACGTCGTGCGGTGTCAACAGGATCGAGGGAACGACCTTGACGTCGTTGTTGTAGGTCGTGGTGTCGAGGCCTTCCGGCTTGCCGCCCGAGAGCACCTTGTCGACGAGTTCGACCGTCGCCTTGGCGAGTTCGCGGGTGTCCTTGAACACGGTCGAATACTGTTCGCCGGCGATGATCGCCTTGACCGAAGCGGTCTCGGCGTCCTGTCCGGTGACGATCGGCCATGGCTGATCGGCGGTGCCGTAGCCTACGGCGCGCAGCGAAGCGATGATGCCGCGCGACAGGCCGTCATAGGGCGAGAGCACGCCATCGACGCGGCTGCCGTCCGAGTAGTTGGCGGAGAGCAGATTGTCCATGCGGGCCTGGGCGGTTGCCGCCAACCAGCGCAGCGTGCCGACCTTGTCCATGCCCATCTGGCCGGACTTCACGACGAGGGTCTTGTCGTCGATCAGCGGCTGAAGAACCGACATGGCGCCGTTATAGAAGAAGAACGCATTGTTGTCGTCCGGCGAACCGCCGAACAGCTCGATGTTGAACGGGCCCTTCTTCTCGGAATAACCGAGACCCTTGAGCAGCGATTTGGCCTGGATGACGCCGACGCCGAAATTGTCGAAGGTGGTGTAGTAGTCGACATTTGGCGTCTTCTTGATCAGGCGGTCGTAAGCGACGACGACAACGCCGGCGTCATTCGCCTTCTGCAGCGCATCGCCCATCGTGGTGCCGTCGATCGAAGCGATGATCAGCGCCTTCGGGCCCTTGGTGATCTCGTTTTCCAGCTGGCTGAGCTGGTTCGGAATGTCGTCCTGCGCGTACTGCAGGTCGACAGTGTAGCCCAGAGCCTCGAGCTGGGACTTGACGGCGTCGCCGTCGTTGATCCAGCGCTGCGAGGTCTTGGTGGGCATCAGCACGCCGATCAGGCCTTCGCCCGCCTGCGCCGGCAGCGTCATGGCCGCGATGCCTAGGGCCGCGACGGCGGCCAGTGTCTTGACAATCTTCACATTAACTCTCCCTGGTTGATGGACGCGTACCCTTGGGTTTCGTGGGCCGCGCAATCGTGCAGGAGCGCCAAACGCGCCGCTGCCGTCAATCGATCTCCGGTATCCTCCCAATCGGCCCCGAGACTCTGGTTTCATCGATACGAGTTTTCCCTCGTCACCGACCGTCAAGCCTCAGGACGCGCGAAGGGTGTGTCGCTTTGCCATAACTGTCAAATGCGATCTTTGATGGTTGCTATATCGAGACTGATATGGCTTAGGCTAGTGACGACGCTGCCGGATCCAGCCAGGGCGCCGGGCGTAAGAGTAGGGAAGAATCATGGCGGCGCTGCGAAATCCTGATGGAATATCAGCCAGTTACGATGAAATTCCGGGTGATGGCGGAACCTTGCTGCGCAGCGGCTTGAGCCTGCGTCACATGCGCATGATCGCAGCCCTCGACGAGCACGGCCGGGTGAGCGCCGCGGCCCAGGTCATGAACATCTCGCAGCCGGCGGCCTCGCGCATGATCGCCGAGATGGAGGCCGTGCTCGACGTCAAGCTCTGCGAAAGGCTGCCGCGCGGCATCACGCTGACACCCTATGGCAAGGCGTTGGCACGGCGCGCTCGATCGATCCTGCTCGAGATGCGCGAGGTCGACCGCGAGATTTTCGAGCTCAAGGCGGGCAAAGGCGGCTCGGTGTTCCTGGGCGCGGTGACAGCACCGGCGATCGAGCTGGCGGTGCCGGCGATCCGCGAAATCCGGCGCCTTTATCCGCGCATCGAAATCACCATGCAGGTCGAGACCTCGAACGTCCTGGCGCGCGAGCTGATCGCCTCGCGCCACGATTTCATCATCGCCCGCATCCCCGACGACCTCAATCCGCGGCTGTTCGAAGCGCGCGTCATCGGCGTCGAGAAAGCCTGCCTGATCGTGCGCCGCGGCCACCCGCTGACCAAGGGCAAGGCGGTGCGGCTGGAAGACACCGCCGCCTATGACTGGGTTTTCCAGTCGGGCGGCTCGCCGCTGCGCCAGGCGATGGAGAGTAACTTCCTGAACCGAAACATCGCGCTGCCGGACCGCATCCTCAACACCAGCTCGCTGCTATTGACTCTGGTCATGGTCGCGCAATCCGACGCCATCGCGCCGGTGTCGATCCAGGTCGCGAAGTTCATCCAGAACCCCGAAGGCCTGGCCGGCGCTATCGATGTCGTCCAGACTGAATTCGACATCGAGGTTAGGCCCTACAGCCTGATCACGGTGAAGAACCGCGCGCTGTCACCGGCAGCCAAGATGCTGCACGATTTTATTTTGCGAGAGGTGGGCTGAGGGTTGGAGCGGGTAGCGGGCGCATCCCGTGGCCGGCCAGACGACCGGACAGGCCCGCCAGCAGCGGCGCCGATGCACGTCGGCCACTACTGCCTGATGCTCAAAAAAGCCCGCCAGCAGAAGCCAGCGGGCAAAGGGTAGACTTTCCGGTTGGGGTCATTCGAGGCCCCGCCGACCCTCAATGTGAGATATTCCACAAACTGGCACATCGGCCAAACAGATGAAAGACGGCCAGCCGGGCTGTAAAACTGCCTATAAATCCGCTGGTTTTCAGCTTGGCCAGAACAAGTGCAATGCACCGGGGGCAAAAGCTGGAGCGGGTAGCGGGAATCGAACCCGCGCGTTCAGCTTGGGAAGCTGACAAGCTACCATTACATCATACCCGCGCTGGTTCCTCCGATATCATGGCCCGGCGCCGATGCGCAATCCGGTTTGAGGGCTCGGCTTGATGCAGGGCTATCAACTGCGTATTTCTAGGCATGTGCCCGAATCGCGGCACCCGACTGTGGAGACAGGCTTGTCCGCACTGAACCGCTTTCTCGGCGATACGCCGCTCCGGGTGATCCTGAAGCTGCTTGTGGTGTCGTTCCTCGTCGGGCTGGTCATGAATGCCTTCGGCTGGTCGCCGATGGATGTGCTTTATGGCATTCGCAAATTCTTCATCGACCTGTGGAATTTGGGCTTCCACGCCATCGACCGCTTTCTCGGCTACATCCTGCTCGGTGCCGCGATCGTCGTGCCGGCCTTCATCCTGCTCAGGATCGCTAACTACCGGAAGTGAATTTTCAGGCGTAGCCCGCCGCCACCTCGAACAGGATGGCGTGCCGTGCAGCAAGTGCTGCGACATCCGTCGAATAGCCTCCGCCGATAACGCCGCAAACCGGTATGCCAAGCGTGCGGAAATGGCGGATCACCATATCGTCGCGGGCGCGCAGCCCGTCATCCGTGAGCGACAACCTGCCGAGCCGGTCCTCGACATGGACATCGACGCCGGCATTGTAGAAGACGAGGTCCCAGCGCCTTCGCGCCGACAGCTCCGGCAGGATGGCGTCCAGCCGCTCCAGATAGGCTGCATCGCCGGCGCCGTCGGGCAGGGCGACATCGAGATCGGAGGCGATCTTGCGCGCGGGGTAGTTGCGGTCGCCATGCATGGAGAAGGTAAACACGCGCGGCTCGTCGTTCAGGATATCCGCCGTGCCGTCGCCCTGATGCACGTCGAGGTCGACGACCAGGATGTTTTGGACAGCAGCTTCGGCGAGCAGCACCAGCGCGGCAACGGCTACGTCGTTGAAGGTGCAGAAGCCGGCGCCTTGCGCGCGCCGTGCATGATGGCTGCCGCCGGCGGTGTTGCAGGCGATGCCGTTCAGCAACGCCAGCCGCGCTGCCAGCACCGTGCCGGCCGTTGCGAGCTGCGCCCTCAGCGAAACCCGCGGTCCCACGGGAAAGCCGATCTCGCGCTCGATCGCCACCGGCACTTCGCAGGCAAGCACCTGGTCGACATAGTCGACCGCGTGGGCAAGCTTCAGCCATGATGGCCGCGCCGCCTCCGGCATGTTGAGCGCTTCGGGCTGCGCCAGGCCGCGTGCCCGCAAGGCATCCATCAGCAGCGGATATTTGCTCATCGGGAAGCGGTGGTTGACGGCGAAGCCGGCGTCGTAGTCGGGATGATGAACGATCTGCAAGGGCATGGGACGGACGGTGCGCCAGAGGCGGGTTTCGGTTGACCATAGCGGGGTGGATGGTTGCGCGAGGTCCGCAAACTGGGGCACATCGGCTAGCCGATCAAGCCGCAACAGGAAGCAACACGCGTTTGGAGCAGGCTTTACCCACCGAAGTCCACGCCACCGAAGCCAGGGCCTTCGTCGTCACCAACCGCTCGGTGCTCGCCATCGCCGTGCCGATGACGCTTGCCTATCTGACGACGCCGTTGCTCGGAATTGTCGACACGGCTGTGGTTGGGCAGTTCGGCGACGCCGCCCTTCTCGGCGGCCTGGCGGCCGGCGCCCTGATCTTCGACGTCGTTTTCACCACCTTCAACTTCCTGCGCTCCGGCACCACCGGCCTCGTCGCCCAGGCCTTCGGGCGCGGCGATGCGCTGGAGGAGCAGGCGGTGTTCTGGCGCGCCGTGCTGATCGCGGTCGTCGCCGGCGTCGTGCTTGCCGCGCTTGCGCCGCTGGTCTCCACCGCCGGGCAATGGTTCATAGGCGCCGAACCGCGCGTCAGCGCGGCGATGGACGTCTATATCCGCATCAGGATGCTCGCAGCACCGTTCTCGCTGATCAATTACGCCATCCTCGGTTACGTGCTTGGGCGCGGCGAGGGCGGGCTCGGGCTGATGCTGCAGTTGATACTGAACGGCATCAACATCGCCCTCTGCTTCCTGCTTGGCCTGGAGCTCGGCTGGGGCGTTGCCGGCGTTGCCTGGGCAACGGTCACCGGCGAATTCGTCGCCATGCTGCTTGGTCTCGCCATTGTCGGCCGGCGCTTTTGGGCGGCGCCCAGGCTGCCGCGCCACCGCGTCCTCGATTTGCCGGCATTCCTGCGCATGATGTCGCTCAATCGCGATATCATGATCCGCTCCTTTTCGCTGCTCGCCGCCTTTGCGCTGTTCACGCGCCAAGGCGCGCAGTTCGGCACGCTGACGCTGGCCGCCAACGCCGTGCTGATGAACCTCTTCCTGGTTGCCGGCTATTTCCTCGATGGTTTCGCCACAGCCGCCGAGCAGCTCGCCGGCCGCGCCATCGGAGCGCGCGCCGCCACCGCCTTTAACCAGGCGGTGCGGCTAACGCTGCTTTGGGGGCTCGGGCTGGCGGGCGCGGCGACGCTCTTCTTCCTGCTGGAGGGCACCGATCTCGTCGCCCTGATCACAACCTCGACGGACGTCCGCGCCATTGCCGACATCTACCTGCCCTGGGCGGCGTTCACCGCGCTCAGCGGCGTGCTGGCTTTCCAGATGGACGGTGTCTTCATCGGCGCAACATGGTCGCGCGACATGCGCAACATGATGCTGTTGTCATTCCTGGCGTTCAGCGCCGCGCTGCTGATCCTGGCGCCGGCCTTCGGCAATCACGGCCTGTGGGCGTTGCATGTCTTCCTGCTGGTGCGCGGCTTCAGCCTGCTCGCCATGTTGCGGCTGCGGGTGCGCACCGCCTTTGGCTGATCGCTAAAGCGGTTTCACCGCCCATTGATCGAGGCGGCTGTCGCGAAGCTCGCGCAGCGACTTCAGCCGTTGACTGTCCATGAAACGGACCATGCCGGAAAGAATACGCCCCGGCAGCGCAGGCCCAGCATAGATCATGCCGGTATAGAGCTGGACGAGATCGGCGCCGGCGCGGATCTTTTCCAGCGCCGTCTCGGCGGAATCAACGCCGCCGACGCCGATGATCGCGCGGTCCGGGCCAAGCAGTTTTCGCATCCTTGCCAGCACGATAGTCGAGCGCTCGAACAAGGGTTTCCCCGAAAGCCCGCCGGTCTCGCCGGCAAGGCCGGCGCTGCTCAGGCCGGCTCGCGCGATCGTTGTGTTGGAGACGATGACGCCGTCCACTTGCTTGTCGCTGATCTCGGCGGCGATGTCCTCAAGCTCGACCTCGACCAGATCCGGCGCGATCTTGAGGAACACGGGCGGTTTTGCCGGTGCCGCCGCACGCGCGGCCATGACCCGCGACAGGAGCTCGCCAAGCTGTTCGCGCGCCTGCATGTTGCGCAGGCCCGGCGTGTTCGGCGAGGAGATATTGATTGTCAGATAGCCGGCGTATCGCGCGAACCGGATCACGCCGCGCTCATAATCACTGACGCGGTCGGCGCTGTCCTTGTTGGCGCCGATGTTGATGCCGACGATGCCGGGGCGGCCTTTTCGGGCGGCAAGACGCTTCTCTGCGGCGGCGTGGCCTTCATTGTTGAAGCCCAGCCGGTTGATCACTGCCCCGTCCGAAGGCAGCCGGAAGATGCGCGGCTTCGGATTGCCCGTCTGCGGCAGCGGCGTGATCGTGCCGACCTCGGCGAAGCCGAAGCCGAGGCCGAGCAGCGCGTCCGGCACTTCGGCATTCTTGTCGTAACCCGCGGCCATGCCGAGCGGGTTCGGGAAATCGAGCCCGCAACGGCTAACCTTTAACCTGTTGTCCTGCGGCGGACGACCGGCGACCGGCAGCCCGCATCTCAGCGCGGCAATCGACAGCCCATGCGCGGTTTCCGGATCGAGCGTGAACAGCAGTTTCTGGCCGATCCGGTCGAACGCGCTCATTCGGCCTCCAGCGCCGGGAATTCATGCCGGCCGTCAGCGCCGAGCGGCAATGCCTGCACCGAAACGACCGCATCGAGGCCGAGCCCGCCATAGAGATGCGGGAACAGGGCGCCGCCGCGCGAGACCTCATATTTCAGCGCATCGCCGAGGCGCGCGCTATCGACGGCGACCAGCAGCAACCGGCTTTGGCCGGCGAAATGTTTGGCCGCCGTTTCCCGAACCTGCCCGGCGGTGGAAAAATGGATGAAGCCGTCGGCGGCGTCGATAGGCGCGCCGGTGAAGCGGCCTTCTCTTTCAGCCTCGCGCCACAGCACCTCGGGAACTATCTTGTAGATGATCTCGGACATGGTTGCGCTATAGTCCGAACCGACCACGCGGGGAAGGGCAGGCCCGTGTTCTTCCCCATTTCAGGTTCGTCCCCATTTCAGGCGCAAACTGTGATAGATTGCGCTGACTGGCTCATGGAGGAAAACATGCGTCTGAAACACGTCTTGATCCCCGCAGCACTGGTGTCGCTTGTCGCGGCGTCGGCCTTTTCCGAGGAAGCCGATCGCTACCGGTTGGAGAAATCGGCCAATGGCTATGTCCGCATGGATACGCAAACCGGCGCCATGTCGCTCTGCGAGGAACGCTCCGGCCAGCTCGTCTGCAAGACGGCGGCCGACGA
This sequence comes from Mesorhizobium sp. M0663, assembly GCF_040320585.1. Classification (NCBI taxonomy): domain Bacteria; kingdom Pseudomonadati; phylum Pseudomonadota; class Alphaproteobacteria; order Hyphomicrobiales; family Phyllobacteriaceae; genus Mesorhizobium; species Mesorhizobium sp. M0663. Next base: position 231,668 of record NZ_JAMYPX010000003.1, read on the forward strand.
ACGTGCCGCCCTACAAGATGAGGTCGACCGGCTGCAAAATTCGGTGAAGGCGCTCGACGAACGCGTCGCCAAGCTCGAAAATTCGCTTGCCGCGCGTTTCGAATCGACTTTGCCCAGCGAGGAGGATTTCAACAAGACGATGGGCTACATGGAGCGCTTCCTGCGCAGCTTCATGGATATCGTCAAGGACATGGACAAGGACGAAGACAGCGCCAAGCCCAATTCGCAAAAGACCTAGGCAATTCGCAAAAAGACCTGGGGCGGGAATAGCAAGCCGCCCACCCGAACAGCAGGCGTAGTGTTATGATCGTTCAGATCCTGCAAGGCGGAAAATCGCCAACGGGATTCGGGGAGGGATATCACCGTTGGGCTACACATTCGTCATTGCCGATGATCACCCGCTTTTTCGCGGTGCATTGAGGGAGGCACTCGCGGGCATCGGAGATGTTGCCGCCATTCACGAGGCTGGCGATTTCGAAAGCGCCAAGGCGCTGGTCCTGGCCAACGAGGATGTCGATCTGGTGCTGCTCGATCTCTCGATGCCGGGGGCAAGCGGTCTTTCCGGCCTGATTTCGTTGCGCGGCATCCATCCGGCGGTGCCGATGATGGTGGTCTCGGCGCATGACGATCCGGTGACGATCCGGCGCGCGCTCGATCTCGGCGCCTCCGGCTTCATCTCCAAATCGGCCAGCATGGAGGAGATCCGCAATGCGGTGCAGTCGGTGCTCGCAGGTGATATCGCGGCACCCGCCGGGGTCGATCTCGGCGTCGAGCGCGATCCCGAGATTTCCGACCTGATCAAGCGGCTGCAGGCGCTGACCCCACAGCAGACGCGCGTGCTCGGCATGCTGGCTGAGGGACTGCTCAACAAGCAGATCGCCTATGAGCTCGGGGTCTCCGAAGCGACGATCAAAGCGCATGTCTCGGCTATCCTGCAGAAGCTCGGCGTCGACAGCCGCACGCAGGCGGTGATCCTTTTGTCCAAAATCGGCAGCGACCCGCTGCAGACGGCCGGCTGATTCCTATTCGGCCGCCGGCGCCAGCGGCCTGACCCTGGCCATCATCGAGCGCAGCATCGCCGGTTTCAGTGGTTTGCTGATCACCGGCACGTCGAGCCTGCCGGCAGCGGCGCGAACCTCGCTGGAGCGGTCGGCGGTGACCAGCACGGCCGGCAGGTCCTCGCCATGGATCGCACGCAACTGGGCGATCAATTCGAGGCCGGTCTTGTCGTCGAGATGATAGTCGGCAAGCACGATGTCCGGCCGATGCATGCCGGATCTGTCGAGATCCTCCGCGCCGGAAAGCGTGTCGACGCTGCAGCCCCAGCCCTCGAGCAGCAGCCGCATGCCGTCGAGGATGCGGGCGTCGTTGTCGATGCAGAGCACATGGAGCCCGGCAAGCGAGGCCGCGGCACGGGCAGGCGGCTTCGCCTCGGCCTCGCGCCGCGGTGCCTGCACGGCCACCACCGGCAGCAACACGGAAAAGCGTGTGCCCTTGCCTGGGTTGGAGAAGATCCGGATTTCGAGGCGCAGGACGCGGGCGATGCGGTCGACAATGGAGAGCCCAAGGCCGAGGCCTTCCGCCTCGCGTGCGCCCTCGTCCAGCCGGGTGAATTCGCGAAACACGGTGTTCAGCTGGTCGCCGGCAATGCCGATGCCGGTGTCGATAACCTGGATCTCGGCCAGTTCGCCGCGCCGCCGCGCGCCGACCAGGATGCGGCCACGGCGCGTATACTTGATGGCGTTGGAAACCAGGTTCTGGATCAGCCGGCGCAGCAGATTGCGGTCCGTCATGACGCTGAGCGACGACGGCATGATCGAGAGTTCGAGCTTCTTTTCGGCGGCAAGCGGCCGGAAGTCGTTGCCGATCTGGCGCAGCAGCCCGTCGAGGCCGAAGCTCGTATCGTCCGGCTTCATCGCGCCGGCATCGAGGCGCGAAATGTCGAGCACCGCGCCGAGGATGGTCTCGACCGATTCCAGCGACGATTCGATGTTCATCGCCGCCTTGCCGGCAGGTCCCTTGCCGGTCTTCTCGATCAGCGACGAGCAATAGAGGCGGGCGGCGTTCAGCGGCTGCAGGATGTCGTGGCCGGCGGCAGCGAGGAAGCGGGTCTTGCCGAGATTGGCCTCCTCGGCCAGCATCTGCGCCTGCGCCAGCTCCTCATTGACGCGGGTGAGCTCGGCGGTGCGGCTCTTCACTCGCTGTTCCAGGGATTCGTTCGCGCGCTTCAGCGCCAGATCCTGCTCGACACGTCCGGAAATGTCGGCGTAGGTGGCGACGATGCCGCCGTCCGGCATCGGATTGGAGCGCAATTCCAGGATGCGCCCGCTTGTCTTCAGTTCCATCTGCCACGGGCTGACGAAGCTGGTCAGGCGGTTGAGCATGGTGACGCGTTGGTCGGCCGGTATGTCGCCGCGCTCGGCGAGATGGCGCAGGATACGATCGAGCGAGACGCCGACCTGGCCCATCTCGTCGGGCAGGTCGAACAGCGCCCGGTACTGGCGGTTCCAGCAAATCAACCGGAAATCCCGGTCGAAGACAGTGATGCCCTGTTCCATCTGGTCGAGTGCGATCTGCAGCAGATCGCGATTGTGCTGCAGCGCCTCGGTGGCGTCGTCGAGCAGGCGGAAGGCGTCCTTGGATTCGCGGTCGTTGCGGCGCAGCAGCAGCGACAGGATCAGCCGCGCCGAGGATGAGCCGACGGCACTGGCCAGAAGCTGCTCGGAGAAGCGGATGACATCCATGCTGGCCTGTTCGTTGCCGAGCAGTGAAGTGCCGCTGCTCTTTTCGAACGACTGAAAGGACCGCTCGGTCCGTTCGACACCGAGATAGCGCGCGATCGTGTCCTTGAGGTCGTTGACGGTAATGGTGGTGCGGAAGCGGCGCAGGCTGGGCAGAGGACCCGCTTCGCGCGGCACGAAGATCGACGCCTGGATGCGTTCCAGCGGCACAGAGGCGCGCGACAGCGAGCCGAACATAAAAAAGAGCGTGTTGATCGACAGGCTCCACAGCACGCCATGGTTCAGCGGCTCGGCGACGGTGCCGAAAAGAGCCTGCGGCCGCAATGCATCGAAGCCGAACAGGCCGTGGACGAGGATGCCGGTATCAGGCGCGACGAGCGAGGGAAGCAGCAGCGTATAGCTCCAGACGACGATGCCGGCGACCATGCCAAGTGCGGCACCCCTTCCGTTGGCGCCGCGCCAGACCAGGCCGCCGATCATTGCCGGCGCGAACTGCGCGATCGCGGCGAACGACATCAGGCCGATCGAGGACAGCCGCGCGCTGTTGGTGCTCTCGCGGTAGTAGAGAAAGGCGATGAACAGCATGATGAAGATCGCCGCCCGCCGTACATTGAGGATGAGCGTCGACCAGTCCTCGTTCTCGGATGTCGTGGTCCGCAGCAGCCGGCGCACGAACAGCGGAATGACCAGGTCGTTGGAGATCATGATCGACAGCGCGACGCTTTCGACGATCACCATTGCGGTCGCCGCCGACAGCCCGCCGATGAAGGCGGCCATGGCCAGCACGTCGTGGCCGCTGAACAGCGGCAGCGACAGCACGTAAAGGTCGCTGCTGGTCCTGGGGCCGACCAGTTCCAGGCCGGCCAATGCGATCGGCAGCACGAACAGGTTGATTGCCACCAGATAGAGCGGAAACACCCATGTCGCGGTGCGCAGCTCGGCCTCGCTGCGGTTTTCGACGATGGTGACGTAGAACTGGCGCGGCAGCATGAGGATGGCAAAGCCGCTCAGGCATGTCAGCACCAGCCAGGTAGCGAGCGAGGTGTTGTAGCCCATCGCCTGGCGCACCTGCGTGTTTTCGGCGAGCTGGTCGAACATATCGCCTGGCCCGCCGAAGATCAGGAACGTGACCATCAGGCCGATCGCCAGGAAGGCGGCGAGCTTGACCACGGTCTCGACCGCCACAGCCAGCACCAGCCCGTCCTGGTGCTCGGTGGCATCGGCATGGCGCGTGCCGAACAGCACCGCAAACAGCGCCAGCAGCATGGCAACGACCAGCGAGATGTCGCTGACGAACGGATCGAACGACGGCGGCGAGCCGGTATAGTGCTCGACCATCAGGCTGACCGAGCCGGAGATCGCCTTCAATTGCAGCGCGATGTAGGGCACGGCGCCGATGGTCGCGATCAGCGTAGCGATCGCCGCAACAGCGAAGCTCTTGCCGTAGCGGGCACCGAGAAAGTCGGCGATCGAGGTGATCTTCTCGGTCTTGGCCAGCCTGACGATGCGCTGCAGCAGCGGAAAGCCGAACACGAACACCAGAACAGGCCCGATATAGATGCCGAGGAACTCCAGGCCGCGCTCGGAGGACAGCCCGACCGAGCCGAAGAAAGTCCAGGAGGTGCAGTAGATGGCGAGGCTGAGCGCATAGATGAAGGGCCGGGCGCGGCCAGGCCCCGATGACGTCGAGCGCCGGTCGCCCAGGCTGGCGATAGCAAACAGCAACGTCACATAGGCGATCGCGATGATGACGATGAACCAGCCCTGCACGCCTCGAACTTCCTCCCTGCGCCGGTTTTTTCATCCGGCCTTCCAGACGCAATCACAGCTTGGCGATCAAGTCCATCGCGGCTTTCGGCGTATTATATCGGCTGCGTCGGGCAATCGTGACCGGCTGAAACCAGCTTTTGATCCTGTTGCAACCGCAGGTTTTTGCTATTCTGCCCGCCGGTCGATGCCGAAGGGTGGACGGCAGCACGGCCGGTCAGGACAAGGAGGCGTCGAATGCTGAAAGAATTTCAGGAATTCATTTCCAGGGGCAATGTGATGGACCTGGCCGTCGCCGTCATCATTGGCGCTGCCTTCGGCAAGATCGTCACCTCGCTGGTCGACGACATCATCATGCCGGTCATCGGGGCGATTTTGGGCGGATTGGACTTCAACAACTACTTTCTGCCCTTGTCCTCGGCCGTTAACGCCACATCGCTGGCTGAGGCAAAGAAACAGGGCGCGGTCTTCGCCTACGGCAGCTTCATCACCGTGGCACTGAATTTTCTCATTCTCGCCTTCATCATCTTCCTGATGGTCAAGGCGGTGAACAATCTGCGCAAACGGCTAGAGCGTGAGAAGCCAGCTGCGCCGGCCGCTCCGCCACCGGCCGACGTCGCCCTCCTCACCGAAATTCGCGATCTCCTCGCCAGGAAATAGTTCGAAGACAGATTCCCTGGACCAAAACCCCGGCCGCAAGCGACCGGGGTTTTCTGTTTTCGTCCGCCCTGAAACACGCTAGCAGTCGAGCAAACGAAAACGGACCCATCCATGACCCTGATCGATACTCTGCGCGCCGAAGCGCGGGCGGCGCCTGAAAGCGGCATTGTCGCCGTCATGAACCGCGGCCGCGGCCGCGCCGGCATGATCCCGCTCTGGGCCGGCGAGGGCGACCTGCCGACGCCTGCCTTCATCACCGATGCAGCCGCCAAGGCACTCGCCGGCGGCGAGACCTTCTACACCTGGCAGCGGGGCATTCCCGAACTCAGGCAGGCGCTCGCCCGCTACTACACCAGGCATTTCGGCAAGACTTTCGCCAACGAGGAATTCATCGTCACCGGCTCCGGCATGCACGCCATCCAGATGGCCATCGATGCGGTGGCCGGCAAGGGCGACGAACTCGTCTACCTATCGCCGGCATGGCCGAACTTCGCCGCCGCCGCCGGCGTCGCGGGCGCCGTGCCGGTCGCCGTCACGCTCGACCAGTCGGGCAATGGCTGGTCTTGCGATGTCGACAAGATCGCAGCGGCGATCACTCCGCGGACCAAGGCGCTGTTCGTCAACACGCCGTCCAACCCGACCGGCTGGACCGCCGACAAGGAGACGCTGCAGGCGATCCTCGACCTTGCCCGTGAAAGGGGCCTGTGGATCATCGCCGACGAGATCTATTCGCTGTTTCATTACGGCCATGGCCGCGCGCCGTCCTTCATCGACATCATGGCCGATGAGGATCGCATCCTGTTCGTCAATTCCTTTTCCAAGAACTGGGCGATGACCGGCTGGCGCATCGGCTGGATCAAGATCCATCCCGCCTTGCAGCAGGTGTTCGAGAACCTGGTCCAGTATTCGACTTCCGGCGTTGCGCAGTTCATGCAGCGCGGCGCCGTCGTCGCCCTCGACGAAGGCGACGCCTTCATCGTCGAGCAGGTGGAGCGGGCGAGGGCGGCGCGCGACCTGGTGTGCGGCATTCTCGCCGAAACCGGCAGGGCGCGGTTCACCGTGCCGCAGGGCGCATTCTATCTGTTCTTCGCGGTCGACGGCATCTCCGATTCCCGCGCTGCCGCCTTCGACATGGTCGACCGCGCCAATGTCGGCCTGGCTCCCGGCACCGCCTTCGGCCCCGGCGGCGAAGCCTTCCTCAGGCTGTGCTTCCACCGCCGCCTCGACCAGCTCGAGGAAGCGGCAAATAGGCTGGCGAAATGGATGAAGACTGTCTGAGCGACTTCGCTCTGACGACCAAATGGTTCTCGGCGTAGAGTTTTAAACGACCTTCAGCCGCCCGACTTCGGCACCAGCAGCGGAATGACGCGGTCGCTCTTGGCGACCGACGGTCGGCCCGCCGAACCGTAGGGAATCCCCAACGCATCCCATGTCTCGACCAGCGCGTCCTGCAGGGACGCAATCAACGCGTCCGAATGGAACGGTGTAGGCGTGATGCGCAGCCGCTCGGTGCCGCGCGGCACTGTCGGGTAGTTGATCGGCTGGATGTAGATGCCGTGCACACCGAGCAGGCGGTCGCTGGCCATCTTGCAGAGCTCGGGATCGCCGACCAGAAGGGGCACGATGTGGGTAGGCGACTCCATCACCGGCAGGCCGGCCGCGGCCAGCACTTGCTTGGTCCGTGTCGCCTGACGCAGCTGCGCGTCGCGCTCGGCCTGCGAGCGCTTGAGATGGCGGATCGAGGTGGTTGCCGCGGCAGCGATCGCCGGCGGCAACGCCGTGGTGAAGATGAAGCCCGGCGCATAGGAGCGCACCGCGTCGATCACCGCAGTGTTGCCGGCGATGTAGCCGCCAAGCGTGCCGAACGCCTTGGCCAGTGTGCCCTCGATGATGTCGATGCGGTCGGCCAGCCCTTCGCGCTCGGTGATGCCGCCGCCGCGCGGCCCGTACATGCCGACGGCGTGGACCTCGTCGATGTAGGTCATGGCGTTGTAGCGCTCGGCGAGGTCGACGATCTGCTTGATCGGCGCGATGTCGCCGTCCATCGAATAGACGCTCTCGAAGACAATCAGCTTGGCGCGCTCGCGGCCGGCCGTCTGCAGCAGGCTTTCGAGATGCGCGACGTCGTTATGGCGGAAGATCTTCTTCTCGGCGCCCGAGCGCCGCACGCCCTCGATCATCGAAGCGTGGTTGAGCTCGTCCGAGATGATCAGGCAATTGGGAAGCAGCTTTGCAATGGTCGAGATCGACGCCTCGTTGGAAACGAAGCCGGAGGTGAAAACCAGTGCGGCTTCCTTGTCGTGCAGGTCGGCCAGCTCCAGTTCGAGCTCGACCAGCGGGTTGCTGGTGCCGGAGATGTTGCGGGTGCCGCCGGCCCCCGACCCCATCTTGCCTGCCGCCTTCTGGAACGCGGCAATGACGTCGGGATGCTGGCCCATGCCGAGATAGTCGTTGGAGCACCAGACGGTGATTTCCTCGGCGCGGCCATTGGCGCGCCAGATGGCGCGCGGGAATTTCCCGACAATACGCTCAAGGTCGGCGAAGACGCGGTAGCGACGCTCCGCATGGAGCTGGTCGATCGCTTCCTCGAAAAACCGCTGATAGTTCATGTCGCCTTCCCAGTTTTGCGCGGGATCATAGTCATTGGCCCATTCATCGTCCACCTGGCCTTTTTGGTCAAAATGCCACGCCCCGAGCCTGTTCCTAACGACCACGGAACGTGGCCTATTCCCTTGATGTGGATCAATCTTGTTTCACGACAATGCCACACGCCGATGAGACCGGTTACCGCAGGTTCTAATGGCTTGGCGGCAGGTTTTCCAGTAAGGCGACGATTGAGACAGTTCCGACAAATCATGAATAGCGAGGATGCGGATGACGGTTTTGGTGACAGGCGGTGCCGGCTATATCGGTAGCCATATGGTCTGGGAATTGCTGGACACGGGCGACAACGTCGTCGTCCTCGACCGGCTTTCCACCGGCTTTGAATGGGCGGTCGCCCCGGAAGCAAAGCTCGTCGTCGGCGACGTCGCCGACAGGGAACTGGTCGCCTCGATCATTCGCGACAATAAGGTCGACGCGATCATCCATTTCGCCGGCTCGATCGTGGTCCCCGAATCGGTCGCCGACCCGCTTGCCTATTACGAGAACAACACCTGCAAGACGCGCACCTTGATCGAGACCGCGGTGCGCGAAGGCGTGCCCAATTTCATCTTTTCCTCGACCGCCGCCGTCTATGGCGGCGCCGGCCTGGAGCCGGTGCGCGAGGATGCCCGGCTTGCGCCGGAATCGCCCTATGGCCTGTCCAAGCTGATGAGCGAATGGATGCTGCGCGACGCGGCGATTGCCCATGGGTTGCGCTATACGGCGCTGCGCTATTTCAACGTCGCCGGCGCCGATCCGAAGGGCCGCACCGGCCAGTCGACGCCCGGTGCCACGCATCTGATCAAGGTCGCCTGCGAGACGGCGCTCGGCAAGCGCCCCTTCATGCAGGTGTTCGGCATCGACTATCCGACGCCGGACGGTACCTGCATGCGCGACTATATTCACGTCAGCGACCTGGCGGCGGCGCATCGGCTGGCGCTTCAGCGGCTGCGTGCCGGCGGATCGAGCCTGGTCGCCAATTGTGGTTACAGCCACGGCTATTCGGTGCTCGAGGTCATCGACAGCGTCCGCCGGGTCTTCGGCCATGATTTCGAGGTGCGGATGGGCGATCGCCGCGCCGGCGACGCCGCCGCGGTCGTCGCCAATTCGGAGCTGGCGCGCGGCGAGCTCGGCTGGACCCCGCAGCGCGACAACCTCGACCAGATCGTTGCCGATGCGCTTGCCTGGGAGCGCATCCTGACCAGCAAGAATTCGGCTCTGGGGTGAAGTGGGCTCTCCGCAAAGGTTGGTTCAGCGCGCTGGGGGCGGAATGAAAATCCTGGTGCTTGGGGCCGGCGCCGTCGGTACGGCGGCGGCCTATTATCTGGCCAGCGACGGCCATGAGGTGACGGTGATCGAGCGCCATCCGGCGGCAGCACGCGGCACCAGCCGGTCGAATGCCGGCCTGGTGTCGCCCGGAGACGCCACCGCCTGGGCCTCGCCAGCCGCGCTGAAGACGTTCCTGCGTGGCCTCTACAACCACGATCTCGGCATCAAGGTGCGCCTGCGCTTCGATCCGTATTTTTTCGCCTGGAGCCTGCGCTTCCTGCGCCAGTGCACGCATAAGCGCATGCGCGCCAACACCGACGTCAAGCTTCGTCTGGCGCTCTATTCGCGCGACTGCATCAACGCCGTCTCGGCCGAAACCGGCATCCACTATGACGAGCGCAAGAAAGGCATTCTGTATTTCTTCCGCTCGCAGCAGAGCTTTGATACCGGCACCGACAATTATCGCTATCTCGGCGAACACGGCCTGCCGATCGAGATCGTCGGCCGCGACCGGCTGGTCGAGCTCGAGCCCGGCCTTGCCGGCGCCAAGAACAAGATAGCCGGCGGCGTCTATTCGCCGATCGACCAGACCGGCGACTCCAGCCAATTCACGCAGAACCTCGCTGCCTATGCCGCCGAGAAACTCGGCGTCCAATTCCTCTACGGCACCACGGTCGAAGGCCTCGACATCGACGGCGACCGGGTGCGCGCCGTGATGACCTCGACCGGCCCGGTGGCCGGTGACGCGGTGGTCATTTCCATGGGGCCGGAGAGCGGTCTGCTCGGCCGCCGCTACGGCATCGACCTGCCCGTCTATCCCGTGAAGGGCTATACCGTGACTGTTCCGCTGGAAGATGAAAGCAAGGGGCCGATCATGGGTGGCGCCGACGAGGACCGGCTGATCGGCTATTCCAGGCTGGGAAATCGGCTGCGGATGTCCTCGACGGCGGAGTTCACCGGGTTCGACCGCACGTTCAAGCCACGCGATTTCAACTCGATCCTGAACACCGGCAAGGACCTGTTCCCCGGCGCTTTCGACGAGAGCAAGGCTGAGCTCTGGGCTGGACTTCGCCCGATGATGCCTAACTCCGTGCCGGTCATCGGACGGGCGCGGTACGACAATCTCTACCTCGACACCGGCCACGGCCATCTCGGCTGGACCATGGCCTGCGGTTCGGGAAAATTCCTTGCTGACGTGGTCGCCGGCCGCAAGCCGGAGATCGATCCGCAAGGATTGCTCTACAGGAACTAGGCATCTCCAGACATCAGGGCGCCATGAGCTCGGCGGTCAGGTTCGTTCGTCGACCGCCGAACGCCAGGAGCGCACGTAACTTGTCCAGAGTGGATCGGCCGACGGTTCGGTCCTTTCGCCTCTGCCTTGCGGTGTCCCCTGGTCCGACGCCAGCAAGGCGGCGCCGATGCTGGTGCCTGTCGCAGCCTCGGAGGCAATGACGGCGCGCGCCGCCGCCGCAGCCAGCATGCGGGTGAACAGCCGGTTGCGGGCGAAGGGTCCTTCGACGATGGTGGGACCGTCCGCGCCGATCAGGTCGAGGCAGGTCGCGGTCATCAGCGCCAGGTAGAACGAGATGGCGACAAAGCGCTGGCCGACGGTGATACCTTCGGCACTGAGCCATGCGGCGGCGTGGTGCGGAAACGGCCCCGAACCCTGTTGGGTCGAGGGCAATAGGGACGTCTTGCGCGCTAGCACCGTGGCAACATCGTCTTCCGTCCAGTTCTCCGATTGGCCCTCGGTCAGCACGGAAAACTCGCGGCCACCCATGAAGCGCGCCGACGGCACGGGATCGCCGAGCGCGTTGACATTGACCAGCGTATCGCGGGCCGGGTCGAGCGCGATCTTGTTGCCGCCAACCGCCATCGACACCACCCAGGTGCCGGTCGAGACCACGGAGAAAGGCGGTCGGTCGGACAGGAGATGCGGCAGCAGCGAGGCGTTGGAATCGTGCAGGCCGCAAAACACCGGCGTTTGCGGGTCGAGGCCGGTTTGCCGCCCAAGAGCGGGCAGGATCGGGCCCAAGCGGTCCTTGGCCTGCCGCACCGGCGCCATTAGCCGGCGCCATTCCAGCCGGTCGACCAGCGACGAAAAATCCGCTTTCCACGGGTTCCACAGATCGGTGTGGCAGCCGAGCGAAGTCGCCTCGCTGGCGGCGACGCCGGTCAGGCGCAAGGCCCAGTATTGCGGATACATCAGGATCGCGGCGGTTCTGGCGAAATCCGCCGGAAAGCGCTTCTGCTGCCAGAACAGCTGCGCGCCGAGATTGAGGCCGGCCGGCAGGCGCGGCGTGCCGGTCTCGGAGAACGCCGGACGGATCGTGTCATAGTCCCCGGCAAGGGCATCCGGCCCGTCGAATTCGTAGTCGAGCACCGGCAGCGCCAGTTCGCCTGATGCGTCGACCAGCACGCCCGTTGCGCCATGGGTGGTGATCGATATCGCACCGATGCGCTGCTCGCGATCGATCTCGGCCAGGCTGCCAAGGATAAACGCCCATAACCGCTCGACGTCATGGTGCGGGTATGGGCCTTGCCGAACCGGCTCGTTCACCATCCTGCGCAGCGCGACTTCGCTTGCTGCGGCAAGATCGACCAGCGCCACCTTGGCGTTGGTCTTGCCGATATCGATGACGGCGACGTGGCGGGTCATTCCATATGGAACATTGTTTCCAGCGGCACCGCCACCGGCTCGTTGTTCGGCTTGGTCTCCATGATGTCCGCCATCTCGGCCCACCAACGCTGCATCACCGGATGCTTCGGCAATTCGTCCATGCCATGGTCGTCACGGCGCCACAGCACGCCGAACAAGGTGTTGGTCTCTTCGTCGAGATGGATCGAGTAATCGGAGATACCGGCCTGCTTGAGCAGCGCGACCAGCGACGGCCAGATCTCGTCGTGGCGCCTCTTGTATTCGGCCTTCATGCCCGGATTGAGCTTCATCTTGAACGCGTATTTCTCCGGCATCAGGCAAAGCGCTCCCGCCGCACGCGCCGCCACAGGATCGGCAGCGCGATGACGATGATCAGCAGCAGGCCGATGAAGATCGACATAACGATCCCCGGCACGTTGAGCAGGCCGAGGCCGAAGGTCACCAGTCCCATGATGAAGGCGGCCAGCACCACACCCAGAATGCTGCCGGCGCCGCCCAGGATGCTGACGCCGCCGAGCACCACCATGGTGATGACTTCCAGCTCGTAGCCCTGTGCGATGGACGGCCGGGTCGAGCCGAGCCGCGATGTGATCAGCACCGAGGCGATGCCCGCCATCAGGCCGGTCAGGCAAAACAGGATGAATTTGATACGGCCGACGCGTACGCCGGAAAACTGCGCCGCGACCGGGTTGTTACCGATGGCAAAGACCCGGCGGCCGAAGCTCGTCCGGTGCAGAAGGAACCAGTAGACGACTGCCGCGATCAGGAAAAGCGTCAGTTCGAACGACACCACCCACCAGACATAGCCCTGGCCGAAGAAGGCGAAGCTCGCGGGATAGCCCTTGTAGGCCTGGTCGCCGAGGATGATGAAGGCAATGCCGCGAAACAGGCTCATCGTGCCGATGGTGACGACGATCGACGGCAAGCCGAGCCTGGTGACGAGCAGTCCGTTGAAGGCGCCGCAGCCGAGCCCGACGACGAGGCCGATTGCCACCAGTTCAGGCATGCCGGCGCCGGCCTGCACCGCCATACCCATCATTGTTGACGCCAGCGCGATGATGGCGGCCACCGACAGGTCGATTTCGCCGGAGATGATCAGCAGCGCCATGGCCAGCGCGATCAGCGCCTTTTCCGTGAAGTTGAAGGTCAGGTCCGACAACGACCACGCGTCGAGGAAGTAGGGCGAGGCAAAGCTGTTGACGGCAAAGATGGCAACCGCCACGACGACCAGCAGCGCCTCCCATGAGAAGATCGCCGACGTCAGCGGCTTGTCGAGCCGGTCGGGAATATGGCGTGGGGCAGGGGTGTCGGTCATGCCGCTTCCGCCTTCTTGAGGATGATGCGGCCTTGCCGGCGTTCGCCGCGCGCGTTGAGCACCACGGCCAGGATGATGGCGCTGCCTGAAATCGCCATCTGCCAGAAGGGTGAAATGTTGATCACCGGCAGCGCGTTGGAGATGATGCCGAGGAACAGCGCGCCGAGCACCGCGCCGCCGACCGAGCCGATGCCGCCGGCGATCGAAATGCCGCCGATGACGCAGGCGGCGATGATGTTGAGCTCATAGCCGTTGGCGACCTCGACCGAGGCGATGACGTAGCGCGAGATCCAGAGATAGCCACAGAGGCCGCCGATCATCCCCGAAATGCAGAAGACGATGAATTTCGTCCGGCCGACATCGATGCCGGCATAGACCGATGCGGTCGGGTTGACGCCGATGGCATAGATCGAGCGGCCGAGCGCGGTGCGCGTCATCACGAGGAAGAACAGCGCAATAACCAGCAGGGCGATCCACGACAGTACCGGAATGCCGAGGAAAGCCGCGCGCTGCAACCCGATGAAATCAGCGCTCATCTGGTCGGCGTTGACCCAGGCGCCGCCTGAAATGACGAACGTGGCGCCGCGGTAGATGGTGAGGGTGCCGAGCGTTACCACGATCGAGGGAATGTTCAGCCGCCATACCAGCAGGCCGTTGATGGCGCCGAGCACCAGGCCGACCAGCAGTGCGATGACGATCAGCAGCGGGATCGGGATCGCCGGATGCGCGGCGTTCAGCATTGCCACCACCATGCCGGTGAAGCAGAGATTTGAAGCCATCGACAGGTCGATCGAGCGGGTCAGGATGACGACCATCTGGCCGAGCGCCAGGATCATCAGGATCGACGTGTCGTTGAACACCTGGCGCAGGTTGGCCGGATCGGCAAAACCTGGAAACCGCGTGGAGATCAGCCCGATCAGCACGACGATTGCCGCCAGCAGCCAGACCTCGCGATATTTGAGAAGAGCCTTCATGCCGCGATCCCCGCTGCCGTCCTGACCAAGGTTTCGGCGTCGAGCCCTTTATTGTCGTAGACCTCGGCAATGCGGCCCTCGCGCATAACGACGACGCGGTCCGACATGCCGAGGATTTCCGGCAATTCGGACGACACCATGATCACCGACAGGCCTTGCGCGACGAGCTCGGCCATGAAGCCGTGCACGGCCGCCTTCGAGCCGATGTCGATGCCCTTGGTCGGCTCGTCCAGGATGATCACCTTGGGCGCGGTCGCCAGCCATTTGGCGATGACGATCTTCTGCTGGTTGCCGCCCGACAGCGTGCCGACGTCCTGGCTGAGCGAGGAGGCGCGCAGATCGAGCCGCTCGGTGTAGGAGCGGGCCAGCGCGAACTCTTCGGCCAGCCGCAATATGCCGGATTTGGATGTCTGTTTGAGCGATGGCAGCGAGACATTCTGGAAGATCGGCAGGCCGATCACCACGCCTTGCTTGCCGCGCTCCTCCGGCACATAGACGATGCCGGCGTCGATCGAATCCGCCGCCGATTTCGGCGCGATTGCCTTACCCTCCAGCGTGATCGTGCCGCCGCTGGTGCGGGTGATGCCTGATATCGCCTGCATCACCTCGCTGCGCCCGGCGCCGACAAGGCCGTAGAAGCCGAGGATTTCGCCCCTGTGCAGCTCGAAGCCTATGTCGTCGAACTCGGTCGGGTGCGACAGGCCGGAGACGGCCAGCACCGGCGCGCCGATCTCGGCCTTGCGCTGCGGAAAGATGTGATCGACCGAGCGGCCGACCATCATGCGCACGATCTGGCTCTGGCCGGCGTCCTTGATCAGGCCTTCGCCGACCATCTCGCCGTCGCGGAACACGGTATAGCGGTCGGCGATGCGGTAGATCTCATCGAATTTGTGGCTGATGAACAGGATCGCCTTGCCGTCGCTCTTGAGGAATTCGATCAGCAGGAAAAGCTCTTCGATCTCCTTCATCGAAAGCGCTGCCGTCGGCTCGTCCATGATGACGATCCGCGCGTCGATGGACATGGCGCGGGCAACCGCGACCAGGTGCTTGTTGGCAATGCCGAGATCCTTCAGCCTGGCGTCGGCGTCGATATGGCCGGCGCCCATCGTGTCGAGCACCTCGCGGGCATTCTTGCGCATGGTGCGCCAGTCGATGGTTTTGAAACGCGTGCGCGGCGCATGGCCGAGGAAGATGTTTTCGGCCACCGTCAGGTCGTCGAACAGCACGGTTTCCTGGTGGATGGCGGTGATGCCGTGCCCGAACGCGGCGTGGGCGCTGGGCAGTGTGACCGGCTGGCCGTCGATGCTGATCGTGCCAGCATCCGGCTGGTAGATGCCGGTCATGATCTTGACCAGCGTCGACTTGCCGGCACCGTTTTCGCCGATCAGCGCGGTTACCTGGCCGGGATAGAGCAACAGGCCGACATTGTGCAGCGCCCGCACGCCGGGAAAGCTTTTCGAGATGCCGGACAGCGTCAGGCGCGGTCCGGATGACAAAGGCGCTTCATTTGCCACTTCGTGCTGGGCTGTCGTGTCCATAATCGTATCAGGCCCTGTAGCAAGGTTCGTTTGAAAGCGCGGCGGAACCTGAGCCCCGCCGCACCGTTTCGAAGGTTCCAGGATCAATAGATCTTGGAGAACTTTTCGATGTTCGACTTGTCGAACTGGAATGGCGGAGCCATCGCAGCCGAGTTGGTGTCGTCGAGCGTGACCTTGCCGACGCGGCCGATCGACAGCGTAGCACCGGGCTTGGCCTCTTCCTTCTTCACCGCCAGGTCGTGGGCGAGGTAGACGGCGGAGTAGCCGAGATCGATCGGGTTCCACAGCGCAACCGCCTGGCTGGCGCCATTGTCGATGAACTTTTTGAACTCCGACGGCAGCGCCAGGCCGGTGACGTTGACCTTGCCGATCAGGCCCTCGTCGGTCACCACCTGCGCGGCGGCAACGACGCCGACCGTGGTCGGTGCGATGATCGCCTTGAGGTTCGGATAGGACTTCAGCAGGCCCTTGGCTTCGTCCGTGCTCTTGGCCGAGTCGTCGTCGCCATAGACGGTGGCGACGAGCTTGATCTTGGGGAACTTCTCCGGCAGCACCTTCTTGGCCGCGTCGATCCAGGCATTCTGGTTGGTCGCGGTCGAAGAAGCCGACAGGATGGCGACATCGCCGCCTTCCGGCAGGTAGTCGGCGGCCAGCTTGATGATGGTCTCACCGATCAGGTTGGTATCGGAGGGGTTGAGGTGAAGCTGGCGTCCTTCCGGCGCGACGCCTGAATCCCACGAGATGACGGTAATGCCGCGCTGCATCGCCTTCTTCAGCACTGGCACCAGCGCGTCGGCGTCGTTCGCCGAAATGGCGATGGCATTGACCTTCTGGGCGATCAGCGAATTGACCACTTCGATCTGCGCTTCGGCGGTCGCCTTGGTCGGGCCGGTGTAGATGATGTCGACATCGCCGAGCTCCTTGGCCGCCTCTTCGGCGCCCTTGTTGGCGGCGTCGAAGAAGCCGTTGCCGAGCGACTTCACCACCAGCGCGATCTTGACGTTTTCGGCGTAGGCGGCATTCACGAACATGGCGGCGGAGAACGCCGCCGTAACCATCAATTTCTTCAGAAAGCTCATCGAATATCCTCCCTTGAGCGTTGCATTCCATCGCCGCTGCGGGCGTGAGTGGTTCTCAGGCCTGCAGCGAAGATTCTTCCTTGTTGGTTGCCGTTGTGCGGGCGATGATCAGCGTCACGCCGGCGGTCTCCAGCATCTTGGCTTCGCGATCCTCGATGGCGTCGTCGGTGATCACCGTGGCGATGCGCGACAGGCCGCACAGGATCAGGCTCGAGCGTTTGCGGAACTTCGAGGAATCGACCAGCACCACCAATTCGTCTGCCTGGTCGATCAGTTTCTGCTCGGCCTGGATCAGCAGCGGGTCGCCTTCCATAAGACCGAGCGGCCCCAGCCCTTGCGCGCCCATGAACATGCGGCGCGCGTAGAAATTGCGCGTCACGTCATTGTCGAACGGCGACAGGATGATGTTCTGCTCGCGGTAGATGGTGCCGCCCGACAGCATCACCGTGTTCTTGGAGTGCCTGAGCAAGTGCTCCGCGATCGGGAAGGAATTGGTGAAGATCGGCATGCGGCGGCCGGTCAGGAAATGCACCATCTGGAAGGTGGTGGTGCCGCCATTGATGATGATCGGCTCGCCGTCCTTGCACAGATCCACGGCTTCCCGCGCGATTGCCCGCTTCTGCGAAGCGTTGATGGTCTCGTTGACGGAAAAGGGCCGGCCGGCAAGGCCGATGAACTGCGGCGGCGAAAGCGCCTCGGCGCCGCCGCGCACCCGGCGCAGCCGTTTTTGCACATGCAATGCCGCGATGTCGCGCCGGATCGTCGCCTCCGACGACTCCGTCAGGTCGACCATCTCCTGCACCGTCACCACAGGCTTTTCCTGGACGGCGGACAGAATGATCCTGTGGCGCTCTTTCTCGTGCATGGTTCCTCCCTGCCGGAGCATCTAGTCACCCAAAGCGCGCAGTGTCAATCATTTCCGATCAGATAATTTCATTGTGCAATGCAATATGACTGATATTGATCGTTTGTGATTGACAAGGCCGCCGCTTGCGTAGAAATTCGTACAAAAGGGACCCGCGCCGTTTGCGTGTCCCAAAGGGAGGATACCTATGCTCGACAAGCGCTCCGGCACGCGCCTCGCCAATCTTTGGGATGACGCAAAAGCGCAAGCAATGAGCGAGCCCGAACGTCTGGTCTATCGCTCGAATGTTCTTGGCTCCGACAAGCGCGTCACCAACTATGGCGGCGGCAACACCTCCTCCAAGATCTGGCAAAACGATCCGCTCACCGGCGAGAGCGTGGAAGTGCTGTGGGTCAAGGGCTCGGGCGGCGACAGCGCCTCGATCAAGCTCGACGGCTTCGCCACGCTCTACATGGACAAATTGCGCGCGCTGAAAGGTCTCTATCGCGGCCTCGAACATGAAGACGAGATGGTCGGCTATCTGCCCCATTGCACCTTCAACCTCAACCCGCGCGCGGCTTCCATCGACACGCCGCTGCATGCCTTCGTGCCGAAGCCCTATGTCGACCATATGCATCCCGATGCCATCATCGCCATTGCCGCCGCCAAGGATTCGCAGGCGCTGACCAAGGAAATCTTCGGCGACACGATCGGCTGGCTGCCATGGAAACGTCCGGGCTTCGAGCTCGGCCTATGGCTGGAGAAATTCTGCCGCGAAAACCCCGAAGCCAAGGGTGTCGTACTGGCCAGTCACGGCCTGTTCAGCTGGGGCGACACGCCGAAGGAATGCTACGAGACGACGATCTCGGTGATCAACCAGGCGATCGACTGGTTCGAGCGCAAGAGCCATGGCAAGCCGATTTTCGGCGGCGAAGTCGTCAAATCCCTCGATGCGCCTGCGCGTCGCGCCGTGGCCGCAAAACTGATGCCGAGGATCCGTGGCCTGATCTCGGAGAACAGCCACAAGCTCGGCCATTTCGACGATTCCCCTGCCGTGCTCGAATTCGTCAATTCCAGGGATTTGCGGCCGCTGGCGGCACTCGGCACGTCCTGCCCGGACCACTTCCTGCGCACCAAGATCCGGCCGCTGGTCATCGAGTTCGACCCCCAAAATCCCGACGTCGATGCCGTCATTGCCCGTCTTGCCGATGATGTGGCGGAGTATCGCGTCGGCTATCAGGCCTATTATGACCGCTGCAAGCACGCTGACTCGCCTCCGGTGCGCGACCCTAACGCGGTGGTCTATCTGATGCCGGGCGTCGGCATGTTCACCTTCGCCGGCGACAAGGCGACGGCGCGCATTTCGGGCGAATTCTACGTCAACGCCATCAACGTCATGCGCGGCGCCTCGACGGTCTCGACCTATGTCGGCCTGCCCGACCAGGAAGCCTTCGACATCGAATACTGGCTGCTCGAAGAGGCAAAGCTGCAGCGCCTGCCGAAACCAAAGGCTCTTGCCGGCCAGATTGCGCTGGTCACCGGCGGCGCCGGCGGCATCGGCCGGGCCACCGCCAACCGGCTGCTGCGCGAGGGCGCGTGCGTCGTGCTGGCCGATATCGACGAAGCAGCCCTTGCCAGCGCCAATGACGAGCTTGCCAAGGCCTATGGCAAGGATTTCGTGCGGCCCGTAGTCATCAACGTCACGTCCGAGGATCAGGTGATCTCCGGCTTTGCCGAAACGGCGGTCGAATTCGGCGGCATCGATATTCTGGTCTCCAATGCCGGCCTGGCCTCCTCGGCGCCGATCGAGGACACCACGCTGACGCTGTGGAACAAGAACATGGACATCCTGTCGACCGGCTATTTCCTGGTTTCGCGGGAGGCGTTCCGGCTGTTTCGGGCGCAGAAGATCGGCGGCAACGTCGTCTTCGTCGCCTCCAAGAATGGGCTTGCCGCATCGCCAAACGCCGCCGCCTATTGCACTGCCAAGGCCGCCGAAATCCATCTGGCACGCTGCCTGGCGCTGGAAGGCGCGGAAGCGCAGATCAGGGTCAATGTCGTCAACCCCGACGCTGTGCTGCGCGGCTCGAAGATCTGGACCGGCGAATGGAAGGAACAGCGCGCCGCCGCCTACAAGATGTCGACCGACGATCTCGAGGAGCACTACCGCTCGCGTTCGATGCTGAAGCGGTCGGTGTTCCCCGAAGACATCGCCGAGGCGATCTATTTCTTCGCCTCCGATATGTCGGCCAAATCGACCGGCAACATCATCAACGTCGACGCCGGCAACGCACAGAGCTTTACGCGATAAGCAGTCGTTTGAGGGTTGGCGCCGACGCCGGAGCTTTACCCTTCTCCCCGTCACCATACGGGGAGAAGGTGCCGGCAGGCGGATGAGGGGCAGCGCCAACCGAACGCATTTGGGAGGAAACTTTAGTGTCCGAAACCATCATCTCCGCCGATGTTGTCGAGAAAGACAATGCCGCGCGCAACGCCAATCTCAAGCGCGACTACGAGTCTCTCGGCGAGCGCCTCGACCGCCGCGGCATCGCCATCGACGCCATCCGCGACAAGGTCGAGAAATTCGCCGTCGCCATCCCGTCCTGGGGCGTCGGCACCGGCGGCACCCGCTTTGCCCGCTTTCCCGGCGCCGGAGAGCCGCGTGACATTTTCGACAAGATCGAGGACTGCGCCGTCATCCGGCAATTGACGCAGGCGACGCCGACCGTCTCGCTGCATATTCCCTGGGACAAGGCCGATCCGAACCGGCTGAAGCAGGCGGCATCCCGCTTCGGCCTCGGCTTCGACGCCATCAACTCCAACACCTTCTCCGACGCCAGGGACCAAAAACTTTCCTATAAATTCGGCTCGCTGTCGCATGCCGATGCAGCAACACGCCGGCAGGCGGTCGAGCACAATCTCGAATGCATCGAGATCGGCAGGACGCTGGGCTCCAAAGCGCTGACGGTATGGATCGGTGACGGCTCGAACTTTCCCGGCCAGGTCAATTTCGCCAAGGCATTCGAGCGCTATCTCGACGCGATGAAGGAGATCTATGCCGGACTGCCGGACGGCTGGAAACTGTTCACCGAGCACAAGATGTACGAGCCGGCCTTCTATTCGACCGTCGTGCAGGATTGGGGCACCAACTACATCATCGCCAAAGAGCTTGGCGACAAGGCGTTCTGTCTGGTCGACCTTGGCCATCACGCCCCCAACGTCAACATCGAGATGATCGTGTCGCGACTGATCCAGTTCAAGAAACTTGGCGGCTTCCATTTCAACGATTCGAAATACGGCGACGACGATCTCGACGCCGGCTCGATCGATCCCTACCGGCTGTTCCTCGTCTTCAATGAACTGGTCGATGCCGAGCTTTCAGGTGCAGAAGGGTTCGATCCGGCTCACATGCTCGACCAGAGCCACAACGTCACCGACCCGATCGAAAGCCTGATGCTGTCGGCAATTGAGGTGCAGCGCGCCTATGCTCAGGCGCTGCTGGTCGACCGCAAGGCGCTCGAAGGTTTCCAGGACGCCAATGACGCGCTGATGGCGACGCAGACGCTGAAGATAGCCTATCGCACCGACGTCGAGCCGATCCTTGCCATGGCGCGGCTGAAGACCGGCGGCGCCATCGATCCGGTCGCCGCCTACCGCGCCGCCGGCTACCGAGCGAAGGTCGCAGCCGAACGGCCGGCGGTGGCGAGCGTCGGCGGCGGGATTGTTTGATGTTGGGGGTGAAAATGAAAAACCCGCCACGAAGGGCGGGTCGTTGGAGCCAATTAGCACCACACTCAAATTAGTAGCATAGCTGCCGGCACAAAGCAAGAACAAAATTGCTGTAACGTGAAAATTCTGGGAGCCGCGATGAAGCGTGGCCTTGTTTCCAACGCTGCGGCGCTCAGAAGTAACGGCATGGATCCTAGGGTCTCCGCGACGTCGCTTCGCTCCTGCTCCGCCCTAGGATGACGAAGGCGTGAGGGCCTACAGCTAATCGCAGATGTTGGGGATTGGCGGCTGATGGCAATGGCAAACGTTGCAGGCTGGCGGCTGCTGGCAAATCGCAAACTTTCGGGATTAGCCGATCCCTCCCTCCCTTCGTCATCCTAGGGCGGAGCAGGAGCGAAGCGACGTAGCGGAGACCCTAGGATCCATGCCGTTGCAGTCGCCGAAGATTGCAACGGCGGTTGCGAGGCGAACCGGCACAGGCGTGCGAACCCTCCCGATTCTTTCGATCTTCGCAGTAGACTCAACCGCTCCAAGCGCGTTTCCTAGGCCTACCCCACGCCTCGGAGTACGGCCATGCACAACACCCGCCGAACCCTAATCGCCGTAAGCCTTTCCCTCACCCTGACCTTCGTACCCTTCCTCGCCTATGCCGCCTCGCCGCAGCCGGCGAAGGGCGAGCACGGCATGGTGGTGACCGCCCAGCACCTTGCGTCTGAGGTCGGCGTCGAGGTGCTGAAGCAGGGCGGCAACGCGGTCGATGCCGCCGTCGCCGTCGGCTATGCGCTGGCCGTGGTCTATCCGACCGCCGGCAATATCGGCGGTGGCGGCTTCATGACCATCCGCTTCAAGGACGGCCGCTCGACCTTCCTCGATTTTCGCGAGCGCGCGCCGCTGGCCGCGACCAAAACCATGTATCTCGACAAGGACGGCAAGCCGGTAAAAGGCGCCAGTCTCGACGGCTATCTGGCGGTCGGCGTGCCGGGCTCGGTCGCTGGTTTCGAAATGGCGCGGGAGAAATACGGCACGCTGTCGCGGCAGGACTTGCTGGCGCCGGCCATCCGCTTTGCCAAAGAAGGCTTCGTGCTGGAGCAGGGCGATGCGGCCTCGCTCCAGGGCGGCGCGGAGCGGTTGGCCAGGGACCCAGCGGCGGCGGCCATTTTCCTCAAGCCGGACGGCAAGCCTTATGCTGTCGGCGAGCGCCTTGTTCAGCCCGATCTCGCGGCTTCGCTTGCCGCCATTTCCGAACGCGGGGCGGATGCCTTCTACAAAGGCGCGACCGCCGACGCCATCGTCAAGGCGAGTGGCGAGAAGGGCGGCATTCTGGCCAGGGCTGATTTCGAAAACTATGCGGTGCGCGAGCTCAAGCCGGCGACCTGCAATTACCGCGGCTACGAGATCATTTCCTCGCCGCCGCCGAGCTCCGGCGGCGTCATCATCTGCGAGATCCTCAACGTGCTTGAGTTCTATCCGTTGTCCTATCTCGGCGCCGGTTCGGCCGAGACGGTTCACGTCATGGTCGAGGCGATGCGCCACGCCTATGTCGACCGCAATTCGGCGCTCGGCGATCCCGGCTTCATCGACAATCCGGTCGCAAAACTGCTCGACAAGAATTACGCCAGGGAAATTCGCGAAAAGATCGATCCGTTCCGGGCCGGCGTCTCGCAGGAATTGATGCCGAAGGGCTTTGGCGAGAGCAACGAGACGACGCATTTTTCGATCATCGACAATGACGGCAATGCCGTCGCGGTAACCTACACGCTGAACGGCTCTTTCGGCGCCGGCGTTGTCGCCGCCGGCACCGGCATCCTGCTCAACAACGAGATGGACGATTTCACCCAGAAACCCGGCGTGCCCAATCTCTATGGCCTCGTCCAGGGCGAGGCGAATGCGATTGCGCCGAAAAAGACGCCGCTGTCGTCGATGAGCCCCACCATCCTCGCCAAAGACGGCAAGCCGTTCATGGTCATCGGCAGCCCCGGCGGTTCACGCATCATCACCATCACGCTGGAGGCGATCGTCAACGTCGTCGATCACGGCATGAACATCCAGGAGGCCATCGACGCACCGCGCATCCATCACCAGTGGCTGCCTGACACGGTCTATATCGAACCCTTCGGCCTGTCGCCCGATACCGAAAAGCTGCTTACCGGCATGGGCTACCGCCTCGATCTTGCCGACACGACCTGGGGCCAGGCGGCCGGCATCCTGGTCGGCGGCAAGAGCCTGGCGGAAATCGAGAAGGGTGGCGGCGCCCGCTACAATGGCGCCATCGACAGCCGCGCCGCAGCCGGCAAGGCTATCGGGTATTAAACCCCAAAAAGTGGGAACCGGTTTTCGGATAAGATCATGGTCAACAAGAAGATTGCGCCTTGCTTCAGGTGACCAGCGCGATCGTCGACGCTATCAGCATCAGCGCCGCGATGCCGACGAACAGGGCGTAGATGCGCGGCCGGTCGAGCAGAAGTGCATTGCCGGATATCCATGCCGCGGTGGCGCCACCAAGCGCGAAAAAGAAGGTGCTGCGGCGCCCGAAGCTCAAGCCGGCAGCCATCAGGCCACCGATGATCAGGGCGCCGAACACGATGATCACGGCGACTGCGTATTTTTCGAAATCGTTGCTGCCGGCGCTCGGGCCGATTGCGTTCAACCTCGACAGATCGTCCGGATCGAACGGGCTGGTCGACCCATATTCGTCTTGACCGACAGGCTCATGCATTATTCGTTCTCCGCAAACCGACAGCAAATCATCAAGC
Source organism: Mesorhizobium sp. M0663 (assembly GCF_040320585.1). Lineage (NCBI taxonomy): Bacteria > Pseudomonadati > Pseudomonadota > Alphaproteobacteria > Hyphomicrobiales > Phyllobacteriaceae > Mesorhizobium > Mesorhizobium sp. M0663. Next base: position 255,639 of record NZ_JAMYPX010000003.1, read on the forward strand.
CTCGCCGAGCGCAACCGCTCGCCGAATGTGATCGGCACGGTGTTCAACACTTTCTGGCGGCGGCTTGCCAGAGATTTTTGAATTCGCGCTTGGATCGCCGCCCCGCTGCGCGGCCTGGTCAAGCGCTTTGCCCGAGCTGAATCTTCATGCCGCCCTGGCCAAAGACCGCGTCGCCTGAACGGAAGCCCCAAGCACCGCCTGTGCGGTGTCGGCCTGCCTTTCATCGACATGCGCCAGCACCAGGATCACACCTTGTGCGGCATCCGGCTGGCCTAGCTGCTTGCCGGTACCGGACAATGTGTCGAAAAGTCTGCCGGCAACGCAGCCCAAGGCTGCACCGACGAAGGCCGATGCCAGCCATCCCGCGCCGAGGGGATCGATGCCGGGGATATCAAAGGCGCCGAGGCCGGCCAACAAACCCGCCGCCGCGCCAAGGGCGGCACCGGTGCCTGGACCGCGCAAGACGGCGCCGATTTCGTCATCGTAGGGTCCGATGACACTGATTTCGTGGCGGGCGATCCCTGCCGCCTGAAGTGCTTCGACGGCTCGCGCCGCCTGGTCATGGGAATCAAAAAGTCTGCTGATTGTTCGCATTGAAACTGCCTGTGAGGCCCCCCGGCCCTCGACGGTACGGCGGGTTCCTGCTGAGCGACGACGCCGAGGAACCGCCTAACGCATACGTCGCCCGCCGCTCATTTCCGGGGGGCGGGCGACTACTGCCCGAGCTTTCACGTCACTCGATGATCTTGACGATCTTGCGCGTGCCTGGGTCGACCACGACGGTGCGGTTGTCGACGATGACATAGCGGTATTTGACGCTGGGGACTTCATGAAGCTCGACGGTATCGGGAAGCGTTGAGCCGATATTGAGCTCCACCCCAGGGATTTTCACCGAGGCCAGCGGCTGCTTCTTCACATACTCCTTGATGACCGTTTCCTGCTGCGGTTCGATGACAACGTCTTGCGCCGCAGCGGCGCCGATGCCTGCCAGCAGCAGAAATCCCGCCACCGCGGTGGAAAGATGCATTCTCATGGTCGTCTCCTTTGCGAACTCGGTCCGCTCTTCGCGCCAAGGCTCATTCGAACGGAAGGCAGCTGAAAACGTTCCGTCGACGGGCTTCGGTCCCGCCCGGCAGGGACCAACCGACGTGTTGCCGCAGGACCTAAGTCTGATCCTTGCGCGCAAAGGGCGGGTTTGCCGCGTGACCCGGAACCGCCGCGGCACCTAGCCGTTGCTGGCTGCACGTGCCGGGAGGATTCTTTGGAAAATATCGATGGCGGCTCGCACCGATCCTGGCTGTTTCCATTTCGATCGAATACAGCATCTGCGCAGCCTTGTCCCTTCCTGCGCCGATAGGGTTCGCGCGTCACTTTGGTGGCGGGCGAACCCTCGATTGCAGCGTGCGTCAGTCCAAAGTTGGCCCTGAGGCGAGGAGAACAGAAATGGCCGACGACAAGACCAAGCGAGACTTCAGCGACCGCAATCGCGTTTCGGCGGATGAATATTATGAGGTCGAACATTTCGCGCGGGAAAATGGTGTTTCGCCCAGCCAGGTGAGCAAGTTGATCAAAAGGACCGGCGGCGACCGGATGATCCTCTCGCAGGCGGTGAAGGCATTGCGCGAGCGCAAGTGAGCTGGCGGCGAAGCCAACGGTGGAGAGGCGCTGATCGCGATCGGCCGAGATCCGGCCAGCAATCGACAACGTGCTCGGATGCCGCCGCTTCGGCCAAGCGCAATGCCCCGCTACTTCTTCGATTCCGATGAAGACGGAATCGTCTATTCCGACGATCAGGGAACGTTATATGACGATCTCCCGCTGCTCAGGAAAGAAGCCCTTCGCACATTGGCCGAGATGGCCAGGGATGGCCTTCCTCATCGCAGGATTGCAGTCAAGGTCCGGGACGACCGTGGCGGTCTGGTCCTTGAAGTGGCTTTGACCTTTGCCGTTGAAACGCGGCACTTCGACGAGCGGATTTTCCAGATCGACTTGCGCACGAACTGACGGCTCGATCATCATCGCGCCGACCATCATCAGATTTCTGGTGCAGCGGCATCTTCCCCTGGCGCGGAACATTAGAAGTCTCTAATTGTTATCTTAAGCAGCGGGAACCTCCCAGGATTCTGCTGCAGATCGGGTGCAACCCGGTCGGCCCGCGCCCTCCGCCAGAGGCGCGGGCTTCGTTTGTTTAGCCGATGCGCAACGCCATGCGGCGGCAGCATATTGGAGACCTGCGGGAGCACTAGTAACATCAGTCGCTACCGCGGCGCCCTGGCGCCCAGGCAACGGAGCCCGTCGTCCGACAGGGCGGCGGGCTTTTTTGACGCGGGTCGGTCATCACGCAATCGATGGAATTCTGGCCGGCGCTGATTCGTGTGGCATGGGGTAAGGTGCCCTGACGCAGCGCCGGCCACGCGGAAATCAGGTCCGCCGCAGCCAGATAGTAGCCGCGTTGGCGCAGCAGGTAATTGCGTGATCGCGGAAGCCGCACCATTGCAGAGCCCTCCCCAGCAGTTCGGCCTGCCCAGCGGCTGACCCGAGGCATTCATTCATTCTGACGATGCACCGGACGCCCCGACGGCGGAAATTGGACGCCGCGCTCGCTCGCGACTATGGCGGCCGGCGGTATTCCCTGCAGATTTCGGACGAAAGGCCATTCTACCCTTGTTGCGCCTGGATTCTTATCAGATCGTGGCAAGGATTGCCTTTCCGGCCGCGTTTGCCGGCGTTCTGCTGTTCGCCCTTCTGCCGGAGCGGCTCTTGCAGGGTCTTGGCCTGGCTTTCACGTTTGATCACGACAAGCTCAATCACGCCGCCGCCTTCGTCGTCCTGGCGGCTCTCGGAAGTCTCGGCTGGCCGGAACGCAAGGCGAAGCTGATCGTACTCCTCGTTCTCACGGGTGCGGCGATCGAGGGGCTTCAGGCCGTGCAACTGATAGGGCGCGACCCGGATTTATTCGACTGGGTGGCCGACTGCGCGGGAATCGCGTGCGGACTGATGGTTGCAGGCTGGACAAAGCGGCTCGCCGGCGGATTGCCATAGCTCGAAAGCGCATAACGGAATCGGCGCGCCCATGCCCCAATAAGGGGAAAATGGCCGGCGCCACTTGGGGGGCGCGTTGGGGTAAGTTGCCTGATGGGGCGCCGGCCAGGCGGAAAAATTACGTCCGCCGCAAAGTAACATAGCAGGAACGGCAATGCGCGGCAGTAGCGTGATCGCGGAAGGTCCGCGCTCGCGCCTCCGGTGCGGTGACCCGTTTTGGGTCAACAATTCTGGCACCTGAATTGCACTGTAGGCAATGCCGGGGAATCCCGGCAATCGTCCCCGAATATGGGGCCTCGCCGCTTCGCAAATGGAGCGGCGGGCCTTTTTGCCGGATGTTGAAAAGTAGGCCGATCAGCGGCTTAGCCGATCACAGTGTGCTTAGCCCGATTTCCCCTACCAAGTGCTTATTCTCACAAGAGAAATTCCAAAGCGCCCAAGCATCGGTGCTTGACACAGGTTTCGAGAACTGGATAAGTGGATACACAGATACGCTCTGATCGGACCCAAGACATGGCAGCTGACGCAATCGAGCCGTTGGGCATCACGACCGCCGAGGAGGAAGCTTATCGCCACATTCAGCGGGCCCTGAGGATGGGGCGTTATCGGGCCGGGGACCGGCTGATCCCGGAAGAGATCGCGACGGAAATCGGCATGAGCCGCATGCCGGTTCGCGAAGCATTCCGCCAACTGGCCGCGGAAGGTCTTGTGCTCATTCGCCCGAACCGTGGCTGCATCGTCGCCGGGCTTACCCTCGATGAGATCTACGAAACATTTGAAATACGCTCGGTGCTCGAAGGGCTGGCGGTGAGGCTTGCCATGCCGCACATCGATGTCGAAGTGCTTGAAGAACTGGAACGCCAGCTCGACCGGATGGAGCGCGCCAGCCAGACCGGCAGCAGCGACTGGGTCGTGCGCCATCAGGCCTTCCATTTGCAGATTTGCCAATTGAGCAACAGACCCAAGCTGGTCCGGCAGATTGTCAGCCTGCACGTCGTGATCGAGCCCTACCTGCGCATCTGGTTCGACTATGTCGACAAACCCGCCAGCGCGCGTGCCGAGCACGAGATCCTGATCGACGTGCTGCGGTCAGGTGATGCCGGCAAGGCTGAGATCGTCATGCGGGATCATATCGTCGAGACAGCGCCGCTTCTGGCCAACTTCGCAAGTCCCGGCCGCCGCTAGGGAATACCATCTAACTCGTTGAAGCCGGAAGATAATCCGGCACGACGAAAGGGAACTGCCATACCGGCAAAAAGAGGAGAATGATATGAAAATTAGCCGCATCGCAGCCATTGCGTCGGTCCTGTTCGGCCTGGTCCAGGCCGCCGTTGCACAAGAAACACCAAAGGCAATTACCATTGCCACCGAAGGAGCCTACGCGCCCTGGAATTTCACAACAGCCGACGGCAAGCTGGACGGCTTCGAAGTCGATCTCGCCAATGATCTGTGCGGGCGAATGAAGATCGAGTGCAAGATCGTCGCACAGGACTGGGACGGCATGATCCCCGCGCTGACCGTCGGCAAGTTCGACGTGATCATGGCGAGCATGTTCATCACTGAAAAACGTCTGAAGATCATTGACTTTACCCAGCCATATGCGGTGGATCCCTCAGGTTTCGCGGTCGCCAAGGATAGCGAACTGGGCAAGCTCGGCATCTCCAACGAGCGGTTGAAGCTGGAGAATGAACCCTCTGCGCAGGCGGCAATCGACAAGCTCAAGCCATTGCTGAAGGGAAAGATCATTGGAGTTCAGGCTGCAACGGCGAACCTGGAATTTGTGAAAAAATACTTCTCGGACGTCGCCGAGATTCGCGAATACAAGACCACCGAGCAACACGATCTCGATCTCGCCGCGGGTCGTATCGACGCGCTCTTCGCGCAACAGACAGCGCTGGCCGCCACGCTGAGCAAGCCGGAGTTCAGCGACTATACGCTTGCAGGACCAGGATTTGTCGGGGGTCTCTTCGGTCTTGGCTCCGGGGCCGGTATCCGCAAAGAGGACACCAAGCTGAAAGACATGCTCAACGGCGCCATCGACGCCGCGACCGCCGACGGCACGATCAAAACCCTGTCGCTTAAATGGCTCAAGAGCGACGTCACTCCAGTCAAGTAAGCGCTTGCCGGCGAACGGCCATTCCTGACCACGTTCCGGAGCTGAGCCGTTCGTCCTGCCGGGGGTATCAATGCCGGGGGTATCAATGGTTGACGCATTCCGGCTGCTTGGTTTCCAGCACGGAGGTTGGGGGGCTGCTCTTCTCATGGCGGCCTCGGTCACAGTGCTCCTGTCTGTGCTGGGCTTTGCGCTTGGCGCTGTATTTGGCGGGCTGGCAGCGGCCGGGCGTCTCCGCAACTCCAAGGTATTGAGGTTCTTGGCCCTTGGCTACTGCACGGTTTTCAGGGGCGTGCCCGACCTTCTGACCATTTATCTGCTTTACTATGGAGGAAGCGTCGCCCTGACCTCGCTTGGTCATAGCCTGGGCGGGTCCGGATTCGTCGGCGTTCCGGCCTTTGCCACTGGAACCTTGGCTATCGCGATCATCTCGGGCGCCTATCAAGCCGAGGTCTATCGAGGGGCTTACCTCGCCATCGACCAGGGACAGCACGATGCCGCTTGCGCGCTTGGTCTCAACCGGCTGCAGCGGCTGCGACAGGTTATTTTTCCCCAGCTCCTGAGATACGCGCTGCCAGGTCTCGGCAATGTGTGGCAGTTGGTTCTGAAGGACTCGTCGCTGATATCGGTAATCGGCCTCGTTGAACTGATGCGCCAGGCGCAGATCGCTGCAGGTTCGACCCGTGAACCGTTCATCTTCTACATTGCTGCAGCCTTGCTCTATCTGGCTATCGCTTCCGTCACGGGCCACGCCTTTTACCGTCTGGAACGGAAGGCGCCGTGGCGCGTCCGGTCGGCATGATAGATTTCAGTTTTTTCCTCGAAATCCTGCCGAAGCTACTCGCCGGCCTGCCGCTCACGATGGAACTGGCCCTGACTTCCATCGTTGCCGGCTTCGTTCTTGCCGTCACATTGGCGCTTGCCCAGCAATCGGAATCGCCCTTCGTCGTCTTGCCGATCCGTGGCTTCGTTGCCGTGTTCAGGGGCACGCCTCTGCTGGTGCAGATTTTTCTGACCTATTATGGCCTTGGTCAGTTCCGGCACCAACTGTCGGCAATTGGATTATGGGCCGTTTTCCGCGAACCCTACTGGTGCGCAATCATCGCGCTGACACTCAACACCACCGCCTATGGCAGCGAAATCCTCCGCGGCGCGATTCAATCGGTGCCACGCGGCCTTGTCGAGGCGGCCCGGTCTGTCGGCCTGTCCACCTATTTGACCTATCGGCACGTTATCCTGCCGCTGGCCTTTCGCCAGGCGCTGCCGAGTTACGGCAATGAAATCATCCTGATGATCAAGGGCACGTCTCTGGCTTCCATCGTGACCTTGATGGAGGTGACTGGAATTGCCCAGGGATTGATCTCCCAGACCTACCGCGCCTTTGAAGTCTTCATCTGCGCGGGCGCCATTTATCTCACTTTGAACTTCGCGATCATCCGGGCCTTGGCGGCACTCGAATACTGGATGTCGCGGCATCTGCGGCACCGCCCCTCGACGATGAGCGACGCCGCCTCTTGAGCACGATCAGAAGGGCATAGTATGCGAAATTTTGAGAAACCAACGCGCTCGGTCGTCGTTTCACGCGAGGCCATGGCCGCCACCTCTCATCCGTCGGCGACCCTGACGGCGGTGGAGATCATGGCGGCCGGCGGCAACGCCATGGATGCCGCCATCGCAGCCTGCGCGGTGCAATGTGTCGTCGAGCCAGCCTCGACCGGCATTGGAGGCGACTGCTTCGCTCTTCTGTCGCGAAACGGATCCGGCGAGGTCATCGCCTACAACGGATCGGGCAGGACACCCGCCGCCCTCACAATTGACTGGTTCCTCGAACGTGGCATGGCGGAGGTGGCCCGCAATTCTCCTGGCTCCGTCACCATCCCGGGAGCCATCGATGCCTGGACCAGATTGCACGCTGATCATGGGCATATGCCTTTCGATCAAATCCTGGCCCCCGCTATACGTTTCGCCGAGGAAGGCTACGCCATTTCACCGCGGGTCCATCGTGACTGGGCGTTGGAAGAAGAACTTCTGGCCTCCGATGTAGCCGCGAAACGGATTTTCCTGCCAAACGGCCGCGCGCCAGGCGTTGGCGAAGTGCATCGCCAGCCTGAGTTGGCTGCAACGCTGCGGCTGATCGCCAAGAAGGGACGAGAGGCCTTCTACACTGGCCCTGTGGCCGACGACATGGTCGCCTATCTTCGTGGGCTCGGCGGATTGCACACACTCGAAGATTTCGCCTCGGCAACAGGCGAATACGTGACCCCGATCAGCACGGCGTTTCGAGGCTGCGATGTGTTCGAATGTCCGCCGAATGGCCAAGGTGTGATCGCCTTGCTGATTCTAAATATCCTCTCGCGCTTCGAAGCGCACGGCGACCCGCAATCCGCGGACCGGCTTCACCTGGAAATCGAAGCGACACGCCTCGCTTACGCCGCGCGTGACCTGCTCGTCGCCGATCCCGATGCGTCCGAGGTCCCGGTGGCCGACATGTTGTCGAATGCCTGGGCCGATCGTCTGGCCGGCATGATTGACCTAAAGCGCGCCCGCGCGGACCTGCCGGCGTTCGATATGCCGCTGCACAGCGACACGGTCTATATTTCGGTTGTCGATAAGGATCGCAATGCGGCCAGTTTCATCAACTCGGTCTTCGACAGCTTTGGCTCGGGCCTGGTCTCGCCACGCTCCGGTGTCGTCTTGCACAATCGCGGGCAAAGCTTTTCGCTTGACCCCAAGCACCCCAATGCAGTGGCGCCGAACAAGCGACCTTTGCATACCATCATACCCGGGATGCTTGCGAGAGGCGGCCGGGCAGAAATGCCTTTCGGTGTTATGGGTGGCTACTACCAGGCAATGGGCCACGCGCACCTGCTGACGAAGGTGCTCGACTTCGGGATGGATCTGCAGGAGGCGATTGATCTGCCGCGGGTCGCCCCCGTCAGCGGCACCATGAACGTCCAGGCCGAACACGGGCTCGCTGGCGAAACCGTAGCTGAACTTAGCCGACGCGGTTTCGAAATCATTCCCGCCACGGACCCGATCGGCGGTGCGCAGGCCATTCGCATCGATTGGGCAAACGGGACCCTGCTGGGCGGTTCTGAACCGCGCAAGGACGGCTGCGCCCTCGGTCTGTAGACCGGTTATGGCCAGAGCGGGATCCAAGATGTCGAAGATGCTCTTCATCGACATTTGGCCGGCGAGCAGGAGCCGCTGGCGCCATGGTCCAGATAATTCTTGCACGCCATCGACAATCCGATCGGCGCGAGGTTGTCACCCATGTCTTAGGTACAAACTGTTACCCATGTCTCCGGGCCGTACAGGGAAAAATGGTGCCCAAAGGCGGATTCGAACCACCGACATGCGAATTTTCAGTCCGCTGTCGGTGATTGATATTGTTCAGATTTTAGGCCGAATGTCGCGTTTGTGTCACGTCAAGCCAAAAGCGCCCGCTCGGCCTGAACTCGTTGCCCTGTTCAGCGCCCAAACACGCGTGCCGTGGTGCCGACAGTCATTCAGATGGATGATGGTATGGTTCGGCACTCCTAGTAAGCTCCGATCACCAGGCAATTTAGAGACTTTCTGAGGTCCATGTTCCTATGGGCGCAAGCGGCGCGACGACGGAGGTGTTGGCGCAGGCGGCGGGGTCGGCGTCGTCGAGGCTCGCACGCCTGGAAGCCACGACGACCGACGTCGACCAACGGGCAACCGTGGGGCGCTCGATCGATCAGGAGATGGCACGGGCGACGAGCCAGTTCGACAGCGACAGGCGTGTCAACCAGCCGCAAGCGCAGGCGATCGAGAAGCAATTGCAAGTTCTCAAGTCAACCGGCAACGCTGTCGCGGCTCAACAGGCGGGACTGCACGCCATGGAAAGGCAGTTCCCGCCGCATCGCATCTCCTCCAAAGCTTTTTGCGGCGTCAGCAGGATGCCAGCGAGCGGGGTCAACTCGGCCAGGCGGATGCCAGAGTGTTTACGCTCGCCACACGGCCGCAGCGGGCGAGCTCGCTTCATCCGATCTTTCTGTTTCCTGTTCGGGAGGTCCCTACATGATCATCGAGTTGTTCGGTCCGCCTGGTGCAGGCAAGACGACCCTTCTCCGCGCCCTTTGCCGTGAGCTGGCGACACGCGACATCCGTGTGAAGACGGTCAATGGCTATCGCCGGATTGATTTTGTGTCTTTCGGCAGCGAAGTCGATTCGGTCGAGGATGAAGGCCCGGAGACACGCCATGGCATCCAGCGTCTGGTGCACAAGCTCGCCACCGCGAGTCCGGTCTTGTTCTCGACCCCGCCGAGCGAGGGGGCCGCTGCGCGGCTTTTGGCATCGATCCCTCCAAAAAGTCGAATATGGGCGTTACGTCTGAAGATCGACGTCGTTTTGCTCTTCGAAGCCTGGAATACGGCGCAGGCCTCAGAAGGGTACTTCATTTTCGAAGAGGGCATCGTTCAGGCGTTGTGTGCGCTCGTCCTGTTGGCACGAAATCCAAGTATCGACATGGTTCGTAATTGCCTGACGTTCCTGCCGCGACCGGATCTCCTCATTCAAGTCGACGCGCCCGGGGAAACGCTGCGCCACCGCCTCATTGAGCGGTATGCGCGGCAGCCGTACCTCGAGCGCCTTCTCGAAGTCGGAGTGGTCAGGGGCCTGAAGCAAGCGGATATCGCGAGGGAGATCGGCCAATGCCTGCAAGACAAATGGCCGCTGATGCGTGTCGACGGCCTCGACCCACGCAATTTCGAACAGGTCGTCGCGCGCATCGTGGGGCACGGATTGCCCGCGACGGCATGCGTCGGGCCAGACTAGAGGCGCGAGTTGCATGGTGCTCACGGTGAGATCGTTCGTTGGCATTCGCAGATTTCTACGGGCGCAGCGGCGACCGTTAGGCAGCGTCGATGAGAACCGTGCACCCGCTCGTCGGGATTACCGAGCAAGCCACCAGACGGATGGGTACGGTGCCCATTACTCCGACACGTTCCGGTCCGGCTACTATGCAGCTCTGTGGTCGGGTATCGAAAAGCCTTTGGTCGAACGTATTCTCCTGCCTGTCGGCGGGCCGAACCGGAAATGCCTGGACTTCGCATGCGGCACAGGCCGCATAGCAAATATCGCAGCTCAATTTTTTGGTGAAGTCGTCGGCGTTGACATCTCCCAATCTATGCTGGCTAGCGCACGGGTTCCGAAGAACGTGAAATTGGTCCGCGCTGATATTACGTTCTCTCCGCTTGCCGAAAGGTTCGACGTTGTCACGGCATTCAGATTCTTCCTCAATGCTGAAGATGAGCTCAGGAAGGATGCACTGTCGGCCATCAGCGCGCATTTGAACGAAGGTGGATTGCTAATCTCGAATATCCACATGAATGCGACCTCGCCAATAGGGCTGGTCTGCCGCATTCTGAACCATTATGCAGGAGGGACAGTCCGCCACACTTTGAGCATTAAAGGATACGAGCAGACGCTCATTGCAAACGGCTTTATTGTCGAGCGGATAGTTGGGTACGGTTTTTTGCCGCGACCCGGGAAATTGCTGCCAAGACTCTGCGAAATATTGATCGTGCCGTTTGAAAGGATCTGCGCAAGTGCCAGGATTCCGGCGGAGCTTGCGCAGAATTTCCTGGTGGTTGCCAGAAAGCGGTAAAGCCGGCGGGCACATGAAATTTGAAACCGAGCATTTGCCATGAGGCTGGTCTTTGTTGAAGCTATTGGCAGGAAAGTATCGAGTGTCGTTTTTGGCTGCGCTTCGCTTGGCTCAATCAGACAAAGCGCTGCTCGCCTCTGCGCATCAGTGCGTTTGGCGACGGCGCTCGCCGGTGACCAACGATGCACTTGCCCTTTTGAGGCAGGACGATCGCAAGCATCCAGACGTCGCGAGGTACTTTCGTAGGTTGGGGGATTCCGACAACGTAACGCGGGTTCGCGCCGTAATTTCCAGACGTCTTGAGGTTCAAGTATCTCCCTGCCGATTGCGGGACGCGAATTCCTCGTAATGCCTGCGTATGAACTCCGGTTTGGCCCGATGCCGCACCTGCCGGCCTGTAAGCCTCTCGTAAACAGTGCCCACGCATCTCGAACCATAAAGACCGCATGAGAGAACGTCTGAAAGCGGCTTGCTCGGGCCTTAGCTCAGCGCTGGCGAACCGCCTCTCGAAGCCATCGGCAATATCCTGCTGATCCGCGTCAAGCGCCTCTTCCTCAGCGGATTTCGGCATGGATTGCGTGTATGCAGCGATGAGGATCTGCCTTTTGCGGTCGGCGACACCTATCGCATCCCGGAATTGAGAGACGTCTTCGTCGCTGACCTCTATCGTTCGCCCTGTTGAGGCGGCCTGACCGAATCCTCTGGTATGGCCTTTGCCCCGCGTACAAAAGTCATACCAGATCTCATTCGCTTCGCTTCTTACAGTCCGTGCTCGCTCATCGAGCAGCCGATTGATCGGACAGCAACATCGGCGCGACATGAAATGCCGTAAGTCGCCAAGTTGGCGACACCGCAAGCCATTGATTCTATATGAGGAAGTAGTGGTGCCCAGAGGCGGATTCGAACCACCGACACGCGGATTTTCAGTCCGCTGCTCTACCAACTGAGCTATCTGGGCCTGCTCCGGTGGGCGGCAATCTGCACACCGGGTTCATGAAAGCGCCGTCGGCACCCCTTGAAAGCGCGTGGGTTATAGCACGGGAATTCGGCCTGTCCAGCGCTTAGAGCATGATCCCGAAAAGTGGAATCCGGTTTTCGGAAAAGATTATGCTCAGACAAAAAGCATGATCCCGAAAAGTGGAATCCGGTTTTCGGAAAAGATCATGCTCAAACAAAACGCCAGAACCTGTTCCGTCCGACAGTGCCCTGATGGAACAAGTTCTGGACATTGATTTCAGGCGGGAAACGACAGGCAGTCCGCAAGGCCGATCATCGGTCACGATCGCGGCTGCGAAACCGTCCCAAACCTGTGGAAAACCGCAGGTGGACGGCGCTATTTCTGGTCGTCGTTCTCGTCCTCGTCGTCGCGGCCCGGGATGACGTAGACCCCCTTCAGCCAGCGGTTGAGGTCGATGTCCTTGCAGCGCGTCGAGCAGAACGGGTAGGTTTCGCGCGCCGATGGCTTGCCGCATTCGGGGCAGGGCCGCTTGGGCCGCAATGGCGTGACCTTGTCGTCCGGGCTCATATCCGCGCACCCGACAGCCAGTTGGCGTGCACCTTAAACCCTTCGCCGCTCAAAAGCGCTACCGTCTCGTAGAGCGGCAGGCCGACGACGTTGGTGTAGGAGCCGACAAGCTTGACGACGAAGGCGCCGGCGAGCCCCTGGACGCCATAGCCGCCGGCCTTGCCGCGCCATTCTCCGGATGCGATGTAGGCCTCGATCTCCTCGCGCGGCAGCCGCTTGAAACGCACCCTGGTCTCGACCAGCCGCAAGCGCTGCTTGCCGCCCGGCGTGATCAGGCAGATGCCGGAATAGACCCGGTGCGAACGGCCGGACAAAAGCCCGAGGCAGTTGGCGGCGTCGTCGAGCGTCTCGGCCTTGGGCAGGATGCGCCGCCCGACGGCAACCACCGTGTCGGCGGCCAGCACGAAGCTCGGCAGGTAGTCGGCTTCGCTCTTCAGCGAAGCCAGCGCCTTCTCGGCCTTTTGTGTTGCCAGGCGCTTGGCCAGCGAGCGCGGGTGTTCGGCGCGCAGCGGCGTCTCGTCGACATCGGCCGGCAGCACACGGTCCGGCTCGATGCCGGCCTGCTGCAGCAGCTCGATCCGGCGCGGCGAACCCGAGGCAAGCACGAGCTTCTGCAAAATGCCCATCGCGATCCCGGCCGGGTTCTTGAACTTACTTGAAGCGGTAGGTGATGCGGCCCTTGGTCAGGTCGTAGGGCGTCATCTCGACCAGGACCTTGTCGCCGGTCAAAACGCGGATGCGGTTCTTGCGCATGCGGCCGGCCGTATGGGCGATGATTTCATGTTCGTTTTCGAGCTTGACCCTGAACATCGCGTTGGGCAGCAGTTCCGTCACGACACCCGGAAACTCGAGGACTTCTTCCTTCGGCATTCGATACCTTTGCTTGGATGGGTACTTCCAGCGCCCCGGCCGGAAAGTTGCGCGGAACCTATATGATAAACGTCCGCTTGTGAACATGCTTAATCCGCGGCGTTTTCAGCCCCGGTGCCGAGAAAACGGCGGCCGATCCGCGCCTTCAGCCGCTCGCGCACGTCGCGGTAGGCGGCCATGATCTGCTCGCGCGTGCCGCTGACGCCGGTCGGGTCGGGCATAGGCCAATACTCGACCTCGACGGCCAGCGAGCGGGTGAGCTCGAGCGCGGTGTGGTGAGCTTCCGGCGCCAGCGTCACGATCAGGTCGAAATAATCGTCCTCGAGGTCGTCCATCGTTCTCGGGTGCCGTTCGCCCAGCGACAGCCCTTCTTCGGCCAGCACGGCATCGACGAATGGATCGCGTTCGCCGCCGCGCACCCCGGCCGAGGCGACGAAGGTTGTGGGCGGAAGCACCTTGCGCGCCAGCAATTCGGCCATCGGCGAGCGCACGGCGTTCATACCGCAGACAAACAGGATCGAGCGGGGCAGGATCGGGCGGGGCAGCGGGGCGGCCAGTTCAGCCTCGCCAGTGCAGCACGCAAACCAGCGTGAACAGCCGGCGCGCCGTGTCGAAGTCAATCTCGATCTTGCCGGCAAGCCGGTCCATCAGCGTCTGCGAGCCTTCATTGTGCAGGCCGCGCCGGCCCATGTCGATCGCCTCGATGTGGCTGGGTGTCGCGGTGCGGATGGCATCGTAATAGCTTTCGCAGATCATGTAGTAATCCTTGACGATGCGCCGAAGCGGCGTCAGCGACAGGATGTGGGTGACCACGGCTGCGCCGTCCTCGCGCGCCACCGCAAACACCAGCCGGGATTCGGCCAGCGACAGTTTCAGCCGGTACGGGCCGGCGCCGTCGTCATTGACCGGCTGGAAGCGGTTCTCCTCGATCAGGTCGAAGATCGCCACCGCCCGCTCATGCTCGACATCGGGCGTCGAGCGGCCGATCGTCTCGTCGAGCTCGACATCGATCAGCCTGGCGCGGGTTTGGTCGTAGTCGGACATTTCTACATGTTCAGCCGGATGGCGACGGAGCGTCCATGCGCATCGAGGCCTTCCGCCTTGGCAAGCGTGATCGCCGCCGGCGCCAGCGCCCGCAACTGCTCCGGCCCGAGCTTCAGGATCGAAGTGCGCTTGACGAAATCGAGCACCGAAAGCCCGGACGAAAAGCGCGCCGAGCGCGCCGTCGGCAGCACGTGGTTGGCGCCGGCGACATAGTCGCCGATGGCTTCCGGCGTATGACGGCCGAGAAACACCGCACCGGCATTGCGCATCCGCGCCAGGAAGGCCTCTGGGTCGTCGATGGCAAGCTCGACATGTTCGGCCGCGATGCGGTCGACCAGCGGCAGTGCTGCCTCGATCGTCGGCACCAGGATCACGGCGCCGAAATCGCGCCAGCTCGCCGCCGCCGTTTCTCCGCGCGGCAGGTTCTGCAACTGGCGTTCGACCGCCTGTTCGACCGCTGCGCCAAAGGCACGGTCGTCGGTGATCAGGATCGACTGCGCCGACACATCGTGTTCGGCCTGGGCGAGCAGGTCGGCGGCGATCCAGTCCGGATCGTTGCTGCCGTCGGCGACAACCAGCACTTCCGACGGCCCGGCGATCATGTCGATGCCGACCGTGCCGAACACCTGGCGCTTGGCCGCCGCGACATAGGCATTGCCGGGGCCGACGATCTTGGCGACGGGCTTTATTGTCTCGGTGCCATAGGCAAGGGCCGCGATCGCCTGGGCGCCACCAACACGGTAGATTTCGGAGACACCGGCAAGGTCGGCTGCCACCAGCACCAGCGGCGGCACCTCGCCGCCGGAGGCCGGCACCACCATGGCGATGCGCTCGACGCCGGCGACCTTGGCCGGCACCGCGTTCATCAGCACCGAACTAGGATAGCTCGCCGTGCCGCCCGGCACGTAGAGCCCGACGGCCTCGATCGCCGTCCAGCGCGAGCCGAGCTCGACGCCGGCGGCATCGGTGTAGCGGTCGTCCTGCGGCAGCTGCCGCTGGTGATGGGAGCGGATGCGCTCGCGCGCGAATTTCAGCGCCTCGACCGTCTGCGGATCGGCGGCCTCGTAAGCCTTGGCAATGTCGTCCCTGGAGACGGCGATGCCGACCCTGGCCAGGTCACCGCCGCCGAATTTCTGCGTGTACCCGACCAGCGCCGCGTCGCCCTCCGCACGCACCTTGGCGATGATCTCGCGCACCACGGCGTCGACGTCGGCCGAGACTTCCCGCTTGGTCAGCAGGAACGCGGCAAAGCGCTGCTCGAAATCGGCGTCGGACTGGCGAAGCGTGATGGCCATCACATCAGACCCTGTGGACCGGGCGCGACGTCGCTTCCCAGGCGCCGCCGACATCGGCAAGCCGCGCCTCGACGCATTCGACATCGAGCATGATCGCGCCGCCGCCCGAAAAGATCAGCTCGACGATGCCGGCCGGCTTGTCGAGCGCGAGAAAGCTGATCGCCAGCAGCGACAGCACTTCGTCGGGCTTGTCGCGGGCAATGCCGCTGGTCTTGGCGCCGAGCACCCGGTCGAAATGCAGCACGGCCTGCCGCCGCTCATTGTGCCGGCGCAAGAAGCCGGATTTCGCCTCCCACACGAAGCGGTTCATGGTCAGCACGAAGCGCTTTACAGAAGGCAGGTATTCGAGATCGCTGACCTTCATGACGGCATCCTGGACATGCGCCGAGATGATGCTCAGATCCTGATCGTCGAGCGCGACAAGCTTGAGGCCATTCATGCGGAATTCGCACCTGCGAGTTGATTATTCGACCTTCTGTTAGGCGGTCTTTCCGGCTCGTGCAACCGCGCCGGAGGTCTTGGCCAGGCAATCGCTCCGGTCGGCGCCGCCCCTCATCCTCCTGCCGGGACCTTCTCCCGTATAGGGACGGGTGTAGGGGCTGGCCGCAACCTCGGCACCCTCTCCACAACGCCGGAGATTGGCGAAATCCTTCGCGAGGCGGTCCTACTTCCCGTCCCTATACGGCGAGAAGATGCCGGCAGGCAGGCGAGGGGCAGCGCCGACCTGAGCCTGCTATCGTTACCCCGAAATGCGCTCGATTTCCGCGCCGCAACCAGACAGCTTTTCCTCCAGCCGCTCGAAGCCGCGGTCGAGATGATAGACGCGGTTGACCGTGGTTTCGCCTTCGGCAGCAAGGCCGGCAATGACCAGCGACACCGAGGCCCGAAGATCGGTCGCCATGACTGGCGCGCCCTTCAGCTTCGCTACGCCGTCGACAATCGCCGTCTGGCCGGACAGCGTGATGTGGGCGCCGAGCCGGGCGAGTTCCTGGACGTGCATGAAGCGGTTTTCGAAGATCGTCTCGGTGATGCGCGACTTGCCCTTGGCCATCGTCATCAGGCCCATGAACTGCGCCTGCAGATCGGTCGGGAAAGCCGGGAAGGGCGCCGTCGTCACGTCGACCGGCGAAATGCCGGCGCCGTTGCGCCTGACGCGGATGCCCGAATTGGTCTGCGTGATCTCGGCGCCGGTCTGTGAAATGATGTCGAGCGCCGTCTGCAACAGGTCGGGCCGCGCGCCTTCCAGCACGACGTCGCCGCCGGTCATCGCCACCGCCATCGCATAGGTGCCGGTCTCGATGCGGTCGGGGATCACCCTGACGCGGGCACCCGACAGCGCCTCGACGCCGTCGATGGTGATGGTCGCCGTGCCGGCGCCCGAGATCTTCGCGCCCATGGCGTTGAGGCATTCGGCGAGGTTGACGATCTCCGGCTCGCGGGCGGCGTTTTCGAGCACCGTCTCGCCCTTGGCCAGCGAGGCCGCCATCATCAGCACATGGGTGGCGCCGACCGAAACTTTCGGGAACACATAACGGTTGCCGACAAGCCGGCCGTTCCTGGTCTTGGCGATGACGTAGCCGGTGTCGACATCGATATCGGCGCCCAGCGCCTGCAGGCCTTCGAGGAACAGGTCGACAGGCCGTGTGCCGATGGCGCAGCCGCCGGGCAGCGACACCTTGGCTTCGCCCATGCGGGCCAGCAGCGGGCCGATCACCCAGAACGAGGCCCGCATCTTCGACACCAGCTCGTAAGGCGCCGTCGTGTCGACGATGTTGCGGGCGGAGAAAGTGATGGTGCGCGAATAGCCTTCCTGCTGCTTTTCGCGGCGGCCATTGACCGAATAGTCGACGCCGTGATTGCCGAGGATGCGGATCAGCTGCTCGACATCGGCCAGATGCGGCACGTTTTCCAGCGTCAGCGTGTCATCGGTCAAAAGCGCGGCGATCATCAGCGGCAGCGCAGCGTTTTTCGCGCCCGAGATCGGAATGCTTCCGGCAAGCTTGTTGCCGCCGACAATTCTGATGCGATCCATGAAGAGCGTCCCCTCGGCGCCAAGGCCGGTTTAAATCGGTTGAGTCTGTTGCGGCCATCTAGACCATTGGCCGGCTTGGTTCAAGAAACAGGCTACTCCCCACTTTGGCCCACGCCGACTTGGCCAAAGTACCGGCGACCAACATAGCCGATTCGCGTTAATCTTTTTTCATCGCCGCCTGCAGCCCCTCCGGCCGCTCGTCGGCCTCGCCAGCGCGCCGCTTGTCGGCGTCGCCGGTCCTTCGTGAGCGCGATTGCGCCTTGCGCTTCTGCAGGTTGGCGCGCAACTGCTCGGCCAGCCGGTCCTTGCGGCCCGTTCCGGCCTTTTTCGGTGGGTCATCCTTTTTTGGTGAAAGCGTCTTGTCGTTCATCGTCCCGTCTCCGGCCGGCGACCCGCCAGCGTGCTATCAAGGGATAGCCAACATTGTGGCACGGCCATGTCCGGAACAATCGCCGGTGCGGCCTTTCAACCCGTCTTTGTCTTGGCCTTGCGCTTGCCGGTTCGATATGGCAGAAGCCCCGCCATCGGCGGCTGCGGTAGCTCAGTGGTAGAGCACTCCCTTGGTAAGGGAGAGGTCGAGAGTTCAATCCTCTCTCGCAGCACCAGATTGTTTTCGCTGGCGCATCTTCCAAGGCCTCTTTGACCTGCTCGATGATGATTGTGCGCGGTTGGCGAGGTTGCCGAAAAATATGGCGCCCCGCGATCTGCCGAGTGCCACGCGCACAAGCTCGTCGAAACAGTGGTCTTGCACGCGCACCTCCCGGCGCTCGCACGCGCCATGATGCGCGCGGGGAAAGCGTTCTAGTCTGCCCTGCTGCAGGCTGCTTAACAAAGCTTGCAGCCGGGAACAATCGCTCAATGACTCGCGTTTCTTGCGAAGACCCGCTTCTTTTGCACGGGCAGCGGGCCTCGAAGGCTCGCAAATGTCGCGCCGGCGTTTCAATCGCACTCGCCTCAGCCCTCACGATTTGGCTATTTGTGAACGCGTGTTTGATCAGGTTTGCGCAGATGAGCACATTGACCCTCTAAGCCTGGATGCCGAAGCCTTAGCGGTGATGATTGTCGCAATCTTCCGAAACGTGACTACCAATGAGCGCGAACTGCTGGAGGAAGTTAGGTCTCTTCGTCGCTCAAAAGGCGCAGAGAAGGCGCACTAGCTAGGCGGCGTTCCGAGGCGAATTGTTCTAGTCCCGCATTGGCACAATCGGATTGGCATCTGAATTGCCCATTGATGATCGCCAGAGTGTAGCCACCGAGCTTGCGAAGGGGATAGAAATGGGTTTGGCCGAAGACTTATCTGATGTCGCGCTCACATTCGAATGTCCGGATTGCTCACACCCGGCGGTAAGAAAGGGCTCCGCACTAAGAACAATCGCGCACTTCAGATGCGACGGGTGCAACGGCAAGGTGCGGATGACCTATCCGCAGAAGCTCGCGATCTTCGAAAAGCACAAGCTATTGGCCGCAAGCAGCCGGCAAAGCCGCGGGAAGCGATTGTACGCCCCCTACCGGGGCTGATTGCCGCCGACAACACGACACAGAAGGAAAGTGCCCAAGGTCAGGGGCACAGATGCGGCCGAAGTGGCTTCGCGTGCAGCGACGCCTGCTAAGCCTTCCTCATCCGCGCGGCCTTCGCCCCTTTTGACGCATGTTGACCATGACAATGCGCCCCAATCGGAATAATTCGGGCGAACGGCTCGTTAGTTCGTTAGACGGTGCTAAAATACGGCAAAGTGTCCGAATGTCATTTCATGAAGCCCGCCAGACAGGCTGCCGCTCGCTCTGGCCTAACCGCGAAGGGAACCAGGAATGAAAACGGCTGTTTCGACCTCTTTGACAAGACGAAGTGTTGTCGCCGCGCTGGCGCTGACCGCGGCATCGACGGCGGTATTGCCTGCCGACAACGCGCTCGCCCAGGCCAAGAAAACCACAGCTGAGAAAAGTCTGTATGAGCGGCTGGGCGGCGTGTTTGCCATCGCAGCGGTGATCGATCACTTCAGCGACGCCGTCGTGAAGAACCCGATCGTCGGCAAGAAATCCAAGAATCCGCAGCTGCGCAAATGGCACACCAAGAACCTGGAAAGGTTGCCCGGCCTCAAGTTCATGCGCACGCTGTGGGTCTGCGACGTTTCTGGCGGGCCCTTCAAGTTCGTCGCCACCAAGCCCGGCACGACGCCGCTCGGCCTCGAGGAGGCGCATCGCGACCTGCGGATTGCCCCCGCGGAATTCGATGAGGTCGCAGCCGAACTCGGGCGGACCTTGGATCATTTCAAGATTCCGAAGCCTGAGAAAACCGAAGTCCTGGAAGCTTTCGCCGCCCACAAGAACGAGGTCACCGCTGGCTACGTCAAGCCGGGCTGAAGCGTCTATATCGTATGGGCATTCGTTCTGAACATGGCGCGCGTCGCCGTGACTATGCGGCGCGGCCGCAGCTCAGCGCGCAATTATCCGATGGTTCCTACTCCAAACCTGCCCGAGCTGTTTCCACACTGAGCGACCCCTCCGGCAGCGGCCGCAGGAGTTCAGCCTCGGACCTCGTGAGATGGATCCAGGCCGCCCAGTCCGATGGCCGCAGCACAACCACTTGCCGATTGTGATATGGCGCGACGTCCGGCCCCGGATCGGTCGTCAGCATCGTGAACGTCGGCGGCTTGTTGCCGACACCCTCGCGCCACAGCCCGGCAATCGCCATGAACGAATGGCCATTCAGCGAGAACCTGTGCTTGGTCTTTGGATATTTCGTTCCCGTGAATTCGAAGAATGCCGACGCCGGAACGAGACAGCGCTTGCTGTTGCCGAACTGCCGGCCCTCCGAGCGAAAGTTGAATACAGGTCCGCCTTTTGGCCCGGCCGGGGGAAAGCCGAATGTCATCGACGCCAGTTCGATTGCGTCGCCGGCGGCGCGCATTACAGGCGCGGGGTCGTTGATGTGGATGTCATCCGCCTGCGGCAGATCCAGTTCGGTTTGATGGCTGGGGATTTTGAGCGCCAGCGATTCCATCATCCGGCAGTATTCGGCCCAGGCGATGTGCTGCTCGTAGTCATTGCACATGGAAAGGCTCCGTACGCTCGACCGAGATCAGTTCAACATAGCGTTTATCGGTGGGCGCCGATTGCTGGCGGGTTTGATATAAGCCTATTTGGGCCGGCGTGCGGCAGCGATGGCCTGCAACAGATTGATGCTGTTCACGTCGGGTTCGCTGGATGCGGCAACGGCAAGTGCGGCGGCTTCGGCTATTTTCGCGACGTCGTCGCTGCTGATCGTTCCACGCTTTTCCAGCAGATTTACGAGTTCGACAACGAGAAGAAAGGCGTTCACACCATATCGTTCGGCTTTGAGCTCGAACTCGCCTCGAGCCAATCTCTCCGCGTCTCCTTCAGCCCGTTTGTCCACGTTGGCGTCCTCTCCTATGGCTACAAGCTATTAACGCTTAGCACGAATGGTTTAATCCTTCGAACTGGCCACAACCTTCGCCAATTGCCGGGCATAGTGTCGCCGGTGGCAAGGGCATGGGTTCAGCCAAGGATGAGACCAACCAACAGAACGGTAAGAATAAAGGACAACACGACGGCAAGTAGCCCGCATGCTTCCAAAGTGTTGGTTTGCCAAGCTTTCGTCGGGCGCCTCCGGTTTGAATTCCTGTTTCGCGAAACAAACTTCATCGGGCACCAGATCGGACGCGGAGCCGGCTTGAATTTGGCAAAGCGCTCCTCTTCATCGGCCCGGAAGGCATCTCCGCGAAACTCCGGAGCACCGTATGCGCGGCGCCGGCCTGCCTTTCATCGACGCGGGCCATCACCAGTACGACACCTTCTGCGATCTTCGGCTTGCGCGGCTTCTGGGCGAAATTGGCGAAAGTTCCGAGAAGCACGCCGGCAAAGCCGCCCCAAGCCGCACCGACCAGGGCCATGCCGGTCATCCCCGCAGGATCAACGTCTTGAGCTCCAAAAGCGCTGAAGCCGGCCAACAGACCAGCCGTGGCGCCAAGTGCGGCACCAGCAACCGCACCCCGCCAGAGAGCGCTCATCTCATCGTCGTAATATCCAGCAACGCTGATCGGTTCATCATTGTCGTTGTAAGATCCGACCACGCTGATTTGCCGGCGACGAATCCCGGCAGCCTGAAGCCTCGCAACGGCACGTGCTGCCTGGGCATGGGAATTGAACAGCCTGCTGATCGTTTGCATTTACGCCCAGGCCCGCCGCCCGTTCGGAGCGTCGGGCCTCTCCTCCCTGGCTTGAACTCTTCCGCCCGGACGCATCTTCGTCGCGCCAAAGCTCACCACAACGTGAGCCAGCCGGCTACGTTCCCAGCCGGGGCTTCGGTCCAATCCTGGAGTATCTTGCTTGGGACCTAAGTCTGACCTGCTTGAATGCAACGGGCAGTGAGGCCACGCCGAGAGGGAGCCGTTGCTGAATCGAAGAGGTCGAGGAGAGGGCTAAGGCCTATCGCAGACCCAAAAAGCTCAAAATGGCTATTACGATCACGATCGCGCCGACCAGCCAGATAATGTTGTTCATGATTGCACTCCTTCGCCTCCGGGTGGGGTGCACGCCGAGGCGAAGCCCGCCACGCAAGTAGAACATCAGATATGGCTAAAGGTTCCTCGCTCGCCTCGCTGTCGAAAGAGCCCACCGCACCAGTCGGCACGGCGGGCGACGCAGAGTTTCACCCCGGTGGTGGGCAGCAAACGGCATTGCATCCAAAGGCTCAGCTGATGCTTCTGGACCAGTTATCAACCTGGCGCTCCGCCTCTTCCTTGGCGATGCCATATCGCTCCTGGATGCGTCCCAAAAGCTGGTCTCGGTTGCCCTCGATGCGATCAAGATCATCGTCGGTGAGGTCACCCCACTGCTCTTTCGCCTTGCCTTTGAACTGCGTCCATTTTCCCTTGATTTGATCCCAGTTCATATGTTCCTCCTTGCTTCCTAGGCCCGCACTAAAGCGGAGCGCGGACCGATCAGCATTGCATGTCGGTGACGAATGAAGATTAGCGGCCGCTAAAAGTTCCGGTGCCGGCGCAAAAAGCCCGCCGTGCCCGTGCCTGACTGTGAGCTGATGTTGATGATGTCCGGAGCTTGATGCTCTTTCGCGGCACTATCTTATGCCGTTGAAGTCGCCGAGCTTCTTGCTGGTTGGCCTTGGCTGGCAAGCCTCGAAAGGCTACCCGGCAGCATTGTTCTGTCCTTGCCGATCATCAGCACGCCGCTGTCGGGCGCCAACAGTGCCGAGAACGGCAGCATCGCCGCGCCGATCGGCGAAGCCTCGGGGCCGAATTGTCCCGACACGATTTCCGGCGCCACGATGCCGATGGCGCTGATCCTGTTGAACTGGGTCTGCACCTTTGCCAACAGCTCGAGATGAATCGGCCGCGGCAGGATGCTGTCGAGAACGATCGCCTCGATGTCGATGACGGAGGTGATGGCGATGATCGCCTCGACCAGCGCATTGGCGCAATCGTCGATCCATTCGGACAGCGGCTCGCGCGCCCCCGGCGGCAAGGGATCGAGTTCGCGCACACGGTTGATCTCGATGCCGCGCGATTTGAGATGATTGACCAGCACATAGATCGAAGCGCGATGCAGCAGGCTCTGGTAGCGCGCCGGCTTGGCCGCCACCGAATCGAGGCTTGAAGGCGAGACCGGCAAAGGACCGAGCGCGGCGCTGTTGCCGTGCGGCCCGGTATGGACCTTGCCGCCTTGCACCAGTCCGCCGCCGACAAAGGTGTCGATCGAGATATGCATGAAGTCGCGGAACCGCGCGCCGGTCCCCTGGATGAGTTCGGCGAGTGCGGCCGATGATGCGTCGTTTTCCACGAAGACCGGGGTCTTCGGCTTTGTGGCGAAGAACGTCGTCAGATCGATTGCTTCCCAGCGGCTGCCGAGATCGTCGGGAAAGCCGAGCTCTTCGCTCCAGCCGCCGAGGAAATATGGCGAGGCGATGCCGACGCCGACGATGCTGGCATCGCCAAGCCCCTCGACCAGCTTGTCGAAATTGGCCAGCGACATGTTGCCGGCCTTGAGCACCATGTCGGGATCCGGAAAGCGATATTCGTGCGACTCGCGCGAGCGGACCTCGCCGGCAAAGTCGACGAGCACGGCTTCCAGCGCGCGCCGGCCGATCTTGATGCCGACGCTGTAGATACGCTCAGGTGCAAGTCGGTAGAGAGTGGATGGCGATCCGCGTTGCCCGAACCTTTTCCCCACTTGCTTTACGAATCCGGACGATTCCAGCCCGTCGACAATGGTGGCGACCGCGGCCGGCGTCAGATTTGCGGCGCGCGCCAGATCGGACTTGGATGCCTCCTTCAGGCGGCGAATGGCATCAAGCACGAAGCGCTCGTTATAATGCCGAACCTTGACCGAATTGCTGCCTTTTCCGGACAAAACCGGCGCCTCCCCATTCATTCCCGCAGAGCCACTCCAGCCGCTTGCAGCTTTGAGGCTGCCGCGGGGTCGAGCACTCCAATCGCACCCGTGCGCGACGCGACAGTGCCCTTCGCGGCCATGGAAGTCAATTTTCCAGTTGCGGCATTCGGCCATTTAATATAGCAAATTGAAAAAACAGGACCAGGGAGGAAAGGTGCTGCACTTGGGCGCATTAGGCGAAGCCGACGCCATGGTGAAGAGCGACGCGGCTGTCCCCGTTGCCCTGGTTCAGGCGACAAAAGCCTTCGGCGGCACGATTGCCCTCAAGGACGCGTCCTTCGAATTGCGCTCAGGCGAGGTGCTGGCTCTGCTTGGCGAAAACGGCGCCGGCAAGAGCACCTGCGTAAAGCTGCTGGCCGGCGTGTATCTCCCGACCGGCGGCCATGTCGAAGTCGATGGCAAGCCTGTGGTCTTCCATTCGCCGCACGACGCCCAGGCTGCCGGCATCTCGGTCATGCACCAGCACCCCGGTCTTTTCCCTGATCTTTCGGTGGCGGAGAACATCTATCTCGGCCATATGCCGCGCGACCGCTTCGGCGGCATCGACAACGCCGCCATGCTTGCCGGCGCGCGCAGGGTGCTGGCGACAGCCGGCCTCGACGTGCCGGCCGAAACCCGGCTCGGAACGTTGCGCACCTCCGAACAGCAACTGGTCGAGATCGCCCGCGCCCTGTCGCTCGACGCGCGGGTGCTGATCATGGACGAGCCGACGGCCGCCCTGTCGCAGCGCGAGGTCGAGCGGCTGTTCACCGTCGTCGCCGACCTGCGGCTGCACGGCGTGGCGATGATGTTCGTCGGCCACCGCATGGACGAGATCTTCCGCATCGCCGACCGCATCGCCGTGCTGCGCGACGGGCGTCTCATTGGCGTCAAGCCGAGGGCCGAGCTTGGCCGCGCCGCCGCCATCGGCATGATGGTCGGCCGCGAGGTCACCGACCTCTATCCGCAACGAAGCCACGCGACCGGTGCACTGGTGCTGGAGGCGAGGGGGCTTTCGCACGCCGGTGGCTTTTCCAATATCGACCTCAAGCTCCATGCCGGCGAGGTGCTCGGGCTCGGCGGCCTGGTCGGCAGCGGGCGGACCGAGATCGCGCGCGTGCTGTTCGGAATCGACCAGCCCGATGCCGGCGAAATCCTGATCGACGGCGAAGCTGTGCGCTTCGCGTCGGCACGCGACGCCATGGGTGCGCGTATCGCCTATGTCTCTGAAGACCGCATGGGCCAGAGCCTGGTGATGGATTTTTCCATCCTCGACAACGCGGTGCTGCCAGTCCTCGACAAGGCAGCCCGCTCCGGCTTCTACGGCACGAACCGCGCGATCAATCTGGTTTCGGACTGGCTGAAGCGCATGAAGCTTCGCTTTTCCGGCTACGCGCAGCCGGTAAAGGAACTGTCCGGCGGCAACCAGCAGAAGGTGGTGTTGGCCAAATGGCTGCGCACCGAACCGCGCGTCCTCATCCTCGACGAGCCGACGCAAGGCATCGATGTCGGCACCAAGGCGGAAGTGCATGCGATGATCGCCGACCTTGCCGCGCAAGGCATGGCCATTATCTTGATCTCCTCCGAAATGCCCGAGCTCATCGGCATGTGCGACCGCGTCATCGTCCTGCGCGAAGGCCATCGGACGGCCGAATTCAGCAGGGGCGAAGCCACTCAGGAAAAGGTGCTGGAAGCAGCGACCAAGGCCGGCGAAAGCGCCGATGCGGCGGCACAGGCCGCCGGCGAGGAGAAGAGAAAAGGACCGCTCGACATACTGAAGCGGCGGGAGTTCGGTCTGCTCGCCGCGATGCTGGCGGTCGCCATCCCGGTCACCATCATCAACCCGCGCATGGTGAGCGCTGCAAACCTGACCGCCGTGTCGATGGATGCCGCCTTGCTCGTCGTTGCAGCACTCGCGCAGATGCTGGTGCTGATCACCCGCAACATCGACCTTTCGATCGCTGCGGTGATCGGCCTGTCGGCTTACATGGCGGCCAGCATGGTCCAGGCCTATCCAGGGCTCGACATCGGCATTGGCCTGATAACCGCATGCGCCGTCGGTGGCGTCGCCGGCCTGATCAACGGCCTCGTCGTCACCAGGGGAAAGATCCCGGCGATCGTCGTCACGCTGGCCTCGATGTCGATCTTCCGCGGCTTCAACTCGATCTGGGCAGCCGGTGACCAGATCAGCGCCGACGAAGTCACGCAAGCCTGGCTCGACATGACCGGCCTGAAGATCGCCGGCGTGCCGCTGATCGTCGTCATCGCGATCGTCATCCTGTGCCTGGGTTATGTGCTGCTCTATCGCACGGCCATCGGGCGCGAACTGTTCGCCGCCGGCTCCAATCCCGACGGCGCGCGTCTGATCGGCATCCCCGTCGACCGGCGCATTCTGCTGGCCTTTGGCATGGCCGGCCTGCTCGGCGGCCTGTGCGGTGCGCTGTGGGCATCGCGCTATGCGACCATCGATGCCCGCGTCGCGCTCGGCTTCGAACTCACCGTGATCGCGTCGGCGGTGGTCGGCGGCGTCGCCATCCGCGGTGGTTCGGGCACGCTGCTCGGTATCATCCTCGGCGCGCTCACGCTGCTCGTCATCAAGAACGGGCTGACGCTGGTGCGCGTCGACCCGCTGTGGCTGCAGGGCGTCTACGGCCTGGTTATCCTGGTGGCCATCGGCATCGACACCTTCATCGTGCGGCGTGCCGAGCAGGCAAGACAGGCGAGGGCGCGGTGAAAAAGTTCCTCCGTTCGATCGACTTCTGGGATCTGCTGCTGGCGACCTCTTGCGTGGCCATCTTCCTCTATGCCGCGATCTTCGTGCCGAATTTCGTTTCCGGCTTCAATCTCTCGCAACTGGCCGCCAGCGCCTCGGAAAAGGCATTGCTGATCCTGCCGATGACGCTGCTCATCATCACCCGCGAGATCGACCTGTCGATCGCCTCGGTGCTGGCGCTGACCTCCGTCGTCTTTGGCTTGCTGGTCCAGGCCGGTGTGCCGACGCTTGCCGCAATCCCGCTGACGCTCGTCATCGGCGGCCTGCTCGGCGCCTTCAACGGCTATCTGGTCTCGGGCCTTGGACTGCAGTCGTTGGTTGTGACGCTCGGCACCATGGCGCTCTACCGAGGCATTGGCTACATCCTGCTCGGCACCGGCTCGGTCAACATCCTGCCGCCCGCGCTCGTCGATTTCGGCATCAACAACCTGCCTGGCACCGAGATACCGTGGACCATCGTGCCCTTCCTGGTGCTGGCGCCGGTGTTTGCGGTCGTGCTGCAGAAGACGCCGACCGGCAAGCGCATCTACGCGCTCGGCGGCAGCCCCGAAGTGGCGCGCTATTCCGGCATAAACACGCGCCGGATGGTGCTGAACCTGTTCGTCGTCTCGGGCGTCGTCGCGGCGATAGCCGGCATCGTTTATACCGCGCGCCTTTCCAACGCCCGCGCCAACAATGCGCTCGGCATGGAGCTCGACGTCATCACCATCGTGCTGCTCGGCGGCGTCAGCGTCTTTGGCGGCAAGGGCCGCCTGACCGGCGTCATGCTGGCACTGGTCCTGATCGCCATCATCCGCAACGTGCTGGCGCTGAACCAGATCGGTGGCGACGCGCAGGGCATGATCATCGGCCTGCTTCTGATCGGCTCGCTGCTGGTCGGCAATTACTGGCGCTCCACACAGGAGATGCTCAGCAGATCCCGCGCAATGCGCGAGACAAAGGGGTGATCTCGGGCCCCTTCCTTCAAGCCCGAATTTTGACGGAGGAGTCACAATGAAAGCGTTTAGATTAGCCCTGCTCGCATCCGCGGTTCTGCTTGCGCCAAGCTCGCTGGCCTTCAGCCAGGAGTGCGCCAAGGAACCCGTAACGGTCGGTTTCCTGCCCAAGCTCGACACGGATCCCTACTTCAAAGTGGCCTTCGGAGGCGCACAAGAGGCAGCCAAGGAAATTGGCGGCACCGCTACGCAGGTCGCCCCATCGCAGGCGACCGCCGAGGCGCAGATCGAATTCATCAACAGCCTCGTGTCGCAGAAGGTCGGAGTCATCGCAATTGCCGGCAACGACGCCAATGCCGTCGCGCCTGCGCTGAAGCGCGCCGTTCAGCAGGGGGTCAGGGTGATTTCGTATGACTCCGATGTGGCCGCCGATGCGCGTGCGGTGTTCGTCAATCAGGTGAAGGGCGACAGCCTCGCCGAGATGATGCTCGAAAGTGCATTCGCCCTCAGCGGCGGTGAAGGCGAATTCGCGATCCTGTCGTCGACGCCGACGGCGACCAACCAGAATGCCTGGATCGACTTCATGAAGGCGAAGATGGCGGCCGAGCCGAAGTTCTCCAAAATGAAGCTGGTGCAGGTGGCCTATGGCGAAGAAAGCGAACAGATCAACCAGCAGCAGGCATTGGCGCTGGTGCAGGCGTTTCCCGATCTCAAGGTGATCATCGTCCCGGCAGGCATCGGCCTTCCGGCGGCCGCGCGTGCACTCGAGGAAGCGGGCATGATCGGCAAGGTCAAGCTGACCGGGCTCGCGCCGGCCACTCTGATCTCGAAATACATCAAGGACGAAGCGGCTCAGGATATCTGGTGGAACGTCACCGATCTTGGCTATCTTACTTATCAGACGGCCCAGGCGTTTGCGCAATGCAAGATCACCGGCAAGGAGGGTGAGAAGTTCACGGCAGGCAGGCTCGGCGAATACACGATTGGCGCCGGCGGCGAACTGATCCTTGGTCCGGCCAAGATCGTGACTCCCGAAAATCTGGCCGAGTTCAAATTCTGATCCTATAGAGCTTGAGTTCTAGGGGGCGCCGGTCCATCCGGCGCCCTTCCTAAAAACCTCTCGAATGAAAACAGTGCGGGGCGGCAATGAAGATATTGCTTGCAGGCGAAACCTTTGCAGCGACGACCTCGGTTGCCATCGGCAGCGACGTGCTTACAAGTGCGGCCTCGACAAATGGTGCGACGGCCTTCAATGCCGCGCTGGCCACTGAAGGCATCGCGGTCACGCAGATCGGCGGCGAGCGTTGCAGCGCGGCGTTTCCCTATGACCTCGATGGGCTCGCCCAATATCAGGCGGTGGTGATCTCCGACGTCGGCGCCCTGACATTGCTGGTGACGCCGGATGCCCGCGCCGGGCGTGTCGGCGTCAACCGCCTCGATGTGCTCAAGGCCTATGTCGAAGGTGGCGGCGGGCTGATGCTGGCCGGCGGTTACATGGGCTTTCAGGGCATGTTCGGGACGGCGCGTTTCCACGACACCCCGGTCGAGGACGTTCTGCCGGTCCGTTGCCTACCCTACTGCGACGGCATGGAGGTGCCGCAAGGCGTGCAGGCCTCCATCCTGCAGTCGTCACATCCGATTTTTTCCGGGGTGGAGGGGCCTTTGCCGCCGATTCTCGGCATGAACAAGCTGGAATTCAGGCGCGACGGTTCGTCCCGGCTTCTGGCGACCTGCCACCATCGCGGCACCGACTGGCCGCTCCTTGCCGTCGGTAGCCATGGCCGCGGCCGCACGATTGCCTGGGCAACCGATATCGGCCCGCATTGGCTCTCGCAGGATTTCCTCGGATGGCCGTTCTACGGAAGACTGATGGCGAACATGGTCGGTTGGCTCGCCGGCGATGGATGAGAAAGCTGGTTTGACCAGTGCGGCTGCCCAATCCTCCAACGAAAGACCAGGCTATCAAGCATGCGTTGAATCAGGACGGCAGTGGCTGATAAACCGAAACCCCGATGTATCGATCGTATGAGCCACGATCTTTCTCAGGAAGCTTGTCTCGGGTTACACGTAATGTGAATCCCCCCTGCAAGTGCCCCGCGTCGAGAACCATCCAATCGAAAATATCATCGCCTTCAAACGAAAGTCGCTGTCCGACTTGATGCCATTTCTGAAGCTCGGGTGGCACCTCGAAAAACGCACCTGAAAATAGCCGCTCCTCAGCATGATAATGCACAGCGGCAAGCCAAAGGAAAACAAAGTGGTCCTCCCGAAGACGTACGGACTCGTCGGGATCGCGAAACCGAAGCTTCGCGGAACAGAAGGCATCTGCATTTCCCTCGATATGTTCGACAAATGTCGGCACACTCGCAAGCGCGCGATCGTAAGCTGCTAGGAAGGCGGGGTCTGTCTGCGAGATAGCCGCGAAGAGTGGCTCATTCCGCGGTTCGTCGAATTCACCGTTCGATTGAGATTTTTCGCTCATAAAAGACCTCTTGGACTAACCTTGCGAAGTCCGCGCGCTTCTTCCTGGTGTGGGGAGACGGCGCTCGCGAAGCGGTGTCGCACTACCAGCCAAAGAGCCCTATCACGCTACCGACCAACCGCCATCCACCAATATATTCGCGCCAGTGATCAGTGACGCCGCCGGCGAGGCGAGGAACACCACGGTGCCCGCGACGTCGATCGGGTCGCCGATGCGGCCGAGCGGAATGTGGCCAGCACATGCAGGCGAGTGCGCAGGCGCGGCCGCGCGAGGCCCCGGTGACCAGTACTACCTTGCCGGCGAGATCGAATTTCGGCGTGATCTCATTTGTCATGCGATTCCACCTTGTTCTTCAAATCGGACCGGCTGCCGTGTCGGACCGAATAGGCTCGCGTGAATTCGGCGCCCAGCAGAAATATCTCGGCCGAATAATAGACCCATAACAGCACGACGAGCAGGGCGCCGGCCGCGCCGTATGACGATGAGATGGCGCTGGTTCCGATATACCAGCCAATCAGCGACTTGCCGATGGTGAACAGAAACCCGGTGACCACGGCGCCGATGCCGACATCGCGCCATTGCAGGCTGCGGTCCGGCAGCACCTTGTAGATTGCGGCAAACAGCAGCGTGATCAGGGCAAACGAGACGATCCCGTTGATGGCACTCAGGATGATGGTGCCGAACGGCAGGTAGGCGTTGATGACTTCTCCGAGCCCCGAAATTGCAGCGCTTACGACCAGCGACACCAGAAGCAGAAAACCGAGGGCGGCGACCAGGCCCAGGCTTGCAATGCGTGCCCGAACCATTCGTGAAATCGTTGCCCCGCTCGGTTTGACTTTCCAGATTTCGTTCAACCCCAGCTGCATCTCGCCGAACACGCCGGATGCGGCGACGAACAGCGTGACCAGCCCCAGAATGCTGGCGAGGGTTCCGGCTTCCTTCTGCGAGGCGTTTTCGATCGTAGCTCGCAGCAGCTCGGCACTTTGCGGCCCCATCAGGCCAGCGATCTGTGCCGAAAGGGCGAGTTGCGCCGCCTCGTGCCCGAAGGCCATGCCGGCAATAGCGACAACGATGAGCAGGATCGGCGCAAGCGAGGTCGTGGCATAAAACGCTATCGCCGCCCCATGGCTCAGCGCATTGTCGTCGATGAAGCCGATGACGCTCTGCTTGAGGAGTCTCCAGCCCTCTGCTGCCAAATTCCACATGTAGGCCTCGCATGCCTGTCAACAAACAAGTAGCGGCGGCGCAGCGCTGGGCGAGGGGTGGGCGGCTCGGCCGGAACAAAGCCGGCAACGGCGCGCTGTACAAGGCGATCGCCTATAAAGGCGGCGTGCAGCGAACATCCTGCGAAAGGTGCCGCTCGACTGGCCGGGGACGTGCTCACGATGCAATCAGGGGAACTGTGACAGTTGTCTGATAATTTATCGGATATCGGTTGAAATACGGGAACTCGATCACGAACGCATATTGGGCGGTCAGATGTGCCATGCGAAAGCCGCCGCTGGGGGCGTCGATTGCTATTGTTACATCGACGTCTTTCAATCCCAAATCCAGTAATTTTTCCGTGGCAATGGCTTGGATCTGGGCCTGCGTCAGCGAGTTCTTCATTTGCAGCGCACGTGACGACGTTTCCAGCGTGTACCGAACACTCGACATAGCATTCAGAGCCCAGCCGAATGCAAAGATGCCGATCAAAAGCATTATCAGAAAAGGCGCGATCAGCGCGAACTCTAATGCAGCTCCGCCTGATGCATCCCCCGTGAAAGCTCTCGACTTAGCGGACACGAATCACCTGTTGATGACTGAGTTCGCGCGAGAGGGAAAACGCACCAAAACTGAAGGGCGGTGACCAGGTGGCTGTCGCCTGTATTACGAGGAAGACCGAGGGGGCTTTCAAAGTGTCGCACAGGACCGATGGATCGGCCACGATGTTCCCGCACATGTATTTCCGGCTCACTGCCACCTGCGCGCCATCAGGATGGTTTTCCCAGCTCGAAAGAGCGACAGCTTGGATGGTCGTATCCTCGACTGCTCCTTGCATCACGAGGTTCGCCGCGGTTTTGACGCCTGCACGCATCGACAATGCGCTCGAGACAAAAGACCAGCCGTCGATGATGCCAAGAAGTACCAGGCAAAGGGCGGGCAGAACCAGCGCAAACTCTACCGCGGCAACACCCGAATCACTCCGGAACATCCGGACTTGTAGCCGATCCACGAAAACTACTCGACAAGCTGAACGGTTTGCGTGGCCGGAATGTCTCGCATTCCAAGGCTCGTGCAATCCTGAATGATGTTTGCGTTGCCGGACCATTGCACGGTACTTGCGACGACCTGCGTGCAACCACCTTTGCCCGAGAAATTGCCGAGATAATTGACGCCCTGTGTTGGAAAATACAGAGCGCCGGTCAATAGCGAATCCGCCGTGCCATTAAACGTGTTGGATCCCGCCAGGTTGGCTCTGTCGCCATAGAACAGCACACCTGAATAGGTGCCCGACGTCGGTGCGCTGAGCTTGACGGTCGCCGTGCCGTTCATGCTAACGCCGGAGGTATCGGCCAGATAAATGACGACACCCTCGCCGGAAATATTTGCATTCGAGCTCGCTTTGAAATCGCCTCCCTCAATGACGTATATCCCGGGCGAGAGGGTTACATTGCCGCTCAAGCTGAGCCCCTTGCAGTATGTTCCAGGTTGCAAGGTTGACTGATTGCCGTTTTGACAAGGGTTCGTGGCCGGCGGCGCCGGCAGGTCGGCAAAAGGATCAGCAGCGGGCAGCGCCTGAGTTATCAGGCTGGCGCAAACGGTCTTCACGACGTTGCTCAACGAAACACCGCCTGCCGATATCAGGCAATCGACATCAAGGCTTGCCGATCCCTGAAGTTTGATGGCGTCCGGAGCTATCGAATTCGACATGACGGAGCAGCCTGTCAGTTTTGTGGTCGAACTGCCGGAAAAGAGCGCCGCTTTCGAAGCGGAAGGATCGACCGTCAAAATGCAGGCTTTTGAAGCATCCGTAATAAGAGCCACCGCCCTTGCTTGTGCGCCAACTGCGTTTTGCGTGAATATCGACGTAAAGAACCGATCGAGGTTCTGATGAACGACTACCTCAACCGCCTTTTTTCCGACATTTGGACCGGCTGACGGAGGCGAGAAGACCTCTATTGTACCTGCTGACGGTCCCCAGCCGTTCGTGGTCGCTGACGCTGTCGCTGCGGAGACAATCTTTGGCGTGTCGGATCCCGAAACCTTTTCCAAAGCGCCAGCATAGGCGGCCGCATCCGCCACCGCTTGTAGCTTCAGGCTGCTGTAATACCAATAGGAAGTCTCGATACCGAGGCCCGCACCGCCGACGACAATCGGCAAAGACAGAGCAAAAATAGTAGCAACGTTGCCGCTCTCGCCGATCGGTCGCATAGCGCGGAAAAAACACCTAAAAATGCGGGCACGCCAGTCCATTTCCCTATTAAAGCAGGATTGCATAAAAGAATGACTAAGAATTTCCGTACATTTCTTGGCTGCGATCCATCCGGGCTTAACGGCCCGTTCCGCCGCTTCAACGCGGGCCTTTGGCGCCACAGGACCCTCGTTAGTCCTTCGGCCGGGTGCATGTCTTCATAGGAACAATTCTGGTTTCCGGGGTCATGCGCAAGAAAAGACCGCCGCGGCCGGTTTCGATTGGCAATGGGTTGCCGTTCCCTGCTATTCCCGCTTCAAATCAAAAAGCAGTGGACGTTTCCAGTATGACCAATGTCGCCTTGACCGGGCTTGCCCGCGATCTTGCCAAGCGTGCCGCGGAAGGCCGCCCGGTGCGCATCGGCGTCATTGGTTCTGGCGAGATGGGCACCGACCTGGTGACGCAAGGCATGCTGATGCCGGGCATTTCGGTTTGCGCGATCTCGACGCGCCGCCCGCATACGGCGCGTGAGGCCATCCGCATTGCTTATGGCGACCAGGCGATGGCAGCCGAAGCGGACAGCGCTTCGAAGGTCAGCCAGGCGATCGAAAGCGGCAAGATCGCCATCACCTCGAACGAGATGCTGGTCACCAATCCGCTCATCGATGTCGTCATCGATGCCACCGGCAAGCCCGGGGTCGCCGCCGATTTCGACCTGATGGCGATGCAGCACGGCAAGCACCTGGTGATGATGAATGTCGAGGCCGACGTTACCATCGGCTGCTATCTAAAGCAGCAGGCCGACCGGCTCGGCGTCGTCTATTCGGTCGGCGCTGGCGACGAGCCGTCGAGCTGCATGGAGCTGATCGAGTTCGCTTCGGCGCTCGGCTACACCATCGTCTCCGCCGGCAAGGGCAAGAACAACCCTCTCAACCACGACGCCGTTCCCGACGACTACCGCGAGGAGGCGCTGCGCCGCAACATGAATCCGCGCATGCTGGTCGAGTTCGTCGACGGCTCGAAAACCATGGTCGAGATGTGCGCCATTGCCAACGCCACCGGGCTGGTGCCCGACGTTCCCGGCATGCACGGGCCCAAGGCCGATCGCGACGAGCTGGTCAAGGTGCTGATCCCGCGCGAGCAGGGCGGCATTCTGTCGAAGAAGGGCGTCGTCGACTACACCGTCGGCAAGGGCGTGGCGCCCGGGGTCTTCGTCATCGTCGAGGCGACGCATCCGCGCATCATCGAGCGCATGGACGATCTGCATATCGGCCACGGTCCCTATTACAGCTTCTTCAGACCCTACCATCTGACCTCGCTGGAAGTGCCGCTGACGGCCGCTCGCATCGCGCTTTACGGCAAGCCCGACATGGTGCCGCTGCCGCGGCCGGTGGCCGAGGTCTGCGCCGTGGCCAAGCGCGATCTGGCGGCAGGCGAGGTTTTCGATGCGATCGGCGAGACCTGCTACCGCTCCTGGACCATGACCGTCGAACAGGCCCGCGCCCATCGCGCCGTGCCGGTCGGTCTGCTCGAAGGCGGCAAGGTGCTGAAACCGGTGAGGAAAGGCGAATTGCTCACCGCCGACAATGCCGCGCCCGACCCGACGACCGGGCTGTTCGCCTTGCGCCGGCTGCAGGACGAGATGCTGTATGGGAATCTTGGTGATGGCTGAGGTCCGTGAATCCGAGTTGAAGCGGGAAAATGGACGCCCTTCTCTGGCAGAGCGGCTCGCGGCCATTGCCGATGATCTCAAAGCCAAAGCCGGCAAAGACGGGCGGCCCGTGAACAAGGACGAGATCGACGACTTGTGGGGACATCGCTGATATCTGTCGACATTCTAGGCTATCGCGATTTTGATGTCGGCAGGACAGTGGAGGGCGCGAAGGAACGCCGCGTAACGGCTTTTCTACCGGTTGCTATTGCCGAAAGGAACGGTCGACCATCACCGCCGACCGGCTCCCCCAGAAGCCCTACTTCCCCAGCTCTATCGACCGCAGCCGCGCCGCTTCCACCGCCTCGGTGAGCAGGCGCGTCAGCCGGTCCTCGCCCATCAGTACTGCAAGGGCCGCAGCCGTGGTGCCGTTGGGGCTGGTCACCTGCTGTCTGAGCACGCCCGGCTCCTCGCCGCTTTCGGCGGCCAGCGAGGCGGCGCCGTAGACCGTCTGCATTGCCAAGAGCTTGGCAGTCCTGGTCGGCAGGCCGGCCTTCTCGGCTGCCACCGTCAGCGCTTCGATGAAATGGAAGATATAAGCCGGCCCCGACCCGGAGACTGCCGTCACCGCGTCCATCAGGCCCTCGTCATCGATATCGGCCACTTGCCCGCCCGCCGAAAGCAGGTCGGCCACAAAACGCTTGGTGTCCTCGGAAACCAGCCTGTTGGAAAACACCACCATCATGCCCTTGCCGATTGCCGCCGGCGTGTTGGGCATGCAGCGCACGATCGGCGCGCGGTCGCCGAGAATGCCTTCGAACGTGGCGACCGGCGTCCCGGCGGCGATGCTGAGGAAAGTGGTTCGGCCATCGTTGAAGCGGATGTAGCCAGCCGTGACGTCGCGGATCACCTGTGGCTTGACCGCAAGGACGACGAGGGCCGGCACGGCGTTGGCCGGTATGGCGCCAGCATCCGCGCCGGCAGCGCAGCCCAGTGCTTCGGCACGCTTGCGCAACTCGGCATTGGGCTCGACCACGAACACCACCGCCGGAGCCAGCTTGCCGGCTTTCAGCCAGCCCGAGAGCATGGCGTAGCCCATATTGCCGCAACCGGCGAGAACAAGCCTGACCGTCATCGAAAGCCTCCCATATTGAGATGGCTTCCCCATAGACGTTCGCGGCAGGGCGGGGAAGCCCTGTTGGGACCGTGATCAGGCGGAAACCCCGACCTTGCGGTTGGGATGCGTATGTAGTCGCGCAGCCGCGCGGCGACCAAATTAACCTTTTATTTCCTATGCCTGTTTAGCATCGCTTAACCAGTGGCGGTCGCTACGTCCCAGCCCGAGGGGAAGGCTCCAGAAACCATGGCTTATAGGAAAAATCGTGAACACTGGAGGAACGAGCAGTCCTTGCTGTCGCTCGTCGAGGCGGTGCGCGGCGAGGACGAAGCATCGCTGGTTTCGCTAGAGGACCGCGCAGGCCCGTCATGGCGCGAGGATGCCGCCACACGCCATCGTCTTGCCCGCTCGCGCCGCGAAGCGTGTGCCAGTCCGATCCTGTTGGCAGCCGCCGGCATAAGCCAGCCCGATCCTGATGAGCCAAAGGCCGGCACCATACTGATGGAAGAGGCTGCAGCTGCCGATGGGTTTTTCGACCCCGCTGGCTCCCTTGGCGGCCCCGATGCCGGTTCCGCCGATCACGCAGCATACCGGGCAGCGCCGCCTCCCGCTCAGCCGGTCGAGGTCGCGCGTACCAAACGTCCTGGTCCGATCGGTGCCGTGTTGTCGGCGCTGAGCCGGCTCATGCCTGGCAGAGCGCCGGAGGAGATGGCGTCCGGTGAGACTTCCGCCGCGACAAATTCCACCGCAGCGATGCCACCTGCGTTCCACCCGCAGCCGCTCTATGCCGGTCGGGCACCTTATCCGCAGCAACCCACGCCGCCGCATTCGGCCCATACTCAGGCCTGGTCGAGGAAGGCAAATCAGGCCTCGGAAGCCGCCGATCAGCAAAGCCAGATCGAGGAAATCCGCGCCAGCCTGCGCGAATTCCGCGAGGTCGTTCGCGAGCTCACCGAAAACCGCGCGCGCCGCCGCTATTTCTGAGCGTCGAATAAAACATGCCGGTTTCGAGTTAACGGCATGGGACGGCGCATTGACGGGATTGCCCGGCTCGATTTTCGTGAAAATGCCGCGCTGCATGTCCGCCCGCAGCGCATGGTTCTGGGCAACGGCCTGCATAAAAGATATCTGGAGCGCGCCGCATGGATGTTTTAACGCGGCAGGCTTACGCGATAGGCGTCGAGGGTGGTTCATGGCTGAGTTGATTGACGGAAAAAGCGTCGCCGAAGACGTGGTGCGGCGGGTCAAGGCCCTGACCGCCGAACTGGCGGAAAAGGGCGGACGGCAGCCCGGTCTCGCCGTGGTCATCGTCGGCGAGGATCCGGCGAGCCAGGTCTATGTCGCCTCCAAATCCCGCACCGCCAAGGAATGCGGCTTCCATTCGGTTCAGCACACGCTGCCGGCCGAAACCTCCGAGCCGGACCTGTTGAAGATCATCGGCCAGCTCAACGCCGATCCGGCCATCAACGGCATCCTCGTGCAGCTTCCGCTTCCCGGCCATATCGATTCCGGCAAGATCATCCAGACCATCGCGCCGGAGAAGGATGTCGACGGCTTCCACTTCATCAATGTCGGCAAGCTCGGCACCGGCGAACTCGAGACCGCCTTCGTGCCTTGCACGCCGGCCGGCTCGATGCTGCTGATCGAACGCGTGCGCGGCAAGGACCTGTCCGGTCTCAATGCGGTCGTCGTCGGGCGTTCGAACATCGTCGGCAAGCCGATGGCCAATCTTCTGCTTGCCGCCAACTGCACCGTCACCATCGCACACAGCCGGACCAGGGACCTGCCGGCGCTTGCCCGCACCGCCGATATTCTGGTCGCCGCCGTCGGCCGGTCTGAAATGGTCCGCGGCGACTGGGTCAAGCCTGGCGCCACTGTCATCGATGTCGGCATCAACCGCGTCGCCGCACCTGAAAAGGGCGAAGGCAAGACGCGCCTCGTCGGCGACGTCGCCTTTGCCGAAGCAGCGAAGGCGGCCGGCGCCATCACGCCGGTGCCTGGCGGCGTCGGACCGATGACCATTGCCATGCTGATGGCCAACACGCTAGCTTCCGCCTATCTCGCAGCCGGATTGAAACGGCCTTCCTTCTGACCAGAAAGCAGCGTCCTTGCCGAACCTCACTGTTCCCTTAGAACGGCCGGTCACCAATGATCCCGTTCAGGGCGGGCGGCAGTTCGGGTTTCTGTTGGTCGACAAGTTCTCCATGTTCTCGCTGGCCGCGGCAATCGACACGTTCCGGTCGGCGAACCGGCTGCTCGGCCGCGATTTCTATGGCTGGACTACGGTGTCGGCCGACGGCGACGCCGTCATGGCGTCCAACGGCCTGCCGCTCAAGATCGACTACGCGGTTGCCGATCTGCCGCCGGTCGATATCCTGTTCGTCTCGGTCGGGCTGACGACGGAATTTCCCGGCAAGAGCAAGGTGCTGGCAGCGCTGCGCAGTTGGGGCCGGCGCGGCAATGCGCTCGGCGCGCTTTCGGTCGGCTCCTATTTGCTTGCCGAAGCAGGCCAGCTCGATGGCTATCGCTGCACCATCCATTGGGAAAACCGCGCCGGCTTCCTCGAACGCTTTCCGGACATCAACTGCACCGGCAACGTCTTCGAGATCGACCGCAAGCGCTACACCTGCGCCGGCGGCACCACATCGATCGACCTGATGCTGGAGATCGTGCGCGGTGATTTCGGCTCGAGCCTCGCCAATGGCGTCGCCAACCAGTTCCAGCATGAGCGCATCCGCTCGGCCGGGGACCGCCAGCGCGTCGGCCCGGAACGCGACCTGACCGGCAAGTCGGAGAAGCTGCGCCGCATCGTCGAGCTGATGGCCGACCATCTCGACGAGCCGCTGTCGGCGGTGCAACTCGCCAAGTCGGCGGGCCTGTCGGTGCGCCAGGTCGAGCGCCTGTTCCTGCGCCATCTCAGTGTGACGCCCGGGCGCTATTATATGCGGCTCAGGCTCGAGCGGGCGCGCGAATTGCTGCGCCAGACAAACATGCCGATCCTCGACGTGGCAATCGCCACCGGCTTCACCTCGCATTCCTATTTTGCCCAGAGCTACCGGCTGCAATTCGGCCGGCCGCCTTCCGAGGAACGCCGCACGGCCTATTGAGGGTTTGGCAGAGAGGCGACGCAGCTTCGTACTCCGTCCGGGCTTGTGTCGCGACCCGGCGTCAAATAGCTTTCCGGCGCCGAGCGGCGGCGACTGACGGGGGAGATTTTTGATGGCGGGATTTGTGCAGAGCGTCGCTGCGGCCGCCCTGTTGCTGTGGACGACGGGGTTCGGCTTCGCCGCCGATCGCGTCATCGTCATTCTCGATGCCTCCGGCTCGATGTGGGCGCAGATCGACGGCAAGCCCAAGCTCGAAATCGCCCGTCAATCGCTGCGGAACGTGCTGCAATCGGTCCCGGCCGAGGAGGAAATAGGCTTCATGGCCTATGGCCATCGCGAGAAGGCCAGTTGCGACGACATCGAACTCATCGTGCCACCGCAGGAAGGCTCGGCAAGTGCGATCTCAGCCGCGGCCGACAGCTTGAAATTTCAGGGCAAGACGCCGCTGACCGCTGCGGTCAAGCAAGCGGCGGAAGCATTGAAATACACCGAGGACAAGGCGACGGTCGTTCTCATCACCGATGGCATCGAGACATGTAGCGGCGATCCCTGTGCGCTCGGCAAGGAACTGGAGGCTGCTGGCGTCGACTTCACCGTCAATGTCGTCGGCTTCGGCCTGACGGCGGCCGAGGGCAAGCAGGTCGGTTGCCTCGCCGACAATACCGGCGGCAAATATATCGAAGCGTCGGATGAAAAGGCATTGCAGGACGCCCTCGTCGAGACCGTTGCGCCTCCGCCACCCGCCCCTGAACCGACTCCCGCCCCGCAGCCTGCTCCCCAGCCGGCGCCCGCCCAGCCGGCGGAGTCCAATTTCGTGCCCACCGTCGTGCTTGCCGAGGGTGGCGATCCCGTCACCGACGGCAATGCCTGGGAGATCTACAAGGCGAATTCCGACGGCACGCGCGGCGATCCCGTCACCACCGAATATGGCACCTACAAGGGCAATCTGGAGCCGGGCGACTATATCGTCGTCGCGCGTGCCGGCGAGGCCAGGGCCGAACAGAAGATCAAGATAGAGCCTGGCCAGGTCGCCAAACCGCACTTCAACCTGAATGCCGGCACGCTGGTCATCCACCCGCGGCCAAGCGAAGGAGCGGACGTTGATGACGGCGCGGCTGTCGTAATCGGCTATCCCGGCGTCGACACCCCGCCGACCTATTACGGTGACACGAAAGTCGTGCTGCCGGCCGGTGACCAGAAGGTGACGGTCACGATCGGCCAGGGCATGGTTATCGAGACGATCCCGCTTGCCGCCGGCAGGGTCATCGACAAGGACATCATCGTCGGCGTCGGGCGTATCGTCGCCAACGCCTATTATGCTGCCGGCGGCGACAAGGCCGAGGGTTCGGGCGTCGGCTTCAAAGTGCTCCAGGCGAAAAAGAACGTCGACGGAACCAGGCAGGAGGTGACTTATGCCTACGGTCCGGACAGCAAGTTCGATCTGCCGCCCGACGATTATGTAATGGTCGCGACGGTCGACCTTGCGGTGGCCGAGCAGCCGTTCAGCGTCAAGGTTGGCGACCATCAGGATCTGAAGATCGCGATGAACGCCGGCATGCTGACGATAACCGCGCCAGGGGCCTCGAAGATCGAGATATTCGAGGCCAGGAAGGCCATCGACGGAACCCGCAAGTCGGTCGGCTACGCCTACGACCAGAAGTATCAAGCCACCCTGTCGGCCGGCGACTACGCGGTGGTTTCGGAGAAATCGGACAACAGCTCGAGGGAAGGCACGGTAACGATCAGGGCCGGCGCGCGAGCCGACCTGACGGTTCAGTAGATCTAATGCATGTCGCGCAAAAGTGTGCAGCGGTTTTGCGATAACGACATGCATAAAAACAAGATCCTAAAAGCGCGTCGCGTGAGGCCGATCGAACGCCACGCGCTTTTGGAGAGCGGCCACCAGCCGCTCTTCCATGGTCGAAAAGTCACGCCGTACCGAAGGCGCTGGCGCCATGGTCGGCGCGTCCCACCAACTGCCGGAACCCGGCGAAAAGCTCGCGGCCGAAGCCGAATTCATTGCCTATGAGGTCGCTGTCCGCGGGGCGGCGCAGTGCGAAATCGCCGGCTGGCACCAGTACCTCCAGCGTCCCGGCCTCGGCGTCGAGCCTGATGATATCGCCGTCATGGATCCTGGCGATAGGCCCGTCCTCCGCTGCTTCCGGCGTCACGTGGATCGCCGCTGGCACCTTGCCTGAAGCGCCCGACATGCGGCCGTCGGTGACCAACGCCACATGCTGGCCGCGGTCCTGCAGGATGCCGAGCACGGTGGTCAGCCTGTGCAATTCCGGCATGCCGTTGGCCTTCGGTCCCTGGAACCGAATGACGGCGATGAAGTCGCCGGTCAGCGACCCCGCCTTGAACGCCTCGTTCAGGCCTTGCTGGCTGTCGAACACCTTGGCCGGCGCCTCGATGACGCGCCGCTCCGGCTTGACCGCCGATGTCTTGATGACGGCGTGGCCGAGATTGCCCGAAAGCACTTTCAGACCGCCGCTCGGCTGGAACGCCTTCTTGAACGGCGCCAGCACCTTCTCGTCCCCGCTCTCGCGCGGCGAAGCCTCGCGCACGACGCCGCCGTCGGCGCCGAGCCTGGCCTCGACCGCGTAGGGGCGCAGCCCTTCGCCCCACACCGTCTGCACATCCTCGTGCAGGATGCCTGCGTCGAGCAGTTCGCGGATCAGGAAGCCGAGCCCGCCGGCGGCGTGGAAGTGGTTCACATCGGCAAGGCCGTTCGGATAGACCCGCGCCAGCAGCGGCACGGCTTCCGAGATGTCGGAAATATCCTGCCAGGTAATGGCGATGCCGGCCGCCGCTGCCATGGCGATCAGGTGGATGGTGTGGTTGGTCGAACCGCCGGTGGCGTGCAGGCCGACGATGCCGTTGACGATCGAGCGCTCGTCGATCATCCGCCCGACCGGCGTGTAGGCGTTGCCGAGCGCGGTGATCGCCAGCGCCCGCTTCGTCGCTTCCCTGGTCAGCGCGTCGCGCAACGGCGTGCCGGGATTGACGAAGGAAGCGCCAGGCGTGTGCAGGCCCATGATCTCCATCAGCATCTGGTTGGAATTGGCGGTACCGTAGAAAGTGCAGGTTCCCGGCCCGTGATAGGATTTTGATTCCGCTTCGAGCAGTTCGGCCCGTCCCGCCTTGCCCTCGGCATAGAGCTGGCGGATCTTGGCTTTTTCGTCGTTCGGAATGCCGGTCGTCATCGGCCCGGCCGGGATGAAGACCGCCGGCAGATGGCCGAAGGTCAGCGCCGCGATCACCAGCCCCGGCACGATCTTGTCGCAGACGCCGAGATAGACGGCGGCATCGAACATATTGTGCGACAGGCCGATTGCCGCGGCCATGGCGATCACGTCGCGCGAGAACAGCGACAGCTCCATTCCGGGCTGGCCCTGGGTGACGCCGTCGCACATCGCCGGCACGCCGCCGGCCACCTGGGCGATGCCGCCGGCCTCGCGCGCCGCATCCTTGATCAGCGCCGGAAACGTCTCGAAAGGCTGATGCGCCGACAGCATGTCGTTATAGGAGGTGATGATACCGAGGTTCGGCACCCGGTCGCCGCCAAGCGCCACCTTTTCGGAAGGGCTGCAGACGGCAAAGCCGTGGGCCAGGTTGCCGCAGGACAGCACGGCCCGGTTGGCGGTGCGGTTCGAGGCTTCGGCGATGCGGCCGAGATAGGCCTCGCGACTGGGCTTGGAGCGCTCACGGATGCGCTGGGTGATGGCTTCGATATCGCGTCTTGCGGTCATGGCGGTCGGTCCTTTCAGGCGAGGTCCCGCAACACCTTCCGGCTATTGCCGGGACCTGCAGCCAAGTTGAGATCAGGGTGCCCAGAAAACCTCTACGGGCTTTTGAGTGGCATCGAGCACGGCGCGAATGGGCTTTCGTGTTCCAGTTCCAAGCGCGGCCTCGAATGCGCTGCGTTTTTCCGCGCCCTCGATATGCAGCGCGATGAAGGTGGCATTGATGATCCGCCCCAGTGACAGCGTCAGCCGTGGCTCGCCGGCGCTTGCCGCGTGAACCGGAAGCACGATCCTTTGCGACGACGGATCGAGCAATCTTGCCAGGTTGTCGGCATCCGGAAAGAACGAGGCGGTGTGGCCATCAGTTCCCATGCCGAGCACAACGACGTCGAGTGGCCAGGGCAGCACTTGCAGCGCCTCACTGTCGGAGACCGCTGCACCCTCGATACTTGCCGCGGCGTGGTAGAGCGGCACGAAATTCGCGGCGGCGGCCGCGTTCTGTAGCAGGTTGGCGGCAACCAGGCCGGCATTGGAGCGCGGCGATGAGGGCGGCACGAAGCGCTCGTCGACCAATGTTATCGTCACCTTTTCCCAGGCGATCGGAACGGTCGAAAGCGCCGCGAAGAATTTCGCCGGCGTCGTGCCGCCCGAGACCGCAAGCAGCGCCGTGCCGCGCTCGGCGATCGCCTTTGACAGACGGCCGGCGACGTGGCCGGCAAGCGCTGTCGCCAACTCCTGGCGTCCGGCAAATTCGTGCCAGTTGTAGGCGCCGCCTAATTGCTCTCGTGCCATGTCCGCCCGTCGCGTTCGATCAGCGCAATCGAGGCCGAGGGGCCCCATGTGCCGGCGGTGTAGCCTTGCGCCTCTTGC
Organism: Mesorhizobium sp. M0663; assembly: GCF_040320585.1. Lineage (NCBI taxonomy): Bacteria > Pseudomonadati > Pseudomonadota > Alphaproteobacteria > Hyphomicrobiales > Phyllobacteriaceae > Mesorhizobium > Mesorhizobium sp. M0663. The sequence goes on from NZ_JAMYPX010000003.1 coordinate 299,675, forward strand.
CTGCCGCTTTCCCAGGCGTCCTGGATCGGGTCGATCCATTTCCACGCCGCCTCGACCTCGTCGCGGCGCATGAACAGCGTCTGGTTGCCACGGATGACGTCCATGATCAGCCGCTCATAGGCATCGGGGGCGCGGCCGTCGAAGGATTGCGCAAAACTCATGTCGAGCGGAATCTGGCGCAGCCGCATGCCGCCCGGCCCCGGGTCCTTGATCATGATGAACTGCTTGACGCCCTCGTCGGGCTGCAGCCTGATGACCAGCTGGTTGGCGGAGATCGGCCCGGCGCTCTCGCCGAAGATCGAATGCGGGATCGGCTTGAATTCGATGACGATCTCCGAAACGCGCGTCGCCAGCCGCTTGCCGGTCCGGAGATAGAACGGCACGCCCGCCCAGCGCCAGTTGCCGATCTCGGCTTTGAGCGCAACGAAAGTCTCGGTGTTGCTGTTCTTGCCGAGCTCCTCGACATAGCCTTTCACCGGCCCGCCGGCCGAGGCGCCGGCACGGTATTGTCCGCGCACCGTGTGCTTCGGCGCTTCGTTGCCGTTGATGCGCTTCAGCGCCCGCAGCACCTTCAGCTTTTCGTCACGGACGGCGTCGGCGTCCATCGACGACGGCGCCTCCATGGCGACGAGGCAGAGCAGTTGCAGCATGTGGTTCTGCACCATGTCGCGCAATGCGCCGGCCTTGTCGTAATAAGTGACGCGGTCTTCCAGGCCGACTGTCTCGGCCACGGTGATCTGCACATGATCGACATTGGCGGAATTCCAAAGCGGCTCGTAGAGCGCGTTGGCAAAGCGCAGCGCCATCAAATTCTGCACCGTCTCCTTGCCGAGATAGTGATCGATGCGGAAAATCTGGCTTTCATGGAAGTCGTCGCCGACCAGGTCGTTGAGCGCGCGCGCCGAAGCTAGATCGCGGCCGATCGGCTTTTCCAGCACGATGCGCGAATTCGGCGTGATCAGCCCGTGCTCCTTCAGCTTGTGCGAGATGTCGCCGAACAGTGCCGGCGCCACCGCCAGATAGAAAGCGCGGATGTGTTCGCTGTCGCCGATCGCCTGCTTCAGCCTGTCGAAGCCGGCACCTGTGGTTGCATCTGCCGGGACATAGGAAAGCCGTGCGAGGAACGTCTTCAGTTCCGTGGCGTCGATATCTTCCGGCTTCACGTGGTCGGCAATCGCCTGCCTGGCGAAAGACTGGAACTCCTCGTCTGTCATCTTCGAACGCGATGTGCCGATGATGCGCGTCGGCTCGGAAAACTGGTGGTCGCGCTGGCGGTAGTATAGCGACGGCAGAAGCTTGCGTTCCGACAGATCGCCGGTGCCGCCGAAAATGATGAAGTCGAAAGGGTCGACGGGGATGATCTGGCTGGTCATGGTCTGTCCGCTCTGACGCCGGTCGCGATAACGCGGCTGATATAATCTAATCGATTTAAACTTGCCAGTGCCATTGCGTCACATCCGCGTGTGCTCTTGACACCGGCGCTGGCCGGCGGCTTGTCGGCAAGCGATGCTTCCGGGAGCGTTCGCAGGTGCAGCATAGAGCGGGATCAAGGCGAAAGCCAAAGGAGAAATCGGCAATGGACACACATCTTTCGATGGCCATGGCCAAACGCGTTTTCGATCGTCTTCAACGATGAGTGAGAAAAGCATGCGCCTCAAAAACAAGGTCGCCATCATCACCGGCGCTGCCTCGGGTTTTGGCGAGGGCATGGCCAGGCGCTTTGCCGAGGAGGGCGCGCGCGTAGTCGTCGCCGATCTGAACGCCAAGGGCGCAGAGCGCGTTGCCGGCGAGATCGGCGAAAAGGCGATCTGGACCCAGACCGACGTCTCGCTGCGGTCCGAATTCGACGACATGGTCCATGCTGCAATGAGCGCCTTCGGCCGCATCGACATCATGGTCAACAACGCCGGTTATACCCATCGCAACGGTGACATGCTGGAAGTCGACGAGGCGACCTTCGACCTGATCACGTCAGTCAACATGAAGGCGATCTACCACGCAGCGCTTGCCGTGGTACCGGTGATGGAGCGGCAAGGCGGTGGCGTCATCCTGACGACGGCCTCCACGGCCGGTATCAGACCGCGGCCCGGCCTCACCTGGTACAATGCATCGAAGGGCTGGGCGATCACCGCGACCAAATCGATGGCGGTGGAACTCGCGCCGAAGAACATCCGCGTCAACTGCCTCTGCCCAGTTGCCGGCGAGACCGGCATGCTCGCGAAATTCATGGGCGCCGACACACCCGAGATCCGCGAGAAGTTCCGCGCGTCGATCCCGCTCGGCCGGCTTTCGACGCCGCTCGACATAGCCAATGCCGCGCTTTGGCTCGCTTCGGACGAGGCGGCTTTCATCACCGGCGTGGCGCTGGAAGTCGACGGCGGGCGTTGTATTTGAACGGTCCGGTTATCCGGCGGAGGACCGGCTGATGGCGAGCGACCCGCAATCGCTCTGCCGGCCCTACGCCCCGGTTTTGACGTAGCTCTTGTAGATCCAGCCGCGCTTGCCGTTGTACACGATCTGGCACCATTGCTTGCAGCTCATCACTTGCACCGATGTCTTGGCCGGCACGGTGAGAATGGCGGCCGCATTCTTTTTTGGGCCGGTGCGCATGGTGACGGATCTCAGGATGCGTCCGGTACCGGCAGTATTGGCTCTTCCGGATTTTGCCTTGGTGCTGTTGTCGTCTTCGCTCGCGGTCTGCGTCGGCAGTTGCGGCTTGGGCGTGGGGATGGCGGCGGTCTGCGCGCCATCGGGCCCGCTGTTTTTCGTTGAGCTGCCGGGAGCCGCGACCTTGGCAAACAATGCCGCAGCGTCGGGTTTTGCTGCCGGGTCGGCGAATGCCACCGAAGCAGACGATTTATCGGTCGCCTGCTCGGTCTGGCTTGCCAGCTGGTCGGATGCTGCCGTGGCGGCGGCCGATGCCGTCTTTGGCCCCGTCCAGCGCGGATCGTTGGGAGCCAGCGCTGGTATCTCGGCTTCCGCTGCGGCCACCGCTGGGGAAACCGCATCTGCCTTGCCCGTCGTCCGCGGCGCCGCAGCAAGCTTGGCAGGCATGATCTTCGTCGTCTTGACCGGGATGGTCGGAACGATCTGCTCAGGACTTGCGGCCGCTTGTCGCTCATTTGCCGGCAATGCCAGCCACAGTGCCACCGCGGCAACGCCGAGCAGTGCGGCCGTGCCAAGCGCGGCTATCACCAGATGCGCGTTCGACCGAACCCCGTGCCAGAACGTCGGCCGCATATCGTAACCGAATTGCATCGCAAGGCGCCGTCGTTCCGGCGCGCCGAAACTGAAGGGCTCTCTCACACTTGCCACCTCCATTTGCGGGCCGATGTTCTTACGACCCATGCCGGAGAGCCGGCATTTCGATCGGCATCGGTCCCAAACCAAAAGCGGGCAGGCCCGCAAAAATTCCCCGTTCAGCTGCCCACGAGCATCATCTTTCGCCCGCGATTGTGGCATCACTGCGCCCTTGGCCGGAATTCTGCGCCCTGGTTAAGGATTCTGCAACGTCTGGTTAAATCCTGTCCCGCAACGCGTACCAGTTGAGCGCAAGAAAGAGCAGTGGCGCGCGCAAACGCCGGCCGCCGGGGAAGGGTGGAATTTTCAGGTCCTCGATCAGCTTCAGCCGGTCGCGGTTGCCGGCGACCGTCTCGGCATAAAGCTTGCCGAAAAAGTTCGACAGCATGACGCCGTGGCCGGAATAACCGCCGATCGAGGTCACATTGGGCATCACTTCGCGCACGAACGGCTTTCTCGGCACGGTGATGCCGACATAGCCGCCCCAGCCATGCGTGATCTCGACGTCCTTCAGTGCCGGATAGATTTCGGCGATCTGCCGGCGGATGTGGATGTGGATGTCCTTGGGATCGTTGACCGCATAGATCTCGCGCCCGCCAAACAGCAGCCGCCCGTCCTTCGATTTGCGGAAATAGCGCACGACGAAGCGCGAATCGTCGACCGCCTCGCCACCCGGCAACACTTTGGAATCGGCTCCCAGCGGCACCGTTGCGCCGATGAAGGAGCCGATCGGCATGATATGCGCGGCACTCACCGGTTCGAGCGTGCCGCCATAGGCATTGACCCCGATCAGGCATTTAGCGGCGGCGATCGTGCCCTTCGGCGTCACAACCCTCACCTTGCCGCCGCTGGAGGTGATGCCGGTCGACGGCGTCTGCTCGAATAGCTTTGCGCCGGCCTCTGCCGCCACCTTTGCGGTGCCGATGACCAGTTTCAGCGGATGGATGTGGCCGGTGCCGGTGTCGCGGGTGCCGCCGAAATAATGCGTCGAGCCGAGCCGCTCGGCTGTCTCCGCGGCATCCATGAATGAGATGTGCGGATAGCCGAATCGGCACGCCATGATCTCGGCATGCGCCTTGTAGTCGTCGACATAGCGCTTCTTGTGCGCCACCGACATCTGGCCGGGCATATAGTCGATCTCGATCTGGTGCATCGCGGCAAAGTCGAGCAGATGCGCCTTGGCCTCTTCGGCCAGGTCGAACAGCGCCTTGGCGCGGGAAAAGCCGTATTCCGCTTCCAGTTCCTCTGCCCAGGCCCGTTGTCCGGTGCCGAGCTGGCCACCATTGCGGCCTGATGCGCCGTCACCGAAACGATGCGTTTCGATAAGCACGACATCCGCGCCTGTCTTGGCGAGATGAGCCGCCGCCGACAGACCGGTAAAGCCGCCGCCGACAATCACCACATCGCATGTCCGGTCGCCGTCGAGCGCCGGATACTCGGGCCTTGGCCCGGCCGTGTCTTCGTACCAGGAGCGGCCGGGGGAGATTGGGGATTGGTAAGTCATGATGCTCGGCTAGGGCAGTAGGGCAGTAGGGCAGTAGGGCAGTAGGGCAGTAGGGCAGTAGGGCAGTAGGGCAGTAGGTGTCTATTCAGCCGACAGCTTGCGGATCAGAAGCCGCAAGAGCTTTCCTACGCTCTCGCTGTGGGGCATCAATGACTCGACCGCCTCGCGAGAGGTAATTCCAACCCTTTGCGCGATTAAAAGGTGTGTCTCCAGTTCCTTGAGTGATCCCTGGGCGATCCTGAGAAACTGCTGGTAGGAAGCTCGGCTTTCTCGGCCGTAACCCTCGGCGATGTTGGCGGGCACCGACGTTGCTGCCCGACGCACCTGACTCGTCAGCCCGTAGATCTCGTCTTTCGGCCAAGTCCTTGTTACTTGGTAGATTGCAACTGTTAGGTCCATGGCTTGCTGCCCAACGATCAGATCCCTGTACGATGCGATCTTGTCCGTCATCCTTGCCCTACTGCCCTACTGCCATATTGCCCTACTCCCCTACTGCCATATTGCCCTACTCCCCTACTCCCCTACTCCCCTACTCCCCTACTCCCCTACTCCCCTACTACACATTCAGCAGCAAATACTCCCTCTCCCACGGGCTGATCACTTCCATGAAGGTCTCGAATTCCGCTCGCTTGATCGCCGCATAGGTGGCGGCAAATGACTTGCCGAGCAGCGCGCCGAGTTCTTCGTCAGCCTCGAACAGGTCGACGGCTTCGAGCAGGCTGCGCGGCAGGTCGATCTGGTCCTCGTTGGCGGTCGTCAGAACCGGCGGCTCGGCCTTGATCTTGTTGGTCATGCCGATCAGCCCGCAGGCAAGCGATGCCGCCAGCGCCAGATAGGGGTTGGCGTCGGAGGAGGGGATGCGGTTCTCGACGCGCCGCGCCGCCGGGTCGGAGCGGGGCACGCGGAAGGCCGTGGTGCGGTTGTCGTAGCCCCATTTGTTGTTGACCGGCGCCGAGGCCGACTGCGTCAGCCGCCGGTAGGAATTGACGTAGGGCGCAAACATCACCAGCGCGTTCGGCACATGTTTCTGCATGCCGCCGATGAAATGGAAGAAGGCCTCGGTCTCCGAGCCGTCCTCCGCCGAAAAAACGTTCTTGCCGGTCTTCTTGTCGATGATCGACTGATGGATATGCATGGCCGAACCGGGCTGCCCTTGGATCGGCTTGGCCATAAACGTGGCGTAGATCTCGTGCTTGAGCGCCGCCTCGCGGATGGTTCGCTTGAACATGAACACCTGGTCGGCGAGCTCGATCGGATCGCCGTGACGCAGATTGATTTCGAGCTGGCCGGCGCCCTCCTCGTGGATCAGCGTGTCGATCTCCAGGCCCTGGCTTTCGGAGAAATGGTAGATGTCGTCGATCAATTCGTCGAATTCGTTAACCCCGGCGATCGAATAGCCGGCGCCGCCGCCGATCGGCCGTCCCGATCGACCTACTGGCGGGGTCAGCGGATAGTCCGGATCGGGGTTCTTGCGCACCAGGTAGAACTCGATCTCGGGTGCCACGACTGGCCTCAGCCCACGCTTGTCATAGGCGGCAAGCACGCGCTTCAGCACGTTGCGCGGCGTGAACTCGACCGAGCGGCCGTCCTGGTGGACGAGGTCGCAGATAACCGCCGCGGTAGGGTCCTCCTCCCACGGCACCACCGTCAGCGTCGAGAGGTCAGGCATCAGCTTGAGGTCGCCGTCGTCCTCCGGATAGTGGAAGCCGTTGCCGTCCTCCGGATAGCCGCCGGAAATCGTTGTCATGAACACCGCCGAAGGCAGCGCCAGCGAGGTGTTGGAGGTGAACTTCTTCGATGGCATCATCTTGCCGCGCGCAACCCCGGCCTGGTCGGGTGTGATGCATTCGATATCTTCGATGCCGCGCCATTCCAGCCAGGCGCTGACTTCCTTCCAGTTCTTGACGCCACGTTGGTTTTTCACGAAGGCAGGCGTGCGGACGCGTCCTCCGCGGCTCGACGGACGGACTTCCTTTTTTGCAGGCGGCATCAATCACCAGATTTGTTGCAGATTGTGGAGTATAGCCGTTGCCGACGACGAAAGGGAAGGGGAGCCGGCTGGCGTGCGCCTCGATAACCGGGGGAACACAACGACTTCCGGATAAAAGCCTCCTGGTCTAGGGTCGGCCTCCCGCAACGCTGAAATTAATGGTCCCCATGCAACACAGCCGCAAACTGACGACGATCGGCTTCGACGCCGACGACACGCTGTGGCAGAACGAACAGTTCTTCCGCATGACCGAGCAGCGCCTCGCCGCGCTGCTCGCCGACCACGCCGAGGAGGACCGGATTTCAGCAAGATTGCTGGAGGCCGAGAAGCGCAACCTCGCGGTCTACGGCTTCGGCATCAAGGGGTTCACGCTGTCGATGATCGAGACGGCGATCGAGGTCACCGAAGGCCAGGTGCCTGCCTCAACCATTGCTGAAATTCTCGCCGCGGGCCGCGAGATGCTCAGCCATCCGATCGAGCCGCTTCCGCATGCGCGCGAGACCGTGGAAAAGCTGGCCGGCGCTTACCGCCTGGTGCTGATCACCAAGGGCGACCTGTTCGACCAGGAACGCAAGCTCGCGCAATCCGGCCTGGGCGAGCTGTTTGATGCCGTCGAGATCGTCAGCGACAAGAGCGCGGCCACCTATACCCGCATCTTCAGCCGCCACGGCGACGGCCCGGAAAAGGGTATGATGGTCGGCAACTCGCTCAAATCGGACGTCGTACCGGCCATCGAAGCCGGCAGTTGGGGCATCCACGTGCCGCACGAGCTCACCTGGGTGCTGGAACATGTCGAGCCGCCGGTCTCAGCACCACGCTTTCGCCAGATAGCCAATCTCGGTGAACTGCCGGGCTTGATCGAGCGTATCGGCGAGATTGATTGATCAGGTCTGCAGCCGAGGCATCGCGGTAGGCGTCAGTTGCGGCCGACCCCGACCAGCCGGTCGATCACCGGCTGCAGCCGTTCGGTGGTGATCGGCTTGACGACCACTGCATCGATGACGCTGGACAGGCCCAGGCTCTCCGGCGTGCCGGTCTTGACTGAGAGCAGGATCACCGACGGAAGCGATCTGCCTGACGCCCTTCGCAGTGCATCGATACCCGACAGCAAGGCGTCGCAGTCCCCATTCTCCGCACCGCCGTCGAGAACGACAGTGCCGGGAATCAGCGCGTGCAAGGCCTTTGCCGCGGTTTCGGGAGCTTCCGAGATCGGTTTGAGGCCGGACCGCTCCACGATTTTTGAAACCACGACGCGGTTGATCGGTGATTTTCCGACCACCAGCACCCGCGAAAAATCCGGGAGCATCCGCGTCTCCATGTCCCGGCTAACAAAAGGCAGCTGTTTTGCAGTCTCGATATCGCGATTCGCTGGGCACATGGCGGGGCAGGCCGTTGTTCAATGTTTCAATGCAGGGTTGAAACTCGAGAGGTAATTGGCGTGAGATCACTGCTCATGTCAAGCTCAAATGGCGTATCAGGAGAATATCGCAAGAAACATTAAAATTAAAATTAAGTGCTTTTCTTTGCGGCCGCCCGAAGAAGAAGTTGCCACCACAATCGGGCAGGCTCAGCTAAGTTTGGCTTTGCAGCGCGAACGCACCAACTCGCAGCCGTAGCCGGGTTGACGTAAGGTTGGACGAAGGCGAGTCAGGCCTGTCGCGAGCTTGTCGTATCGCCTCGCCGAACTACCCTTCCTCGTTGGCTAAGCACGTCTCTTTGACCGACGGGAGATGACGATGGAACTCGTGACTCACAAGAAATTCAAAAATGGCCGGTTGATGCCATGGGGAAAGGGTACGATCGTTACCGGCGCAAAGGGGTTTATCTACCTTTCCGGAAACACCGCGACGGCCGAGGACTACGATCCGATCGGCAAAAGCGGCGGCGCCGCCATTGGCGATGCAGCGGCACAGTGGCGCGCAATTCTCACCAATATCAAATCAGATCTGGAGGAGCTTGGCAGTGCGCTCGAGCATCTCATCCGGCTGACCTTCTTTGTTAAGGGGCCATTTCCAGATGGCGGCGTGCTGAGCTCGCCCAATTTTCGCTTGGACGTCTTGGACGAATTCTTTGCCGTGCACTGCCCGAAGCACTGCAGCTACAACAACCCGCCGCCCTCGGAAGTTATTGGCGTTGCAGCGCTTGCGCAGCCTGATCTTGTCATTGAAATCGTTGCATTAGCGGCTCTGCCGGATTAGGCAAAGCCGCGGCGTGCAAGGTGCGATAGCATGCGCTCAAAAGAGGCGCGGTGCTATCGAGTTTGTCTGTCGTGGCTCCGCTGTGTGACGATGACCGGGATCAGCAGATCGCCCCAGTTGCCGTCGCCGCCATGGTGCCGTGCCGAGCGCACCAGTTCGACCGAGACGCCTGCCTCGACCGCCTTCATCACCGACTGATTGAGCCTGTGCAGATCGTTCGCCAGCATGCGGATGGTCGCCTGCTGGTCGACATTCATGCTGGTGGCCTGCTCTTCGGCCCGTTCCTTGACGCGGCTTATCGAAGCCATTGGTCTTCTCCCTGTGTTGCCATGCCTGTTGTGTTGCCATGCCCGTTTGGGCGTTCACTCTGTTTGTCTGCTATTCCGCCGCCGGCCTGAATTGGGCGCGCTCGGTCGATCCCTGCATGGCCGTGGTCGAAGACTGGCCACCGGTGATCGCCATCGAGACGGCATCGAAATAGCCGGTGCCGACCTCGCGCTGGTGCTTGGTGGCGGTATAGCCATTGGCTTCCGCGGCGAATTCCGCCTGCTGCAGTTCCGAATAGGCGGCCATCTGCCGCTCCTTGTAGCCGCGGGCGAGCTCGAACATGCCGAAATTGAGCTGGTGGAAACCGGCCAGCGTAATGAACTGGAACTTGTAACCGATGGCGCCGAGTTCCTTCTGGAACTTCGCGATCATTGCGTCGTCGAGATTCTTCTTCCAGTTGAAAGACGGCGAGCAATTATAGGCAAGCAGCTTGCCTGGATGATGCTTGCGCACGCCTTCGGCAAACGTCCTGGCCTGCGCCAGATCGGGCTTGGAAGTCTCGCACCAGATCAGGTCCGCATAGGGCGCATAGGCGACGGCGCGGGCGATGCAGGGCTCGATGCCGTTGCTGACACGATAGAAGCCCTCCGCGGTGCGGCCGGCGCCATAATCGACGAAGGGCTGGTCGCGCTCATCGATGTCGGAGGTCAAGAGCTGTGCCGCTTCCGCGTCGGTGCGTGCCACGACCAGCGTCGGCGTACCCATGACGTCGGCGGCAAGCCGCGCCGCGTTGAGGTTGCGGATATGTGCGGCGGTCGGGATCAGCACTTTGCCGCCAAGATGGCCGCATTTCTTCTCCGAAGCCAGCTGGTCCTCGTAATGGATGCCGGCCGCACCCGCCTCGATGAACGCCTTCATGATCTCGAAGGCGTTGAGCGGCCCGCCGAAACCGGCTTCCGCGTCGGCGACGATCGGCGCGAACCAGGTGTCGACCGACAGCCCGTTGCCTTCCGAAGTCTCGATCTGGTCGGCGCGCTGTAAGGTGCGGTTTATGCGCTTGACCAGTTCGGGCGCGGCATTTGCGGGATAAAGCGACTGGTCCGGGTACATGGCGGAAGCGGTGTTGGCATCGGCGGCGACCTGCCATCCTGACAGATAGATCGCTTTCAGCCCGGCCCGCACCTGCTGCATCGCCTGGTTGCCCGACATGGCACCCAGCGCGTTGACGAAATCCTCTTCATGGATGAGCTGCCACAGCCGGTTTGCCCCCATTTCGGCGAGGCTCTGCCGGATCTGCACCGAGCCGCGCAGCCGCTTCACGTCGTCCGGTGAATAGGGCCTTTCGATGCCATCAAAGCGGCCTTGCGGCGCCGACGGGACGAGGTTGTAAAAGTCGGTCATTGATCACTCCAGGCGGTTTTGATGCCGGTTTAGGAAGGCGTCGCAGAGGGAAAATATGTGCGCCATATGTGTGACACCATTTACACGTCGGCACGACGCAAGCGAGGTAAACCTCCGGATCAGTCATAAAATAAGGGAAAACCTGTGTTGTGTTTGACTGATGAGAGCTGTAAATCTGTCATGGTTGTAAAGACAGCCATGCCATCGGCGGATGTAAAATTCTGTCAAGGAAACTCGATTGGCCGACCACAAAATCTTTGCCGGGCCGCGCATTCGTCGCATCCGCAACGCCAAGGGGCTGACCCAGACGGCGATGGCCGAAGGGCTCGGCATCTCGCCGTCCTATCTCAATCTTATCGAGCGCAACCAGCGGCCGCTGACGGTGCAACTGATCCTGAGGCTGGCATCCGTCTACAAGGTTGACCCGCACGAACTGCAGGGCGAGGCGCGGGGATCGGTCGCCGATTTGAAGGAAGTGTTTTCAGATCCGTTGCTGGCCGGCGAACTGCCGGGCGACCAGGAACTCATCGAGCTTGCCGAGGCGGCGCCCAACGCTTCCGCCGCTGTGATAAAACTGTTTCGCGCCTATCGCGAGCAGGCCGAGCGATTATCGGATCTCAACGAGCTGCTCGCGCGTGAGGGCAAGGCCACCGCACTCTCCGGTGCCCGGCTGCCGATCGACGAGGTGCATGAGATTTTCGAACGCCGGCCGAATCATTTTGCCGCGCTCGAAGAGGAAGCCGAGGCATTCACGTCGGTGCTCGATCCTGGCGACGATCTGTTCAGTGCGTTGAAGGCTTGGCTGCGGCGTGAATTCGGCATCGTCGTTAAGGTACTGCCGGTCGCTACCATGCCCAACTGGCGGCGTCGCTATGACCGTCACTCGCAACGCCTGTTCCTGTCCGAGCGCCTGTCGCCATTCGATCAGCTGCGCGAGGTGGCTATGGAGGCCTGCCTGATCCGCATGAGCGTCGCTGTCGCCGCCGAGATCCAGGCGCTGAAGCTGACCACGGACGAAGCCCGCCGGCTGGCGCGTTTCGAGCTCGGCCGCTATGCCGCGCACGCTCTGATGATGCCCTATCAGCCTTTTCACGCCGCTGCGGTCCGCACCCGCTACGATATAGACATGTTGCGGTCGCGCTTCGGCGTTTCCTTCGAGCAGGCGGCGAACCGGCTGACCACGCTGCAGCGGCCGGGTGCGTCGGGTGTGCCGTTCTTCATGCTCGAGGTCGACAGTGCCGGCAATCGGTTCCGCAAGGCGGGCAGCCACGGCTTTCCGCAAAGCCGCTTCGGCGGCGGCTGTCCGAAGCTGCCGGTCCATGCCGCCTTCGCCCAGCCCGGCCAGATCCTGGTCGAGGCAGTGGAAATGCCCGACGGTGCGGCGTTCCTCTGCATGGCCCGCACGCTCGAAGGGCCGCAGGGCTCGTTTGCCGAGCGCCCGCGGCGCACGGCGCTGTTGCTCGGCTGCGACATCGGTTTTCGCGACGAGGTCGTCTATGGAGCGGCATTGCCGGGGCCGGCCGCCATCGGCAAGACCGGACAGAGCGCCGCTGCGCTGGCGACGCCGGTCGGCCCTGCCTGCCGGCTGTGCGAACGCATCGGCTGCCTCGCCCGCGCCGAGCCACCCGTTACACGTCCGCTCGGCCTCGACGAGATGGTCACGGGACTGTCGGCGTTCGATTTCCAGTGATTCGGCTCCAGCAATATTGCGGCTGAATCTTCGACCAAAGGACCTCATCTGTTCCTGCGGCGGCAACCAGTAAGCTGGTTCGCGGTTGCCGGCCAAAATATTGGTTCAGCCAAAATATTGATTCAGCCGAATATTGATTCAGCATTGACGGTACGGTATCAAAAAAAAGAACTGCGCAACGGTCGGGGGATCAATGATGGGCAGGACAGTTTTTTGGCTTGGCTTGGCGCTCGCGTTTTCGGCCGATCCCGCATTGGCTGAAAAGTCCTCGGATTTCTTCAATTCCTATCAACACTACAATGATGCCGGCAAGGCGTTCCTGGACAAGATCGATCCGAAGACCGGCGCGATAAATCTTGCCGAAGGCATCCATCTCGACCTCAAGGACAAGTTCTATTTTCTGGACAAGAAGGACACGCTCTCCGTCCTCACCGAAGCCTGGGGCAATCCGCCCGACTCTGGTTCCGATGCCCTCGGCATGATCTTTCCAGTCTCCCATGATCCCATTGCCGACAACAATTGGGGGATAGAGCTGCGCTGGGAAAAGATCGGTTACGTCGACGACAGCGACGCCGCGTCCATCGATTACAATGAACTGCTGCGCAACATGCAGTCAGACACTCTGTCCGGCAACGATCAGAGGGTAAAGGATGGCTATGCGCCCATTACGCTGATCGGCTGGGCGTCGCCGCCGGTTTATGACGCGGCCCACAAGCGCCTGCACTGGGCCAAGGAGCTGCAATTTGGCAACGATGCCGCCCATACGCTCAACTACGACGTCCGTTTCCTTGGCAGGGAGGGCGTCTTCGTGATGAGCTATATCGCGACGGTGGAACAATTGCCGGAGATAAGGCAAAGCCTGGATGAAGTGCTTGGCCTCGCGGACTTCAATACCGGCAAGACATACGCCGATTTCGTGCCGGGCGTCGATACGGTTGCGGCGATTGGCGTCGGTGGTCTGATTGCCGGCAAGCTGGCGGCGAAAGCAGGTTTTCTGGTCGTGGCGCTGATCGCGCTGAAAAAGTTTGGCCTGCTCCTGCTGATTCCGCTGGCCGGTCTCTGGCGTTTTATCCGCGGCAACAAGAGCACCTCGTAACGCATCATCGACAGGTCGCCTCGGAGCATCGCCGGGCGAGGGGCGAGGCGCCCTCATCAGTGCGCCAAACGGAACATCGAACTGGATCACGCCCGGCCTTCTGCTTTGCGTTACGCGAATTAGGCACGTCTCTGTCGTCCATTGCACATCGTGCTGCTCCGAATTCGCCGACAGTCGTACCCATGACCGATACCGCATCATCTCCGGTTGCCGCTTCGCCGATCGTGTCGCCGCAAGGGGAACGCGTCGGCTTCCTGCTGGTATTCCTGTCGGCGTTGATGTGGAGCTTCGGCGGCAGCATTGCGCGCTTCATCGACAACGCCGACAGCTGGACGGTGGTGTTCTGGCGCTCGGTCTGGGCCGCCGCCTTCCTGCTCTGCTTCATGGTCTGGCGCGACGGCTGGCGTGGCACGCTGAAGCTGTTTCGCGGCATGGGCCTGGCCGGCCTTGCGGTGGCGTTCTGCTTCGCCACGGCGTCGACCTCTTTCGTCGTGGCGCTTGCCTATACCACGGTCGCCAACATCCTGTTGATGCAGGCCGGCGTGCCGCTTCTGGCAGCGCTGTTTGCGTGGGCGCTGTTTCGCGAACGGGTGGCGGTGGCGACCTGGGTGGCGATCGCCGCCGTCATTGCCGGCGTCGCCATCATGGTGTCGGAATCGCTCGATGGCGCGGTGTCGCCGATCGGCGACGGGCTGGCGCTGCTCATCGCTGTCATGTTCTCGATCGCCACCGTCATCACGCGCCGCTTTGCCCATGTGCGCATGACGCCGGCGACCTGCCTCGGCACGATGCTGGCGGCCGCCTTTGCGGCATCGCAGGCGTCGGCGCTGGGCGTCTCCAGTCACGATATGGGCTTCCTCTTTGCCTTTGGCGTGATCAATCTGGGACTCGGTCTCGCCTTCTTCGCCACCGGAGCCCGGCTTGTTCCGGCCGCCGTCGCGGCGCTGCTCGGCACGTTCGAACCGATCCTTGGCCCGATCTGGGTCTGGCTCATCCATTCCGAGGTGCCGTCGGCGCGCACCATCGTCGGCGGTGCGGTCGTGGTCACCGCGCTGCTCGTCCATATCGGGCTCGAGTTCAAGCGTCAGACGCGGCCCGCGCGAGCGGGCGTCACCGGTGTGCCGTCACCTAATTGATGCAGTGCGCGCGTCAAAGCGAGATGAACCATTGACAACGTCGCAGCCGCGCGGGCAGGCTGCGATCACGGCAACAACAAGACAGGCGTATCTTGCCAAGTCTCCATGCCGGCCGCATCGAGGCCGGACAATATCGTCGTCTCCCTGCCCGCGCCGTAGCGAAAGCTTCCGACGGCGTCGGAACACCACCAACGCCACGCCAGGTCTTCGCTGTCGGCTCGCCGCCGAACGATAATGGCGCCGGCAATTCGCGCTTGTCGCCTGCCTGCAAGCCCAATACCCTGAAGCAAATGCCCAGCCGCGCGGACGCCGCGACGAGCTGGCGACGGAACACTCATCAAAGGAGAATAGCATGACCCGCAAAGCGCTCTGGCTTTCGGCGACTTCGGCGTTTCTGGCAGTTTTCACCTTGGGCGCGCATGCCGAGGATCGCGTCGTCAACGTCTTCAACTGGTCGGACTATATCGACAGTTCGATCATCGACGACTTCACCAAGGAAACCGGCATCAAGGTCGTCTACGACACTTTCGATTCCAACGAGATCCTGGAAACGAAACTGCTCGCCGGCGGCAGCGGCTACGATGTCGTCGTGCCCAGCGGCAATTTCCTTGCACGCCAGATCCAGGCGGGTGTGTTCCAGAAGCTCGACAGGTCGAAACTGCCGAACATTTCAAATATGTGGGACACGGTCATGGAACGGACCGCCAAATATGATCCCGGCAACGAATATTCGATCAACTACATGTGGGGTACTGTTGGCATCGGCTACAACATCAAGAAGGTGCAGGCAGCGCTCGGCACCGACAAGATCGACAGCTGGGACATGTTCTTCAATCCCGAAAGCCTGGCCAAATTGAAGGACTGCGGCGTCTATGTGCTGGATTCGCCGGCCGACATCATACCGGCGGCACTGAAATATCTGGGCCTCGATCCGAACAGCACGTCGCCCGATGAGATTGCCAAGGCCGAAGAAACCTTGCTGAAGGTCCGGCCCTATATCCGCAAGTTCCACTCTTCCGAATACATCAACGCCCTTGCCAATGGCGACATCTGCCTGGCGGTCGGCTGGTCGGGTGACGTCTTCCAGGCCCGCAACCGCGCCGACGAAGCCAAGCAGGGCGTCGAGATCGGCTACTCCGTGCCGAAGGAAGGTGCCCAGATGTGGTTCGACCAGATGGCGATCCCGGCCGATGCGCCGCATGTCGCCGAAGCCCATGAGTTCCTGAACTACATGATGAAGCCCGAAGTGATCGCCAAATCGTCGAACTATGTGCTCTATGCCAACGGCAACAAGGCTTCGCAGCAGTTCATCGACAAGGCGATCCTGGAAGATCCGGCGATCTATCCGGATGCAGCCACCTTGCAGAAGCTCTACACCGTATCGCCTTACGATCCCAAGACCCAGCGCATCATCACTCGCACCTGGACCAAGATCGTCACCGGCCAATAGCAATCTGACCAGGCCCCGGCAGCCGTTGCCGGGGCCGCTTTCTCATGGGGCAAGCAGCAGGACGGAGTGGGACATGAAATCGCTTGGCAGCATCCGCAGGGATTTTGCGCCATGGAACGATCCGAACGCCAAGCCATACATCCAGTTCGACAACGTCACCAAGAAATTCGGTGAGTTCACAGCGGTCAACAACCTGTCGCTGACCATTTTCGAACGCGAATTCTTTGCCTTGCTGGGGGCCTCAGGCTGCGGGAAATCGACACTGCTTAGGATGCTTGCCGGCTTCGAGGAGCCGACCGCCGGCCGCATCCTGCTCGATGGCCAGGATCTGCGCGGCATTCCGCCCTACCGGCGGCCGGTCAACATGATGTTCCAGTCCTACGCCTTGTTTCCGCACATGACGGTCGAGAACAACATCGCCTTCGGCCTCAAGCAGGAAGGCATGGCCAAGGCCGACATCGACAAGCGCGTCGCCGAGATGCTGAAGCTGGTCAAGCTCGAGCAGTTCGCCAAGCGCAAGCCGCACCAATTGTCGGGCGGCCAGCGCCAGCGCGTCGCGCTCGCGCGCTCGGTGGCCAAGCGGCCGAAAGTCCTGCTGCTCGACGAGCCGCTTGGTGCGCTGGACAAGAAGCTGCGCGAGGAAACCCAGTTCGAGCTGATGGACCTGCAGCAGAACCTCGGCCTCACCTTCGTCGTCGTCACCCATGATCAGGAAGAGGCGATGACGATGGCTGACCGCATCGCCATCATCGACAAGGGCGAGGTGATGCAGGTGGCGACGCCGGCCGAGGTCTACGAGGCGCCGGGTTCCCGCTTCGTCGCCGGCTTCGTCGGCAATGTGAATATGTTCGACGGCAAGATCGCGGCTGGCGAGGCCGGCAGCGCGAGCATCGATGCCGGCAACGGCATCACCATCCGGACCGAAAATGCCGGCAGTGCCGCCGCCGGAACATCCGTCACCTTCGCCATCAGGCCGGAGAAGATCAAGGTGTCCTCCACGAAACCGGCCGGTGCCGTCAACGCCATCGAGGGCGAGGTCTACGACATAGCCTATCTCGGCGACATGACCGTCTATCACGTCAGGCTGGACGACGGTCAGGTGGTGCGGGCGAGCACCATGAACGCGGCACGCCTCACCGAGGACCCATTGACCTGGAACGACCGCGCCTGGGTTTCTTTCCGCCCCGACGCCGGCGTCGTCCTGGCACGGTAGGGACTGATCATGTCCGCTGTCACCGCCGCAACAAGCTCTCCGGCAAGCGCTGCCGGCAAATCCGCCTTGGTCAGGCTGGGAGCGGCCTTCGTTAGCCGGCTCGTCATCATCGTCCCCTACCTCTGGCTGCTGTTCTTCTTTCTCGTCCCTTTCATCATCGTCTTCAAGATTTCGCTGTCGCAGACTGCGATCGCCATGCCGCCCTACACGCCGGTGCTCGATTTCCGCAGCGGCATTTCCGGGTTTATCTCGGAATTCGGCGCGCTCAATTTCGACAACTATACCTGGCTGACGCAGGATGCGCTTTACTTCAATGCCTATGTGACGAGCGTCATCGTCGCCGCCATCTCGACGGTCCTGACATTGCTGGTCGGCTATCCCATTGCCTATGGCATGGCACGCGCTCCGGCGACGATTCGCCCGACCTTGCTGATGCTGGTGATCCTGCCGTTCTGGACCTCGTTCCTGATCCGTGTCTACGCCTGGATTGGCATCCTCAAGCCCGAGGGCCTGCTCAACCAGCTGCTGCTCGCCACCGGCATCATCAGCCAGCCGCTGATCATCCTCAACACCTATACGGCGATCTTCATCGGCATCGTTTACTCCTATCTGCCGTTCATGGTGCTGCCGCTCTATTCGTCCTTGGAGAAAATGGACCATTCTCTGATCGAGGCGGCCAAGGATCTCGGCTGCCCGCCGACCAGCGCCTTCTGGAAGATCACCTTTCCGCTGTCGCTGCCCGGCGTCATCGCCGGCTGCCTCCTGGTGTTCATTCCTGCCGTCGGCGAGTTCGTCATCCCCGACCTGCTCGGCGGCTCGCAGACGCTGATGATCGGCAGGACGCTGTGGAACGAGTTCTTCGCCAACCGCGACTGGCCAGTGTCGTCCGCGGTTGCCGTCATCTTGCTGCTGCTGCTGATCGTGCCGATCATGCTCTTCCAGCGAGCCCAGGCGCGCGCCCAGGAGCAGGACCAATGAATGCGACCTGGAGCCGCTTCAACATCACTTCGATCGTGCTCGGCTTTGCCTTTCTTTACCTGCCGATCGTCCTGCTCGTTGTGTTCTCTTTCAACGAGTCGAAGCTGGTCACCGTCTGGGGCGGCTTTTCGACGAAATGGTATGTGTCGCTGTTCCACAATCGGGGTCTGATGGACGCCACCTGGGTGACGGCCCGCGTCGGCGTCATCTCGGCCACGGTGGCGACCGTGCTCGGCACGCTGGCGGCGCTCACCTTGACACGCTACACGCGCTTTCGCGGCCGGCTGCTGTTTTCGGGCATGGTGTTTGCGCCGCTGGTCATGCCGGAAGTCATCACCGGCCTGTCGCTATTGCTGCTCTTCGTCGCCGTCGGCCTCGACCGCGGCTTTCTGACGGTGACGCTTGCCCACACCACGCTTACCATGTGCTTCGTGGCGGTGGTGGTTCAGTCGCGCCTGATCACTTTCGATCGTTCGCTGGAAGAGGCCGCGATGGATCTCGGTGCGCCACCGGTGAAGACCTTCTTCCAGATCACGCTGCCGGTTATCATGCCGGCTATCGTCTCCGGCTGGATGCTGGCCTTCACGCTGTCGCTCGATGATTTGGTTATTGCCAGCTTCACCTCGGGACCCGGCGCCACGACGCTGCCGATGAAGATCTACAGCCAGGTCCGCCTTGGCGTGACGCCGGAAATCAACGCAGCCTGCACCATCTTGATCGCGGTCGTCGCAGTTGGCGTGATCATCGCTTCGCTCGCCAACAAACGCCGCGAGGTGCAGCGCCAGCGCGACGAGCAGGCCGCGCAGCGAGGTTGAAGGCTCGCTACTCTCCCGAAACGCCGCGGCTTATCGGCGAGATGAACGGCGTGCTCCACGTGCCGCCGACGAAGAACGACGACTGCTTGGGCGGCTGGCCATTCGTCTGCGTGGCAGCCTGGCTCGGCTGGACGATGCCGCCGGACAGCGCCAGCCCGCGTCCGGCATAGGATGCGATGCCGGAAAGCCAGATCTTGTATTGCGCGGAATTCACCTCGGCCTTGTCGATACGCGCCACGCCGTTCGAAATGCTCGCCTTGAGCTCGGCCCCGTCGATCGGCAGCGTTCCGTCCGAGACGTCGTCCAGCGCGAAGAATCCGCCCTGTTCGGTGTGCTTGAGGAACGCCGGCAGGTTAAGCCGGCTCAGCGCACCCGCGCCGAACGTCGCGGACAGCGAGCCATTGGCGTTTTCGAAAATCGAGTCCCAGGTTCTGCCAGGCCCCTTGAGGATGACCGAAACGGTTCCAGTGCCGATCGGCACCAGCCGCGTCATCCCGGCCGCGGTGCCGAAAGCGCCGCCGTCGATATCGGAAGCAAGCAGCCGGATCTCGACTTCCGTGCCGGCGGGCTTGCGGTCGAAACGGACGCTGCTCTGGACGTTGCCGCCAAAGGCGGATGCATCCGAGATGTCGAAGGCGGCAAGGCCGTTCTTGACCTGGGCAGTGGCAGCGACGTCGGCAAGCTGGATGGCGCCGGCGGTGGCATGCGCCGCCGACAGCCTGAGATCGAGATTGATCCGGTCGGCGAAGCTTGTGTCGATTTCGCCCGGGCCGGTGCCGCCGGCGGATGGTACCGGCGTAAAGGCGGAGAGAAATGATCTGAGGTCGAGCGTATCGAAGGCAAGTGTGCCGGAGATCACCGGCAGTGCCTCACCATAGGTGAAGTCCAGCGCACCCATTCCCGGGTTGTTGTCGAGGGTCAGGGCCGTGTTTTCAAATTTGACGCGCCCGGCCGTCGCCGTGATCTTGCTTGAAACCGAGATCGAGCCGATTGCGGCACCGGGCGCGATGCCGGCCTGCGACCATTCGAGCACGCGTCGGAGCGAAGGTGCGGCGAATTTTGCCTGGCCGTCGAAATAGCCGTTCTCCGACATGCTGGCGCGGCCGTCGAACGAAAAACTGGCCGGTGCCGCCTTGAAGGAAAATGTAGCCGGTGCTGTGCCGCCACCAAACAGCACGAGCGGGTTCGGCGATGCGGCGTCGATGGCAACACTTTCGCCGCGCCATATCCCGGTCGCCGACAGCGTCGCATTGCTGTTCATCGCGGCCCAGTTCGCCTGGCCGCTCAGGCTGCTCAATATCTCCTGGTCCTTGCCGCCGATGGCAGCCACTACGCGGCCGTCCCTGAACTCGACTGTGCCGAACGGATCTGTCGGCAGCTTGCCGAGATCCGGCTTGGCGGGATTTGTGTTGATCACCGCGCGGGCAGCATCGATCGAACGCGTAATGCGCCCGCCGCTGGGAATCGCAGGCAGGAAAAACCCGCTCGCGGTACGCTGAACCCGGATCGTCGGTCGTACCAGCCGCGCCGTCGAAAACATCACATCGCCACGCAGCGCCGCCATCGCTGAGAGGTCGACCTCGACCCGTTCGGCCTCGACCACGGGCGGCGCATCCGTCTCTGTCCATTGCGACAGCGTCACGTCGCTCAGGATCGCCCGGAAATTCGGCCAGACCTCGATACGCGGCGCGCCGTCGATGGTGACCCGGAAACCGCTCCACGCGCTCATTTCCCACGCGATACGGTCGCGTACGATGCGGGTCGAGGCGATCAACGGCAAGGCTGCGACAACCAGCGCGATGACGATGACGGCTGCGCCGATCGCCCATATTCCGCGTCGGATCAAAGGTGATGGCATATCGCCCCGTATGCTTCCATTCCGACAAAATCGCCCGACGGGTGTAACCGACGGCTGACGCATTTCAAGTCTTTATGGCCCGGCGATGGCATTTGCGCACACCCTGACCGGCGCGGTCCAACAAAATCTTGCTCTGCTGCATCGCGATATGCATAAGCGATGCCAATGCATGTCGCCCAAAGTGCGCAGCGGTTTTGGGATAAACGACATGCATAAAGACAAAAGTTTAAAGCGCGTCGCGTGAATCTCTTCAAACGTGACGTGCTTTAAGGAGGAACAATGATGGCTGACGACGCACCGCTCTGGATCCCGACGCAAGAGCAGATCGACGCAGCGCCGATGACCGCCTTCATGAACACCGCGGCGAACATGGCCGGCAAGGTTTTCTCCTCCTATGCCGACCTGCATCGCTGGTCGATCGATGATCGCGAGACCTTCTGGAGCCTGGTCTGGGACTTTTGTGGCATCGTCGGCGACAAGGGCGAACGCGTGCTGGTCGATGGCAACAAGATGCCCGGCGCGACCTTCTTTCCTGAGGCAAAGCTGAATTTCGCCGAGAATCTCCTCAAGAAAACCGGGCTTGGCGACGCAATCGTCTTTCGCGGCGAGGACAAGGTCGAGCGGCGGCTGTCCTGGAACGAGCTGCATGCGCTGACCTCGCGGCTGCAGCGGCTTTTCCTGTCGCTCAAGGTGAAGAAGGGCGACCGCATCGCCGCGATGATGCCCAACATGCCGGAGACCGTTGCTGCGATGCTGGCGGCCGCCTCGATCGGCGCGGTCTGGTCGTCCTGCTCCCCAGATTTCGGCGAGCAGGGGGTTCTCGACCGGTTCGGCCAGATCGAGCCTGT
Organism: Mesorhizobium sp. M0663; assembly: GCF_040320585.1. Taxonomy (NCBI): domain Bacteria; kingdom Pseudomonadati; phylum Pseudomonadota; class Alphaproteobacteria; order Hyphomicrobiales; family Phyllobacteriaceae; genus Mesorhizobium; species Mesorhizobium sp. M0663. The sequence continues at coordinate 321,419 of NZ_JAMYPX010000003.1, forward strand.
CGTGTTCATCGCGCCGGACGGCTACTGGTACAATGGCAAGGCGATCGAAGTCGCCGACAAGATCGCGGCCGTGGCGGGCAAGCTCGCCACCGTCCGCAAAGTCCTCATTGTCGACTATCTCGGCACCTCGCTCGACGTCGCCGCGACCATCGGCAAGGCGGCTGCGCTGGAAGAGGCGCTGTCACCCTTTGCCGCAAGGCCTGTCGCCTACGAAAGGCTGCCGTTTTCGCATCCGCTGTACATCCTGTTTTCATCGGGCACGACCGGCATTCCCAAATGCATTGTCCATTCGGCCGGCGGAACGCTGATCCAGCACGTCAAGGAAGAACGGCTGCATGCCGGCCTGCTCGACGGCGACCGCTTCTTCTACTTCACCACCTGCGGCTGGATGATGTGGAACTGGCTGGTGTCGGGCTTGGCATCGGGCACCACCTTGCTGCTCTACGACGGCTCGCCGTTCTACCCGGACGGCAATGCGCTGTTCGACTTCGCCGATGCCGAAAAGATGACCTATTTCGGCACCTCGGCCAAATTCATCGATTCCGTGCGCAAGGCCGGCCTGAAGCCGATCCGCACGCATGATCTTTCCAGCGTGCGCACCATCTCATCGACCGGCTCGCCGCTATCGCCGGAAGATTTCCGCTTCGTCTATGAAGGCATCAAGAAGGACGTGCATCTGGCTTCGATTTCCGGCGGCACCGATATCGTCTCCTGCTTCGTGCTCGGCGTGCCGATCGAACCGGTATGGACCGGCGAGATCCAAGGGCCCGGGCTCGGCCTTGCCGTCGATGTCTGGGACGATGACGGCCGCCCGCTCCGCCAGGAGAAGGGCGAGCTCGTCTGCACCAAGACGTTTCCGGCGATGCCGATCGGCTTCTGGAACGACCCTGACGGCAGGAAATACAAGGCCGCCTATTTCGAACGTTTCGACGATGTCTGGTGCCACGGCGATTTCGCCGAATGGACCGTCCATGGTGGCCTGATCATCCATGGCCGTTCCGACGCCACGCTCAATCCGGGCGGTGTCAGGATCGGCACGGCGGAGATCTACAATCAGGTCGAGCAGATGCCGGAAATCCTCGAAGCGCTGTGCATCGGCCAGGATTTCGACAATGACGTGCGTGTCGTGCTGTTCGTGCGGCTGGCGGCCGGCGTTGAGCTCGATGCCGAGCTGGAAAAGCGCATCCGCGCGAAAATCCGCACCGGGGCGAGCCCGCGCCACGTGCCGGCCAAGATCGTCGCCGTCAGCGATATTCCGCGAACCAAATCGGGCAAGATCACCGAGCTCGCGGTACGCGACATGGTGCACGGCCGCGCCATCAAGAACAAGGAAGCGCTCGCCAATCCCGAAGCGCTCGAGCTGTTCCGCAACCTGCCGCAGCTTGCCGACTGACCCTGGGATCCAAGGTGGGAGCCGTTTTGAGGTCAGGTATAGTTAACAAATTATCTCTTCGGAATTTACCTAGATTTCATGAGTGGTACACATTGGTAAATTTTCCGGCGTGCCGGTAAGGATTTGTTAAGGCCCGGCATCAATAGTCGTGCGTAACTTGAGGGAGAAATCCCGTTCCTCTTAGCCCCGAGAGGATCTGATTCGCTCAAGCCCCGTTGTGACAGCAATTCCAATTTCTCAAGGCGTCCTGTTGGACGCCTTTTTTCTTTGCGCAACCATAGCTAACCGGCGAGCACGCGGGTCGAGGGAAAGGCGACTTCGACCAGGGTTCCCTCGCCGGGCGTCGAGTTGATGGTGAACCGGGCCCGGTTCGCTTCGACCATCGCCTTGGTCAGCGGCAGCCCAAGACCCGTGCCGTCGCCACGGCCGCGCTTCAGCGCATTGATCTGCTTGAACGGCTTCAGCGCCTGCTCGATCTCGGACTGGCTCATGCCGATGCCGGTATCGCGCACGCGCATGACGACATCGCCGGAGATCTCGTAAGCCGTCGACACGATCACCTGGCCGCCAGCCTGCGTGTAGCGGACGGCGTTCGACAGGATGTTGAGCGCGATCTGCCGCACGCTGCGCAGATCGGCCACCACTTCCGGCAGCCGCGAGGCGAAGCTGGAGCGGATGATGACGCGTTCCCGGTTGGCTTGCGGCTGCATCATCGCCACGGTTTCGGCCAGCGTGTCGTTAAGCGACACCGCCTCATAGGCCATCTCCTGCTGGCCGGCCTCGATTTTCGAAATGTCGAGCAGGTCGTTGACCAGATCGAGCACGTGGTTGCCCGAACGGTTGATGTCGCGCAGATAGTCGCGATAGCGGTCATTGGCCACCGGCCCGAATTTCTCGTCGACCATCAGCTCGGAAAAGCCGATTATGGCGTTGAGCGGCGTGCGGATCTCGTGGCTGATGCGGGCCAGAAAATCGGTCTTCTGCGACGAGGCGCGTTCGGCGACCGCGCGCGCCTGGGTCAAGTCCTCTTCGGCCCGCTTCCACTGGGTGATATCGCGCACCACCGCACAGAAGCCGCTGTCGTTGGGCAGCCTGCCGATGGTCATGAACAGCGGAATGAAACGCCCCTGCGCCTCGCGCCCGATCACCTCGCGGCCATCGTTCATCACGCTTGCAACGCCGGGCTCCGACAACCCCTCGAGATAGTCACGCGCCGCGCGCTGGCTTTCGATCGCAAACAGCGAGACGAACGGTTTGCCGGTCACCTCGTCGCTGTCGAAGCCGAACAGCGCTTCCGCCGGACGGCTAATTGAACGGATCGTTCCGTTACGGCCGATCAGCACGACGCCGTCGGTGGCGGTGTCGATGATGGTGCGCATTTCGGCAATGCGTGCCTTGAGCTCGGAAACATCCGGCTGCGTTTGGTCTTCGGCGGCGCCATGTGGAATGGCTGCTGCCTCGTCGTCGCCGGAACGACGTACGACCAGCATCAGCGCCTTGCCGTTTCCCCAGGGCACGGAGCGTAAAATCGCATCGATCGGAAACTCCTGACCTTCGCGCGTTTTCAGCCGCAGAGCGCGGTCGCCGCCGTCCGAACTGCCGTCGTCGGCATAAGGGTCGGGAAACAGCGCGCCGAGCCCGCCGGCCTCGTCCAGGGCATTGAGCGTCGCATAGCCGGTCAAGCCGAGGAATTCGTCATTCGCGTAATGCAGCTGGTCGCCGGAATGGATAAGCACCGGCACTGGCAGCTTGCCGAGGATCGAGGTATCCGGCCCCTTGTTGTCCTCTCCGGCAAACGCCGACGGCACGAAGCCGTCGAGTTTGAGCGGTGGTGCCTGCAGCCGCGCGATGGGCGGCACCTGGCCGGCAACGTCGGCTGCGGCTGCGCTGTCCTCGGACCAATCCTCGCTGTCCTCGGCGTCACGGAAATCTTCGGCCGTCATGCTGTCGTCGTCGCCATCCCGCGGCGCTTCGGCGATGATCGTTCGACGGTTCGTGCTGGGCTCAATGCCTTCCTGCGCTTCGTCGCTGGGTTCGCGGTCGGCATAGTCGAGCAGCGATCCGGAAACAGGGCGTGTGACGGGTTCGCCGGCTTGCGCCTCTGCTTCCGCCTCATCGGGCTGCTCGCCGTCGAGCCGGGCAAGATCCTTCTGGTCTTCGGTATCGGCCTCGGGCGGTTCGGCGGCAGCCGCCCCGCTTTCCGGACCTCGCGCCGGCATCTCACCCTTGTCCGCCAGCCCGGCTTCTTTCAGCTTTGGCTCGTCGGCCTTGCCGGCTGCCTCGACTTTCTCAACCGGCTTCTGCTTTCCGGCGCCGGGCTGTTCTTCGGCCGGGGTGCTGTCCTTCTTGAGACGCTCGCCAATCTCGCGAAACGCGCTGCGTTCCAGCGTCGACAGGCCCTTGTCGTTGGCCGGCTGCCGGTGCTCGGCCAGCCGGATCACCTTGTCGGCAAAGCGCCGCTCGGGTTTTGGCACGATGGTCAATGCCGGCACTTCGCCCCTGAACGGATCGGCGGATTTAGGTGTCTCGGGGAGAGGTTCGACGGCTTTCGGCCCGATGGTCGCGGCAGGTTTCTCCTCGGCGACAAGGGCCATGCCGACGGCATCCGGATCGACCACCGCATCGCCACTCCTGGCCACGCCGAAACCGCGAAAACCTTCGAAAACGCGGCTGCGGCTGTAAACCGGGAGCGCCGCCAGATCGACGGGTATCTTCAGATCGGTGCCGGCGACCGGCCACAGCACGGAGCGGCCGGACCAGGTGTCGCGCCGTTCGAGCAGGCCGGCAATCTCGCCAGAAGCATCGAGGCCATAGGCGGCCGAAACATCCTCGAAACGGCGGCCGATCACGTCGGCGGCAGGCTTGCCGACGAGCTCGGCAAATTCCGGCGACAGGGCGCTGAAATGGCCCTCCGCGTCGGTACGCCAGACGAAACGCATGGGCGCGGCGGTGCGATCGATCGCCGAAGCGCGGTGTTCGGCCGGCGAGGCGGCTTTGGTGGCTTTTGCGGCGCTTTCCGGCGAAGTATCCGGGCTGGCTGGGGTCTCGACTTCGCCGGACACAGCTGCCCCGGGCGAGATCTGCGTGTCGTCGCCGGCATTGAAGTACCAATGGTCATGCTGCGTCGGCGTTTCGCTAGCCGTGCGGTGATCGCCGGCCGCGTCGGCAGGTTCGTGCTCCGCCGATGCCGAGGTTCCTTCCATCGCTGCAAGGTCGATCTCCGCCGCGCCGGTGCTGGTGATTGGCTGCTCGTTGTCCTGGTTCGTTGGCTGGGGAAGATCGCCACCGCTCGGTGCCGCTGCCCCCTCGGTTTCCCCGCCGGCGCGCTCGCCATCGGGGGCCTCGCCGTCAAGCCGGTCCTCGTCGATCACCACCAGCAGGTGCCGCTCTTCCGTCAGCCGGGCAAGGCCCGCGGGATAGGAGCTGGACCCACCCGGAACCAGGCGCTTGACGATGCGGTCGCTCTCGTTCGCCACGTCGGCGACAAGTGCGGCCAGCGTCTCAGGCCGGATGCCGAGCGCCGAAAAGCCGTCCGATGCGGCGTCGATATTGCCCTTGGCATCGACAAAGGCGATGTAGTGGCCGTCTTCCGTAAAGCCACCGATGGCGCGGTCGGCGATCTCGGCCGCGCTGCGCGAGCCGGTCTGCGCCGCCGGCAGCGCCAGCATGATTGCTTCCTCGCCATCGGGCATGGTCACTGCGCTGGCCAGGAAGCCGACCGCGCGGCTGGTCAGGCCAGTCGCCAGCCGGACCGTGATGGCACGGTCGCGGCCGATCTGCGGAAAACCGCTGGTTGCCATGATCTGGCGCCTGGCGATCAGCGGCAAACCTGCCGAGGCGCCGATGATCGCGCCGATGTCGGGATAGCCGAATACCGCTGCGCCGGGGCCGTTGGCCCAGATCACCTGCTCGAGATCTGCCGACAGAATAGCGATCGCGTCGCCTGCGGCGAAGCGCAAGCGGACGGCGTCGAGCACGGCGACATCGAGGAAGGAGTAGTTTTCAGCCGGCATGCGCTTGGCGACCCTCACAGAGCGGGCAATTTGCGGTTAACGCTTTGTTAATAAAAGCCGACGGCGCGAAGGTCCACAAGTCATAGCGTGCAACCAGCGGAATCTCTAGGCGCGTGGTTAACGCCGCGAACCAAATATTTTATGGTGCGATGCAACAAACATGTTGCAATGCACAAAATTTGCCTTTATATTGCCATGATAGATGAACGAGACGGCATTTTGTCAAAGCCGCTGCCGCTGAAAAGGATGGAAAATGTCCAGGACCAAGACTGCTGAAACGATTGAAAACGTTGAATTCCCGAGCTTCGACGCTTCCAAGGCCACCGACCAGATCCGCGCCTTCGCCGAAAAGGGCGTCGAGCAGTCGAAAGAGGCCTATGCAAAGCTGAAGACCGGCGCCGAGGAGACCCAGAAGGCGCTGGAGTCGACCTATGAGACCGCCAAGACCGTTTCCAGCGACCTGTCGCTCAAGACCATCGCCGCCTTGCGTGCCAATGCCGAAGCCGGCTTCTCGCATTTCGAAGCCCTGATCGGCGCCAAGTCGCTGTCGGAAGTCGTCGAGCTGCAGACAGCATTCGTGCGCAAACAGGTCGAATTGACCGTCGAGCAGGCCAAGGACTTCCAGGCGGTTGCTGTCAAGGCGGCCGAGGACGTATCCAAGCCGATCAAGACCGCCTTCGAAAAGGCCGTGAAAGAAATCAAGATCGCCTAATATTTGCGCACAGTTTGACGATGCATCAAAAGGTCGCATTTCGTCAGACAAATAGATGTGCGATATAATTGTTTCAAACGAATACCCGGCGGGTGGAACCTCCTCCCTCTGCTCACCGGGGTGACCAGCCAGCACCTCCTCCCGCTGGCTCGTAACAGGAAAGGCCGGCACCTCCTCCCGCCGGCCTTTTCTTTGTCCGGCGAAAAATGACGCGATGCCGGAGCGATCTTTTGCTTTGCCAAAAGCCTTGAATTAAACTCCGATAGCCCGTATGGACGCATCGCCGAACGACAGAGCGGGTCCCAGAGAATGAACGTTCCGTCTGGATCTCGCTCGGGCAAGCGTGCCGTTGTAGCTCAGATGGTTAGAGCGCCGGATTGTGGATCCGGAGGTCGCTGGTTCGATCCCAGCCAACGGTACCATTCAGCTTTCAGCCAGGTTTCTGACCAATAGCGCCGAGCGTTCACTACGATCCCGTAGCGCTCACCCACGGTCCCGCGCCTGACGCGCGCCGCGCAGGTGATCCACGAGGGCTCTCAGCTTCGGCGCGATATTCCGTCGGCTTGGGAAATAGAGATAGAAACCCGCAAACGGCGGAAAATAGCCGTCCAGGATTGGCACGAGCTCGCCGCGGTCGAGCCAGGGGCGGAATGTATCGGCCATGCCGAACGTGATTCCGGCGCCTGCAACGGCCAGCCGGATCATCAGCCACATGTCGTTGGTAGTGATCTCGGGCGCAACCGCCACGTCGAACTCGCGCCCGTCCTCGCCGAACTCCCACCGATAGGGCGAAACTCCCGGCGCCGGCCGCCAGCCGATACAGCGATGTGCCACAAGCTCGCGCGGATGGGCGGGTGCTCCGAACTTTTCGAGATAGCGCGGGGCGCAGACGGCCATCTGCCGCTGATCGCCCGATACCGGCACGGCAATCATGTCCTGCTCGATCACTTCGCCGAGCCTCACTCCCGCATCATAGCCTTCGGCAACGATGTCGAATTCCTCGTCGGTGACCACAATATCCAGATGCACCTCGGGAAACCTTTCTGCAAAGGACGCCAGCAACGGTCCTGACAGAAAGGCCTCTGCGATAGACGAAACCGCGATCCGCAGGCGGCCGCGCGGGCGGTCCAGCAACTCCGTGGTGGCTTCGATTGCCGCGTTCACGTCGGCGATCGCCGGTGCGACGCTCGCCAGCAGGCGCTCGCCCGCTTCGGTCAGGTTGACGCTGCGTGTCGTGCGCTGCAGCAATGCGATGCCAAGGCGCTGTTCAAGCCTGAGGATGCTCTGGCTGACCGCCGAGCGCGTCACGCCCAGCCGGCCTGCCGCAGCACGAAAATTGCGTTCCTCGGCCACCGCGACGAAGACGGCAATTGCATTGAGATCGATATCCATTGGTTAGTCAAACTTACCATCGAGGTTAACGGCGGGCGGGTTATCGCGACAATGCCACGGCTCTATCTCTGTCGCAACGGCAAGAAGGCTTGATCCTCCCGATCCAAGCCGAAGCCGACCGACAAGGAGATATCCCATGACATCACTCCCTTCCTCCTGGGACCTGGATGGAAAAGTCGCCCTCGTGACCGGCGCGGCACGCGGCATCGGCCGCTGCGCGGCGGAACTGCTGCGGGCGCGGGGCGCCCGGATCGTGGCAAGCGATCTCAGCGACAGCGTACGCGAATTGGAAGCCGAGGATGTGGCAACGCTGGTCGGCGATGTCGCCGACGAGGACCTGGCCAGACGCTCGGTCGAACTCGCCGCGAAGCGCTTCGGACGACTTGACATCGTCGTGAACAATGCCGGTCGCACGCTCAACAAACGACTGACTGAGACCTCGGTCGACGACTATGACCGCATTCTGCAGATCAACGCGCGCGGCAGCTTCGTCACTGCCCGTGCCGCAGTGGAATTGATGGCTGCCGGCGGTAGCGGCGCGATCGTCAATGTCTCGTCGATCTCGGCCGTCGCGGCCTTCGAGACGCAGGCGGCCTATGCCTCCTCCAAGGCGGCTGTCGCACAGCTGACCAAGGTGATCGCGATCGAATACGGGCGCATGGGCATTCGCTGCAACGCCGTTGCCCCTGGCGTGATCGAAACCGACATCATGGAAGGTGTGGTGGAGAATGGCCGGGAGATGCTGCGCAGCTTCGGCGGCGCGCATCCAATCGGCCGGATCGGCCAGCCGCAAGAAGTTGCCGAGGCCATCGCCTTTCTTGCCTCGCCGGCATCCAGCTTCATCACCGGGGCCTTGCTTCTGGTCGATGGCGGCTACACCGCCCAGTGACCCCAAATAAGGCTGACGCACCGCACGCCATCCCTTCACATCGTGAAAATAATCACAGAACCAAAAGGATCATCTCGATGACCATGAACAGAGTTGTTCTGATCACCGGTGCCTCCAGCGGCATCGGTGCTGGCATTGCCCGCGAGCTTGGCGTGGCAGGTGCGAAGCTGATGCTCGGCGCACGCCGCACCGACCGCCTTGAAGCGCTTGCGGCCGAAATCGAGGCAGCTGGTGGAACGGTTCGCGTGCGAGCGCTCGACGTCACCAGGAGGGCGGATGTCGCAGCATTCGCCGATGCCGCCCGGGCCGAATGGGGCCAGGTCGATGTCATCGTCAACAATGCGGGCCATGAAGGTCGACGAGTGGGAGCTGATGGTGGACGTCAACATCAAGGGTGTTCTGTACGGCGTCGCGGCGGTTCTGCCCGAGATGACGGCACGCGGCTCCGGTCACATCATCAATATCGGTTCCATTGGCGCACTGGCCGTCTCGCCCACGGCTGCCGTCTATTGCGCAACGAAATACGCTGTCCGCGCGATTTCCGATGGGCTCCGCCAGGAGAGTGACGATATCCGCGTAACCTGCATTCATCCTGGCGTGGTGGAAAGCGAGCTGGCGAACACGATCTCCGACGAAGCCGCTGCCGCCGCCATGAAAACCTGGCGTGCTATTGCCCTGCAACCCGATGCCATCGCCAGGGCAGTGCGCTACGCAATCGAACAGCCCGACGATGTCGACGTCAACGAGATCGTCGTGCGTCCGACGAAGGCGGCGCATTGATGCGATCCACTTTGGCCGCAGTGCTTACGGATATTGCCGTTGCTGTAGCTCCAACCGGCCTGACCCTTCCTGCAACTCCAATCCTTGCGGAGGAACCAATGACGCACCAAGATCATCCCTATGTCGGAATGTGGGTCACCGAGGATCGCCATATCAGGCACGAACTCCTGCCGAACGGCCGTTATGACGAAGCGCGCGGTGACCGCGAGAGCGCCTATCGGGGACGCTATGAAGTGCAGGGCAGCCACATAGAATACTGGGACGATACGGGCTTCACCGCGGATGGTGAGTTCGTCGAAGGCGTCCTCTATCATGCCGGCATGATCCTTTACCGCCAGCGGTAGAGAGCCAACCTGGACAAGCACTTCAGGGTTCCACAAGACGCTATTGCACGCCTTGCATGAGGCGCTCGGCAGTTTGCACCGCAAGCCTCGCCACACCACATATGTCCCAGCAAGCGCGGCGGAAAGAAGCAGGATCGCCGGCAGAGTCGACATTGCAAATGGTTGTCACTATATAGCGGCGGCTTTGACGGCTCGCCTCTTACATGGTGCCGGCGAGAGCGCGGTAAATGTGCTAGTCATTGCGACATCTATTGTGATCTAAAACGGCTTGAAAACCGAAAAAAAGCAAATAGAAACAATAGCGCGGGTCGAACGAGTTTCGTCGAGAGAATCAGTCCTCAAGAACTAGAACGTGCTCCTTGAACCCTCCATTCCCTTCAGCTCTGTGGACCTCGGACAAGTTCGGCTTGCCGGGCGAAGCCGACTCGGCTCGAATGGCAGCACGCATCTTTTCGAAGATGCCGACGTTTATGAATACCAACCGGCATAGCCGCTAGGGAAACAGCAGTATGAGTGAACACGCGATCGAGTTCTTGCGCGGGTGGATTGGCGAAAAAGTCCACTGCCAGCCCTCGCCAGCCAGAATCGAGAAGCAGGCCGAGACCCTCGCCAGGGAATGTGCGGCCAAGGCTGCCGAAGCCGGCATACCCCTGGAGGATATCCAGGAAGAGGTCGGCGACATTCAGGAGCTCATTGCTTCAAGGCTCGAAGAGGCGGCCGAGGCCGATCAGGACGAGCGGAATTCCAACAAGCCTGCCGGCTGACGGACCGCCTCCGGCAAAACTTGCCGGGCAACATTGCCTGTCTGATGCAGTTGCGCGGTCTTATCGCCGCGCAGCTTTGCCAAATCTCTCCTTAAGCCATGTTTTCGGCAACGCCGGCACGAAATTGCCGTCGCGCCCGGTCATGTCGTCATTGGCGACCAGTGCGTTGAGGATGGCTTCCTCCACGCTCTGAATGACGGCGTCGAAGAACGGGTTGATGTCGGCATCCGGTATATAGCCGGCGCTGACCAGCTTGCCGGCCGCGCCGCGCGCCGCGTCGGGATTGGCCGTGCTGAAGGCCAGAAAGATATCGCCGGACGAATTGTATCCATAGCCGCCGATCAGCGCCACGCCGAGCGGCACGCGTTTCGCCAGTCTTTTCAACTGATGCGGCATGAATGGCGCATCGGTGGCGACGATCGCGATGATCGAGCTCTTTTCCGCTCGCGGCGTGTTGTCCCGGATCGCCGGTTCGGCGAGTTCCGCTCCGGCTCTGATGCCACGGATCACGAGGTTTCGCCGTGCACCGAAATTCGACTGAACGAAGCAGCCGATCGTGAAACGCTCTCCATTCCAGTCGACGCTGCGCGAGGATGTGCCGGACCCTGCCTTGAAGCCGAAGGTGATCATGCCTGTGCCGCCGCCGACGCTGCCCTCTTCGATCGGCCCGCTTTCAGCCGTTTCGAGCGCGGAAAACACGTGCTCGAAGCTCACATGGTGGCCGTTGATATCGTTCAGGAAGCCGTCGTAAGTCTCGCCCGCCACCGGCAGCGCCCAGGCGCTGTCGAGCGATTGCGGCAGCACCGTCTGCATCCAGCGCAACGTTGCGTCGCGGCTGACGCCGCAGGAATGCGTGTTGGTGATGGTGATGGGAAGATTGAACGCTCCGAGCTCCTCTATCAGATGTGAGCCGGTCAGTTCGCCATTGCCATTGGCGCTGAACACGCCGGCAAACGCAGGGACGGCCAACTCGTCTCTGGGCCATGGCAGGATCGCGGTCACGCCGGTGCGTACCGGACCCTTGCCGACGACGAGCGGCCCGTCCCCTGAGATCAGCGTGGTATAGCCGACCGTCACGCCGGGCACATCGGTGATGGCATTGAAGCGGCCTGGCGTGCCATCGAATGGGATCGCGAAGGCGCGGGCGCGCAGTTTGCCCGAGGGCGTCGCGAGATGCGGGTCGGTCATTTTTTCCTCAGAAAAGCGAACCTTGGCCGCCCGGCGCCTTGAGCTTGGCCGCGGGCTTGGCAACCGTCTTCGGCCGCGCCGTGCCACTGATGGCGACTGCATCGGCGGTGCCGTCGGCGAACTCCAGCGAAAGCGCCATTCCCGACGCCACTTCCGCCGCATGCTTGACCACCGCGCCGTCCGCATCCTTGACCAGCGCGAAGCCTCGCGCCAGCACGGCCTTGTGCGAGAGCGTCGCCAGCAGCCGGTCTGCCTGCGTCAGTTTTCCACGCAGACGGTCCAGCCGCCGCGAAATTGCCTGGTCCTGCCGCCGCGTCAGTGCCAGCAGTGCATCGCCTTGCAGTTTCTGCCGTCTTGCGATCGGCGCCGGTGACAGTCTGGTCGCCGTGCGTGAAAACCGCGCTCGACGCTCGCGCACGATGGCGAAGAACGCCGCTTGCGCACGGGCGAGGTCGCGACGGGTCAGCGTGCGGGCTTCGTTCATGCGCCGCGACAAAGTCGCCGGCGTCAGCCGCTGCCCCAGAAGCCTGGCTCGCTTGCGCTCGACGCTGACCGACAGCGCCCGGCCGAGCCGGCTCGTCGCCTCGTCGAAGCGCCGCCGCGGCAGCGCCAGCAACTGGTCGGGCGAGGGCAGCGCCCGGGCGGCCGCGCGTGCCGCCTGCCGCTTGCGTTCGAAATTGCGGGACAGTGCGGTCTTCAACCGCGCGCCAAGGCCGGCAAGCGTCGCTTCGAGGTCGACCTTGACCGGCACGGCGATCTCGGCGGCGCCTGTCGGCGTCGGCGCCCGCACATCCGCCGCCAGATCGATCAATGTCCAGTCGGTCTCGTGGCCGACCGCAGAAATCACCGGAATGCCCGAAGCGGCGACGGCCCGGGCAAGCGCTTCGTCGTTGAACCCCCACAGGTCCTCCAGGCTGCCGCCGCCGCGCGCCACGATCAACAGATCGGGCCGCGCGATGGCGCCGTCCCATGGCAGTGCGTTGAAGCCGTTGACGGCAGCCGTCACTTCCGCACCCGCCGTCTCGCCCTGCACCCGCACCGGCCAGACGAGCACGTGCAGTGGAAACCGATCCTTGATGCGGTGGATGATGTCGCGGATGACGGCGCCTGTCGGCGAGGTGACGACGCCGATGACGCAGGGCATGAACGGCAGACGCCGCTTGCGCGACGCGTCGAACAGGCCTTCGGCCTGCAGCCGGCGCTTGCGCTCGTCCAGCAGCGCCATCAGCGCACCGGCACCGGCCGGCTCGAGATTGTCGATAACGATCTGGTAGTTCGACTTTCCGGGATAGGTGGTGAGCCGGCCGGTGGCGATCACCTCCATGCCTTCCTCTGGACGGAATTTCAGCCGGCTCATCGTGGTCTTCCACACCACGGCGTCGAGCCGCGCGCGATCGTCCTTCAGGCAGAAATAGGCATGGCCGGAGGAATGCGGTCCGCGATAGCCGGAAATCTCGCCGCGCACCCGTACATTGCCGAAGACGTCCTCGACCGTACGCTTCAGCGCGCCGGAAATTTCGCTCACCGTATATTCGGTGGCGTTGGTGCGTGATTCGGATGCTGCGTCGCTCATCGGCCGATTGGGGGACGATTGCTGGCCGGCGTCAAGGCGGCCGTGTTCGATGTCCGCCCCAATCGCGCGATCACCAGCCCGGCAGAATCTGGTTCGGCTTGGTCCGCTTCATCTTGGCGAAGGCGAGGGCGGCGAAATCGAACGTGCCGGTCTCCTCGCCGAGTGGCACGGAAATATTGTCGAGGCTCTCCGAAATGTGGCGCGCAAGCGCGTCGACGATCTCCGGCCGCGAGGTCTGACCGCGCATGATGCCGATGCGGCAATCGGGCAGGGCGCCGAAACCGTCGGCCTCGCCCAGCACCCGCATGCCGGGCCGCAGGGCGCATTCCGGCAGCACCGAGATCGCCAGACCGGAAAGCACCGCGGCTGCGATGACGGTGGCAGAGAAGCTGGTGAACAGGATGCGATAGTCGCGGCTCTGCTGATCGAGCACGTCGGCGGCGGCCCGCCGCCAGATGCAGTTCGGCCGGCCGAAGGCCATCGGCAGGATCGGCTGCTCATGCGTCGCATGGTTGGCCGAGGTAACCCACAGCAGCGGTTCGCGCCGCACCACTTCCGACTGGCCACGCGCGTCGTTGTGCGTCACCAGCGCCAGGTCGAGATTGCCGCGCTTGATGTGTTCGACCAGTCCCGGCGTCGGTTCGCAGATAACGGTCAGTTCGACATGCGGGTTGGAACGGGCAAACCGCGCCATGATCTCTGGCAGGAAGCGATCGGCATAATCGTCCGGCGTGCCGATGCGGATGGTGCCTTCGAGCCGGCGGTCGTCGAAGGCGGCCAGTGTTTCCTTGTTGAGATAGAGCAGCCGCCTTGCGTAGGAGAGCAGTCTGTCGCCTTCCTCGGTCAGCCTGTTGGTGCGGCCGTCTTTTTCGAACAGCGGCTTGCCGATCCGTTCCTCCAGCCGCCGCATCTGCATCGACACCGCAGACTGGGTCCGATGCACCGCTTCCGCCGCGCGGGTAAAGCTGCCGGTGTCGACAATCGAGATGAAGGTCTGCAACTGATCGAGATCGAGCGGCGCTTTCATTGGCCTAATCCATCATTGATGCTGATGCTAAAGATTAGAAACATTCGTTGGATTAATCAATCGGGCCATGGCAAATTCCGATTGTCCACATGAAGGCATGTGAATCGAAGCCGGAACGGCCGCTGTCGCCAGCGCCCGATCGACCGGTTTCGCCCGTTCGAATGTGAAGGAGACCGACATGGCTACGTTTGATTTCGCTACCGAGACCTCGCGCATCACCTCGCGTCCGGCCGTTGCGACGCGCGTGGCCAATGCCGCTGCCAATGTTTACCGCGCCTGGAGAAACCGCCGCGCCTTTTATCGCCTCGGCGAGATGTCGGATGCCGAACTCGCCGACATCGGCCTGACCCGCGCCGACCTGCACGTCGCTGTCGGTGTACCCTTTGGCCGCGATCCGACAGAAAGGCTTCGCGTCATCGCGGTCGAGCGCGCCGAAACGATCGAGGATATTGCCTGCAAGGTCGTGTGATCGCGTGGTTTCGCCGTTCGGGCGCGTTGAACCTTTTTGAGGCACGACGCCACTAAGTTACGCAGGCTCCCCACTCCCTGCCGGATCCCCCCGGCCAGCCTGCGCGCTGCCCGGTCCTCCCAGGACCGGGCTTTCTTTTTTGGGCGGCACTGATGATTGGTTGCCGGTGTCTGGTCTAGCGCCGGCCCATGCCCTGCTTGAACTGGTCGAAGATCGACTCCATGCCTTTCTGGTAGTCGTCGCGCTGCTGGGCGCCTGTCTCGAACATCTTGCCGAACAGGTCGTCAAACGGATTTCTCGGCCTGCCGCTCGGATTGGCCTGCGGCTGCGGCGCCTGGGGTTGCTGCGGCGCCTGACGCGGCTGAGACTGCGGTGCGCCACCGCCGAACATGTCCTGCAGTACTTTGCCGAGCGGATTGTCACCATAAGGGTTCTGTGTTTGCTGGGGTTGGTTCTGCGGCTGCTGCGGCTGTGGTGCACCGCCGCCGAACATATCCTGCAGCACCTTGCCCAGCGGGTTGTCGCCGTAAGGGCTCTGCGTCTGTTGCGGCTGCTGCCCGCCGAACATATCCTGCAGCACCTTGCCGAGCGGGTTATCCGTGGGGCCTGCAGGCTGAGGGGCCGGCGCCTGGCCGCCGCCGCCCGCCTGCCGCATCATCTGCTCGATGAGCTCGCCAAGCGGATTGCCGCCACCGCCTGCCGCATGTATCTGCCCGCCTAACTGGTTGGTGGTCTGCTTGAACAGCCCGCCCATCATCATCGAGGCGATTGCCGGCAGCATCTGCTGCAACACCTGCTGGCTGACGCCGCTCGCCTGCGCGGCCTGGTTGGCGACGGCCCGCGACAGGTCCTTCGAGCCGAACAAATGGCCGAGAATGCCGTTGCCTTCATCGAGGCCCTGCGGCGAGAAGGCCCGGCTTGCATCCTCGAAATATTTGGCGTGCTGGCCGCTTGCCATCGCCGTCATGAAGGAGCCGAGCCCATAAGGGTCCGCCGTGTTGCGCTTCAGCCCCTGCGAAAAGGCCGGCAGCAGCGCCGCGACCGCCGCCTGCGTCTGCTGCTGCGAAAGCCCGAACTGCTGGGCCAGCGCCTGCATGCCGTTGCCGTTCTGGGCCTGTGCCAGAATATCGAACAATGAAGGCATTGTTTTCTCCTCCGGGAAATCCTCGTTGGAGAAGCCTAGTTCGTTTCCATCACTGATTGAAGCGAATTTGCCGGACCATCGGCCAAGCGGATAGCGAAGCGTTAATACGCGTATTCCATGAACACCGGCTCGATCGAGCCGCCCCAGCGTGTGTGGTAGGCCGAGAGCATCTCTTCGGCGCTGGTGGTGCCACGCGCGACGACCTCGTCCAGCGTGTTGAGGAACGACGTCTCGTCGTAGCCGTCGCGGTTCTTGCGGTCGCGGTTCTTCAGTCCCATGCGCGAGATGACGAGCACGTCGCGGGCGATCTCGCGCAATGTCGTGTTGCGGAAGGGCGCCGAAATGCCCTGTTCCGGCACTGCGTTGCGCATTGCCAGCACTTCGTCGTAGCTCCAGCTCGAGGTCAGCGCCTCGGCCGCGTCGAGCGCAGCCGCATCATAGAGCAGCCCGACCCAGAAGGCCGGCAGCGCGCAGATGCGCCGCCACGGCCCGCCATCGGCGCCGCGCATTTCGAGAAAGCGCTTCAGCCGCACGTCCGGGAACAGCGTCGACAGATGGTTCGCCCAGTCGCCCATCGTCGGCAGCCCGTCCGGCAGTTCGTTGCGGGCAGCACCCGCCATGAACTGGCGGAAGGTGATGTGCGTCATGTCATGGTACTGGCCGTCGCGGATGACGAAATACATCGGCACGTCGAGCGCCCATTCGACATAATCGGCAAAGCCGAAATCGGGCGAGAAGCAGAATTCGAGCAGGCCGGAGCGCTGATTGTCGGTGTCGCGCCAGATCTCGCCGCGCCAGCTCTGCAAGCCGTTCGGCCGGCTTTCGGTGAAGGGCGAGTTGGCAAACAGCGCCGTCGACAGCGGCTGCAGCTTCAGCGACACCTGCATCTTGCGGCGCATGTCGGCTTCGCTCTCGAAGTCGAGGTTCACCTGGATCGTGCAGGTCCGGTACATCATGTCGAGGCCCTTGGTGCCGACTTTGGGCATGTAGCGGGTCATGATCTCGTAGCGCGATTTCGGCATTTTCGGCGTCTCGGCCAGCGACCATTTCGGGCTGCCGCCAAGGCCGAGAAAACGAATGCCCATCGGTTCGGCGATCTCGCGCACCTGCGCCAGATGCGCATTGCCTTCGCGGCAGGTCTGGTGGATCGTCTCCAGCGGCGCGCCGGACAGCTCGAACTGGCCGCCGGGCTCCAGCGAGATCGCGCCCTGGCCGGTCGGCTCGACCAGGCCGATGATGCGGCCGGCATCCATGATCGGGTCCCAGCCGAGTTTGTCCTGCATGCCTTCGAGGATGGCGCGGATGCCGCGCTCGCCGCCATAGGGCACCGGCGCATTGCCGTCGACATAGAACGGGAATTTCTCGTGCTCGGTGCCGATGCGCCATTTGTCGCGCGGCTTGTTGCCTTCGGCCAGGTGCTCCACGAGTTCGTCGACGCCTTCGATCGGCCGGAAATCGGTAGTATCGCGCGCCATAATAGCCCTCCGCACATGGCCCCGAAAACCGGCTTCGATTTTCGGAAAGGATCATGTGCCCAATCAATATGCTACAGCGTCCTTTGCGCGCCCGAAAGGACGCGCGGCCACTGCCGGCGCTAGATGGACGAAATGTCAGTAGCCGATCAAGCGAAAAATCCTGAGCCAGCGGGTGACTGGAATTGATCACCAATCCCCGATTGTCGCCTGGATCAGCGCCAGTGCTGCTACGGCCGCCGTGTCCGCCCGCAGGATGCGCGGCCCAAGCGGAATGGCGGTAACGAAAGGCAGCGCTCTCAGCATCCTGCGCTCCTCGTCGGAAAAGCCGCCCTCCGGCCCGACAAGCAGCCCGAGCTTGTTCTCCCGCACCGCCTGCAATGCCGGCAGGGGACTGTTGGTCGATGCATCCTCGTCGCAGAAGATCAGCCGCCGCTCACGGTCCCAGCCCGCCAGCAGGCGCTCGAATTTTTCCGCTTCGCGCAGCTCCGGCACCGCCAATATGCCGCATTGTTCGGCCGCCTCGACGACATTGGCGCGCAGGCGCTCGATGCCGGGTTTTGTCACTTGCGTATGCTGGGTGATGACCGGCTGCAGGATGCCGGCGCCCATCTCCACCGCCTTTTGCACGAGGTAGTCGAGCCGCCCCTGCTTCAGCGGCGCGAAGCAATAGACGAGATCGGGCAGCGGCGGCTGCGGCCGCTGCAATGCCAGCAACTTCAGCCGCAACGCCTTCTTCGACTTCGCCGCGATCGCCGCCGACCATTCGCCGTCGCGGCCGTTGAAGACCAGAATTTCGGCGCCTTCGCCGAGCCGCAGCACGTGCGAGAGATAATGGCTCTGCTGCGGGCCGACGTCGAACTCGATGTCCGGTCCAAGCCCGTCCGGCACGAACAGCCGCTGCATCTTGTAATTGGCGCGCATCGCCGAGGAATGCGGCAACGTCACCCTCGGCGTCAAGCCTCGGCGGAAGGATGCCAGACAGGCTCGTAGCCTTTCTGCAGCACCGAAACAGTTGTCGCCGGCGTGAGCATGCCGATTGGACGGTCGGTAAAACCGCCGAACCCCACCGGTTCGCCATAACCGCCGAAACTCCAGGGCAGCGCCGCGCCATCAAACAGGGCGTACGCCCTGTTTCCTGACGAGATCACCGTGCCGTCCGGCAAGTCCGCAAGCGCTTCCGGTTTCAGTCTCGTCGCTCGTCCGCCCGGGGCCAGGCGCTCCTTGTGCAGGCGCTTGTCGAGCTGCGGCGCGCGTGGCTCGGCAATGCCGAAGGCGTCGCCGAAACGCCGGACAAAATCCCTGGCCCGCTCGCGCCGGCAGAAGAAGCAGGGACGGTGGCCGGCGGCAAGTGCCGTCACCTCGTCGAGGAAAAACAGCTCGGTCCAGCCGGCCTTGCCGCCAGCCCGGTTGCGCCCCATCGGCTCGCGCCGCACGTTGCCGAATTCGCAGACGCAGACAATCCAGGCTTGCAGCGCCCAGCGCTTCTTCAACAGCGTTCTCGTCTCGGGGTCGTGAATGATGCCGCGATTGCCCATGAACAGGCCGCGCTCCGGCACGGCATGGATGGCGCCGAACGGGTCGACCCGGTTTTGCAGTGGCATAGGCGTTCCCTGTTGGCTGCAATGCTGGTGCCATGATATCGCTCGTTGCATCAATTTCATGTCAGCAGGTTTCGATGCGGGTCTTGGTTGTCCAGAACTTCGACAATGAGGGCCTTGGCCAGATCGGCGCGGCCCTTGTCGAGGCGGGCGCCGATATCGACCTGCGCCGTCCCTACCGCGGCGACGCGCTGCCGCAAGATAGCGGCGGGCATGACGCCATGGTGGTGCTCGGCGGCGCCCAGAATGCGCTGGACGACGAGCTCTGTCCTTATTTTCCGGGTCTGCTCGATCTGACACGCGACTTTGCCGAGAGGGATCGCGCGGTGCTTGGTATCTGCCTCGGCAGCCAGTTGGTCGCGCGCGCCTTTGGCGGCGAGAACCAGATCGGCGGCGCGTCGGAGTTCGGCTGGTACGAGGTCGCGCTCACCGCGGCGGCGCAGGCCGATCCGGTGCTCGCCGCCTTGCCTGAAAAATTCCCGATCTTCGAATGGCACGACGACACCTTTGTCTTGCCCGAGACTGCCGTGCGGCTGGCCGGCAATGCCGTCGCCGAGAACCAGGCGTTCCGCATCGGCCGCGCCGTCTACGGCTTCCAGTTCCATTTCGAGGCCGACAGTCCGATGGTGCGCGACTGGAGCACCTCCTTCGCACCGCTGATCGCCGAGCGGCATCCTGAATGGGCGGGCCGGCTCGACGATGAAATGGCCCGCAACGGACCGCAAGCCGATGCCGCCGGCCTGGCCATCGCCCGCGCCTGGGTGGCGACGATCTGACGGCTCATATAGTCAACGTATTTGGCGACGTTGCATATTTGGCACGCGGCGGCAAATCCGCCGGGGATAACGCGTTTCATCCTTGGCCTGTGTCTGTGCGCCAGCCTAAAAGGCGCCCGCTCTGCATCTTGCGTGCAACCGCGATGAACCTTTCCTGTGACCCGCGCGACACACCGCCGATACAGAACATGCCTAGAAGCGCGAAACCGTCAGACATTTGCGACGTATTTCGCGTTTCAACGCATTGGTAACCCGCTCGTGCATAGATGCAGAAAGCTCAACAAGAGATGACGTCCGTGAAAGCAGCCTTTTTGTCCTTTGCCATGTTGTCGGCCATCGTCTTGTGCGGCCTCGGCATTTATTCCGCCGACGCAGCCAACAACCACAATGCCGTTGACGGCTACGGCGTCACCGCCGCGCTTCGCTAGCCTCTCTGCTCGTAATCCCACGCCTTTCCTACGCCCGCTTATCCGTCACTGTCAGGATATGCTTGTCAGCGCCGTCCACCACGAGCGCGGTGAGGTTTCCCGACTGCCAGGCGAGGGTGTCGACATTGACGCGGTTGCCGGTGATCTCGGGCTTGGGCACCGGCGTATGACCGTGCACCACGATCTTCGGATGAAGACCGGTGTGGTCGTGGAAGACCTCGCGGATCCAGATCAGGTCCTGCCGGGTCTGGCTTTCCAGCGCAATGCCGGGCCGGATGCCGGCATGGCAGAAGAAGAAGTCGCCGAACGTCACTGAAAAGGCCAGCGAGCGCAGGAACTCGACATGGTTCTGCGGCACCGCCTCGACCAGTGCGGCGTGCCCTTGCCGTAATGCCGCATCGGCGCGGCCAAACCAGGCGCTGCTCCCACCGAGTGAGACACCATACGATAGCGCCGTCTGGATGCCGCCATAGCGCATGAACAGCCCGTCCGGATCGGGGACATCGAGAAAATCGAGAAAGCCGAGATCATGATTTCCGGCCAGCATCAGGTGACGCGGATCGCGTCTTTGCGCGTCGATCAGGAAATCGATGACGCCCCTGGAGTCCGGGCCGCGATCGACATAGTCGCCGAGATGGATCACGCGCCAATCGGCCGACGGCCTTTGACCGAGCTCCGCCTCGATCCGCCGGTGCATGGCGGTCAGCAGGTCGAGCCGGCCGTGCACATCGCCGATCGCGTAGAGACGCATGCCTTGCGGTCCGCGCGCCTCGTAGAAACTGATGCCGGGCTCCGTCAATGCCTGCGTCGCCTCCGTGGTCATGCCGTCACGGGACTTTAGCGCCGAAGCTGATCCTTGCCCATGTCGGTGACCAGACGCTTTCCGCACAGAGCCAGCGTTATGTCCATCTCCTTGCGGATGATTTCCAGCGCCTTGGTAACCCCTTCCTTGCCGAGTGCGCCGAGGCCGTACAGGAAAGGCCGGCCGATATAGGTGCCCTTGGCGCCGAGGCACAGCGCCTTGAGCACGTCCTGGCCGGAGCGGATGCCGCCGTCCATATGCACCTCGATCGCGTCGCCGACGGCGTCGGCGATCTCTTCGACCGCCATGATCGACGACGAGGCGCCGTCGAGTTGGCGGCCGCCATGGTTGGAAACGATGATCGCGTCGGCGCCTGTCCTGGCCGCCATCAGCGCATCCTCCTTGTCGAGTATGCCTTTCAGGATCAGCTTGCCGCCCCAGCGCTCCTTGATCCAGGCGACGTCCTTCCACGACAGATGCGGATCGAACTGCTCCTTCGTCCACGACGACAGCGAGGCGAGGTCGCCGACGCCCTTGGCATGGCCGACGATGTTGCGGAAGCTCCGGCGCTTGGTGCCGGCCATGCCGACGCACCAGCGCGGCCTTGTCGCCATCTGCCAGAGGTGCTTCGGCGTCATTCGCGGCGGCGCCGAAAGCCCGTTGCGGATATCCTTGTGGCGCTGACCGAGGATCTGCAGGTCGAGCGTCAGCACCAGCGCCGAACATTTCGCCGCTTTTGCGCGATCGATCAAATCGAAGACGAAGTCCTTGTCGCGCAGCACATAGAGCTGGAACCAGAACGGCTTCCTGGTCACCGCCGCGACATCCTCGATCGAGCAGATGCTCATTGTCGACAGCGTGAACGGCACACCGAATTCTTCCGCCGCCTGGGCCGCCAGCATCTCGCCGTCCGGATGCTGCATGCCGGTCATGCCGGTCGGCGCCAGCGCCACCGGCATCGTCACCTTCTCGCCGATCATGGTCGATTCCAGCGAGCGGTTGTCCATGTCGACAAGCACACGCTGGCGGAACTTGATCTTCTGGAAATCCTCTTCGTTGGCGCGGTAGGTGCTTTCGGTCCAGGCGCCGGAATCGGCGTAGTCGAAGAACATCTTCGGCACGCGGCGGCGCGCCAGGTCCTTGAGGTCGGCGATGGTGAGAATGCTGCTCATGGATCTTTTTCCGCTGGTTCTTCGCTGGTTCGTCGTTGAATTTTCTGGGCGGTGCCTACGGCTGTTTTCTTGCCGGCTCACCGTCACCGGGCTCGGAGCGCTGCCTGAGCCTCAGCCGCGACACGCGCTGCCAGTCGCCGCTGCGCTCGGCCTCGGCCATCGACCGTTCGACATAAGAGATGTGGTCCATCGCCGCCTGCCGCGCCGCGGCTGCATCGCCGGCCTTGACCGCCGTGTAGATTGCCCGGTGCTGCGAAAGCAGCGTCTCGCGCGCGCCCGGCACGCTGAACACCAGCCGCCGGTTCTGGAACACGCCTTCCGACAGCAGCCGATAGCACGAGCGCAGCGTGTGCAGCAGGATGATGTTGTGCGCGCATTCGCAGATCGCGTGGTGGAACTCGACGTCGATTTCCGCCTCGTCGTCGAAATTGCCGGTCCGGTGCGCCTCGTCCATACGTGCCATGATGCGGTCGAGCAGCGCCAGATCGTCCGATGTGGCACGCCGCGCCGCATATTCCGCCGCCACCGCCTCGATCTCGCGGCGGTACTCCAGATAGTCGGTCACCGCCTTGCGATGCATCGAGATCAGGTCGGTCACCGGCTTGGTGAACAGCTGGCCGATGACATCGGCGACATGGGTGCCGCCGCCTGGCCGTGTCGTCAACAGCCCGCGCCCTTCCAAGGCTTTCAAGGCATCGCGCAGGATCGGCCGCGACACCTCGAACTGGCGCGCCAGTTCGCGCTCGCCCGGCAGCCGGTCGCCGGTGCGCAGGACACCTTCGAGGATCAGGCTCTCGATCTGCTGCACCACCTCGTCGGCGGTGCGCGAATGCTCGATCCGGGAGAAAATGTCGCTCAAACGGGATGCCTGGGGGTTGAACCGATGTCGCGCAAGATAAAGCCAGCGTCGCCAACTGGTCAAATTATTTATCCAATTCGCCGTGGCCGGGTCCGTTTCACAGCCGCGGCGCCATATCATCTTCAGCTAAATTGGGCGTTTGCGTCCCCTGGCGATTGCCTCTAGAGGGACGTCATTGCCAAGGGCTCACAGAAGCCCGGGGGACCAGCCGTGCCAGACGCCGACCCTTCCAACCTCGAATTCCAGCTGCGCGCCAAAGCCGTGGGCGGCACCGTCATGGGCTTTCCGGCGCATGAAGGTCGGCCGGGCGCGCTCGGCGAGGTCCACGCCCGGCCGCAGCCGCTGGTCGAAAAACCGCGCGTGCTGGTGCAGCTTTCCTTCATGACCGAAGCTGGATCCGGGATCGATCAGGCCGTGCTTTCCGAATTGTCGCGACGCCTCGGCATCGCCGCGCCCGACCCTCACGCCCGCCACCACGCGATGAAATGGGGCAAGGGCTCGCTGCGTTGGGAACGCCACACGGAATTCTCGACCTATCTCTGGGAAGGCCCGCTCGCCGAAAACGGCAGGGGGCAAGAAGACACACCCTTCGGCAACGGGTTTTCGCCGCCGGGCACGGTGATTTCCGGCATCAGGCTGGAGATCCGCAAATGGACGCCGGCGAACGAAAAACTGATCGCCGGCTTCGACCCGACCAGCCTGTGCTATTCGCTGGTCGAGCGCGGCAACGCGGCCATCGTCACCGATTTCCGTCAGGATGGCGACGGCTTGACCCGCATGCTGGTGCTCGACCGCGGCCTGACCCCGGCGCGCACCGGGGCACTGTCGCAGCGGCTGATCGACATCGAGACCTACCGCACGCTGGCCATGCTTGGGCTGCCGCTGGCCCTGACGCTGTCCGGTCGCGCCCGCCGCATCGAAGACAGGCTGGCCCAGACCACGTTGGAAATGAAGGTCGCCGAGACCCGCGACAGCCAGACGCTACTTGCCGACTTGACCGAACTGGCCGCCGAGTTGGAGGCCGATGCCGCCTCCAGCCTCTACCGCTTCGGCGCCAGCCGCGCCTATGACGGCATCGTGCGCGAACGGCTGGAGGCGCTCGACGAAGAGGCGGTGCCCGGCTACGACACCTGGGGCGGTTTTCTGCAGCGCCGCGTGGCGCCGGCGATGCGTACCTGCCGTTCGGTCGAGGAGCGTCAGGCCAACCTGTCGACGAAGCTCACCCGTGCCACCACACTGCTGCGCACCTGGGTCGACGTCGAGGTCGAGAAGCAGAACCGCGATCTTTTGGCATCGATGAACAATCGCGCCCGCCTGCAATTGCGGCTGCAGCAGACGGTGGAGGGGCTCTCGGTCGCCGCCGTCTCCTACTATGTCGTCGGCCTCATCGGCTACGTCGCCAAGGGCGCCTCGATCTTCGGCCATGCCTTCGCGCCGGAAATGGTCACCGCCGCCTCGGTGCCGCTCGCCATCGTGCTCGTCTGGTGGGGCGTGCGCCGCGTCCGCCGCATGCACTCCGAACCAGGCAAGCAGCCGGGCGAGTAGTGTGGGGCGCAGCGGCAGATTGCCGCTGCGGAAGGCAGTCTCGGCCATAGGCCTCTCATCCCGGCCAACGCGGCATTTGCAAGCGACCACCGTCGCTGGTAAAAGATTTTTACCAGTCGATCGAAGGAGGCTGTCGATGTCCGGCCTTGCCATGCCGAAACCAGACGACGCCACGATGCGCCGGCGCGACGAGATCGTCGCCGATATGCGCATCATGGTGCCGGGCGAGGGCGTCGTCGACGCCGCCAATGCCATGCGCGCCTTCGAGAGCGACGGGCTCACCGCCTACCGGCAATTGCCGCTGGTCGTGGTGCTGCCGCAGACCGTGGCGCAGGTCTCGCGGGTGCTGAAATATTGCAGCGACCGCAACATCCGCGTCGTGCCACGCGGCTCCGGCACCTCGCTCTCCGGCGGTGCGCTGCCGCTCGAAGACGCGGTGCTGCTGGTAATGAGCCGCTTCAACCGCATCCTCGAGATCGATTTTCAGAACCGCGTCGTCGTCGCCCAGCCCGGCGTCACCAATCTCGGCATCACCACCGCCGTCGAGCAGGAGGGTTTTTATTACGCCCCCGATCCATCCTCCCAGATCGCCTGCTCGATCGGCGGCAATGTCGCGGAAAATTCCGGCGGCGTGCACTGCCTGAAATACGGTCTCACCGCCAACAATGTGCTCGGCATCGAGATGGTGCTGATGAATGGCGAGGTGGTGCGCCTCGGCGGCAGCCATCTCGACGCGGAAGGCTACGACCTGCTCGGCGTCATGACCGGCTCCGAAGGACTGCTCGGCGTCGTAACCGAGGTCACCGTACGCATCCTGAAAAAGCCGGAGACGGCGCGTGCCCTGCTGATCGGTTTCCCGACCAGCGAGCAGGCCGGCCAATGCGTTGCCGACATCATCGGCGCCGGCATCATTCCGGGCGGCATGGAGATGATGGACCGTCCGGCCATCCACGCCGCCGAGGATTTCGTCCAGGCCGGCTATCCCTTGGATGTCGAGGCGCTGCTGATCGTCGAGCTGGACGGGCCGGGTGTCGAGGTCGATCACCTGATCGGCCTGGTCGAAGCCATCGCCTATAGGAACGGCTCGACCATATGCCGCATTTCGCAATCGGAGCAGGAGCGGCTGAGCTTCTGGGCCGGCCGCAAGGCGGCTTTCCCGGCGGTCGGCCGCATCTCGCCCGACTACTACTGCATGGACGGCACCATCCCGCGCAAGGAACTGCCGCGCGTGCTCGCCGGCATGCGCGAGCTGTCGGAGAAATACGGGCTCGGCGTCGCCAATGTCTTCCACGCCGGCGACGGCAATCTGCACCCGCTCATCCTCTATGACGCCAACGTGCCGGGCGAACTCGACAAGGCGGAGAGTTTCGGCGCCGACATATTGCGGCTCTGCGTCAAGGTCGGTGGCGTGCTGACCGGCGAGCACGGGGTCGGCGTCGAGAAGCGCGACCTGATGCCGGAAATGTTCAACCAGATCGACCTCGACCAGCAGATGCGCGTCAAATGCGCCTTCGACCCCAACCATCTTTTGAATCCCGGCAAGGTCTTCCCGCAATTGAGGCGATGCGCCGAGCTCGGGCGGATGCACGTGCATCGCGGGCAAGTGGCGTTTCCGGACATTCCGAGGTTTTGAGTGGGTATGTTGGCGCTTGAACACCCCCCTCTGTCCTGCCGGACATCTCCCCCTCAAGGGGGGAGATTGGCAGCTTGCACGCCTCAGCCTTCTTTCAATATTGACGATTGGCGAAGCCAGACGCGACGTCCGATCTCCCCCCTTGAGGGGGAGATGTCCGGCAGGACAGAGGGGGGCGCGAAGGAACGCGACGTCTTTGCATTTGCCATTGGCGCATCCGCCTCATGACCACCTTCGTCCCCACCACCGCAGCCGAAGTCCTCTCCACCGTCGCCTGGGCCGCGGCGGAAGACGCACCGCTGGAAATCCTCGGCCACGGCTCCAAGCGCGGTATCGGCCGGCCGCAGCAGGGCGAGCATACGTTCGACCTTTCCAAACTCTCCGGCGTCATGCTTTACGAGCCGGCCGAACTGGTGCTGTCGGCAAAAGCCGGCACGCCGCTGGCCGAAATCGAAAGCCTGCTTGCCGAAAACGGCCAGCAACTTGCCTTCGAACCGATGGATTACGGCCCGCTGCTCGGCGGTGAGCCAGCGCGAGGCACGATCGGCGGCGCACTCGCCGCGAACCTTTCCGGCCCGCGCCGGCTGAAGGTGGGTGCTGCGCGCGACCATATCCTCGGCATAGCGGCCGTTTCCGGGCGCGGCGAGGCCTTCAAGTCCGGCGGCCGCGTCGTCAAGAACGTCACCGGCTACGATCTGTCCAAGCTGATGGCCAACAGCTGGGGCACGCTGGCGGTGCTCACCGACGTCACCTTCAAGGTGCTGCCTGCTGCCGAGACCGAAGTCACGCTTGCCATCCGCGGCCTGCTCGACGATCACGCCGCCGCCGCCATGGCGCTGGCGCTGGGTTCCAGCGCCGAAGTGTCGAGTGCTGCCCATCTTCCCGAACGGGTCGCAGCTAGGGTCGCTGGCGGCAGTCTCGGCAGCGATGCCGCGACGCTGCTGCGCATCGAGGGCTTCGGCCCGTCGGTCGCTTACCGCATTGCCGCGCTGAAAGACCTGCTGAAAAACGCTGGGCCGCTGCAGGAGATTTCCGGTTCGGTCTCGTACTCGGTCTGGCGCGATGTCCGCGACTGCGCGTCGTTCGCCGATGGCAGCGAAAGGCCGGTGTGGCGCGTCTCGATGGCGCCGTCGCGGGGCCACCAGATGGTGCTGGCGCTGCGCATGCAGGCCCCGGTCGATGCCTTCTACGATTGGCAGGGCGGGCTGATCTGGCTGCGCATGCAGCAGGACGATCCCGAGGCTGGCCTGTTGCGCGGCCTGATCAGAAGACATGGCGGCGGCCATGCGACGCTGGTGCGCGCAATCCCTGCACATCGCGCCGCCGTGCCGGTGTTCGAGCCGCAGGCGCCACCGCTGGCAGCACTGTCGGCGCGGCTGAAGGCCGAATTCGACCCGAAGAATATCCTCAATCCCGGCCGTATGGCGCCGGGCGCAAGCTCTGCTACTCTCGGGCCGGCAACCGAGGGAGGAGCACAATGAGCGATCCAGGCCAAAACGGTACGTCACGCCAGACCGACCGCTGGCTGGAGCCCGGCCCGACCAACGCGCTGGTCATCTACATCCTCTATCTCGCCGGCCTGGCCATCGGCGTCAGCGGTATTGTCGGCGTCGTCCTGGCCTATATCAATCGCGGCAAGGCCGGCGGCTTCGTCGAGAGCCATTACACATTCCTGATCCGCACCTTCTGGATCGGCCTGCTCTATGCACTGATCTCGGCGCTGCTGATGATCGTGGTCATCGGTGTCGTGCTGATGGTTGCCGTCGCGGTCTGGTTCATCGCCCGCTGCATTCTCGGCCTGCAGGCGCTGCAGCGCGGCGAGCCGGTCAAGAACCCGGAAAGCTGGTTTCTGGGATTATGAGCATGATCCCCAAAAGTGGGTACCGGTTTTGGGAAAAGATCATGCTCAAACGGTAGGGATTCGTTTACGTGCAGACCAATTTCTCAGCTGCCCAGCTCGCCGATCCGCATGTCGCGGAATCGGAGAAGATCCTGCGCAAATGTGTGCATTGCGGCTTCTGCACCGCCACCTGCCCAACCTATGTGACGCTCGGCAACGAACTGGATTCGCCGCGCGGCCGGATTTATCTGATCAAGGACATGCTGGAAAACGGACGGCCGGCCGACAAGCAAATCGTCACCCATATCGACCGCTGCCTGTCCTGTCTCGCCTGCATGACCACCTGCCCATCGGGCGTCAACTACATGCATCTGGTCGACCACGCCCGCGTCCATATCGAGGAGACCTACAAGCGTCCGCTGGCCGATCGCCTGACACGCGCCATGCTGGCCTTCGTGCTGCCCTATCCCTCGCGTTTCCGCGCGGCGCTCAAGCTGGCGAAGCTCGGCCAGCCATTCGCCGGCCTGTTTGAGAAAATCCAGGCCTTGAAGCCTTTCGGCGCGATGTTGAAGCTGGCCCCGGCGTCGGTCCCGGCAGTCTCGCCGATGGCCTCGCCGGGCGTCCATGCCGGGCAGGGCGCGAAGAAAAATGGCCGCGTCGCCATCCTCACCGGCTGCGCGCAATCCGTGCTCGATCCCGGCATCAACGACACGACGATTTCGCTGCTGACCCGGCTTGGCGTTGAGGTCGTGGTGCCCGAGGGCGAGGGCTGCTGCGGCGCGCTGGTACATCATATGGGGCGCGAGGACGCTGCCTTGGCGTCGGCCCGACGGAACGTCGACGCCTGGACGCGCGCCATCGAGCAGGGTGGACTCGACGCCATCGTCATCACCGCATCCGGGTGCGGCACCACCATCAAGGATTACGGCTTCATGCTGCGCCTCGATCCGGCCTATGCCGACAAGGCCGCGCGCGTGTCGGCGCTGGCCAGGGACATCACCGAATATCTGGCAAGCCTCGACCTGCCCGAGCCGGTCCGCAAGCCGGGCACCATCGTCGCCTATCACTCAGCCTGCTCGATGCAGCACGGCCAGAAGATCACCCGCCAGCCGAAGGAGCTTCTGGTCCGTGCCGGCTTCGTCGTGCGCGAGCCGCGCGAAGGGCATCTGTGCTGCGGTTCGGCCGGCACCTACAACATCCTGCAGCCCGGGATTTCGGCAACGCTACGCGACCGCAAGGTCAGGAATATCGAGGCGACCGGTGCCGAAATCGTCGCCACCGGCAATATCGGCTGCATCACCCAGATCGCTTCTGCCGCGAAGCTGCCGGTGGTGCACACGATAAAGCTGCTCGACTGGGCCTATGGTGGGCCGAGGCCCGAAGGCGTTCGCGAAGAGAGGGCGGTTGTCGCGGCCGAGTGATGCGCCAGTCGCCTACTCCGCCGCCAGCCTGTCCGCTATGCCGTAGGTGGCCTGGTAGCGGGCGCGCTGGCGGCTGAGCGCTACCATCGTGTTGCGCAGCAGGATCGCCACCGTGATCGGGCCGACGCCGCCCGGCACCGGCGTGATCCACGACGCGACATGCCTGACGCTCTCGGCATCGACGTCGCCGACGATGCGGCTCTCGCCGTCCGGCCCGATTTCCGAATTGATGCCGATATCGATGACGGCGGCGCCCGGCTTGACCATGTCGGCCTTGATCAGCCGCGGTTTGCCGACCGCGACGAACAGTGCGTCGGCGCGGCGTGCGTGTGCCGCCACCGAACGCGTCATGTGGTGACAGACGGTCACCGTCGCGCCTTCGCTCATCAAAAGGAAGGCGATCGGCTTGCCGACGATCTCGGAATGGCCGACGACCACCACCTCGAGCCCCTTGAGGTCGAGGCCGGTTTCCCTGAGCAGTTCGACCGAAGCGGCGGCGGTGCAGGGCGCCAGGTCGAGCTGGTTGTAGACGATGTTGCCGATCGAGGCCGGATGCATGCCCTCGACATCCTTGAGCGGATGCACCGCCGCCTGCAGCGTCTTGATCGGAATGTGCACCGGCACCGGCCGCTGGATGATGATGCCGGTGACGCGCGGGTCGGCGTTAAGCCCGTGGATTGCCGCTTCCAGCTCGCCGGCGGTGATGTCGGCGCGAAAGCGCCTTTCCTCGAAGCCGATGCCGGCCAACCCGGCCTTGGCGCGCTGGTTGCGGACATAGACGTCGACCGCGGCGGTATCGCCGACGGTGACCGACACCAGCTTGGGCGGAAAGCCTTCGGCGGTGGCGATCGCCGCGTCCTCGCGCACGCCGGCGATGATGCGTTGGGCAACCGGGCCGCCTCTGAGATAGCGGCTGTCATCGGAAAGGGGCATCGGGATGGGCCTTTATCTGGATTTTAGCCGCCACATAGCAAAGCAACCGCGAAAAGGCAGCGCGAAAAGCGAACCGCCATGCCGGTCGCGCGACGTGCCGGCGAAATCTTCCCGTCAATTCTTGCTGGCGTTGGCGGAAACAAAAAGGGCAGCACGGCTTGCCGCGCTGCCCTTTCGTGACTGGCCGCATCCCCACACGGCCCGTCCCCCGTTATTCAATGCTCCCGAGGCTTCTGAGCAGAATCATCGGTGAGGTCAACCGCAGATTACATCACTACAACCGTCGTGCCAACATTGACCCGCTCGTAAAGGTCGACCACGTCCTCGTTGCGCATGCGGATGCAGCCCGACGACACCGCGCCGCCGATCGTCCAGGGCTGATTGGTGCCGTGGATACGGTACTCGGTCGAGCCGAGATAGAGCGCGCGTGCGCCGAGCGGGTTTTCCATGCCGCCGGCGAGATAGGTCGGCAGATAACGGCCCTTGGCGGCTTCGCGGGCGATCATCACCGCCGGCGGCCGCCAATCCGGCCAGACGCGCTTGTTGGTGATCTTGTGGGTGCCGGACCATTCGAAGCCCGGCTTGCCGGTGCCGACGCCATAACGCCGCGCCTTACCGTTCTTCCCGACCAGATAGAGGAAATTCTCTCGCGTATCGATGACGATCGTGCCCGGCTTCTGCGGGCCGTCATAGGCGACTTCCTGCGGCAGATAGATCGGGTCGATCTGCGGCCGCATCACCATGCGCTTGGCCGGCGCCTGCACCGCTGCGGTGCGCAGCTGATCGGGTTCGGCCAGCCGCCGGTAGCGCCGTTGCGGCTGCGCCTCTTGCCGGCTCTGCCGCACGATGCCCGGCGCATGGCCGAGCTGCAGCACCCAGGGCGCCGAAAGATCTGGGCTGACCACCACCGGCGGCCTCTCGGCATAGCGGTCGTTGGCATTGGCGGCACCGGCCGCAAGCACGGCCGCGGCGCCGAACAGTGGGAACAAGAATGTCTTCATCGCAACGCACCTTGATCGTCGAACATGCCGGGGTGCAAAGCCTCCCCGATTTCGCCGACATTGGGCGCGAAGCGGCAACCGAAACATGAATCGGAATGCGTAAAATGCCGATCTGTCAGTAAAGCTTTTGGTGTGGTTACCGCCCGGTTCAGGAATCTGGTAAAGCCGCGGTAAAGCCCGCGTCAAAACGCGTTAACGCCAAGACACGAACGGAATTCCGCCATGGATGAAAAGACAGGTCTGCTTGCCGGTCCCGACGGCATCGCCCGCTGCTTCTGGCACGGCAACCTGCCGGATTATCTGCACTACCACGACCACGAATGGGGCCGGCCGGTCGCCGACGACCGCCGCCTGTTCGAGAAGATCTGCCTCGAAGGTTTTCAGTCGGGCCTGTCCTGGCTGACCATATTGCGCAAGCGCGACAATTTCCGCGAGGCGTTTGCCGGCTTCGATGTCGACAAGATCGCCGCCTTCACCGACGCCGATGTCGAGCGCCTGCTCGGCAATGCCGGCATCATCCGTCACCGCGGCAAGATCGTTTCGACCATCAACAACGCCAAGCGCGCCCGCGAACTCATCGACGAGGCCGGCTCGCTGGCCGCCTGGTTCTGGAAGTTCGAACCCGGCCCCGACGAGCGGCCCGAGATCGTCGACCTCGCGCATTTGCGCGCCAATCCGACGACGGCCGTCTCGGTCCGCATTTCGAAAGAGCTGAAGAAGCGCGGCTGGAGCTTTGTCGGCCCGACCACCGTCTACGCCTTCATGCAGGCGATGGGGCTGGTCAACGACCATCTCGAGGGCTGCGTCTGCCGCGAGCCGGTCGAGGCGGAACGGAAAGCGTTCAAGCGGCCGAAATAGCGGCTCAGGCGCCGCCGGCGCCGGCGAGGAAAAACCCGGCAAGGATGGCCGCCAGCGCGGCGAACACCGGATAGATCACCAGCAGGCCGGTCATCAGCACGTCGCGCATCGTCGGTCCGCTGCGCTGTTGCGCCGCGATCTCGAACGGTCCGGCGATTTGCTTCGTCTTCGGCGCATAACCATCGGCCGGCCGCAGCCGGACCGAGGCGTCGCGTGCGCCGCTATCGATGATGTCGAACTTCTGTAGCGTGGCCATGGCCCCGAGCCCCTTGTTTCGGCGCGCTTATCGGCCCGGATTGTGTCGGCACGATGCCGCGCGCATGGCGCAATTGTTTCAGCTTCTTTTTCGCCTTTCCTTCTCCCCTTGTGGGAGAAGGTGGATCGGCGCGCAGCGCCGAGCCGGATGAGGGGTGTTGGACGGAGTGCCGTCATAGCCAAGCTGGAACACCCCTCATCCGACCGAGCTTCGCTCGGCCACCTTCTCCCACAAGGGGAGAAGGAGAGGCGCAAACCCTTGCCGCTCCCGGCTGCATCGGTTAGGACACCCGCGCCGTGGAAATCGGTCATTTAACCGATCCCCGGAAGCGCCACGAAACACCGAGTACCCATCCCATGGCCGACAAATCCGAAAAGATGAAAGCGCGCCTGCCGCGCGGCTTTGTCGACCGCGGCGCCGACGATCTCCGCGCCGTCGAGAAGATGATGGCGACGATCCGCTCGGTCTTTGAGCTCTACGGTTTCGAGCCGGTCGACCAGCCGCTGATCGAATACACCGATGCGCTCGGCAAATTCCTGCCCGACCAGGACCGGCCGAACGAGGGCGTGTTCTCGTTCCAGGACGATGACGACCAGTGGCTGTCGCTGCGCTACGACCTGACCGCGCCGATGGCGCGCTTTGTCGCCGAGAATTTCGAGCGCCTGCCGAAACCCTATCGCAGCTATCGCTCCGGCTGGGTGTTCCGCAACGAGAAGCCGGGCCCCGGCCGCTTCCGCCAGTTCATGCAGTTCGACGCCGACACGGTAGGCACGCCGGGTGTCGCGGCCGATGCCGAGATGGCGATGATGATGGCCGACGTGATGGAGGCGCTCGGCATCAAGCGCGGCGACTACGTCATCCGCGTCAACAATCGCAAGGTGCTCGACGGCGTGCTGGAGGCGATCGGCCTCGGCGGCGACGAGAACGCTGGCCGCCGGCTGCAGGTGCTGCGGGCGATCGACAAGCTGGACAAGCTGGGCGTCGAGGGGGTTCGTCTGCTTTTGGGCGCCGGGCGCAAGGACGAGAGCGGTGATTTTACCAAGGGTGCCGGGCTGGGTAACGCTCAAATCGATGTTGTGATCAGCTATTTCACGGTCATGGCGCAGCATGATCCCGAACAAATTGTCCAGACACTGGGATCTATCACCCCAGGGCTCAGCAATCTTGTCGAGGAAAGGAAACTCGAACATCTCGGCATAACGAATGCCTCGTTTGTTGAGGGTCTTGCAGAGTTGGAGCAGATAAGAACCATGGTCGCACAAAGCGGCTACGGTGAGGATCGCATTCGCATCGATCCCTCCGTCGTGCGTGGCCTCGAATATTACACCGGCCCGGTCTACGAGGCCGAGCTGCTGGCCGAGATCCCCAACGAGGACGGCCAGATCGTGCGCTTCGGCTCGGTTGGCGGCGGCGGCCGTTATGACGGTCTCGTCTCGCGCTTTCGCGGCGAGCCGGTGCCGGCGACCGGTTTTTCCATCGGTGTCTCGCGGCTGATGACGGCGCTGAAGAACCTCGGCAAGCTCGATACTTCCGATGTCATCGCGCCGGTCGTCGTGCTGACCATGGACAAGGATACGGAAAGCCTCGGCCGCTACCAGAAGATGGTGGCCGAGCTGCGCGCCGCCGGCATCCGCTCGGAAATGTACCTCGGCGGCGCCGGCATGAAGGCGCAGCTGAAATATGCCGACCGTCGCGGCAGCCCGGTCGCCGTCATCCAGGGCGGCGACGAGCGCGCCAAAGGCGAGGTGCAGATCAAGGATCTGATCGAAGGCGCGAAAATGTCGGCCGAGATCGCCGACAACGCCGAATGGCGCGCCGCACGACCGGCGCAGGTGACCGTGGTGGAGAGTGAGCTGGTTGCCGAAGTGAAGAAGATACTGGCGGCGCAGGCCGAGGAGCGGGCGCGTGGCAAGTAGGGCGCCGCTTCCTTCTCCCCTTGTGGGAGAAGGTGGCCGAGCGAAGCTCGGTCGGATGAGGGGTGTTCCAGGGAACGCCGACGCCTCATTTCTTCCGGCACCCCTCATCCGTCTTGGCGCGTCGCGCCAATCCACCTTCTCCCACAGGGGGAGAAGGGAAGGTGGCGTTTTATGACCTCCCGCTACCCCGCCATCGCATCCGACATCACCAAGCTCTTCGCCGCGCGCAACACCCATGCGGTCGAGGTTGCCGTGCTGCAGCCGGCCGATCCGTTCCTCGACATGGCTGGCGAGGATTTGCGGCGCCGTATCTTTCTCACCGAGAGCGAGACCGGGCAGACGCTTTGCCTGCGGCCGGAATTCACCATTCCGGTCTGCCTCGACCACATTACCAGCCAGGCCGGCACGCCGCGCCGCTATTCCTATCTCGGCGAGGTGTTTCGCCAGCGCCGCGAGGGCGGCAACGAGTTCTTCCAGGCCGGCATCGAGGACCTCGGCGACGGCGACACGGCCGCCGCCGACGCCCGTTCGCTGGCCGATGCGCATGCGCTGCTTTCGCTGGTGCTGCCCGGCCGGGAGCTGGCGGTGACGCTCGGCGACCAGACCATTTTCGAGGCGGTGCTGGCCGCCCTTGGCCTGCCGCGCGGCTGGCGCATGCGGCTGGCGCGCGCCTTCGGCTCGGCGCCGATGCTGGAGGCGGCGCTTGCCGACCTCGCCAATCCGCCGCGCAACAGCCAGCTTGCCGGCGTGGTCGCCGCGCTTGTCCTCGACGGCGATCTCGACGGTCTTTCGGCGCATATCGCCGGCGGCATGGAAGAGGCCGGCCTGTCGGCAACGGCCGGGCGTTCGCCGTCCGAGATTGCGCGGCGCCTGATCGAGAAAGCCGAACTGCGCAGCGTACGGCTGTCGAACGAGGCATTCGCGGCACTAAAGAGTTTCCTGGCCATCGACGTGCCGCTCGACAGCGCCGCCGGAGCGCTCGAACGTTTTGCAGCCGATGCCGGGCTTTCACTGGGGGCTGCGCTGGAGAATTTTGCGGCCCGCGCCGCGGCCATCGAAGCCCTCGGCCTGCCGATGTCTGAAATCAGCTACGACGCCGCCTTCGGCCGGCCGCTCGACTACTACACCGGCCTCGTCTTCGAGATCGCGGCGCAGGATGGCGACCGGCCGCTCGCCGGTGGTGGCCGCTACGACCGGCTGCTGACGCTGCTCGGCGCCAAAACGCCGATCCCCGGCGTCGGTTTTTCCGTCTGGCTCGACCGCATCGAGGTGCTGCGGGAGACGGCGCCATGATCACGCTGGCGCTGCCGTCGAAGGGCCGGCTCAAGGAGCAGGCGCTGGAGGTGCTGGCCAAGGCCGGGCTTGCCGTCAGCCTGCCCGGCGACGAGCGCAAATATCGCGCCCGCATCGACGGCCTTGACGGCGTCGAGATAGCGTTCCTGTCGGCCTCGGAGATATCAGGCGAAATCGGCCAGGGCTCGGTCGATCTCGGCATCACCGGCGAGGACCTTTTGCGCGAAAACCTCGCCGATTGCGAGGCGCGCGCCGAAATCATCGCCCGCCTCGGTTTCGGCAATGCCGATGTCGTCGTCGCCGTGCCCGACATCTGGCTCGATGTCGACACCATGGCCGACCTCGACGACGTCGCCGCCGATTTCCGCCAGCGCCACGGCCGCAGGCTCAGGATCGCCACCAAATACTGGCGCCTGACCCAGCAGTTCTTTTCGCAAAAGCACGGCATCCAGGTCTACCGCATCGTCGAAAGCCTCGGCGCCACCGAAGGCGCGCCGGCAGCCGGATTGGCCGATATCGTCGTCGACATCACCACGTCAGGCGCGACGCTGCGCGCCAACCATCTCAAGGTGCTGGCCGACGGCGTCATCCTGCGCTCGCAGGCCTGCCTCGTCGCGTCGCGGAAGCAGCGCGAGGCGGCCGACGAGGCGGTGTTGCGCGATATTGCGGCAAGGATGGCATCGGTGAATTCAGGCTGACGTCGCCAATCTCCCCCCTTGAGGGGGAGATGTCGCCGAAGGCGACAGAGGGGGTCGGTACGTCTTGACGCGACTCTCCTAACGGACAGAACAGGCAGGTGCTCCACGCGAGACGACCCCCTCTGGCCTGCCGGCCATCTCCCCCTCAAGGAGGGAGATTGGCAGCTTGGCCGCTGGCACCGACCTGAAGCGATTTTCTTGACGTACAGCAATTTTGTTCTTGCTTTGTGCCGGCAGCTATGCTACTAATGTCGCTATGGTGCCAATTGGCCCCGAAGCCCGCCCGCCGTGGCGGGTTTTTTATTTTCGGCGCCATCCCTCACGTTCGAACCCCAACCGTACCATCGACGGGATTTCCACTACCCCGCCGGGCTGATAGGCTCGTTCTGTCTGCGGAGGACACGGCGATGCCGATCAATCTCGACGAGTTGAAGAATGCCAGCAATTTGCGCTCCAAGCGCGATGGCGGTTCGTTCATTGCGCCGGTCGACGGCACGGCGCATGTCTCGGGCGAGCGCAGCGTGCCGCTGCTCAACCTGACGATCCCGGCGCTGTTTGCCGATACGGTCGGCAAATACGGCACGCTCGATGCCGCCGTCTTCGTCGAGCAGGACAAGCGCTTTACCTGGGAGGAACTGTCGGAGACGGTCGATGCGCTGGCCGCCGGCTTCCTGGCGCTCGGCCTCGAGAAAGGCGA
The DNA here is from genome assembly GCF_040320585.1 of Mesorhizobium sp. M0663. Lineage (NCBI taxonomy): Bacteria > Pseudomonadati > Pseudomonadota > Alphaproteobacteria > Hyphomicrobiales > Phyllobacteriaceae > Mesorhizobium > Mesorhizobium sp. M0663. The sequence goes on from NZ_JAMYPX010000003.1 coordinate 358,308, forward strand.
TCGCGTCGGCATCTGGTCGCCGAACCGCTGGGAATGGCTGGTGACGCAATTCGCCACCGCCCGCATCGGCCTGATCCTGGTCAACATCAACCCGGCCTATCGGTTGGTCGAGCTGGAATATGCCTTGAACAAGGTCGGTTGCAAGGCGCTTGTCACCGCCGCCAAATTCAAGAGCTCCGACTATCTCGGCATGATCGAGACGCTGGCGCCGGAGATCGCCAAGGCCACCCCCGGCAAGCTCGACGCCAACAAGCTGCCGGCACTGAAGACAGTCATCCGCATGGACGAGGAGAATTCGCCGGGCATGTTCAATTTCGCCGACGTGCTGGCGATGGCCGGGCGCGACGAGCATGACCGGCTCGACCGCATCTCCGACGGGCTGAAACCCGACGATGCCATCAACATCCAGTTCACCAGCGGCACGACCGGCGCGCCCAAGGGCGCGACGCTGACCCACAACAACATCGTCAACAACGGCAATTTCGTCACCTCGGCGATCCGGCTCACCGTCGACGACCTGCTGTGCATCCCGGTGCCGCTCTATCATTGCTTCGGCATGTCGATGGGCACGATGGGCTGCGTCACCAAGGGCGCGACCATGGTTTTCCCGAGCGAGGGGTTCGATGCGGGCGCCACCCTAAAGGCGGTGGCAACGGAACGCTGCACCGCGCTTTACGGCGTGCCGACCATGTTCGTCGGCCTGCTCGACCATCCGGATTTCGCCTCCTTCGATCTCACCAGCCTGCGCACCGGCATCATGGCCGGCTCGCCATGCCCGATCGAGGTGATGAAGAAGGTGGTGTCGCTGATGCATATGGCTGAGGTGACCATCGCCTACGGAATGACCGAGACCAGCCCGGTCTCGTTCCAGAGCAGCGTCGACGATCCCCTGGAAAAGCGCGTCTCCACCGTCGGCCGCGTCCATCCGCATGTCGAGGTCAAGGCCATCGACGCCGAAAGCGCCACCGTCGCGGTCGGCGCGCCGGGCGAGCTCTGCACGCGCGGCTATTCCGTGATGAAGGGCTATTGGGACGACGAGCAGAAGACCCGCGAGGCCATCGACGCCGACGGCTGGATGCACACCGGCGACCTCGCCACCATCGATGCCGAGGGCTATTGCAACATCGTCGGCCGGGTCAAGGACATGGTCATCCGCGGCGGCGAGAACGTCTATCCGCGCGAGGTCGAGGAGTTCCTCTATCGCCACCCCAAGGTCAAGGAGGTGCAGGTGTTCGGCATTCCCGACCCGAAATACGGCGAGGAGCTGTGCGCCTGGATCGTGCTCAAGCCCGGCCAGATCACCACGGAGCAGGAGATCAAGGCTTTCTGCGCTGGCCAGATCGCCCATTTCAAGATCCCGCGCTACATCCGCTTCCGCACCGAATTGCCGATGACGGTGACCGGCAAGCCGCAGAAATTCCTGATGCGCCAGGCGATGGTCGATGAACTGGGATTGGTGACGCAGAAGACGGCGTGAGCGGGGGCGCGCTTCGGGCTTCGTCAAGGTGCGCAGGGGGCTTGCGCAGAGGGGGCTGAATGAGTGGTTTCGCAAGATCGGCGGTTTCCTACGGCATGCCGTTGGCCGCGCTGGCGATGGCGGTCGCGGTCAGGGCCAGCGGGGTGTCGGTGGACGAAGGGTCGCTGGGCACCAGGATATTCATCGGCGCGCTGTCGAGCGCGATCATGTTCATCACCATTTTCGTGGTGCTCGACCACGCCGAGGCGGTGGCTAGGCGGGTGGGCGAGCCGTACGGCACGTTGGTGCTGACCATCGCCGTGACGGCAATCGAAGTGTCGATCATCGTTTCCATCATGCTGCACGGCGCGAACAACCCGACGCTTGCCCGCGAATCCGTGTTCTCGACGGTGATGATCACGTCGACCGGCGTCGTCGGCATGTGTCTGACGTTTGGCGGCTGGCGCCATCGCAAGCAGGCGATCGTCCGCCAAGGGACCAGCGCCTATCTGGCGGTGCTGGTCGCGCTGAGCGTCATGACGCTCATTCTGCCGACCTACACGCGAACCACCGATCCCGGCACGTTTTCGGCCGCCCAACTTGGCTTCGTCAGCGTCCTTTCAGTGCTGCTCTATGCCGGTTTTCTGTTCGCGCAGACTGTCCGCCACCGCGACGATTTCATCGACGGGCAAGCGCATGGCGCCGCAGTGCGAACCGACGCTCACGAAAGCGTCGCCGCCGGCGCTCTGCTCCTGCTGATCGGGCTGATCGGCATCGTCATGCTGGCCGAGCAGGTCGCCGCCAGCGTCGAGGACGCGCTCGTCGCCTACCAGGTGCCGCAGGCCGACGCCATTGTCGGCGCGATGATCGCCGGGTTGGTTCTGATGCCGGAGGCGATCTCGGCTGTTCGCGCCGCACTCAGCAACGAGCTGCAACGCGGCCTGAACGTCGCCATGGGTTCGGCCTGTGCCACAATCGGCCTGACAATACCGGCAATCGCTGCCGCCAGCCTGCTGACCGGAAGAGGCCTGACCCTGGGGCTGCCGGCGACCGACACGGTGCTTTTGGTTCTGGCGCTCTTCATCTGCAATGTAAGCTTTAGCACCGAGAGAACGACGTTCTTGACCGGCTTGGTGCATCTGGTGGTGTTTTTTACTTGGGTGTTTTTGATATTTGTGCCGTGAGGGTTGGGGGGGAGGTGGCAAACCACTATCGACCGGTTTTCGAACGAGCGGTCATCCGTTTCCGCATTGAGTTGCGAAGTAGGCGAGCCGCAGAAGTTCCGGATGAGGCGATGGTCGAGAATTGAGAGTGGTGACAGCAAAGACGGCTTGAGGGGTGGGCGCCAATTTGTCTCCTTTGCGCCGTGGGCGGACGCTTAGCACCAAGGCCTTGAACGTCTCGATCTGCAGCCGATTGCGGAATGGCGGCTTTAACGTTTGAAGAAGGATTGCGGACGTTCAGCCCGACGGGACCAAGATCTGCTCCCGGGTCTAGCCGTCCCGTCTCAATGGCGTCCCGGACCGCCCGGTGGATCTGCGTTGCCAGTGGCGGGTGGCGGGGCAGCCACAGGGTGGACATTTCAGCCGACATGGAAAATGATCATGTTGCCATGCACAACACTGCAGTGCTCTGATCTCGACGAAAAGCCTGAGCGTAGAAGCGGATCAACCGACCTCCGGGTCCAGCGAGCGAGGACGCAAATGGACACCCCAGAGAATGGGCAATTGCATCGCGACGCGGGCGGGCGACCCTGTCGATCGGCCGGCTGGCTTCCCCGCGCCGCCGTGTCGGCGGCATTCCTGCTCGGCATGGCTTTCAGCAGCACTGCGTTTGCGCAGGACCAGCAGCTACCCGTGGTGACAGCGGCCAAGCCGGTGGTCCGTGAAATCGTCGAAGACGACGAGTTCGTCGGGCGCTTCGAAGCCGTCGACCAGGTCGCCATCCGTTCGCGCGTCAGCGGCTATCTGGACAAGGTCAGCTTCCAGGACGGCGCACTGGTCAACAAGGGCGACCTGCTCTTCACCATCGACGAGCGTCCGTACCAGGCGGCTTATGATGCCGCCAAGTCGCAAGTGGACGTCGCCAAGAGTCTGCTCGAATTCTCCAAGATGCAGCTGGATCGCGCCGACGAACTCGCCAGGACCGGCAATATCTCAACCGCGACGGTCGACGACCGCCGGCGGGAATACCTTTCAGCGCAGGCGCAGATGCAGGGCGCGACGGCTGCGCTGACGACGGCCAGCCTGAACATGGAATTCACCGAGATCAAGGCGCCCTTGTCCGGCCGCATCGACCGCCGGCTGGTGTCGGTCGGCAACCTCGTGCAGCCGGATTCCACCTTGCTGACGACCATCGTTACGCGCGATCCGATCGACTTCTATTTCGACATCGATGAGCGCCTGTATTTCAGCTATGCCCGCGACGCGAAGGAGCGCGGCGGCAGCATGCAGGAAGGCGCCGGCGGGCTCGAGGTGGTGGTGCGCGTCGCCGACCGCGCGGAGGCGGTATTCAAAGGCAAGCTCGATTTTGCCGAGAACCGGATCGACAACGCGACCGGCACCATGCGGGTGCGTGCAAGGTTTCCCAACGCCGATGGCATTCTCCAGCCAGGCATGTTCGGGCGCATCAACGTGCCGGGGTCGCTGCCGCATAGCGGCGTGCTGGTGCCCGACGAGGCGATCGGCGCCGATCAGGATCGCCGCATCGTGTTCCTGGTGGATGAGGCCGGGATGGTGTCGGCGAAGCCCGTGCGCACCGGCCCGCTTCTCGACGGCTACCGGGTCATCCGCCAGGGCCTGACCGGCGACGAGACAATCATCGTCAAAGGGCTGATGCACGCCAGGCCCGGCACCAAGGTGAAGGTCGAGATGGTGACGTTGCCGCCCAAGGCCGAGACCGCCGAGTTGCAGCAATGAGGTTCGCACATTTCTTCGTCGACCGTCCGATCTTCGCATCGGTCGTTTCGATCGTCCTGCTGATCCTCGGCGGGATTGCTTATACCCAGCTGCCGGTCGCGCAATATCCCGAGATCGCGCCGCCGACCATCGTCGTTCGCGCGCAGTATCCGGGCGCCGACGCCGAGACGGTCGCAGCGACGGTGGCAACGCCGATCGAGCAGGAGATCAACGGCGTCGAGGGCATGCTCTACATGTCGTCCTATTCGTCGGGCGACGGGGCGATGGCGCTGACCATCACCTTCAAGCTGGGCACCGATCTCGACCAGGCTCAGGTGCTGGTGCAGAACCGCGTGTCGGTCGCCGAGCCGCGCCTGCCCGAAGAAGTCCGCCGCCTCGGCATCACCACCACCAAGAGCTCGCCCGACCTGATGATGGTCGTGCACATGCTGTCGCCCGACAATACCTACGACCAGCTCTACGTCTCGAACTACGCCCGCTCGCGGGTGCGCGACATACTGCTCAGACTAGACGGCGTCGGCGACCTCATCATCTTCGGCGAACGCGAATATTCGCTGCGCATCTGGCTCGATCCGGAAAAACTGTCCGCCCTGGGGATGACCTCGGGCGATGTGGTGCAGGCGCTGCGCGACCAGAACGTCCAGGTGTCGGGGGGCTCGATCGGCGCGCCGCCGACCAGCACCGGCACGGCGTTCCAGTACACGGTCACCACGCAAGGCCGCTTCAACGACGCACGCGACTTCCGATACGTGATCGTCAAATCGACCGACGACGGCCGCCTGATCTCGCTGCAGGACGTGGCGCGCATCGAGCTCGGCGCCAAGGATTACGTCACCAACTCCTATCTCAACGGCAAACCGGCGGTGGCGCTCGCCATCTTCCAGCGGCCGGGCACCAATGCGCTCGCCGCAGCCGCGGAGATCCAGGACAAGATGAAGGAGCTTTCCCGCGACTTCCCGAAGGGGTTGAGCTACGACATCGTCTACAATCCGACCGAGTTCGTCGCCGAGTCGATCCAGGAGGTCTACAAGACGATTCTCGAGGCGATGCTGCTGGTCATCATCGTCATCATCGTCTTCCTGCAATCGTGGCGCATGGCGATCGTGCCGATCGTGGCGATCCCCGTGTCGCTGATCGGCACGCTGGCGGTGCTTTACGCCGCCGGCTTCTCGCTCAACATGCTGACGCTGTTCGGCCTAGTTCTGGCGATCGGCATCGTCGTCGACGATGCGATCGTCGTGGTCGAAAACGTCGAGCGCAATATCGCCAGAGGGCTGGCGCCCAATGCGGCGTCGCACCTGACCATGGACGAAGTCGGAACGGCCGTCATCGCGATCTCGCTGGTGCTGATAGCCGTGTTCGTACCGACAGCCTTCATCCCCGGCATTTCTGGGCAGTTCTATCTGCAGTTTGCGATCACTATCGCGGTGTCGACGGCGATCTCGGCATTCAATTCGCTGACGCTTTCGCCGGCGCTGGCCGCACTGCTGTTCAAGCCGCATCACGCCGCGGCGGCGCCGCCGCGCTTTTTCCTGGCGCGGTTCGGACGGGCGCTCGCCGACGGCTTCAATCGCGGCTTCGACAGGGTCGCCCATTGGTATTCGAGCATCATCCGCGTGCTGGTCGGCTCGTGGATAACGATCGCCGCCATGCTGGCCGTTTTCGCGGCCCTCATCTACGCCACGGTCTACATGGTGCAGTCGGTGCCGCGCGGTTTCATTCCGTCGCTTGACCAGGGCTATGCGATCGTCGTCATCCAGTTGCCGGACGGCGCTTCGCTGTCGAGGACCGATGCGGTCATCCAGCAGGCGTCGCAGATCATCCAGAAAACGCCAGGCGTCGACTACGCGGTCGCCTTCGCCGGCTTCTCCGGCGCGACGTTCACCAACGCCAGCAACGCGGGCGTGATCTTCGCCAGGTTCAAGCCGTTTGACGAGCGACTGAAAGCCGGCCAGTCGGCGACCCAGGTCATCGGCAATCTGTTCGGCAGCCTGCAAAGCATCAAGGAAGCCTTCATTATCGCACTGCCGCCGCCGCCGATCCGCGGCGTTGGCAATGCCGGCGGCTTCAAGCTGCAGATCCAGGAGCGCAACAGCGCCGACATGCGGCAGATCCTGGCGCTTGCCAACGAAATCGCCGGCAAGGCCAACAAGACGCCGGGGCTGACGGGTGTGTTCACCACGTTCTCCGCGTCGAGCCCGCAATTCTTCCTGGCGATCGATCGCGACAAGGCGCGCATCCTGAACGTGCCGATCCCCAACATCTTCGAGGCGCTGTCGATCAATTTGGGCACCGCCTACGTCAACGACTTCAACGCTTTCGGGCGCGTCTACCAGGTGCGGGCGCAGGCCGACCAGGCGTTCCGTCTCGATCGCGCCGACATCTTGAAACTGAAGGTGCGCTCGGCGACCGGCGCGCTGGTTCCGCTCGGCACGTTGGTCGAGATCCGCGACGTCACCGGCCCGGCGCTGGTCCAGCGCTACAATATGTACGTTTCGGTGCCGCTGCAGGGCAACGCCGCGCCCGGCGTTTCCACGGGCGACGCGCTGGCATTGATGGAAGGGATCACGGCTAAGACGCTGCCGGCCGGTACCTCCTATGAATGGACCGAGCTCGCCTATCAGGAGCGCAACACCGGCAATGCCGCTGTCTATATCTTCGGACTGTCGGTGCTGTTCGTGTTCCTGGCGCTGGCGGCGCAATATGAAAGCTGGGTGCTGCCGTTCGCCATTGTGCTGGTGGTGCCGCTCGGCGTGCTCGCAGCGTTGCTCGGCGTGTCGTTCCGAGGGCTGGACAACAACATCCTCGTGCAGATCGGCCTCATCGTGCTAATCGGGCTTGCCGCCAAGAACGCGATCCTGATCGTCGAATTCGCGCGGCAGGCGCAGGAACGCGGCCTGTCGGCCGCCGAGGCTGCCGTCGAAGCCTGCCGGCTCAGGCTGCGGCCGATCCTGATGACCGCCTTCTCGTTCATCCTCGGCGTCGTGCCGCTGATGATCGCAACGGGCCCGGGCGCAGAAATGCGGCAGTCGCTCGGCACCGCGGTATTCTCCGGCATGCTCGGCGTCACCTTCGTCGGCCTGTTCCTGACGCCGGTGTTCTACGTCACGCTCAGGTCGCTGTTTTCACGGCGCAAGCCCCGTGCCGAGGCCGAGCCTTCGGGGCCGGCAGAGGCGCCATCGGAGACGGCCGCCGAGTAGGGTTACGAATTCGCCGCGTCGGGCGCGGCTTATCACTCCAGAAAATCGGCGCGGCGCGGCAACGGCCGCGATCTGCGCGATCTCGGCGTCGAGGTGCGGCGGAGACCCTGCTCGGTCTGATCCAGCCTAACAGCCGCATCCAGTTCAGCGAGACGATGCCGGGCGGCGAGGCCAATGCGATCTTCTATCTGGTCGACCGGGCGGGGCTTGAGGGCGCAACCGCGACCTCCGGAGTCCTCGCTTGCGATGTCTGCTTTCAGGACGCGGAGAAGCTGATCTCTACGGCCGAGATCGGGCGCGAAGCGGTCATCCACGATCTTCAGGTTTTGACCCAGGACGGCCTTTCCCCGGTAGTGAGCGGAAAGGGCGCGATCGTCGAGCGAGTTGTCAGCCGCCTATTTCCGCAGCCCATTAATGTGCAACTTGGGAAGCCGCTGACATCAATTCCTCCGGATTCGGCGCCTTGGGGGTATTGAGGCCAGCCTCCAGAACTTCAGTGAAGCTCCAGCGTACAATGCCCCCTCGGTCGATGAGAAACTGACCAACCAGCAGCTCCTTAGCGGAAGCCATCATCTGCTGATCGGCTTCCGTAATCTCATACCCCTCCTTCTCGTTGAGCAACTCGTTTATTGCGATGGGGTCCATAGGCTCGGGCAACTCACCCGGGAGATCGATACGGATCCCCATGACCTTGTCCATCCCGATCTCGCGCAAGCCGAAAGCACGGTGCGAGGCCCGCTCCGGGTCGGACGCGGCGAGAAGATCGGGTGTCGGATGGTAACGGAAATAGAGCCGTGCCCGCTCTACCGGCGTATTGACGACCGCCAGGCATTCGACGCCTTTCTCAGCCAGGGCCGGCTTGAGTTGCGCCATAGCCGCGACATTGCGCCGGCAGAACGCACAGTGCAGGCCTCGAAACAAGCCGATCAACAATGGGCTACGACCTCGAAAATCAGTGAGCGCGATTTTGCCTTCGCGGGAGATCGCATCGAGAATAATATTCGGCGCCCGGTCGCCCGGCTGCAGCGGGCGTTCGACATTACTCGTGGACATGGACAACCTCCTCGCCCCGGATAAGCACACCCAGCCATCCGGAGTTGAGTCCGTGCTGGGGGACGCCAGGGCAAAAATTGCTTTCGACCTTTGCCATGTTGCCGAGGTCGAGATTACGCGCGTTGCAGGTGCATCATAACACGAAAAAGCCTCTGCGGGTCGCCTGTTTCGCGAGCCGTCGCGAGCGCTGTGGTAAACAGTGTATCGTCTCATCCGTGCCATGGGACGACACAGCGGCGGGACCGATTGGATATTCACATGCTTGCGGTGCTCAAGTCTTGAAACTTGGGCGGCTTCGATGTGCCCGGACGTCAAATGCCGACCGCACAGATCGCAGATCTCCGACCTCAGCGGAACCGAGCGCCGTGCAGCCGGTTAAGTCGGCATGAAGCTCCCCACCAACCGAGGCCACGCCATGAGTATTCTGCAAACCACGAAGAAAGCCGTCGAGCAGGTCACCGGCGTTGCCAGGCCGGGCAAGCGCGAGGTTTCCGATCTTCTCCGGCCGCGCAAAGCGAATGAATTTCGGTTCAGGGATGATGGCCTGGTGCCCAACCATCCGTTCTGGCCGCTTGTCGTCTATCGCGGCGCCGTGACGCTGTCCGAGGAATTCGATCCTGCGGCTGTCATGGAGGCGCTTTTCGAGGCAAATGGCTGGGGCGATAGCTGGCGCAACGGCATCTACGACTACGTCCACTACCATTCGCGGATACACGAGGTGCTCGGCGTCGCGCGCGGGACGGCGAAAGTCCGCTTTGGCGGCAACAAGGGACGAACGCTCCCCCTGAAGGCCGGCGACGTCGCGGTGCTTCCGGCCGGCACCGGGCACCAGCGTCTTTCCGCGTCCGACGATTTTCTGGTTGTCGGCGCCTATCCTCCATCCGGCACCTATGACCTGTGTACGACCGCCGCCGACCATGCCAAGGCAGTCGTCACGATCCCCAGGGTTGGCCGTCCGCGCAAGGACCCTGTCTATGGAAGCAACGGCCCGTTGCTCGCAGCCTGGGAAAAGGATTGAAGCCGTTCCTTTCTTGCGAGTTGGCTTCGGGGCTAAAACCGGATCCTTGACCCGCCGCTCTACGCTGCCAGCACCGCCGCATCCAGCCCGCGGATGATCTTGGCCAGTTCGACGCATTCGTCGTGGCGCACCTTGTTGCGCCGCCAGGCGAGGCAGATCGTGCGCTGCGGCATCGGTTCCTGGAACGGCACGATCTTCAAATCGGGGATAGTGCTGGCTGGCCCGGCCGCCATCTCGGGGATGAGCGTGACGCCGAGCCCATGCGCCACCATCTGTAAGAGCGTCGTCAGGCTGGTCGCGCCGTAGCTTGCCATCGCCACCGGCCGCACGCTGCCGCAGACGGCGAGCGCCTGTTCGCGCAGGCAATGGCCTTCCTCCAGCAGCATCAGCCGCTCCAGCGCCGGGCTTTCCGGCGGCACCGGCGGCGAGGCGAAGGCGGGGTCGCCGGCCGGCACGGCAAGGAAGAACCGGTCGGAGAAAAGTTCCTCGGTGACCAGGCCGGGGTAATCGAGGGGCAGTGCCGCGACGAAGGCGTCGAGCTTCCCCGAACTGGTGTCCTCGACCAGCGACGCGGTCACCGCCTCGCGCAGTTCCAGCTGCAAGGCCGGGAAATGCCGTTTCAGCTCCGGCAGCACATGCGGCAGCAGATAGGGCGCCACCGTCGGGATGATGCCGAGCCGGAAGCGGCCTTCCAGCGCCGGGCGGCCGCGCCGGGCCGTCGCCTCGACGTCGCGGACGTCGGCAAGAATGCGCTCGATGCGCGGCAGCAGGACCTGCGCTTCGTCGGTCATGCGCACCGATTTGCCGCCGCGCTCGAACAGACGGCAATTGAGCCGCAGCTCCATCTCGGCGATCTGCGCGGACAGCGCCGGCTGGCTGACGCCGGCGAGTTTTGCGGCACGGCCGAAATGCAGCGTCTGCGCCAGCGCCTCGAAATAATGCATCTGCCGGACGGTCAAACCGATCATAAGGAAAACCTATCAGAATAAACAGCAAAGGCAATTTGTCTTTATCGGCTGGGCGGGCTAGTCTGGAACCATTCCAGAATGGCGCGGCCGCTGGCCCTGCCCGGAAAATCAACAAAATCCCGGAAAATCAACAAATCGGAGGCAAAGATGGACGCGAAAACCGACGACAACAGCGCCGGCAAATGCCCGGTCCCACATGGATCGGCCAGGAGGAGCAACCGTGACTGGTGGCCGAACCAGCTCGACCTTGCCGTCCTCCATCAGCAGTCCAGCCTCTCGGACCCGATGGACGAGGACTTCGACTACGCCAAGGAATTCAAGAGCCTCGATCTCGATGCGGTGATCAGGGATCTGCACCAGGTGATGACCGATTCGCAGGATTGGTGGCCGGCCGATTTCGGCCATTACGGCCCGCTCTTCATCCGCATGGCCTGGCACAGCGCCGGTACCTATCGCATCGGCGACGGCCGTGGCGGCGCCGGCGCCGGCCAGCAGCGTTTCGCGCCACTCAACAGCTGGCCGGACAACGCCAATCTCGACAAGGCGCGCCGGCTGCTGTGGCCGGTCAAGCAGAAATACGGCAGGAAAATCTCCTGGGCCGACCTGTTGATCCTCACCGGCAACGTCGCGCTGGAATCGATGGGCTTCAAGACGTTCGGCTTCGCCGGCGGCCGCGCCGATGTCTGGGAGCCGGAGCAGGACGTCGACTGGGGATCGGAAACCAAGTGGCTCGCCGACGAGCGCTATTCCGGCGACCGCGAACTTCACGGCCATCTCGGCGCCGTGCAGATGGGGCTGATCTACGTCAACCCGGAAGGGCCGAACGGCACGCCCGATCCATTGGCCGCGGCGCGCGATATCCGCGAGACCTTCGCCCGCATGGCCATGAACGACGAGGAAACCGTGGCGCTCATCGCCGGCGGTCACACCTTCGGCAAGACCCACGGCGCCGGTGATGCATCGCTGGTCGGGGCGGAGCCGGAAGGCGCCGGCATCGAGGCGCAGGGCCTCGGCTGGTCGAGCAAGCATGCCACCGGCATTGCCGGCGACGCCATCACCTCGGGTCTCGAGGTGACCTGGACCACGACGCCGACCAAATGGAGCAACAATTTCTTCGACAATCTGTTCAACTACGAATGGGAGCTGACCAAGAGCCCGGCCGGCGCCCATCAGTGGACGCCGAAGGGCGGCGCCGGTGCAGGCACCGTACCGGACGCGCACGATCCGTCGAAGCGCCGCGCGCCGGCGATGCTGACCACCGACCTCGCGCTGCGCGTCGACCCGGCCTACGAGAAGATCTCGCGGCGCTTCCATCAGAATCCTGATCAGTTCGCCGATGCCTTCGCGCGCGCCTGGTTCAAGCTGACCCATCGCGACATGGGTCCGGCCGTCCGCTATCTCGGGCCGCTCGTGCCGAAGGAAGAGCTGATCTGGCAGGACCCGATACCGGCAATCGACCACGAGCTGGTCAGCGAACAGGACATCGCCTCGCTGAAGGCGAAGATCCTGGCCTCCGGCCTGTCCGTTTCCGAACTGGTCTCGACCGCCTGGGCCTCGGCCTCGACTTTCCGCGGCTCCGACAAGCGCGGCGGCGCCAACGGCGCCCGCATCCGCCTGGCCCCGCAGAAGGATTGGGAGGTCAACCAGCCGGCGCAGCTGGCCAAGGTGCTCGAGACACTCGAAGGCATCCAGAAGGGCTTCAATAACTCGCAGTCCGGCGGCAAGAAGATCTCGCTTGCCGACCTGATCGTTCTCGGCGGCGTCGCCGCGGTCGAGAAGGCGGCCAAGGACGGCGGCCATGACGTGGGGGTGCCGTTCACGCCGGGCCGCATGGACGCTTCACAGGAACAGACCGATATCCAGTCCTTCGCCGCGCTCGAGCCGAAAGTCGATGGCTTCCGCAATTATGTCAGGGGTAAGCCGCCGATGTCGGTCGAGGCGATGCTGGTCGACCGGGCGCAGCTGCTGACCTTGACGGCGCCGGAGATGACGGTGCTCGTCGGCGGGTTGCGGGTGCTCGGCGCCAACACCGGCCAATCGAAGCACGGCGTGTTCACCGACAGGCCGGGCACGTTGACCAACGATTTCTTCGTCAACCTGCTCTCCATGAACACGGTCTGGGATCCGGCCGCCGGTTCCGATGAAGTCTACGAGGCGCGCGACCGCAAGACCAAGACGGTCAGGTGGACCGGCACCCGCGCCGACCTGATCTTCGGCTCGCACGCGCAATTGCGTGCGCTTGCCGAGGTCTACGGATCGGTCGACGCCGGGCAGAAGTTCGTCAGGGATTTCGCCGCCGCCTGGACCAAGGTGATGAACGCCGACCGTTTTGACCTCGCGGCCTGATCCGGGCGCACGACTTCTCGATGCAACGAAAAAGGCGCGGGCCTTGACCCGCGCCTTTTCCATGAAGCCTTCGAAAGTCAGTCTTTCTCGAAGATACCGGCCTTGGCGACCACGCCGGCAATGGCGCCGCCGATCAGCGGCGCGACGATGAACAGCCACAGCTGGCCGATCGCCGCAGTTCCCGAAAACAGCGCCGGTCCGATCGAACGGGCCGGGTTGAGCGACGTGCCGGTCACCGGAATGATGGCGAAGTGCAGTCCGGCCAGCGTCAGGCCGATGACCAGGCCGGCGAAGGCCGTGGTGTGCTTGGCGTTAGTGACGCCGAGGATCACCGTGACGAAGGTGAAGGTGCCGATCAGCTCCCACAGGAAGGCCGAGCTGACGCCCCATTTCGTCACATCCCAGCCATTGGCGCCGAAGCCGCCGGTGTGGCCGCCGACCTGTCCGGAGACGATGATCCACAGCGCCAGCGACGCGATGATGGCGCCGATGACCTGCGCGATCCAATAGGGAATGACGTCCCTGGCCGGCATCCGCCCGGCGAGGAACACACCGAGCGTCACCGCCGGATTGAGATGCGCGCCCGAAATCGGGCCGATCGCGTAAGCGGCCGCTATCAGGCCAATGCCGAACGCCAGACCGATACCTTCCTGGCCAAGCGGCAGCGCGCCGCCGAAGCCGCCCGTCACCACCGAAGCCGTGCCGATGAACACCAATAGAAACGTGCCTAGAACTTCCGCCAGATAAGTTTTCATTGCCCTCTCCTCGTATCGACCCGCGGCTCCGCTTTTTCTGCGACGCGAATCACCGCGCAAAGAGTATTCGCAACCGCAAAACTTGCAAAGCAGAGCAGTTTCGCAAGCCGCTATGCTTGTGAGCGCCGGACACGAACATTAGAGACTTGTAATATATTGATCGAATTGTTTGGTTCCGCATGCCGGCGCCCGCTTGGTGGCGGCGGCTCGCGATGCACCAATCCACATTCGCCACCCTCCGCATGGATCGTCTCGCCGTCGGCGAAACAGAACTGTTTCAATCAGGGCACGAAAAGCTCTAAGAGCAGGGCCGGAATTAATTTGCTGAGTAATGGAAGACGACAATGAGACTGGGCGGGCGGCTGGCGGCAGCCATCGAAGTGCTTGACGACATTGGCCGGCGCCACCGGCCGGTGGCCGATGCGCTGAAGGACTGGGGCCTGTCGCACCGCTTCGCCGGTGGCGGCGACCGCGCCGCGATCGGCAACATCGTCTACGACGCGCTGCGCCGCAAGCGCTCGGCCGGCTGGCTGTTGGGCGAAGACACACCGCGCGCCATCGGCTTCGGCGCGCTGCTGCTCGAATGGGGCCAGACGGCGCAGTCGCTGAACGAGGCGCTCGAGGGCGACAAGTTTGCGCCGCCGCTGCTTACCGCCGACGAACTGACAACGCTTGCGGCTCGCCGGCTTGCCGATGCGCCGCCGGCTGTCAGGGCAGACGTCCCCGACTGGTGCATGCCGCTGTTCGAACGGGCGTTCGGCACGGCCTGGGTGGAAGAGGGTGCCGCGCTGGCGACACGCCCGCCGCTCGACCTCAGGGTCAACACGCTGAAGGCCGATCGCGGCAAGGTGCTGGCGGAATTGGCGGAGACCGGCGCCAAGCCTGCGCGGATCGCGCCGCACGGTATCCGCATCCCGCCGATCGAAGGCGACGGCAGGCACCCGAACGTGCAGGCCGAGCCGGCCTTCCAGAAAGGCTGGTTCGAAGTTCAGGACGAGGGTTCGCAGATTGCGGCCGAACTGGCCGGCGCCGAACCTGGAATGCAGGTGCTCGATTTTTGCGCCGGCGCCGGCGGCAAGACGCTGGCGCTGTCCGCGGCGATGGACAATCGCGGCCAGATCTTCGCCCACGATGCGGAGAAGGCAAGGCTGGCGCCGATCTTCGACCGCATCCGCCGTTCGGAAAACCGCAATGTGCAGATCGTCACCAGGCCGGCCGAACTGCCGCCGCTCGGCAAGCACATGGATATCGTCCTGATCGATGCGCCCTGCACCGGCAGCGGCACCTGGCGGCGCCGGCCGGATGCCAAATGGCGGCTGACGCAAAGACAGCTCGACGCCCGCAAGGGCGAGCAGGAGACGATACTCGATGCCGCCAGGGACTTCGTCAAACCCGGCGGCCTGCTGGTCTACATCACCTGTTCGGTGTTCGACGAGGAGAATGGCGACCAGGTTTCGGCCTTCCGGGACCGCCATCCCGGTTTTGTCCCGCTCGATCACCGCCAGCTTTGGGACAGCCGTTTTGCGGGCCACGAAGCGGCAATGCGGATAGGCGCCGCGGGCGGCATTTCGCTGTCGCCGTTGCTGAGCGGCACCGACGGCTTTTACTTCTGCGCGCTGCGGCGGGCCGGCTGAATCGTTGCCATCGATACAGGGCTAAGCCGAATGCTGCAGTGCAGCATTTGCGATTGCCTGCCGCCCACCCCTCTGCGATAAATGCCTTTGCAATAAGATTTGCCGAGAAACGAAGGGCGACGGCCATGGCAGCAAAGATCGTTCCTGCTCCCGATTATGAGGACCGCGTCAGGACGTCCTTCGCGCGCCAGAACGCGATGATGACCATTGGCGCCGAGCTGACGCTGGTGACGCCCGGCATCATCGAGATCGAAATGCCCTATTCTGCGGCACTGACGCAGCAGCACGGCTTTCTCCATGCCGGCGTCATTTCGACGGCTCTCGACTCGGCCTGCGGCTATGCAGCATTCTCGTTGATGCCGGAAAATTCCGGCGTGCTGACCATCGAGTTCAAGGTCAATCTGCTGGCGCCCGGCAGGGGCGAGCGCTTCCTGTTCCGCGGCTCGGTGACCAAGCCTGGCCGCACCATCATCGTCGCCGACGGACAAGCCTATGCGTTCGCCGTCGACGGCGAGGCCAAGCTGATCGCCACGATGACCGGAACGATGATGACGGTGCTCGGCCGCGACGGCATCGAGGGCTGAGGAACGGGCAGGGGAGGATGGACGATCATGGCCGGCAAGGCACCTGGTGAGCTCACCCTGATATCCGGCAAGTCCGTTCTCTTCGTCATGGCGGCCGAAGCCGAATACGGTCCACACCTGCAGCGGCTGTTCACGCCGCTGCTGACCGGCGTCGGACCGGTCGAGGCCGGTATCGGGCTCGGCGCCGAACTGTCCCGGCTGCACGCCGGGAAGGCGCTGCCGGATCTCGTCGTGTCGCTCGGGTCGGCGGGCAGCCGGACGCTGGAGCAGACGGAAATCTACCAGGCCGTTTCAGTCGCCTACCGCGACATGGACGCCTCGCCCCTGGGGTTCGAGAAGGGCGCCACGCCGTTCCTCGACCTGCCTGTCAGCGTGCCGCTGCCGTTCAGGATACCAGGCATCAGGCCGGCGGCGCTGTCGACCGGGGCGGCAATCGTCTCCGGCGCCGCCTACGACGCGATCGCCGCCGACATGGTCGATATGGAGACCTTCGCCTGCCTGCGCGCCTGCCAGCTGTTCGACGTTCCGCTTATCGGCCTGCGCGGCATTTCCGACGGCGCGGCCGATCTGAGACACGTTGGCGACTGGACCGAATATCTGCACGTCATCGACGAGAAGCTGGCCGCGGCGGTGCAACTGCTGGAACAGGCGATCGCCTCAGGCGCGATCGACTTCAAGCTTGTTGGGGCGGCAGGTTCTTAGCGTTGCCGAACAGCACGCCGATCATCCTGAAGCGAACGGCGTTGTCGCGATTGATGTAAGTGACTGACCCGGGCTCGTGATCGAGGGTCCAGCGTCCGGTCGCGCCGGTGTCCCAGTCGGCGACATAACCGTCATCGAGCATCCGCCAGCGCCCGCTTCGCGCCTCGCCATCGTCGAGCAGCATGTGCGCGGCACCCTCGCTTTCAAAATAGACGTAAGCCTCCTTGCCGTTTCGTTCCAACACATGGGTCATGCCCGGAATGAGCATTGCAAGGGCTTCCTTCTGAAGTGCTGCCATGATTTCCTCCTGAATTGAACTCGCCGATTGCCTTGACCGGCATCGCCACTTAGAGTGAACTAGTAGTCAAGATGCTTGACTATGTATCGGGCGAGAAGAATTTGGTCAAGGGCCTTGACGAAAAACCTGAAGCGCTGCCGGATCACATAGGTTGGCGGCTGTGGCAGGCGAGCCGCGCCTGGCAGACCGAGTTCGCCGCTGCGATGCGCGCTGCCGGCCATCACTGGTTCACCGAAGCGCGTGCCGGCCTGCTTGGACATATCCCGCGCGGCGGCATGCGCCAGTCGGCGCTGATCGAGCGCTCGGCGATCTCAAAGCAGGCGATTCAGCAATTGCTCGATGGCCTGGAGACGGAAGGTGTGTTGCAGCGTCTGCCCGATCCGCAAGACGGCCGCGGCAAGCTTGTGCGCTACACCCGCAAGGGCCTGGACGCCCTGCGCGATGGCGACCGCATCAAGCTGCAGATCGAACGGAGCTATGTTGCCCGCCTTGGTCACGAGCGTTTCGCGGCGCTGATGAGCGCCTTGCGGTCACTCGATACAACGCAAACTGATGCATTGGACAAAGCCTCTGGCGTTCAGGACGATACACCGGAATCGAAGTGAAAGCGCGACCTCACAACCCATTGCGCCGACTCGTTTCTTTCTCTAAACGCTCGCCATGAAAACAGCCAATCATCCCGACACCGTCCTGATTGTCGATTTCGGCAGCCAGTTCACCCAGCTGATCGCCCGCCGCATCCGCGAGGCCGGCGTGTTTTCCGAGATCGTACCCTTCCAGTCGGCCGAGGCGGCGTTCAAGCGCATCGATCCGAAGGCGGTGATCCTGTCCGGAGGCCCGGCCTCGACCGGCGACATCGGCAGCCCGCGCGCGCCGCAGATCGTCTTCGATGCCGGCGTGCCGGTGCTCGGCATCTGCTATGGCCAGATGGCGATGTGCGTGCAGATGGGCGGCGTCGCCGAAAGCTCCGATCATCGCGAATTCGGCCGCGCCTTCGTCGAGATCGCCAAGGACAGCCCGTTGTTCGAGGGCCTGTGGGCGCCCGGCCAGCGCCACCAGGTGTGGATGAGCCATGGCGATCGCGTCATCTCCCTGCCCAAGGGGTTCGAGGTGCTCGGAAAATCGGAGGGCTCGCCCTTCGCCATCTTCGGCAATGTCGAGCGCAGAATGTACGGCCTCATGTTCCACCCCGAAGTGGTGCATACGCCGGACGGCGCCAGGTTGCTCCGCAACTTCGTCCACAACATCGCCGGCATCGAAGGCGACTGGACGATGCGCGCCTACCGCGAGCACGCGGTCGAGACGATCCGCAAGCAGGTCGGCAAGGGCAAGGTTATCTGCGCGCTGTCGGGCGGCGTCGATTCCTCGGTCGCGGCCTTGCTGATCCACGAGGCGGTCGGCGACCAGCTCACCTGCATCCTTGTCGACCACGGTCTGATGCGCAAGGACGAGGCATCAGGCGTGGTGGAGATGTTTCGCCAGCATTACAATCTGCCGCTGATCCTGGTCGACGCTTCGGACCGTTTCATCGGCGCGCTCGAGGGCGAGTCGGACCCCGAGAAGAAGCGCAAGACCATCGGGCGGCTGTTCATCGAAGTGTTCGAGGAGGAGGCCGAGAAGCTCGGCGGCGCCGATTTCCTGGCACAAGGCACCCTCTATCCCGACGTCATCGAAAGCGTCTCTTTCAGCGGCGGCCCGTCGGTGACCATCAAGTCGCATCACAATGTCGGCGGCTTGCCCGAACGCATGAACATGCAGCTGGTCGAGCCGCTGCGCGAATTGTTCAAGGACGAGGTGAGGGCGCTCGGCAAGGAGCTCGGCCTGCCCGACAGCTTCATTGGCCGGCATCCGTTCCCCGGTCCCGGTCTCGCCATCCGCTGTCCGGGCGGCATCACCCGCGAAAAGCTGGAGATCCTGCGCGAGGCCGACGCCATCTATCTCGACGAGATCCGCAAGGCCGGCCTCTACGACGCCATCTGGCAGGCCTTCGCCGTGCTGCTGCCGGTGAAGACCGTCGGCGTGATGGGCGACGGCCGCACCTATGAATTCGTCTGCGCGCTGCGAGCCGTCACCTCGGTCGACGGCATGACGGCCGACTTCTACCATTACGACATGGCATTCCTGGGAGCAGCCGCCACCCGCATCATCAACGAGGTACGCGGCATCAACCGCGTCGTCTACGACGTTACGAGCAAGCCGCCCGGCACCATCGAGTGGGAGTGAGGGAAACGGCGATGATAGGCGGCTCTAACGTAGAATTTCGCAGAAAATACAATGATTTGCGGGCAGGGCAGACTGCTAGCCAGGGCACATTGTCAATGGAATTGACAAACCTATCAAGTCATTGAAATCGTTAAGTTTATCGGAGCGCTTGGCGCGGCTCGCAGCTTGTAGCAGATCACTCTGACGGTACTTTTGACGGTGCTTTTCGTATCCGACAGAGCATTCTAAAAAGTACCGTCATTCCTTTTTAGGGTTTGACGGTACTTTTCTGTGTGTCAACGCTTTGAAATATATAACGAAAATTACCCGTAGCATGACATTTCCGCGCTGACGGTACTTTAGTTATCGACATACATAGTTTCAGCTTTGGCTGCGGTACCGATCGATGTTCCGGACCCGATCGCATATCGTCGGATGGCACCTTCGCATCACCTATCAAATGTTGTCCCGACTGCTGCCGGATCTGCGATGGAGAGAAGCGTCGACCGCATCCAGGCGGGAGCTTGGACCGCGGTAGATGCGAGCGTCTTTTTATCGTTGGGAGAAAGATGAGGTGCCGCGATCTGTGCAAGCTCGGCCGCGCGCGCCGGCCCAATATGACGAAGCGCCTGGACGACGGTCCCGGCCAAGCTGCCCGGAGCAATCAAATGCTTATCCGCCCGCGTGGTCGTTGCCACCGTGCGCGGCGATGAACATGGCGACGGCCGACCGGCAATAGGATTCGATTTCGTTGTCGTCCTCTGCTCTCGCCTCATCGAAGCGTGCGATAATCAGGAGATCGGATCCTTTGAAAAGCGCGGCAAACAAGCGGGCGGACCGGAGAGGATCGGGCACGTTCAGAACCGCCTTCGCGTGCAACTGACGCAACAGGGCCTCGATTTGGGCGATGACATGGGCGGGGCCGGCTTCGTATTGGAGCTTGCTTAACGACTTTTGATTCGTCTTGTCGGCCATGATCATGGCTTCGACACTGCGGACGTCCGAGCTCAACAGCGTGCGAAGCAGGGATGATCCCACCGCCATGAGCTGATCTTCGGCCGAACCGTCGACGCCTTCAAAAAGGGCCTGTGGTGCAAACTGATGGCAGCGGGCCGCGATGGCCGCGCTGAACAGCGCCTCCTTGTTCTCGAAGTGCCGATAGATGCTGAGCTTGGATATCTTCGCCCGCTGGGCGACCTTGTCTAATGTCGTCGCTTGAAAACCCAATTCCACAAAGAGTTCGCACGCGGCGTCGACTATCGTTTGGCCAAGCGCCTCGTTGGCGGGCCGGCCGCGCCGGCCCTGGCTGTTTTCGGTCACGACAATTCCAGTACTTGACAGTATCCTAATTCTTGCATTACGATACCATTTAGTATCTGAAATGTGCAAGCCAATGGATAGGTTTCAACCTGTCCTCCAAATCAAGTTTCCCCGGGCCGCCCGGCGATATCGAATGCGGCATTGTCCGGCCGGTCAACACAGTGATGGGCGACTTTCTCGTCGATGCCGAAGCCCTGCTCGCTGCCCGTCTCGAGCGCGTATCGCTGGACGATATTTCGCGCCAGGCCCAGCCCAACCCTCTCCATCCACAACACGGAGCTTATCACCATGGATGACGTCATCATCATCGGCGGCAGCTTTGCCGGTCTCGCCGGTGCCCTGCAGCTCGGCCGTGCCCGCCGCAAGGTCACCGTTCTCGATACCGGCCTGCCGCGCAACCGCTTCGCCGGCCACTCGCATGGCCTGCTCGGCCACGATCACAAGCCACCGCTGGACATCCTGGCCGAGGCGCGGCAGCAGCTGGCGCGTTATCCCACGATCAGGCTGGTCAATGCCCGGGCCGACAGCGTCTCCGGCGCCGTCGACGATTTCTCCGTCCTCACTGGCGATGGCGAAAGCCTTGGGGCGCGCCGCCTGATCCTGAGCTATGGCGTCGCCGACCAGATGCCTGATGTTCCGGGCTTTGCCGAAGGCTGGGGCACGTCCATCGTGCCCTGCCCCTATTGCGACGGCTTTGAAGTCGCCGGCCAGCATTGGGGCCTCGTCTGGTCCGGCCCGCAGTCGCACCAGTCTGTCAGGCTGTTCCACGATTGGACCGACAGGTTGACGCTCTTCGCCGATGGTCACGACATTCCGCCCGATATCCGGGCCGATCTCGCGCGCCGCAACATTCCTGTCGTCGATGGCCGGATCATCGAGATCGCCCATCGCGGGGGCCATATCGCCACCGTCAATCTCGAGACCGGCCGCAATGTCGCGGTCGACATCCTGTTCGCCCATCCGCGCAATAAGCCGTCCGCAAGCCTGCATGAATCACTGGGCCTCGCCACGGTCGATACGCCCGGCGGCATCGCCCTCAAGGTCGATGAGCGCCGCGAAGCCAGCATTCCCGGCATCTACGCCGCCGGCGACCTCGCCAACCCCCTCATGGCCTCGGTCACCACGGCATCATCGCACGGCGCGATGGCGGGCATCTTCGCCCAGCAGTCGATGCTGGTTTGAGAGCACAGATTCCCTTCTCCGGTTGCCGCGGGCTATCAAATTCAGAAGGTTGCGGGCCGGTGTCACGGAACGCGGGCCCCCTCTCGCCTGAGGGGAGAGCCTAGCAAAGAAAGAATCAGAACAAGGATATGGCATGGCAGAGAAAAATGTTTATCAGGTAGCCGACTGGAATGGCCAAAGCGGGGAGCGCTGGGTCGCTTACCAGGCCCGGCTCGATGCCATGATGGCGGTGTTCGGCCAGGCCGCGATCGAAGCCGCCGCGCCCGCCACGGGCGAACGCGTGCTGGACGTCGGCTGCGGCGCGGGGGCGTCTAGTCTGGATCTGGCCGCCCGCGTCGGCGCGGGGGGCCATGTGCTAGGCGTGGACATATCCGAACCGCTGATCGGCAGAGCGCGCGCGCTAGCGCCGCAGGATACGCCGGCCCTGTTCCAGGTGGCCGACGCCAGCAGCACCGCGTTGCCCGAGGGCGCGTTCGACATCCTGTTCTCGCGCTTCGGAGTGATGTTCTTTGACGATCCTACGGCGGCGTTCGCTCATATGCGCCGTGCGCTCAAGCCGGGCGCGCGGGTCGCTTTCGTCTGCTGGCGCGGCATGGCCGAGAACGATTGGGTGCGCTTGCCGATGGGCGCGATCAAGGGCATCGTCCCGCCGACGGCGCCGCCCGATCCCGAAGCGCCCGGCCCGTTCTCGTTTGGCGACCAGGGGCGGGTGGCGCGTATTTTAACGGCGGCTGGCTTCACCGATGTCGCTATCGCGCCATTCGATGCCTCCATCCCGTTCGGCGAGGGGGGGACGCGGGACGCGGCGATCGACGACGCGGTGGAGATGACACTCGAGGTCGGCCCGCTGTCGCGCGCTCTCGCTGATCAGCCCGACGACATCCGCGCCCGCGCCTCGGCCGCGGTTCGTGCCGCCTTCGCGGGCCTCCCCGGCGAGCGGTCGGTGATGATCGACGGCGCGGCGTGGATCGTCATGGCACGCAATCCGGCAAGCTGACAGGGATTAACAGGGGAGACGCCCCCGCTCGGTGGAGCGGGGCGTCTTTGGCCGGTCAGATTGATGTCCCTTCTGGCTTGGAAGCCGCCATTAGCGAGCTAGAGGCTTTGATGGCGGGGTACAGCGTTTGCACGACACTCGAAAACGTTGGTGCACGTGCTTACGGAGCACGTAGCGGGTACGACGTCCGCACGCGATGTATTCGAGGCTGCACAGAACGCCGCCAAGGCGTAAGTCCGGGACGGATCAAGGCATGAGAGGAACTGCGTGTCGTTCAGGCTCTTGCGAGCCGTGACGGTCTTTTTGCCGACGGGATCGTGAAGGCACAGCTAAAGAATGTCGAAAATCGACCAATCGATGCCGATAGTCGCTGAAACCGAGCAGATTTTGAATCGCCGAAATTCTCCTTTGAATTCAAGAGCGCAAATTTCTGACGGATCGGGGAGACGGTTCTTCATTGCGTGCAGAAAGAATTTGTGCGTGGAATTCAATGCGTTACGATCACTTAAAACAATCGAGTGGGAATGAGGGGGCGTAGGTTGGAGTACTGTCGGATATATTCGGAAATTGTTGGTCAACGATAGGAGGCGATAGTTCGCGGGCGATTCTGCAAGAACAAGCAGCCGTTTTGCAGGTCGGCGATAGACCTTCGATTATGTGTAGAGATGCTCAAAGGGATCGATACACCGCGCCGTTCACAGCACATGCTTTGGATTGGGATCGGAGCGCCGATCCAATTCCTCGGACAATAGACATTATGTTCCGCGGATTTGTATCATGGTCTAAGCCCCCGGGGCGGGACCAACGAGACGGGCGCACGGCCGCCGAGCACAGCGGGGACGGCGCCGTAGCTGAATACGTTCTCGTGCCTCGCATAGTTTCAGAGTGCCCCCGCAATGCGTGGATCGTGCGCATGCCGTGCGGCAGATCCCTGTAGACTTAAGCGTGCCATGCTTCAGCAGCTTGGCCGACAGCGGACCCGAGTTGGCGAACGGAACAATTTGGTCGTCCTGCTACGCGACGAAGCGGACCACGCCACCATCCACCCGCAAAGCCGCGCCGGTGGTCGCCGAAGCCTGCTCCGAGCATGTGTAGATGATCATGTTGGCCACCTCATCGGTGGTCGCGAAGCGGTGGATGAGGCTCGTCGGACGCATCGCCTGCAGGAAGCCCTGCTCGGCTTCGTGCTGCGTGATTCCATTTGCGTCAGCCTGTTTCGCCATGAAGTTGCCCAGGATCTCAGAGCGGGTAGGTCCCGGCAGGACGGCGTTGACGGTGACGCCCGTGCCCGCGACCGCCTCGGCAAGCCCGCGTGAGACCGCGAGTTGAGCGGTCTTGGTCATGCCATAGTCGAGCATTTCCTTAGGGATGTTGACTGCGGATTCGCTACTTATGAACACGACGCGGCCCCAGCCTTTCGCCACCATCCGCGGCAGGTAATGACGGCTCGCGCGCACGCCACTCATTACGTTCAACTGGAAGAGGTCAAGCCAGTCCTCATCGGGGATATTTGCGATATCCTCGACGCCGTTGTAGCTCCGGATGTGTGCTGTACCGACGTTGTTCACAAGGATATCGGCGTCCGGCGCATGCGCGATCAAGGCCTTTGCCCCCTCCGCTGTCGCAAGATCAGCGGCGATACCCGAGATGTCGCTGCCGGGGAAGGCCTGCCGCATCTGCCGCACCGCCTCATCGACCCGAGCGTTTCCACGGCCGTTGACGACGACCGATGCACCGGCACGCGCCAACCCCTCCGCCGTCGCGCGGCCGATACCGGCGGTGGATCCGGTAACAATGGCCTTGCGGCCTTTGAGTTCGATATTCATCTCATTCATCTCCAAAATTAAATAGGAAGCGCAATCAATCCACTGTCGTCTTCGCTGTTTCCGCCTCCGCTGCGCGGGCGAGGCTTTCGACCCAGTCTTGGTGATACCGGTAGAGTGCGCCGGGATGTTTGCGCCCGAGCTCATCGAGGAAGAAGGGGCCCTGCTGCGTTTCCTCGGTCAGCACGTGGCAGCCATGGTCCGTAGGCGTGATGACCCAGCCATGGTATGCGGTTGAGCCGGTCTCGTCGCCATCAACTGTCGTCGCCCATGCGAGCCTACGAAGGGGCTCGCATTCCGTCACGACCAGACTCATCGGAAATCCAACCGTCACACGGCTGTATCGCGTTCCGAGCGCCAGTTCCGGCTCCCCCGTCAGAATCTTGACCTGATCCTCGGCGGGAAAGTAGCTCGACCAATTCTCGGCTTCGACGAGCAGCTTCCAGACCGCTTCAGGCGGCGCCTTCACGTCAATGTCGTTGAGTGCGTAGATGGCCGACGTTTTCGGATCATATCGCTCGGGCCAGGTCACATGGTCGTACATCGATTACTGCTCCTTCTTGAACAAATCCTGGAAGATGAGCTGGCCCCAAGTGCGGCCGCGCGCGCGCACCAGCGCGCCACCCTCGTTGAGCTTTCCCAGCTTGACGGGTGCGAACCCGAGTTGTTTGGCCAAGGCCGCCACGGGAGCGGTCGCGTCCTCGTCGTCGCTCGACAGAAAGACGACACGGTGCCCGCCCTCGACGATCGGATCGGCAGCCAGGGTGGCCGCAACCAGGTGATTGAACCCTTTGACGAACTTGGCGCCGGTGAACGCCTTCGCGACGAAGGCGGAGGACGGGAGACCGTCCAGCTCTTCAGGCACTGGAAACACGTTCGTCGCGTCGATGACTGTCTTGCCTTCCCAGTTCGGCAGAGCCTTCGCAACTTCGCGGTGCTCTCCGAACGGGACTGCCAAGATGATTGTGTCGGCCTCGAGTGCATCCCGCAGCGACTTGGCGACGACCGTGGGTCCAATCGCCCGAGCCTGCGGCGCCAACGCCTCGGGCGGCCGGCGGCTCGCGACGGCCACGTCGATGTTTTTACGGGCGAAGGCGTGGGCGAGGGCCTGGCCTATCTTACCGAATCCTACAATTGCGTAGCTCATGATGCTTCTCCGATCCGTGTTGGTATTGATTTCCCCGGCCTTCAACGGCGCTGGGTTATTCGTTGCGCTGTGTGGCGACCTTTGCGTGGTCGTTCCACCATGGACACGCTAGTTCCCGCCGGTCAGCCGCTTCCCGCGATCCGGCGCGATTTCAGATGGCCGAGAAGCCGCCATCGACAGACAACTCCACCCCATTCACGAAGCTCGAATCGTCGGAAGCAAGAAACAGCGCGGCCGTCGCAATTTCCTCAGGACGCCCCATCTTTCCCCGCGGGATCAGGGATTCGAACATCTGCTTCGCCTCCTCGGTGAGGACTTGGTCCTGCATCGGTGTGGCGATCGGCCCCGGGTGCAGCACGTTCACCCGGATATTCCTGCCCTTGAGTTCGTTGAGCCACCCGCGTGCGAATGCGTGCAGCGCCGCCTTGCTCGCCGCATACACGCTGTAACCAGGAAAACCTTTCACCGAAGCAACTGACCCGGTCATGAAGATCGATCCGCCATCGTTGAACAGCGGCAACGCCTTCTGAACCGTAAACAGCGTGCCGCGCGTATTCAGGCCGAAGGCCGCATCGAAGTGCTGCTCGGTAATCTCGCCCAGTGGGACGGCTTCGCCTGTGCCGGCGCTCGCGTACAGGACGTCGATCCTGCCCTTTTCCCGCTTGACTGTATCGAACAGGCGGTCGAGGTCGTCGAGATTGGCCGCGTCGCCGCGCACGCCGGTCACGTTCCGGCCGATCAGCTTGACGGCCTCGTCCAGCGCCTCCTGTCTCCGGCCCGTGATGAAAACATAGGCGCCTTCTTCAACGAACCGCCTGGCGCTCGCCAGCGCCATGCCGCTCGATCCACCCGTGATGACCGCAACCTTACCCTCAAGCTTTCCCATGACTTCTCCTTTTCGTGGTGTCGGGACAGCATCTGCCCCCGAGAGCCTCGAAATGGGTCCGCCGGCGTCAGTTGTTGAGTGCGGAAGCGCGCACATCGGTGGTGCGAAATCGATCCGGCTGGACGCCTGACGCCAGCCGCGACGATCGGCGTCCGCCGTTCGGAATTGAGCCGCACTCGTCGACATAGGCTATGATGACCGCCCGTACTGCTGTTCGATGTGTTAGATACGGGCCTTGGAAGGCGCACCGCGCGGTGCCGGATTGCACCATGATCGACTGGGATGACGTTCGCTACTTTCTTTCCGTCGCGCGCGGAGGCTCGGTGCGGGCCGCCGCCGAGCGCCTCGGTGTGAACCACTCGACCGTGCTGCGACGCGTCGCCCAGCTCGAGGAACGCCTCGGGGTGCAGATGTTCGAAAAGCTGCCTTCGGGCTACCGCCTGACGGCTGCGGGCGAGGAGGTCCTCGAGTTCGCGGACCAGATGGAAGTGTCGTCGCACCTGCTGGAGACGCGCGTCTTCGGGCGCGACCAGAGCGTGCGCGGGCTTCTGCGGGTGACGCTGGCACCGCCCCTCGCGACACACCTGCTCATGCCGGACTTCGCCGATTTCGCGCGTCTGCATCCGGACATCGAGATGGAAATCTTGTCGTCCGGCGAGCTGGCAAATCTGACCAACCGAGAGGCCGACGTCGCGATCCGCGTCGTCTACGACCGCAAAACCCTGCCGCTCAATCTTCATGGCCTGAAGGGACCGGAGGTGTTCGGCGGCGTCTATATGTCCTGTGATCGACTAGCCGCGTGGCGTGCGGGCGCGCCTGATCCCATCCGGTGGATCGTCATAAGCATTCATGGAATTCCGGAATGGGCCAGCGAGGGTGAGGTTCGCACCACGGGGGTTCCCTTCAGGACCACGGACGCCGAGGCGCAGATCGTTGCTGTACGGCAAGGGCTCGGGATCACGACACTGCCCTGCTTCGTCGGCGATGCCGACCCCCTACTGGTGAGGGTGCCGGGCACCGAGCTGCACATGTACGGAACGCTCTGGCTTCTCACACAGGGGGAGACACGCAAGACGAAGCGCGTGCGGCTCTTCACGGAGTTCGTATCCCACAGGCTCGCCGCGTACGCGCCGCTTCTCGCGGGGCTGTCCATATCGCGCGACTGACGCCTGGCAGGTCACCGATGGCGCTGTCTCGAGCGTACCGCTGTATCAACGACGCAGCCCGATGTAATCTCGCGACGGACTCTGGTCGTAGACCGCCTCGTGACGGTCTTTTTTGGGAACTGCCGTTACGGCTCGGTCGGCGGCCGTCAGAAAGAAATCGACCTATTGATACTGATAGTCGCCGAAACCGAGCAAAACGTGGACCGTCGAAATTGGTGTTTGAATTCAAGAGCGCAAATTTCTGACGGATCGCAAGAGGGTTCTTCGTCGTGCGCAAAGGATTTGCGATGCGAAATCAGCGAGTTACCATACCTATGAACCATTGAGTGGGAATGAGGGGGAGTCTTAGCGAGCAGCCGAGAGCAGAGTGGCGGAAGCGATAATACTCCGGCAGATGTAGGCGTAGTGGCCTCTAGTCTCTGAAGGCGACGAGAAGGGCCATTCTCGGCGTTGAAAAACAATTGCTCTTTGAAGACTGTGGCGCGTACAGCTATTTCGAAATCCATGATTGGTATGAGAAGCTTTGCCCGAGCACCGCGCCGCACGAATGATGACGCGCAGCGCAACCAAATTGGGGAGGATTCAAAATATTGGTATGCGATGTTTGATTGTCACGGCTCATCCACTCAATCCAAGCCTTTGCCAAACGCTTTCGAACGCAGCTATCGACACCCTGATGGATGCGAAGCACCAGTGCCGACATGTTGATCTGTATCGATCTGGCTTCTTCCCGGCTCTTACACCGGCGGAGCGCGCGAGCTACTATTCCGGATTCGAGACTACAGAGGTAGCTAAAGAGATTGAGGATCTTCTCTGGGCCGAGACTATCGTCTTGATTTTTCCCACGTGGTGGTTCGGACCTCCAGCTATATTGAAGGGCTGGTTCGACAGGGTATGGGTGCCTGGTATTGCATACGATCACGCAGCCGATCTTGGTGCCATACAACCGCGACTTCGCCAGTTAAGGAAGGTGGTTGCAATAACCACTTTGGGCTCACCTTGGTGGGTCGATTGGCTGATCCTCAGGCGGCCAGTGCGGCGTGTTCTCAAGACAGCTATTCTGAATACCTGTGCTCCTCAAGCCTCGCTTACGTTCCTTTCATTTTACAAGGTTGAAAGTCTGCCTAGGCAAGGTGTCGATGCTGCGATAAATCGCATTAGATCAATGCTACAGCATCTATAGCTAAGCCCCGTCACAATGCTCCTTTTCTTTGAAGGGCGCAGGTAGAGCAATGCCCGTGGGGACAGCGCGGCTCGTGACCGCTGCCCTTATCGGTATGTACGCGCATACGCGCCGAAAGCGTCACCATCGGTAGATGGCAGCACCGCGGATATCTACCGTCACGACCTGGCATTCCTGGGCGCCGCCGCCACCGGCATCATCAACGAGGTGCGCGGCATCAACCGCGTCGTCTATGACGTGACGAGCAAACCGCCAGGCACAATCGAGTGGGAGTGACGAGGAGTACTGCGGAGTAGAAGAGGATAGAGCAGCATGTTTAAGGCGATGTTGGCTCGGCGATAATAGTCAATAGTCCCAGCCCCCGGCCACCCGGCGACGGCATAGACGAAGCATCCGGCCGATCGGCGAATGTCTGGAACGAACGTCCCACAGAGAAGGGTGGAGCAGCCTAGCCTTGCTGGGTTTGACAACCGGGGTCCGCGGCAACTGCCACCGGCGAGGCGTTGCATCTGCCGGCCACGTATCCTTTCGCTGGGTTCATCCGTCTTAGCTGTTCATGGGCACGGTCATCCTTGACATCGCCCTCCTGGACGAATTGGAGCGTGACAAATGAACAGCAAGCAGAGCCTAGCGAACAAGATACACTACGAAACGCTCGCGGAGGCTTTTCGCAGCGGTCGAGAATCGCCACAGGAAGCATCCGAGTGGTCCGTTTTGACGGCAGAACCGGGCGGCGTCGATTACGTCGAGACGACCCTCGGCGACACGACCGCGCTGTGGGTTCAGCCAAAACTGGCGGCCAAGGATCGGGTCATGCTCTACGCGCACGGCGGTGGTTATGTTGGCGGATCGATCTGGACCCATCGCAAGATGGTCGGACACCTTGCTAAGGCGATCGGCTGTTACGCTCTGCTCGCTACGTACGACTACGTTTTCCAGAGCAAGTTTCCGCGCCAGATCGAGCAGACCCTGACCGCGTTCGAATGGCTGCTCGAGCAGGGTGTCGCGCCGAAGCACACCATAGCTGCAGGCGATTCCGCTGGCGCGGGCCTGATCCTCGCGGCCTCGATTAAGCGCCGCGACGCCGGACGTCCGCTGCCGGCGGCGATCCTCAGTATCTCCGGCTGGCATGATATGTCCGCGAGCGGACTCTCCTACGAAGCGAACCGTGAGAAGGACGCCTTCTTCCAGAAGGCCAGCGTGGACATGCTCGCGTCGCAAGTCCTCGGTGAGGTCGATATCCGACATCCCTTGGCCAGCCCGATCTTTGCCGATCTCAAGGGCCTGCCGCCGATCTATTTGCAGGCGGGCGAAGAGGAAACCCTGCTCGACGACAGCCGAGCGCTCGCCGAGCGTGCAAAGGCCGCCGGCGTCGAGGTGCGCTTAGACGTATTTCCGGGGATGCTGCACTCGTTCCAGATGATGGCCGGCCGCGCTCCCGAAGCCGACGACGCGATCGCGCGGTTGGCACAATGGGTTCGCCCCAAGCTTGGTCTGGCCGCAACCGCGGCAATACGCGCTGAAGGTCAGGAGGTCGCATGACTGGCAAATTGAAACCAAGATGTGGCAGCTGAAGGACATGCCCGAGCGACCGACCGGCCTGTTCGATGCGCGATATCGCGCCTTCCTCGAGACGGTGTCAGGCGTCCGCGCCCAACTGCATCGCTACTGCGCCCGCATGACGGGCTCACGCCTCGACGGTGAGGATCTCGTGCAGGAGACGCTGTTCGAGGCCTACACGAAGATTGAGACCCTCGACGATGCCCGCCGGCTGAAGCCCTGGCTGTTTCGCATCGCTCACAATCGCTGCATCGACTTTCTGAGGCGACGCGATGTGCGCGAGCGCGCGGAGCACGCCTATTCGGACGACGTCGGCGTTGTCTCTGCAGAGCCGGCAGCGACCGATGCACGCCGCGCCATCGAACGGCTGGTTGGCCGCTTGCCGCCCAAGGAGCGCGCCTGCATCCTCCTGAAGGACGTGTTCGACTATTCGCTGGAAGAGACCGCAGAACTCGTGGACTCGACGGTTGGGGGCGTCAAATCCGCGCTCTCCCGCGGACGGGCGAAGCTCGCCGACTTGCCCCCTGAACCTGCCGGTGAACCGAACCGTCCGCTTGATCCCGACACCGCGCGGCTCTTGCAGCGCTATGTTGACCTCTTCAACCGCCATGACTGGGATGGCGTGCGGAGCCTCACCAGCGCCGATGCTCGGTTGCGGGTCGCCGACTGCTTCGACGGCCTGCTCAGAAGTTCTCCCTATTTCGTCGAATACGAGCGAAACCCGGAGACGTGGACCATGGAGTTGGGGGCGATCGACGGACAGCCTGTCCTGATCGTGCTCTTCCAGCGAGGCGACCGGTGGCAGGTCGCGTGGCCGGTTCGTGTCCATGTCGCCGGTCGCGTCATCGATCGCATCGAAGATTATTATGCCTGCCCATGGATGTTGGAAAACGCCGCGGAATCCGACCTGAAACTCATGACTGGGCCAGCCGTTTTGGGAAGAGCATAAGGCGACGATTTCTCACTTCTGGCCTGGCGGAGCTCCGCCGGCGGCCGGGCAACGGGCAATTTGAGTTCCGGAATTTTGGCGTCGGCGGCGACTTGGCCTACAACGCGCTGCAGCGGTTGCCGGATGTGCTCGCCTGTCGTCCCGACAAGGTCATCGTCTGGGTCGGCGGGAATGATGTTCTCACGCTCGTGTCACGCAAAGTGCGGCGGTTCTTTACGTTTTGGAAGCGTCTGCCCCGCACGCCTTCGCCCGATTGGTTCCACGAGAATCTGGCCGAGATAGCACGCAGGCTGAAGCGCGAGACGGCGGCGGACATCGGCCTTTGCTCGCTCCCTCCGATAGGAGAAGCGCCGGATTCGGACGACCCGTTCCAGAGCGAGTTCAACCGGCGGATCAAGGAATATTCTGCGATCGTGGCGGCCATCGCGCACGAGGAACGCTGCGGCTATGTCCCGCTCCATGAGGCGCTCACCGAGGCGGTTCGCGCCTCGCCCTGGCCGGGCCTACACGGCGTTCAACTTTCTTCCATTCTATCGCGATGCTTTTCGCGTACTGGTGCTGCGGCAGCGTCCGGATGATGTCGCCCGCGTAAATGGCTGGCTATTTCACACCGACGGCGTGCACTTGAACAGCCGGGCAGGGCTGATCGTGGCGGATCGCCTACAGAAATTCGTTCAGGCCTGAACCCTGAGCGGCAAGGCTGTATCCGATTTGCGCACCTATCTGAATGTCTTATCGCGCAGGCTGGCGGCCGGTTTATCGACCTAGCAACATCGCCACGCGCGATGCCAAAAGTTTAACGACGAACCCTAGAGGATAACCCCGGTGGCTCGGCACGTCGTCAGGAATGACATCGCTGTCCGACTTGAACTTAGTGCAAATCCGCAGCTGCAGTGGCGGGAGTTCTCCGTGAAACCGCGCTCTGTATGCCGAGACCCAATGCGGACCTCTATCGAAGTTCATTAACATCGCTGAATTGCAGCACATGGCGATGACCCTATTCGTGGCTGAAGTTTCCTTAAGCTTGTAACCCCTCAGCAATTCGGCCCCCTTGGAGCACTCGATGCGGTCCTTTCGATAGAGGATGTATGCGGTGCCGCCATCGGGATCGCGTATGGCGCCAGCACCTGGCAAAGCTTCGATCTGATCAGCTCCCTTCCGGCAGTCGTCGCAGTAGCAGGCACTGCTCACGATCGGCCTGCCAAAGGCTTTGAGTTCGACGCCACCGCAAGAGCAAGTTGCGGTCATGATAGGTGAGTGCGTCATCTGCTGGTGATCATCATGCGATTGCCCTCGCTGTCCCGAAATTCCGCGATCGTGCGCCCCGGTTGCCATGGCGCGGGGCGCGGTTCTGCTATGATCTCGGCGCCTCGCGATTTGAGTCTCTGAACGGTGACTTCGATTTCGTTGTCAACCAGCACGAGGACGGGCCCCTCAGATGGTGTTTCGTCCTTGCGCCTTAGGAAGTGGAGGGTGGTTTCGGCACCTGGAAATCCGAGTTCGATCCATCGCCACCCATCATTGCCCATTGGCTGATCGGCGACGACGCGGCAGTTCAGGTGATCGATGCAGAACGCCTTGGCGCGTTCCTGGTCGAACACCGGAAGCTCCGCGAACTGGATGTGCATTGTCGATCTCTCCCCATTGCATCTCGGTCCAAATCAAACTAGACGGTCCAGTACCATGAGTCAATCGGCAGCGGACACGCCAGGAGCATGACCACGACGCGTTCAGCAGGTGTTTCAGAAGAACTCGAACCGCACGGCCGGTCGGCGAAAAAGCGGCGGGCCATCCTCGAGGCGGCGACAGAAGTGTTTCTGCAAAAGGGCTATCTGGCCACCAATATGGACGAGATCGCGGCGCTTGCGGCGGTGTCGAAACAGACCGTCTACAAGAATTTTCCGAACAAGGAGATGCTGTTCGTGGAGATCGTGAGCAGCGTGACCAATCGAGCCAGCGATAGGGTCCACAGTAAAATGCCCGAACTCGCCGAGGGCGAAGATATTGCCGATTATCTTCAGCGCTATGCGTACCGACAGCTTACCACTGTACTCACGCCGCGCGTCATGCAGCTGCGCCGTCTGGTGATCGGCGAGGTCGGCCGCTTCCCAGAACTGGCAAAGGCGCTCTTCGATGGCGGACCCGGGCGCGCAATTGCGGCGATGGCAGTGTTGTTCGAGCGCTTGGCTGATCGCGGCCTGCTTGCGATCGATGATCCGGCCGTCGCCGCTTCCCAGTTCAATTGGTTGATTATGGGCGAGCCATTGAACAGGGCCATGCTGTTGGGTGACGAGTCGATTCCGAAACCGGCGAAGCTTCGACGGCACGCCGCGGCCGGCGTACGGGTGTTCCTTGCGTCATACGGCAAGTGAGGCACGCCACGGCGACGAGCGAATGCCGGGCGCTACCGTGCGGACCGTTCGGCCGTGTTTGACGGTCCTTTTTTGGTCCCCAGTGGGTCGCGGCTTGTTGCGGCGCGGCTGTCGAAAATCGACCGATTGTTGTCGATAGTCGCCGAAACCGAGCCGATCCCGAATCGCCGAAATTCCCTTTTGAAATCAAGAGCGCAGATTTCTGACGGATCGCAGAGTCGGTTCTTTAGGGCGTGCAGAAAAGTTTGTGCTGCCGCGTCAACGCGTTACCATGGCTCAAAACGATCGAGTGGGAATGAGCTCAAATTCGGTCCGACGGACGTTAGGGTGTCGGGTGGGTTGTGATCAGGCGGGAACGTACGTCAACCTGATGGCGTCCTCGCCAACCCGGTCGCTGGCCACGAGACGCAGCGGCGGCCGCGGGCCGGCGAAGAATGGCTTGCCGCGACCAAGCACGATGGGACGGAAGTAGAGCCGGTACTCATCGATAAGGCCAAGCTCGGTCAGACTACCCGCAAGCTCCGGTCCGGCGACTTCGATCTCGCCCTCGTGTTCGGCTTTAAGCGCCCTAACGAACCCTTTGAGATCGTCGTCCACCAGCGTGGCGTTCGGCCCGACCGACTTCAGGGTGCGAGAGACGACCCATTTCGGCTGCGCCCGCCAGGCCGCCGCAAAGTCGCGCCCGACCTGGTCCTGTCCCGACTGATCCTCGTCCCAATAGCGCATTACCTCGTACATGCGCCGGCCGTAGAGGCTGCCGGCGATCCCGCGCACATGGGCGTTGAAGTGGCGATGGAGCGCCTCTCCGGGCATCGGCAGCCCGGGCCCGCCCTCGGCGCCAGC
Source organism: Mesorhizobium sp. M0663 (assembly GCF_040320585.1). NCBI lineage: Bacteria > Pseudomonadati > Pseudomonadota > Alphaproteobacteria > Hyphomicrobiales > Phyllobacteriaceae > Mesorhizobium > Mesorhizobium sp. M0663. The sequence goes on from NZ_JAMYPX010000003.1 coordinate 392,870, forward strand.
GACATAGCCGTCGAGCGACTGCATCATTCCGAATACAAGCTTCGCCATGCACAGGCTCCTATCGATCGACGACGATCCGAAGGGATCGCATTCATTTATACCTCGCCCTCACTTCGTCGGTTCGTTGGTTGCACACATTCTCTGACGTGTTCACGTTGGCCGGTAAATCTGCGCCACCGCGCCCCCCGGGAAGGCTTTCGAGCTCACCAGCTTGAGAGACATCGGCGCGACCAGTTCGGAGAACAGCGGCAGGCCTTTGCCCAGCGCCACGGGGGCCACCGTCAGGGCGAGCTGGTCGACCAGTCCTTGGGCGACGAGACTGCGGGCGAAGCTCACTCCGCCGTGGGCGATGATCGGCTTGCCCTCTTGGGCTTTCAACTTCGCGACTTCCTCCGCCAAGTCACCGCTCGCCACATAGGCCTCCGCCCAACTTTCACCACCGGGCTGCAACTTCGCCGGCTGTCCGGTTCCCGCGTTGACGGCGCGAGCCTCATCGAGCGCCGCCGACTTGCTCACCTCCCTCAGGATCTCCGGTCCCCGTCGTGAGAAGACGGCCTTGGGGATCTGGTTCATCGGCGCCGCGAACTGGTCGCAGGAGATCGGCCACCAGGCGGCCATGTCACGGAAGCTGCGGCTGCCCATGATGTGCAGGCTCGAGTTCCATATGAACTCTACGCCCCAGGCCTTCGCCTCTTGATCGGCGCCGAACATCCATGTGTTTCGGCCATCCAGGTCACTCACGAAGCCGTCGATCGATATGGACATCTTCAAGATCAGGTCTCTCATCGCTTCTTCCTTGCGCTGGTGAGACCCAAGGACGGGCCAGATCGGTCAGTTCCGACAATTCGTTGCGGGATAGTCCGACAACGCTTGCGCGCCGCCGAAGAAGGGATACCTAGCTTCCTTGCCTGGTCGGCGAGGGTGTCGTTGATGCCGCGCCAAATTCTGGTTCAGCGCCGTTTGTCAAAGCAGCGCACCTGAAGGTTGCGGCTGAGGCAACTGCCGTCCGCCAGGTGGCGAGAGACATGTGAGACGAAGCCGGTGCACGCCGACTGATTTGATTCCCAAAACCGGATACGGGTCTTTCCGTAACGGCGCCAATCAGCTTATCCATTTTTCTCGGCCGGGTTCTCCTTTCGTGGCACCGAGGCGGGTAAGCAGATTGAGCGTGATCCTGCCGACATCGTTCATGGCGCCTGCGGCTGGCAGCGCGCCGCACCAGGCAACCGAGCTTGCGGAAAAGATCAAGCCGCCTGCTGCGAGCTTTCGCAGGGTCATTTCGGCGCAGCGGCGGGCGATGCGTTGCCTATCCCCGCCCTCATACCAGCGCGTCGGATCCTGGAAGAAGCTGTCGGGAAATCCCGTCGCCCGCGCGATCACGACGGTGTCAGCGGAAGTGCCGAGGGCTGGATCCGTCGCATCCACTTCGTAGCCCGCGGCACCGCCCAGCACGATGCCGTCGGTGCCGAAGGTCGCATTTTCAACGCCTTCGAACAGCCATGCGCATCCTGCTTCATGGCTTTCCTCAGTGCGCGTGAAGGGGCGTGCGCCATCGAAACCCATCAGTGAGATCGCGCCACCGATCAGCGTGAATTCGCCTCGGCCGCGGCAACGGAGATAGCCGCCTGGTTCGTTGGTGATCGACAGCGCCTGTTCGGCGACCGGGCCGTCCCAGGTTCGGCCGGCCTCCAGCGGCGAGCGCCGCAACTCCATCAGATCGTCCTTGAAAGCCACAGTGGCAGCAAAGCCGTTTCCGCCGAGATAGGCGATGCTGCCGCCTTCGGCCACAAACTGCCGCAGCGCCTGCTCCATCTCGATCGACATATATTCGGGATGACTGCCGGTGACGACGGCTTGATGTCGACGCAAACCGTCTATGCCGCATTCGTGCAAATCGTGATCGGTCATGACGTCAAACACGATTCCATTGTCGTGGCAGAATCGGAGGAAGTGCAGATCGACCGGCAAATTGTGTGGGCAGCCGCAGAGCGGATAATCGTAATCGTCCCTGAGCGTCACTTTCGGCTTTTTGTAGGAGCAGATGGAAACACCGCTAAGGTCGGAATGGTAGTCGTAAAGGGATTTCAGATTGTTGGAGATCGCGAAGCGATGTCCCCGGTCGTCGCCTTTCCATTCATAAAGATGATCCGGGAGATATTCGTCCGCATAAGCGAGATAGGTGGCCGTCGGCACGAGATACAACAGCGGCGACGAAACCTGTGAAGAGGTGACGAAGAACACCACGCGTTCGTAGCCACCCTCCCATTCGACCTGGAACGCGTAGACGCCTGGGTGTGCGTTTTCGGGGATCGTCGCGCGGTGCGAGACCGGCCACCCAAGCGGGCCGATGTCGTCGTCGTGGCAATGGATAGCGTCGTAGTGCGACGGCACCAAGCGAGGCTCGAAGCTCGATCCGTCCCAGCGTGCCGAAGTCACGCAGAAGGCTGGCTGATTGATCACGTCGAGGAGCAACGGATCTGCTCCGCCCGACGACAGGATCGGCTGCGTTGGTAACAGCGTCGGGAAATCCCAGGCAATGGTCCCCTGTGGGGTGTCGAGCCGGATCGCAGCAAATTTCGCGTTGAGGGTAGGTTCGTGGTTGGTGGCACTTGCGCCGAAATGGATGTCGTGCGCCTGGAGGGTCCGCTCAGGGCTGGCAAAACCTTCGTGGAGTTCGTAAGGCGCGAGACGGTCATGGGATTTGATGCGCAGGCGCAACTGCTCCTGCCGCAGGTCCAACTCGACAGTGAGCCACACACCAGTTGGCGCCTTCTTCTCGACAAGGGTTTCGCCGCCGATTTCCACGACAAATGCGCCGTCGCGGAGGCGCAGCCCGAGGGCGCCTGCCTCCAGGATCGTGCGCGCACCTTCGTTGCGCGTGAGGAACAGCTCAAAACGTATGCCGTGGACGGCTTGTACTTTGGCCAGTTCGCCGGCTCGCACGAACAGGAACGACCCTTGGTCGAAATGCCGACGCCGTGCTTCACCTACCGTTTCGATGGGCCAGGCGAGAAATTCCGGAGCCGGCTTGTCGAGCCGGCAAATTCGTGTGGCCTTTATCGGCCGATCGCATGACAGGCTGAGCTTGATCCGCTGGCCTGCTTTGGCACTCCAGGGGGTGGTATAGCCAACCACGCTCATCGCGTCGTGGTCTACTGCGCGCTTCATCTATCCCTCCCGATGAACTCCAGATGGGCTGGGGCGAACCGCGTAGTCCGGTCCGATGTCGGCCAATGCGCTGCCGCTCTGACAAGCAAAGTTCCGCATGGCGCACTACAGCCATGATGTACATGCTTGTATAGATAAGCTGCATTCGGATAGTCTCGACGCGATCGGTCCAAGCGCGACATTACCAAGGAGGATGACATGCGCAACGCATCTCTCTTCGATCTGTCAGGCAGGAAGGCGCTTGTAACCGGCGCAAGCCGTGGCATCGGGCGCAGCATCGCCGAGGCGCTCAGCGCGGCCGGCGCCGACGTCGCGGTCACGGCGCGCAGCGTGGCCTCGCTCGAGAAGACGATGGCCGCCATCCGCACCGCCGGCGGGGTCGCGCACGCCATCGCCCTGGACGTCACCGATGTCGACCGCTGCCTGGCGGCGACAGCCGAGGCCGGCAGCCTGCTCGGAGGTCTCGATATTCTCGTCAACAATGCAGGTACGGAAGAGGTCCGGCCTTCACTCGATGTCGACGAGGTCTTGTGGGACAGGATTGTCGATACGAATCTCAAAGGCGCCTTCTTCTGCGCCCAAGCCGCCGCGCGGCAGATGAGAGACGCCGGACGGCCCGGCGTCATTATCAATCTCTGCTCGCTGACCTCCGAGGTTGGGGTTCCCACGGCGGTGCCGTACGGCTCGTCGAAATCAGGCCTCCTCGGCATGACGCGGGCGCTTGCAGCGGAGTGGGCCGATCTCGGGATCCGGGTCAACGCCATTGCGCCTGGCTATTTCAGGACAGCGATGACAGACGTGTTCTACAGCAACGAGGCATGGCAGCAATCGATGCTCGCCAAGATTCCGCAGCGCCGTTTTGGTGATCTCTCGGACCTGCACGGAATCGCGGTGTTCCTCGCTTCGGATGCGGCAGCCTACATAACCGGCCAGTCCATTCCCGTGGATGGAGGCTTTCTCGCATCGATTTGAAGGCTTCAGGGGCCGGAGACGTGTCCCAGAAGTGATCGACAAGCGCTAATCGTAATTGCGTTCTAAGAAAAGGAGCCGCCATGTCTGACGTCAGCTTCCACCGCCTGTCATCCCTCAGTGTCGATCAGCGGGCCAGTTTACTGAAACGCGCCGAAGGAGATCTGTCTTCCTTCATCGAAAAGGTCCGTCCAATCATCCAGGCCGTCAAGGATGAAGGTGACGCGGCATTGCTCCGGTTTGCACGCGAACTCGACAAAGCCGATGTTGCCGACGGTGGACTGAAAGTTTCGGAAGCGGAGTTCGACGCGGCATTCGACAAGGTCGAGAAGGATGTCGTGGAGAGTATCCGGTTCGGCATCGAGAACATAAGGCATTTCCACGAGGAGCAGCGCCCGGAAACGATGTGGCTCAAGGAAGTTCGGCCGGGCGCCTATGCGGGCGACCGATACACACCGATTGCTTCCGTTGCGCTTTATGTTCCGCGCGGCAAAGGCGCCTTTCCCTCGGTGACGATGATGACCTCGGTTCCGGCGGTGATTGCCGGGGTTCCCCAGATCGCGATCGTGACGCCTGCGACTTCGGATGGTTCCGTCGACGCCGCGACGCTGGTTGCTGCCCGCCTCGCCGGCGTGGAGACCGTGTACAAGTGCGGCGGCGCCCATGCGGTCGCCGCCGTCGCCTATGGAACCGAGACCGTGAAGCCTGCCGTCAAGATCGTCGGGCCGGGGAGCCCGTGGGTGGTGGCGGCAAAGAGCGTGTTGTCCCCGATCATCAACACAGGTCTGCCCGCCGGTCCTTCCGAAGCGATCATTTTTGCCGATCACAGCGTCGACGGCGGCCTGGCTGCTCTTGACCTGTTGATCGAGGCCGAGCACGGGCCGGATTCCTCGGCCTACCTGGTGACGCACAGCCGCAAGGTCGCCGAAGCCGCGTTGATTGCGATACCGGAACACTGGTCCCGGATGAGCGAACAGCGTGTGGAGTTCTCACGCGCGGTGCTGACTGGGAAGCGCGGCGGCATCGTGCTGACCGAGTCGCTGGAGGACAGCTACCGCTTCATCAACGACTATGCGCCGGAGCACCTCGAGATTCTGTCAACGGAGCCATTTGCGCATCTCGGACGTATCACGGAAGCTGCCGAGATCCTCATGGGTCCGCATACGCCGGTGACCCTCGCCAACTTCGTCCTGGGACCCAATGCGGTGCTGCCGACCAGCCGGTGGGCGCGAACCTTTGGACCGCTTTCCGTGACGGATTTCGTCAAGAGATCGTCGGTCGGCTATGTGACCTCGGCGGCCTATCCGGAACTCGCCCTGCATGCCCGCAGGCTCGCCCGCTACGAAGGATTCAGCTCGCATGAGAACGCGGTTTCGGAGATCCGCGATCGCTATCTCGCCGGCTGAGCGGAAACGATGACGATGAGGGCGGCGCGACTCCATGGACCCGGCGACTTGCGCGTCGAGGATATCGCCGCGCCAGGCGCTCCCGAGCCGGGCTGGGTGAAGCTGAGGGTCGATGCCGCAGGCATTTGCGGTTCCGATCTCCACAACTTCCGCACGGGCCAATGGATAAGCCGATCGCCTTCGACGGCTGGCCATGAGCTGACAGGCACGGTGATCGCCATCGGCGAGGGCGTGGACACCGTCGCTGTTGGCGACCGCGTGGTCGCCGATTCCCGTTTCTGGTGTGGAGAATGCGCGCAATGCCATGCAGGCAGGCGGCATCTTTGCACGTCGCTGGGCTTTGTCGGCGAGATATGCGACGGCGGATTTGCCGAACAGGCGGTCCTGCCCGCACGCCTGCTGCACGTCGTCGATGCCGCGCTTGACGAACGGGTCGCGGCGATGGCCGAGCCGCTGGCTGTAGCGTTGCACGCAGTGCGGCGTCTGCCGAAAACGGCCGGCTCCGTTCTTGTCGTCGGCTGCGGGACTATCGGCGGGCTTGCCGCACTGCTGCTTTCCCGGACATTCGCAGGTACCGTGCTCGTCGCCGATCGCAACCCTGGCCGCTGCGCCCGCGTGGCGCGTGTGACCGGCGCCAGCATCGTCGATTTGAACCGGGACGCCATTGCCGCCGCCACCGCGGATGCCCCCTTGCTCGCTGCCGTCGAAGCAACCGGCAGCGTCGCAGCACTCGGCCAGTTGCTCGGCGTTCTCGATGCCGGCGGCACCGTTGCGATGGTCGGCATATTCCATGGCCGCCTCGATATCGATCCCAACATCCTGGTTGAACGCGAAATAGCATTGCTGGGATGCCACGCCTTTGCCGATGAGCTTCCCGACGCCATTCGGATGCTCGGCGAATTGACCGAGCCCATGGTCGAACTGATCGACCGCGAGATCGGCCTGGATGATGTTCCCGCAGCCTATGAGCGGCTGTTGGCGGGGCAGGGTGACGGCTTGAAAACGATCATCCGGATGCGGTGTGCCGGGCGCGTGTGATTTCCGAACCTTGCCGGAAAGGATTTTTGAAATGATAACTTTGCCCGACACCGCCAGCCCTCTTTACGAGAAGGTCAAGGACTACATCCTGACGAACATCGGAACGGGGCGATGGAGCAAGGACCGCAAGCTGCCTTCCGAAAATGAATTCGTGGCGACACTCGGCGTGTCTCGGATGACGGTCCATCGTGCCTTGCGGGAGTTGACCTCTGCGGGTTTTCTGATCCGGCTCCAGGGCGTCGGCACATTCATCGCGCCACCTCGACCGCAATCCGCACTGATCGAGATCAACAACATCGCGGCGGAAATTGTCGCGCGGGGAAACAGGCATCGCTCCGAGGTTATCGTCCTCGAAAAGATCATGCCGACAAAGGAGCTCGCGCTTTCGTTCGAGTTTGCAAAGCGCGTGTCGGTCTATCATTCCATCGTCGTTAACTTCGAGAACGACCTGCCTGTGCAACTGGAAGAGCGCTTCGTCAACCCGGGCCTGATACCCGACTATGACAAGCAGGATTTTTCCAGGACAGCGACCTACGACTATCTCATGCAGAAAACCCCGGTGACGGAGGTCGAGCACATCATCTCGGCGACCCCTGCCGATGCCGAGACGGCGCGGTATCTGGGCGTCGACGTCGGCAGCTGCTGCCTGTTTCTGCATCGCCGGACATGGACGGGCGCCGTCGTTGCCACGATCAGCAAGCTGACTTACGTTGGCAGCCGCTACTCGCTTGGCAGTCGATATTCTCCATCCAAAAAAACCTGATCGCAGTGAAGCGAATCAGAGTCGGAAGGAGGGGGCTAACTTGTATATGCATGTATGTATTTAGCCTTGACATCCGCTGTTGCTGACGTTGAAGTGTCGTCGCACTTTCGTTGAACGAACAGCTAAGATGCCGAGGCACGGTGCCGCAAGGGCAGAAGCCCGCATTCTCACCAGGCCGGATGTTTGGTTCAAAAAAGCGGCCTGATCATCAAGGGGAACAAGATGATGCGTAACCTAGCAGGACAATTTCGGGCACTCGTTATGGCTGCTGCCGTCGGGTTTGCCCCGGCGGTCTACGCGGCCGACACGACAATTCCGGCGACGCCTGAGGCAGGAACATTCAAGATCGGCATCGAGCCATGGCTTGGCTACGGCCAGTGGCACGTCGCCGAAGCCAAGGGTCTGTTCAAGGCAAGCGGGCTGTCCGACGTACAGATCGTGAACTTCGCCGAGGACAAGGACATCAACGCCGCCCTGGCGAGCGGCCAGCTCGATGCCGCCAACATCGCGACCCACACGGCTATGGGCATGGTAGCGGCCGGCCTGCCGGTGAAGATCGTGCTTCTGCTCGACGTCAGCATGACGGCGGACGCCATGATCGCCGGCAAGGACATCGCCTCCGTCGCCGACCTCAAGGGCAAACAGGTCGCTTTTGAGGAAGGCACGACGAGCGACATCCTGCTCAAATACGCGCTCGCCAAGAATGGCATGTCCATCGCCGATGTCCAGCCGGTTCCAATGCCGGCGGCGGATGCCGGCAGTGCGTTGATCGCCGGCCAGGTCCCGGTGGCGGTGACCTATGAGCCCTATCTCACCGCGGCCAGGGCACAGAACAAGGACGTCAAGCTGCTCTTCACCGCAGGCGAAGATCCCGGCCTGATCAGCGACGTGTTCGTGGTGCGCGATGAGGTGATCAAGTCGCGTCCCGGCCAGGTGCTTGCCATGATCAAAACCTGGGATGCGGCCCTGAAGGCTTACAATGCCGACACGCCCGACGGCCGGGCGATCATCTCCAAGGCAGTCGGTTCGAGCGTCGAAGACCTCAACACCGCCTTTGATGGCGTGCGTTACTATACTCTCGCCGAAAACAAGGATGCGCTGACGGGCGAATTTTCCACCAAGACATTCGCCGATGTCGAGGCAGCCGCCAAGAACGCCGGGCTGCTTCAGGCGGACGTGACGCCGGAGCAGATGATCGACCCGTCATTCGTCAAGGCCGCGAAATGACGAGGGCCGGCTCGCGGTGGTGACGCAAATGTCCGAGCAGCGTGCGACCAAGCCAAGCCCGTCTCACGCAGCGCCGGGGCCGGTGATCAAACAGCCGATGCGCCGTCGCCCCTCCACCGGGCTCGGCGCGCCCATCGCACGCTCGCGCTTCCTGATGATAGCAGTGGCGGTTTTTGCCGGCCTCGGTCTCGCCTGGTGGGCGGCAACGGGGCTGGGGCTGGTAAAGCCGATTTTCCTGCCCTCGCCGGGGAGCGTGGTGACCCAGCTCGGCAAGCTCTCGGGTGACGGCACGCTGTGGCTGGATGTCAGAGCCTCGATATACCGTATTTCCATTGGCTTCCTCATCGCCTCGGCATTGGCGATTCCGATTGGCGTGCTGATCGGCAGCTTCAGGACCTGGGAAGCGGCGATCGAGCCGCTTGTGGATTTTATCCGCTACATGCCGGTGGTCGCTTTCGTGCCCCTCTCCATCCTGTGGTCGGGGACCGGCGATGCCCAGAAGTTCCTGATCATCTTCATCGGCACCTTCTTTCAGCAGGTGCTGATGATCATGGACAATGTGAAGCGGGTTCCCGCTGATTTCATTGGCCTTGGCAGGACACTCGGCCTGCCGGATCGCAGGATCCTGACGCGCATTGTGGTTCCCAGCGCCTTGCCAGGCATCTGGGATACGTTACGCATCAGTCTCGGCTGGGCATGGACCTGGCTGGTGTTGGCGGAACTTGTCGCGGCGACATCAGGCCTCGGCTACCGCATCACCGTGTCCCAACGCTATTTCCAGACAAACACCATCATCGGCTACATCCTGCTGCTGGGCGTGCTTGGCCTCATTACCGACCAGGTCATGAAGGCACTGGGAAAAGTGCTGTTCCGGCAGGAGGGCCACGTGCAATGAGGCCGGGCCGATGAGTTTGCCCAAACTGCGGATCGAGGGTCTCCACAAGAGCTTCGGCACGGGCGCGCGGCGCACGGAAGTGCTGCGCGATATCAACCTCGATCTTGCCGACAACGAGTTCGTCTCGCTGGTGGGCACGTCGGGTTGCGGCAAGAGCACGCTGCTGTCGATCGTTGCCGGACTGCAGGATTTCGACGCGGGAGATATTGCCATCGATGGCGCGCCGATCCTGCAGCCGGGCCTCGACCGCGGCGTCGTCTTCCAGTCCTACACCCTGCTTCCCTGGCTGACGGCGCAGCAGAATATCGAGTTCGCCCTCAAGGCCGCGGGTCATGATCGCGCGACCTGCCGCAGGATAGCACGCGAGCATCTCGATCTGGTCAAGCTCCCGCACAGCGCCAATCGTTATCCGTCTGAGCTTTCGGGCGGCATGAAGCAACGGGTGGCCATAGCGCGTGCTCTTTCCTATCGACCCAAAATGCTTCTGATGGACGAGCCCTTTGGCGCGCTCGATGCCCTGACCAGGCATCAGATGCAGGAACTCCTGACGCAGATCTGGGAGGAGCACAGGCTCACCGTGCTCTTCGTCACCCATGATGTGGAAGAAGCCGTCTACCTGTCGGACCGCATCGTCGTGATGGGGATCGGCCCGGGACGCATCATGCAGACCTTCAATGTCGACATCGAGCGCCCGCGCCGGGAAGAGGTCATGGAAACCCCGGCCTTCATGGATTTGCAGCGCAGCGTACACAAGGCGATCCGCGAGGCTTCAAAACGTCCCGAAATGGTTTAGGCGGGCCACTCAATTACTTACAATCGGCGACCAGCGTTGCGCCCAATCTCGATATCGCGCCATCGCGATTCCTGACCAGGGGAGCCGCGATCGGCGGCTTTCTCCTCAACCTCGAAAAAAATTTGCAGGACAATGTCGATTTCCTAAACTCCGTTCGTCGTTTCGATGCCGGCCGGTGAGTCCGGCTCAACAAGGAGACAGACGATGCGTGTGATGGTGCTCGTGAAGGCTACCGAAGACAGCGAAAAGGGCTTTGTCCCCACGCCCGAGGCGAAGGAGGCGATGGAGGCGATGGGCAGGTTCAACGACGAGCTGCGCAATGCCGGCATCTTGCTCGACGCCGATGGCCTCAAGCCCTCCTCGCAGGGCAAGCGCGTTGCGTTCGATGGTCCCCGCCGGACGGTCATCGACGGGCCTTTCGCCGAGACCCGAGAACTGGTCGCCGGTTTTTGGCTCTGGGAAGTCAAGGACATGGACGAGGCGGTCGCCTGGGTGAAGCGCTGCCCCAATCCCATGCCGGGACCGAGCGAGATTGAAATCCGGCCGCTGTACGAGATGGCTGATTGGCAATGGGAATCTGACGCCGGAGGTCACGCAAATCCATGACCGGACGCGCGAGAAGCTCAGCGGCAACTGAACCTGTTGGCCGCAACCTGTTTTGCCTTCGTTATGGCTTTGGCCGATAAGGCAGCATGACGGCAGGCGAGACGCAGCAGGCGATCGAGGCGATTTTTCGCATTGAACGTGCCCGGCTCATCGCGGGCCTGGCCCGCCTCGTGCGCAATGTCGATCTTGCAGAGGAACTGGTGCAGGACGCCCTCGTCATAGCCCTATCCGAATGGTCCAGGACCGGCGTTCCGGCCAATCCCGGCGCTTGGCTGATGACGGTCGCCAAACGCCGCGCCATCGACGCGATCCGTCACGACAAGATGCGCGAGCGCAAGCATGAGGAGATCGCGCGGGAGCTGGACGGCGAGTGCGATGGTACGGCCGAGGGAAACGAAATGGCCATGAACGACGATCTTGGCGACGAGCTGCTGGGCCTCATCTTCACAGCCTGCCACCCCATACTTTCGGCCGACGCCCGCGCGGCCCTCACGCTGCGTGTCATCGGCGGCCTGACGACGGACGAGATCGCCCGTGCTTTCCTGTCGAGCGAGGTGACGATCGCCCAGCGCATCGTCCGCGCAAAGAGGACGATCGGAAAGGCCGGGCTCAGCTTCGAGGTGCCGCGCGGCGCCGAGCGTGCGGCGCGTCTGTCCTCGGTGCTGGAGGTCATCTACCTCATCTTCAATGAAGGCTATGCTGCCACGGCAGGCGACGACCTTGTCCGGCCGAGCCTGTGCCTGGAGGCACAACGGCTCGGCCGCATGCTGGCGGGGTTGATGGCCGAGGATGCCGAGGTGTTCGGCCTGCTGGCTCTGATGGAAATCCAGGCATCGCGCCTGCCGGCACGCATCGGGCCGGACGGCGCCCTCTTGACCCTGACCGAGCAAAACCGCGCGCGCTGGGACCAGCTGCTGATCCGCCGAGGCCTTGACGCGCTGGCCCGTGCCGAAGCCCTCGGGGGCGATGGCCCCTATGTGTTGCAGGCCGCGCTTGCAGCCTGTCACGCGCGGGCGCGCAGTCCGGCCGATACCGACTGGCCCCGTATCGCAGCGCTCTACGACCGGCTGCGTGCAGTGATGCCCTCGCCGGTGGTCGATCTCAATCGAGCGGTCGCGCACAGCATGGCCTTCGGGCCCGAAGCGGGCCTGCGGCTGGTAGACGAGATTGCCGACGCCGCCGCCTTGCGCAATTATGCGCCATTGCCGGCGGCGAGGGGCGATTTTCTGTTTCGGGCCGGCCGGCTGGCCGAGGCCCGCGCCGAATTCGAGGCTGCGGCCAAGCTCACCCGCAACGTGCGCGAAGCGGCCTTTCTCCTCGCCCGCGCAGACGCTTGTGGTTGACAGCATCGCTCTCCGTGCCCGACGCGCCGCTCGGCAACATCGAAAGCCGCCAGTTCGCTCCCGGCCAGCTCCCTTCAATGAGCGTGATCAGCTCGCAACGCGAAAGGGATTAACGATGCGCAAGCCTTCGTCGAGCGCCATTCCGTGCTGCATGTCCTCCGACCAAAGTGTATCGCAGCCAGCGTGAACCGCCGCGGAGGCGATCATCGCGTCATAGGTGGAAAGGCCGTACCGCTCGGCGAGCCTCAATCCTGTTTCGTGGGTCTCGAGCGTGAGCGGATGAACCGTCAACAGGCCGCGCAGCGTGGTCAGCAGCGCATGCGTGTCGTCCCATGACATTTGCATCTTCCGACGCGCGACATTGGTGAGTTCATTGAGAACCTGCACGCTGATCGCCCCGCCATCGGCGATGACCGCCTCGGCCCGATCCGCCTTCGCCGTGTCGCCTGACGCGATATAAAGAAGGACATTGGTATCGAAAAAACTAACGGGCATTTGCCTCGTCCCGATCGAATTTGAAGTCAGCGGGAAGCCGACCGCGGAAGGCGCGGAGACGCTTCAGCAACTCCTCACGCCCGGGCTTCCGCGCGACGCCAAGCTGGCGGGCGTCAGCGACATGGATTTCGATCTCATCGCCTTCCCTGAGTTCAAGCGCTTCGACCACAGCGGCGGGAAGGCGGACCGCAAGACTGTTTCCCCATTTGGCGACCTGCATGCCACTTCCTCTCTTAGATATACGCTGGAAGAAATGTATATCCACAAGTCGTCAAGGTCAAGAATTGCAGCCAATCGGTTTATTCATTTTGGAGGAGAGGGCCTCGATCATGCCAGCAACTGCGTCGGCACGCCGAGAATCGGTCCTGCCTCGGCGAGCCGCTGGTCGAGGGTCCACACCGTGGCGCCATGCTCCGATGCCGTCGCGAGGTGCAGGGCGTCGCCAGCACGAAGCCCGAGGATATGCTGATCGGCGAATTTCGCGGCGACCCGAAAATGCCCGCCCGTCACCGGCAGCACGGTGAAGCTCTCAGCGACAAGCCTATTGAACATCGCGAGCGCTGCCGCGCGTTGCTCCAGGTCGATCTGTCCGGTCCGAAGCTTGATCGCCATGGCGGAGGACATCTCGGTGATGGTCCAGTCGCTGATCACAAGTTGCGCTGGGTCCTGCTCCGCCAGCCAGCCCTGAACGCGCGCGGTCATGGCTTCGTTGGATAGCGCCGCGATGATCAGCGAAGTATCGAGATAGGACGTCAATAGCGATCGCCATCTCGCATCGATCGCACCAGATCGGCGGCAGCCTGAGCCTGCAGAGGCATGGTTGCGGTCAGGGAATGGAGCAGGACGGCGTCGATCCGTTTGCGAGGGCGGGCCACGGCCGTGAGCCTGGCGACCGGCTTGCCACGCCGGGTTATGTCGATCGAGTCTCCAGCTTCAACCCGGTCGACGAGCTCACTCAGATGTGCCTTGGCGTCCGCCAGATTGACCGCGTCCATGTCACGCTCCTGACCATGTAGATGGTCATGTAGCGTATAACGCGTGACAATTCCAGTGCAGAGCACGGCGAATAAGCAACTGGCTGCGTGAGCGAAGCAGGTGACCTGCAACGAGAAACATGCCGCTTCCCACTTGACTCATACATATCCCGGTGGTTATACATCGACCAATAGCCGAAGGGTTATCGATCCCAATGCCAAACGCTCACGATGTGCTCTTCAGAACGCTTGCCGATCCGACTCGGCGCGCTATTTTTGAGCGGCTGTGTCGCGAAGGAGAGCAGACGGTCGGGGCTCTGACGGCTCAGGCCGGGATCTCGCAACCGGCCGTGTCAAAACATCTCGGCGTTTTGAGGCAGGCCGGGCTCGTGCGCGACCGCCATGCAGGGCGACAGACCCATTATAGCGCGCAGCTTGCTGCGCTTGCCCCCCTGATTGACTGGACAAGCCAGATGACCGGGTTCTGGCAGAGCCGGTTCGACGACCTCGAAGACCTGCTCAAAAGGATGGACCAGTGAACGAAATGGCGACCGAAACGCTCTCCGTCGTTGTCGAACGGGAAATCGCTTATCCGCCCGAGAAGATCTGGCGCGCGCTCACGCAACCACACTTGATCGAGGAGTGGCTCATGAAAAATGACTTCAAACCTGTCGCGGACCACCGTTTCAATTTTCACGCAGACTGGGGCGCTGTCGAATGTCAGGTGCAGACGGTCGAGCCGAACAGAACACTGACTTACACGTGGGATACCAAGGATCTCAAGAGTGTCGTCTCCTGGACCCTCACCCCCACGAGCACCGGAGCCCGCTTGCGCATGGAACAGTCGGGCTTCCGGCCGGATCAGCAGCCTTACTTCCGGGGTGCCAAAGTCGGCTGGCCGAGGTTCTTTGACGATCTGGAGCAGGTTCTGGCGCGGACGGACTGAGATCCGCTGGGCTATCCAAGCAAGGGCTCTGTTACAGAGCGACATCACGAGGCGATAATGGAGGCAAGCCAATGAAGATCAAGTTGGCCAAAGTATACGTGGACGACCAGGAAAAGGCACTGGGCTTTTACACCGAAACGCTCGGCTTTACCAAGAAGGCCGATTTCAGCAATGGGCCGTTTCGCTGGCTGACCGTCGCATCACCCGACGAGCCGGACGGTGCCGAGCTGCAACTCGCGCTCAATGACAACCCGGCGGCCAAGGCCTACCAGCAAGCCATTTTCCAGCAGGGCCAGCCCGCGGTCATGTTCTTCACCGATAACGTCAAGGGCGACTACGAGCGCATAAAAGCGCGCGGCGCCGAGTTCACGATGCCGCCGACCGAAGTAACCGGCTCGACCATCGCCCAGCTGAACGACAACTGCGGCAACCTCGTTCAAATCACCCAACTGGCGCGCTGGTAAAGCATGCGCTCAGTGGCGTGGCTGCCCGGCGGGAGTCGCCAAACGGGCCGCCCGATCCGCTTCGTCTTCAGAGGAGGTCTCAATGGATTGGAACAAATGGGTTCGGCAGATCCACCGCTGGCTGTCGATTATCTTTGCGGCGGTCGTCGCCGCCATCTTCATCAGCCTGGGAGTAGGCAAGGAGCCCGCCTACTGGGTATACCTCTTGCCGCTGTTTCCACTCGGCTTGCTCCTGCTTACCGGTCTGTACATGTTCGTGCTGCCTTACGCTCCCAAGTGGCGCAACGCAGGGGGCGCCGGCGCATTGGAGTGAACGCATGGCCAACAAGACGTCCATCAAGTCAGCGGCGGTCGCGAAGAAGCCCGCCGCCAAGCCTGCAGCCGCCAAGCCGGTCCTCCTCGCAGGCGGCAACCCGCAGATCCCGAAGGGTGATGGTGACGCTCCTGTGCAGGCCTACATCGCGGCCATGCCGGGCTGGAAACGCGACGTCGGCCGCCGCCTCGACGCACTCATCGAGCGCAACGTTCCCAACCTGCGCAAGGCCGTCAAATGGAACTCGCCCTTCTATGGCGTAGAGGGTCAAGGCTGGTTCCTCAACTTCCATTGCTTCACAAAGTACATCAAGCTGGCTTTCTTCCGCGGCACGTCGCTGCATCCTGTCCCTCCAGGCGAGTCCAAGCACAAGGACGTGCGCTACTTCGACATCCGCGAGGACGACCAGCTCGACGAAGCTCAACTCACCGACTGGGTAAAGCAAGCCAGCCAGTTGCCTGGCGAGCGAATGTGAGTGGAATGCGAGTCATTCCCGCAAACCCGGTGCCGACTAGCGGTATTCATGTGACGGGCGAGCGGCAACAACCCTAGGGAAAGCGACAATGATGATGAAGAGTGGCTCTATGGAAGGAAATGCAGAGAGCTCTCCCTCTCAGCTGATAGATGCGAGGATCAGTGAGCTGGGCGATTGGCGAGGCAAGACGCTTTCCCATGTCCGCGCTCTCGTCAAGCAGGCTGACCCGGAAGTGGTCGAGGAGTGGAAGTGGCGAGGCGTTCCGGTGTGGTCGCACGCCGGAATAATCTGCACCGGCGAGACCTACAAGAACGTCGTGAAGGTGACCTTCGCAAAGGGCGCCTCCCTGCCGGATCCTTCAGGCCTGTTCAACTCCAGTCTCGAAGGCAACACCAGGCGCGCCATCGATATCCGTGAGGGCGAAGATATAGATGAGAATGCGTTCAAGGCGCTGATACGCGCTGCTGCCGCCCTGAACACGGCCCGATAGTCAGCTCCGGCCGATATGGTCGGCTAGCGGGCCGAGAGCGGCGAGCAAAGCTTCGCCGGTGGCTTGCGTCGCGTTCTCATGCGGCGCGCGCAGGTTCAGCCAGCGTCTGTCGCCGGACCGTACCGCCAGCACTGCCTTCATCGCGGAGATGAGGCCGGCGTCCTGGATGATTTTGCGGAACGCCTTGATGGCGGCATCCGCGTCAGTAATGTCCTCTCCCGCCAGTGCTGCGTCGTAGAGGGCCCGGATCGCTGGGGCATTCAGATTGACCGTCGCCGAGATGCACCCCGCAGCACCGTTGGCGAGGCCTTTCGTCAGCTGTGCTTCCGAGCTCGGGAACACCGCGACCCTTGGGGCTGCCGCAATGACCGCCGCGGTGTTGTTCCAATCGCCGGCGCTGTCCTTGTAAGCCACCACGACATCCGGAAACGCTTGGCTCAAGCGGGCGGTCAGCGCCGGGCTCACCGGTACGCCGGAATTCTGCGGGATGTGGTAGAGGATCATCCTCATCGCCGGGTTCGCCACCCGTTCGATCAGCTCGCCATAGTAGCGGGCCTGTCCGTTGTCGCCGGCGGCCGTATAGAAGAACGACGGCAGCACCATCACCCCGGCACAGCCGAGCCCGACGGCATGCGCCGTCAGCTCGACGGTTTCGGCAAGTGCTGTGACACCGGTGCCGGGCATCAGACGGCCTGGCGAAATGCCGGCCTCGACCAGCCACTCCAGCGCTTGCATGCGCTCGCGCAACGAGACGGACAAGGCCTCGCCCGTGGTGCCGAACGGCGACAGGAAGTGCGCTCCCTGATCCAGCACCCATTTGGCGTGTGACATCCAGAGGTCGCGGGCAATGCGGCCGTCGTTTTCGAACGGCGTCAGGATCGGTGCGATGGTTCCTTGTGGGCGGATCATGTGCGTCCTTCTAAAGCCGGCATCAAAAATGTCGAGCAAGCTACATGAAGCAATGTTGCTGAGTACCGGCCGTTCGACCTCGAAAGCAAGCGGCTCGCGCATAGGCGCGCGATTGTGATCGGGCGGCGGTTCTGAGGCTCTCGAAGTATATCCTTGTCACGGGATAACGTCGTCTGGCCGAAAGGGGGGTGACAAACGAGTTCTGCTGTTTCATCAATGCCGCCTTTTGAGGAGAAGCCCATGCGGAGGATCGGTGTCGGCATTATCGGCTGCGGCAACATTTCGGATGCCTATCTGAAGGCATCGCCACAATTCCCGGTGCTCGACATTGTCGGCGTCGCCGACATCAACCGGGCGGCGGCCGAGGCCAAGGCAGCGGCCTACGGCCTGGCTGCCATGCCGGTTGACGCGCTGTTGGCCGATCCGCGCGTCGAGATCGTGCTCAATCTGACGACGCCGCAGCATCATGTGCCGGTCGGCCTGCAGGCTGTCGGGCAAGGCAAGCACGTCTATTCCGAGAAGCCGCTGGCAACGACGCTCAGCGACGCCGAGCGGCTGGTCGCGGCCGCGCGCGAAAAGGGCGTGCGCGTCGGCTGCGCACCCGACACCTTTCTTGGCGGCTCCCACCAGACGGCGCGGCGGCTGGTCGATAAGGATACGGTCGGGACCATTGTCGCCGGCTCTGCCTTCATGCAGGTGCCCGGCCACGAACTCTGGCATCCCAATCCGGATTTTTACTATCAGCCCGGCGGTGGGCCGATGCTCGACATGGGACCGTACTATCTGACCTGCCTGGTCAATCTCCTGGGTCCGGTAAAATCCGTGACCGGGCAGGCGAAGTCATCCTACGCCACCCGCACCATCGATTCTGGACCGCGCCAGGGCGAAACCATCCGGGTCGAGGTGCCGACCCATATTTCCGGCCTGCTCGCATTCGAGAATGGCGCCGCGGTCTCGATCACCACCAGCTTCGACGTCTGGAAGCATGAACACAATCACATCGAACTTTACGGAACCAGGGGCTCGATGATCGTCTCCGATCCCAACCAGTTCCAAGGCGACATCAGGACCAGCCAGCGCAAGGGCGACTGGACGGTGGCCGATCAGATCCATTCGTATGGCGACGGCAATTACCGGGGCCTCGGCCTTGCCGACATGGCGCAGGCGGTCGTCTCGGGCAGACAACACCGCGCCAGTCTCGATCTTTCCCTCCATGTCCTGGAAATCATGGAATCGATCATCTCTTCAGCAGAGATAGGGCAGTGTATCGATCTCAGATATGGCTGCGCCCGGCCGGCGCCGATGCGCGCCGACCTGCCTTTCGGAATTCTGGAATAGGGGAATAATGCGATGAGCAAGACGGCACTGATTTTCTGGGGCGGCTGGGAAGGTCACACCCCGGCCCGAAGCGCCGAAATCGTCAAGGAGATGCTGGCCGGCAACGGCTTCGACGTGCAGCTGGAGCAGGGGACTTCGGCGCTTGCCGATCCGCAGCTGGGCAAGCTCGATCTCATTGTCCCGGTGATCACCATGTCGACGATCGAAAAGCCGGAGCTGCAAAACCTGACCAGCGCCGTCAGGGCCGGCACCGGCCTTGCGGGCTTTCACGGCACCATGTGCGACAGCTTCCGCAACGAGCCGGAATACCAGTTCATGACCGGCGGCCAGTGGGTCGCCCATCCCGGCAACATCATCGACTATCACGTCGACATCACCAGGCCAGGCGATCCGGTCATGCAGGGCATCGACGGCTTCGCCTACCGTTCAGAGCAGTATTACATGCATGTCGATCCGACCAACGAGGTGCTGGCGACGACTACTTTCACCGGCGAGCATCTCGATTTCATCGCCGGCGTCGTCATGCCGGTTGTCTGGAAGCGCCGCTACGGCAAGGGCCGCGTCTTCTACAGCGCGCTCGGGCACACCGCCGACGAGTTCGCCGTGCCGCAAATGCGCACGATGTTCGAACGCGGCGCGATTTGGGCCAGCCGAAACTCGGACCTTGAATAGCCGTTCAATCTGAACGCCACGTATCGTTGTAATCTTTTAAAGGGCGGCCGCCCGAACGCTGACACAGGCACAATTGACTACCATGGTAGTATCCAATACACCAGCGGTCTTCATCGAGAAATTCCGCAGCTGGAGGTCGAATGGAGCAGACGTGGCGATGGTTTGGTCCGAGCGACGCGGCAACGCTTGCCCACGCAAGGCAGGCCGGCGCAACCGGCATCGTGACAGCATTGCACGACATCCCTTACGGCGAAGTCTGGCCGATCCACGCTATCAGGCAGCGCCAGGCGCTTATCGAGGCGGATCCGGCGATGGGCCTGAAATGGAGCGTCGTCGAGAGTGTGCCCGTGCACGAGGACATCAAGCTCGGCCGCGGCGATCTCGACCGGCTCTACGACAATTTCAGGCAGACCTTACGGAATCTCGGCGCCTGCGGTGTGCGCACGGTCTGCTACAACTTTATGCTGATCCTCGACTGGACCCGGACCGACCTGGCTGCGCCGCTGCCGGGCGGTGGACGGGCGCTCCGCATGAACATGCACGAGCTTGCCGCGTTCGATTGCTACATGCTGCAGCGCAAGGGATCGGAGCGCGACTATGCGTCCGATGTTCTCCAGCGGGCGAGCGAATGGTTCGAGACGACGCCGGATACGTCAAAAGAGCGTCTGCTCGCCAACATCATGGCCGGCCTGCCGGGCGCCTTCAAGCGCTACGACATAGCAGAATTGCGCGAAGTGGTGGCCGAGCAATCGGGCCTGTCGCACGACCGGCTGCGCGAGAACCTCGTCCGTTTTCTCGAAAACGTGCTGCCGGCGGCCGAAGAGGCGGGCGTCACGTTGGCGATCCACCCGGACGATCCGCCGCGCGATCTCGTCGGCCTGTGCCGGATCGTCAAGAACGCCGACGACATCGCCCTTATCCTGGACGCCGTGCCATCGGCCCATAGCGGCCTCACCTTGTGCACGGGGTCGCTGGGCGCCAACCCGGCCAATGACGTGCCCGCCATCGCCAGGCGCTTTGCGCACAAGATAAACTTCGTGCATCTGCGCAACGTCAGCAAGGACCCGGACGGCTCGTTCATGGAATCCGAGCATCTGAGCGGCGATGTCGACATGGTCTCGGTGGTCTCGATCTTGCTCGACGAGCAGCAACGCCGCCGCGACGCCGGCGAACCGGCGGCGCTGCTGCCGTTTCGCCCGGATCATGGCCACGAGCTGATCGATGACGCTGCGCGGCACACCCATCCCGGCTACCCCGTGATCGGCCGTCTTCGCGGCCTTGCCGAATTGAGAGGCGTGATGACGGCGATTGCCCATCAGCGCGGCTACCGGCTGCAATGACGGCGCCCCGCCTGCTCTGCGTCGGCGCGCTCACCTACGACACGATCTTGCGCCTCGATGTCCTGCCCTCCGGCGCCGGCAAGTTCCTGCCAAGCGAGGCCGTGCAGATCGCGGCCGGCATGGCGGCAAGTGCCGCCGCGTCGGCCAGCCGCCAGGGCGGGCAGGTCTGGCTATGGGCAAGCGTCGGCGACGATGCTGTCGGCCGCGATGTCATCGGCCAGATGGAGGCGGAGCGGGTCGACTGTTCGCTGGTGCGCAGGGTTGAAGATGGCCGCTCGGCCATTGCCACGATCCTGGTCGATGCCGCCGGCGAGCGTATGATTGTGCCCTTCTACGATGCAGTCACGCAAGCCGATCCTGACCGTCTTCCGCCCGCGGATTTTTCCCGCTTCGACGCCGTGCTGGTTGATGTCCGCTGGCCCGGAGCCGCGGCCCTGGCGCTGGCGAAGGCTCGCGAGTGCGGCATCCCGGCGATCCTTGACGCCGATGTCGCGTCGCGACCGGTGCTCGACCGGCTGCTGCCGCTCGCCTCGCATGTCGTTGCTTCGCTGCCGGCGGCACGCATCCTTTGCGGTCCGGAGATATCCGCCGGTTCTGCCGTCGCCATTCTCGGCGAACGGACCGGCGCCTTCGTGGCGGTCACCGATGGCGCGAACGGCACCGTGTTCCGCTACTCGGGCAGCAATGACGTCCGTCATCTGCCGTCGCCGCGGGTCGAAGCCGTCGACACTCTGGCGGCAGGCGACGTGTTCCACGGCACCTTCGCTCTCGGCCTGGCCGAAGGTTGGGACGAAGAGCGGGCGATAGCAGTGGCCAGCGCCGCCGCCGCCCTGAAATGCCTGCGCTTTGGCGGACGTCTTGGCGCACCGACGCGCGCGGAAACGCTGGCTTTCATGCAAGGATCGACATGATGCCGAACCCGCTTGGGCCGGCTCGGTGGAAAGAGCACGTCAAGTGGCGGCCGTCGACTACCATGGCAGTTCCTGCGCAACTGTTCGAGGGAGGATAAATGGCTGAGTTCAAAAAACGCGCACTGGTCACGGGGGCGGCCATGGGCATCGGCCGTGCTGTCGCCGAAAGACTGGCCGAGCAAGGCGTCGACCTGATCCTGTTCGACCGGGCGGGCGATCAGCTGGATGAGGTCGCGGCGCAGCTTTCGGCGCGCGGCGTGACCGTGCACACCGTGCTCGGCTCGACCGCCGACACTGAGGCCTGCGGCCGCGCCGTCGAGCTTGCCCGGTCCGCGTTCGGCGGGCTCGACATGCTCTCCCACAATGCCGGCATCCAGCGTTACGGAACGGTGGAGACCACGGACGAGGCGCTTTGGGACGAGGTGATGAACGTCAACCTCAAGGCTGCCTACCTGCTCTCCCGCGCGGCGATGCCGCTGCTGCGGCAAAGCCGCGGCGCCATCGTCCATATGAGCTCGGTGCAGGGTCTGGCCAGCCAGGAAGGGGTTCTGGCCTACAGCACGGCCAAGCACGGCCTGATCGGCTTGGTCAAATCGATGGCCGTCGACTATGCGCCGCTCGGCGTGCGCGTCAATGCCGTCGCTCCGGGTGCGGTCGACACGCCGATGCTGCGGGATGCGGTCAAGCTCAACGATAAGCCCGACGAGATCCTGCGCATCCTCGACAATATGCATCCGCTCGGCCGTACCGCCCAGCCGCAAGAGATTGCCGCAGTCGTCGCCTTCCTGCTGTCCGACGATGCCTCCTTCGTCACCGGCGAGGTCGTACGCGTCGATGGCGGCCTGCTGGCGCGCATCGGCGGTTCTCCGCGCAAGGAATAACGTCGGCGCTGCTGCTTGCGCAGGCATTTCATGAACGGCTTGAAGCTGCAGAGCCTATAAGGGGTCGCCGATGGCAGGGCTTTTGGGAATGCGGACCATCACCGAGGGGCGGCTCGGCGAAACCGCCCCTGGCGCTTCAGTTGCGGCTAGGACGTTCGAGGTTTTGCTCGACCAGATCCTGACCTTCCGCCTGAAGCCGCACGAGCTGATTTCTGAAAAGGCGATGTCGGAAGCCCTCGGCGTGAGCCGCACGCCGGTCAGGGAGGCGCTCGCCCGGCTGGCCGGTCTTGGCTTGATCGACATTTATCCGCAGCGCGGCAGCATGGTGGCACCGCTGCGGATTGCCGATCTCGAGAAATCGCAGTTTCTGCGCGAAGCGCTCGAAGTCGGCCTGATCAAGCGCGCGGTCGAGAGCCCGCGCCGTGCCGACCTGCTTGCCGTGCTCAAAGGCGAACTGGCGGTCCAGGAGACGTTCGCCTCCATCGCGGACGACAGGCGCTTCTTCAAGTCGGACGAGCTGTTCCATCAGCACATCGCCAGCCATGCCGGCTTCCCCGGAATCTGGGCCGATATCAGCGCGGCGAAGCTGCACATGGACCGCTTCCGCTTCCTGTCTTTCCCGCGCCTCGACAGCATGTCGGTGGTTCTCGGCCAACATCGGCGGATCGTCGATGCGCTCGAGCAGGCCGACGCCCTTGCCGCGGAAGAGGCGATGCGAACGCATCTTCGCCGCATCTTCGAGGTGCTCGAAATCGTCCGGGAGCGCTATCCCCATTATTTCGAGGCAAACGGCAGTGTGAGCCCGCTTTCGGCCGGCTCAATCCAAGCCTGAGCCTTTCTTGCGCGCTTCCGAAGGCGTCTTGGTCTTGCTGCCGGATTTGTCGGAAGCTGGCTCGGCTTTGCGATCTTGACCCTCGCCGCCTTGCTCCTTGCGGAGCTGCTTTTCCACTATCGATCGCGATCCTTCCGCCGGGTCTTGTTCAGGATGAGTATCGGTTCCCGTCATGTCGGCTCCTATCCATTTTGATCAATTGCGTGCGGCGTGGGCTGACCTCCGCCGCCGGTTCTGTCGCGCCCGATCATCAGCCAGGCGGCGAACAGCACGACCAGTACGACCACGATCCAGGCGACGAAACGAGGCATCGGCCTCATGTCCCTCGCCGCCGCTTGCTGCCGCGTGCCTCCGGATCGGAGCCGGCCTCGACCGTTGGATCGGGCACGACCGGGCCGCGTTCGGCCTCGGAACCCTCAGCTTCGATCTCCTGCACGGCCTGATCCCAGTGCTCGCGCTCACGTCCTTGCGGACGGCCTTCGCGCTCCCAGATCTCATGGGCTCGCTGCCGGATACGCTCTTCCCTGTCCATGGCCTTTGCCTCCTCATCCCCTAATCCGGCGATCGCTGGTTTGTTCCGCGGTGCCAGCGCCGTTCATCGCGGTTCAGTTGACCTGATCATCCAGCGCTCTAGATCAAACTTCGCGCCGAAGTCGCCTGGTGCGGGGAGAACAATCGTGTGGCAGCAACGCTACAAGCACGTATTGTAAATGCCGTTACAGCCATCGGTCTTCGACCAGACCGCCTGTGCTTGCTGCTGATAATATTTGTACTGACGGCATGCTCGCCTTCCGGCCAGGTCGAGCAGCAGTCGAAAACCGCGGCTTCCGCCACACAGACCGCATCGCTGGTCCTGGAGAGCTGGATCGCTGGGGAAGCCCCGTCGAGATACACGTCGCGCACTTTGCAATCGGTCGGCAAGGCGCTCGCCGATGCCGGTGCGCAAATCCAGTCCGCCAAGTCGCCTGAGCCCAGCGGGCAAGCCGGTCTGACGATGGTGGTTGGACGGCTTTCGGCAACGGTAATGCGCGCGGCGACGGCCGTGCAGAACGGCAACCGCTCGGAAGTGGAACAGGCGCAGCAGGATCTGCGGGCCGCCGCCGCCGACCTGAGCACGTCCTACGCGAAATATTTCGCGCCGAAATCATGAAGAAGCTGCTCGAAATATCGCTCGGCGTCGTCACCAGCGTTGGCGGCTTTCTTGAGGTCGGATCAATGGCGACCGCCGCTCAGGCCGGCGCGGCGTTCAGGTTTCAGCTGATATGGGCCGTCGTCCTGGGCACGATCTGCATCATCTTCCTGGTCGAAATGGCCGGACGCTTCGCCGCAGTTAGCCATCACACCATCGCCGACGGGATCCGGGAACGGTTTGGCTTCAACGCCTTTCTGTGGCCGTTGCTTGCGACCTTGCTGGTCAACTTCCTGGTCATGGCAGCCGAAATCGGCGGTGTTGCCATTGCGCTCGAGCTCGCCACCGGCATCGGCTTTCAGTGGTGGGCGCTGCCGGTCGCTTTTCTGGCATGGCTGTTCCTTTGGAAAGGCACGTTCGGATTCATCGAAAAAGGCGTCGCGATCCTCGGGCTGGTCACGCTGTGCTTCGTGGTTGGCGCCGTCATGCTGAAGCCCGATTGGGGGCAGGTCGCGGCCGGGGCCGTGCCAACACTGCCGAATCACGACGCGGCCAACTACTGGTTCATGGCGGTCAGCATTCTTGGTGCGTCGATCTCGCCCTATCTGTTCATGTTCTATTCGTCGGGAGCGATCGAGGACGAGTGGGACAAGAGCTATCTCGGAGCAAATCGGGCGATTGCCGGCCTGGGCATGAGTTTTGGCGGCACAATCGCTATGGGTGTGCTGATTGTGGCGGCGCTCGTTCTGGCAGCACACGGCATAGAGCGGGTCGACGACTACCACCAACTGCCGCTGATGCTGATCCAGATCTTCGGTTTCTGGGGGTTCGTCCTGTTCGTCGCTTCACTTGGCATTGCCTGTTTCGGTGCCGTGCTCGAAATCGGCCTGCAGCAAGCCTACCTTGTGGCGCAGGGTTTCGGCTGGACCTGGGGCGAGAACCTGAAACCGCGCGACGACCCGGGTTTCAGCACCGTCTATACAATCTTGTTGGTTCTCGCCGCCATTCCGATCGCACTGGGCCTCGATCCGCTGAAGCTCACCATCTTTTCCATGGCGCTGACGGCCGCCAGCCTGCCGCTGACCGTGGTGCCGTTCCTCTTCCTGCTGAATGACGAGCGTTATGTCGGCGAGCACCGCAATGGCATGATAGCGAATGCCGCGGTCATCTTCATCATCGCGCTCGGTTTCGTGCTCGCGATCGTGACCATTCCTTTGCAGATATTCGGAGGCACGTGATGAAGTTGCTGCGCGACATCCTGGACAAGCAAGTGGTCGACCGCGAGCAGGTCAAGATCGGCAAGGTCGACGGGCTGGTGGCCGAGCTCAGGCCAGGCGAGCCGCCTAAAATCGTTGCGGTCGAGCTCGGCTCGATCACGCTGGGGCGTCGGCTTGGCGAGCGACCCGGGCGCTGGATGGCGCGGGTTGCGGCAAGGCTCGGCGGCAAGCGCCATGCCGAGCCGCACCGCATCGCCTGGAACAAGGTGCGCGACATCGGCGTCGACATCGAGTTCGATATCGACGTCCGCGAAACGGCGATTTTCGACTGGCAGGACTGGCTGCGCGATCATGTCATTGGGCGTATTCCGGGAGCTGGATGATGGCCACCGTCAATCTTGAGCAATTGGCTGGCAGGAATGTGCTTTCGCAGCGCGGCAAAAGCATCGGCCGTATCGAGGAGATACGCGCCGAACCGGATGGCGACGACCTGGTAGTTGCCGAGTACCATGTCGGCATCTACGCGGCCTTCGAGCGTCTGTCCGCTTCGGCCATCGGCATTTCGGTCCTCGACGCCTTTCGATTGCGCAGTCGCGACAGCGTGTACCGCATTCCCTGGGACAAGCTCGACATCTCCGACCCGGCGCGGCCGCGGTTGTTATGCACGACGGAAGAACTTTCCGGTATGAAGGGGAGTATCGAGGGCGATAAACCGGAATGAACGATACTTTCCCGCCGTCGGAGAATGGGGTCCAGTGAAAGTCCTGGTTACCGGCGCCACCGGCCTGATCGGTGCCTCCGTCGTGGCACGCCTTCTTTCCGAAAGGCATGAGGTGATCGGATTGGTCCGCAGCCCCGGCGCAAACCGGGCCGGCAATTATCAATTGCTGGTGCTGGACATGGCGGCGGCGCTGCAGCCCGAAGACTGGCTACCGCATCTCAGGGGTGTCGACGCCGTCGTGAATTGTGCCGGCGTCCTGCAGGACAGCCCTCGCGAAAAGACGCGCGAAGTCCATCGCGATGCGGCGGCAGCACTCTTCCTCGCCTGTGCGCGGGCAGGGGTTGCCCGGGTAATCCACTTCTCGGCGATAGGCGTCGATCGGGCGCAGCCTTCGGCATTCTCGGCGACGAAACTGGCCGGCGACCAAGCGCTTATGGCGCTTGATCTGGATTGGGTGATCCTGCGCCCGTCCGTGGTGCTCGGCCGGCCGGTGTTTGGGGCCAGCGCATTGTTTAGGGGTCTCGCCTCGCTGCCGGTGCTACCGTCCATGCCCGGCACCGGCCGGCTCCAGGTGGTACTACTCGACGATGTGGTCTCAACAGTCGTCTTCCTTCTCGATCCCGACAGTCCGTCTCGCGTCGTGTTGGAACTTGTCGGTCCCGAACAGCTGAGCATGGACGAGGTCGTCGGCAGCTATCGCCGATGGCTCGGCTGGGCTCCTGCAGCCAGGTTTGTCTTGCCGGCGGCTGTTGCAAGGCTTCTCTACCGCCTCGGCGACCTTGCCGCGATGTTCGGCTGGCGTCCACCGATGCGCACCAACGCGGCCAGAGAGATCGCCCGAGGAGCGGTTGGAGATCCCTCGGACTGGACCGCCGCGACCGGCATACGCCCGCAAACCCTGGCGGGCTTCCTCGCGCTCAATCCGGCAACGGTGCAGGAAAAATGGTTTGCCCGGCTGTATTTCATCAAGCCTGCGATCTTCGTCGTCCTGCCCTTCTTCTGGATCGTGACGGGTATTGTGTCGCTGACCACCGGCTATAACGGTGGCATCGAGCTGATGCAAAGCACGGGGGCTGGCATCTTGTCGGCGCCGACCGTGATAGCCGGTGCTCTTGCCGACATCGCCGTCGGCGCGCTCCTAGCCTGGCGGCCAGCGACGCGAAAAGGCCTCTATGGCGGCATCGCGCTCTCGCTCTTCTACCTTGTCGTCGGAAGCTTCCTGAGCCCCGATCTGTGGAACGACCCGCTTGGGCCGTTCCTCAAGGTGTTGCCGATCCTGGTGCTGCACTTTGTGGCCTTGGCAGTGCTGGAGGAGCGTTGATGCTCTATTTCCTGCTGAAATTTCTGCATGTCATCGGCGCATCCGTGCTGCTTGGTACCGGCGCCGGTATCGCTTTCTTCATGCTGCTCGCCCACAGGACCGGCAATGCCGCGACGGTTGCGGCCGTGGCGCGTATCGTCGTCGTCGCCGACTTCCTTTTCACCGCGACGGCCGTGGTCGCGCAGCCTTTGACCGGAGCCGCGCTCGCCTGGCAGGCAGGCTACTCGCTGTCGGAGGGCTGGATCGTACTTTCGATCGCGCTCTATATCTTCACCGGAATGTTCTGGCTCCCGGTCGTCTGGATGCAAATGCAGATGCGCAAGCTGGCATCGCAAGCCGCCGCTGCAGGCGCGCCGTTGCCGCCGCGCTATCATCGGCTCTTCTGGCTGTGGTTCGCCTTCGGCTTCCCCGCCTTCGCTGCGGTACTCGGGATTTTCTGGCTGATGATCACTCGGCCTGCGATCGACTGGTGAAGACAGGCCGCGTGCAGCTGCCGGGATGAGCGATGACTTTCATTTCAGCGAATAGAGATAGGCCGCGATATCCCGCGCCTCCTGCTCGGAAATTCTGGTCGAAGGCATTGCCGTGTGCGGATTGATCTCTCTTGCGGCGCGTATCCAACGGACCATGTTTCGCGGGTTGTTGGACAATACGCCGCCGATATAGACCCGGGTGGCCAAGCTGGCGTCGAGGCGTGGACCGACCAGTCCCTGCGCGCCGGGCACGCCGGTGATCGTGTGGCATCCGGCACAGCCATTGGCCATGATGATTGGTATGGCGCGGGCGCCAACACCGCCGGTTGCATTGTCGGCCTTCTGCTCCACTCGACGGCTTTGCTCAAAGTACAACGCGATCCCGGCCAGGGCTGCAACAAGCACGACAATTGCCGCGGCGCCGAGGATGGGTCCGGACGGAGTGAAGCGCGATGTTGCGCGCACGCCGATGCTGCCAGGGGCATTGTCCGTCTTATGCGCGACCCTGACGAGGCGCTCCGGCCACAACGTCAGCGCCGCCCAAGCTGCGGCCAGCACGGCAATTGCCGTCCCGGTACCAATGACCAGCTTAGACAGCCTGGAGCGCATGCGACGCCTCCCATCTTCTCTGTCCACTTGAGCGAATCCACAGACCGGCCAGCAGCAACGCGGCTCCGCCATAAATCAGGCCGGCCGGAACCCACATCACCAAGCCGGCGAGCTGCTGGTCCTCGAGCGGGCTAAGGCTCCACAATTCCGCGCCGGCTGCGTTTACCGGGTACCACAGCCTTGGCGAGACCAGCAGCAGCACCCCGAGCAGGCCGGTGTGCAGCGAGGTGAAAAAGAGGTGCATGACTGCGCTGCCGTAGGCTTGTTCGCGGCCTGAACGCGGCAGCAGCACCCACCAGAACAGCAGCCCCGTACCAAAGAAGCTGGCATGTTGCGCATAATGCAGGACACCCTGTGCAAGCGCCGCCTCGAACAGCGCCGGAACGTGCCACGCCCAAATCGCGACGCCGTGCAGGAAGGTCGCGGCTAGAGGGCGGCTGACGGCGGCCCAAACGGTTCGAAGCACCTTCGCCTGCCCGGCTGCGCCAAATGCCAGCCGCAGCTTGGTCGGCAATGCCCACATCATCGCCGCCGCCGGACGGGAGGCGACCAGCAGGGGTGCCGCCACCGCCATCAACAGCTCGTGCTCGATCATGTGGGCGGTGAAAACGCGCTCACCCAATGCATGGAGCGGACTGACCAGTGCTGCCGCCAAAATGGCCCAGCCGGTCGCAAACAGCAGGGCTTGCCGCAACCGCAACGGGCGGCTGCGGGCACTCCGCCGCCACAGCCGAAAGGCGCCTGCCGCGTAAAGCAGTGCGACCATGGTTAGCGGCAGCGTGATCGGCAACGCCAGCGTCCAGCCGGCCTGCGGGGCGCCGGCACCGTAGCAGATCGAGGTCGAGAAGAGCGCGTCGAAGCTCATCGTAGGCAGCCGTCAACAATGAGCGAAGCCGCGCCTTGCATGACGATTACCAGCGCAAACAGCACCGCGCTGAGAATGCCGATCTTGGCGACGAAATGCTCGGTGCCGCGCGTACGATCCGGTTTAAAGGCGGCGCCACCTTGCTGTCGCGCCCGCCACGAAAGCCCGCCGCCGAGCAACGCCAGCACTGTCAGCACCAGCGCAATGACCGGTATGACGGGAATACCGTGGGCGCACTGCCACTCCACGAACGCATAATTCAGCTGCGTCGACACCGCCCAAGCCAAAGGCCCGGACAACAGCCCGCCCCATGATGTGCCCAAGCGAAGCGCACGCATCTCAGTCAAGCCTCGGCATCCAGTAGATCAACAGATAGATCGGGATCCAGGTCGCGACCACGAAATCCCAGTAGAAGACGTTGTCGCCAACGTCCCCGAAACGCCGGCCGCTATAGCCATGGCGCGTGAACATCAGGACCGTCAGCACCAGCGTGTCGCCGACGTCGGTAATCAGGTGCGTTGTGTGAAGGCCGAGCAGGACCCACAGCATCGAGCCGTACGCATTGGTATCCCAATAAATGTTGAGGGCCGGAAATTCGAACCACCGCACGACAAGCGGTGCGATACCGAGCAGCGACATGACGATCAGGCCGATGCGCACGGGCACCATGGCACAGGCTTCGGTGTAGCGGTTCAGTATGTGATTGGGCACCACGCTGGCGAGCAGCAACAGCGTGACGATGGTGCCCGGCCAATGGTTGGGCGGCGGCACGCCCAATGGCCATTTGGGCGACAGATAGGCGAGGTAAAGATAGGTGCCTGCGGCGAGCGCGAAGCCGGTGCCCTCCAGCGCCATGAAGGCGAGAGTGCCCCACCAGGTCGGGCTGCGCGGTCCGATCCCGAAGGTCGGGAGTTTGGAAAGATCGGCGGCAGGACGCTGTTTCATTCCTCATCCTCCGGATCGCCTTTCGGCCAGAACCAACCGATCAAAGTGATGGCGATCGGCCCGGCTCCCCAGACCACCGCCCACGGGCTGAAGATCGAATAGAGAAAGGTGGCGCCGACGGCGAGCGCGGCGAACAATGGCCAGATCGACGGCGTCGCCGACTTCTCGCGCACATCTGGATGCGCCTCTGCCACGGTCGAAATGACAAGTTCGCGCGCGTCGACGCGAAGCCCGGTCGCGACAGGCAGCGTGTCACGTTCGGCCCAGAGCGGCTCGGCGTGGGTAACCACCGGGATCCGAGCGAAATTATAGCTCGGCGGTGGAGATCTCGTCGCCCATTCCAGCGTGCCGGCATTCCAGGGATTGTCCCCGGCCGGGGCGCCCCTCGAGGCGCTGTACACCAGGTTTATAGTGAACAGAACGAAGCTTAGGAACAGGATGACCGCGCCGGCTGTGATGAACAGGTTGATGTTGCCCCAGCCGAGTTCCACCGGATAGGTGTAGACCCGCCGCGGCATGCCCCACAGGCCGACAATGTGCATCGGAAAGAACGCCGCATTGAAGCCTAGGAAGGCAAGCCAGAAGTGCCAGCGTCCGAGACGTTCGCTCATCATCCGGCCGGTGATCTTGGGGAACCAGAAATAGGTCGCGCCGAGCAGCGGGAACACCGACCCGCCGATCAGCACGTAATGGAAATGCGCGACCACGAAATAGGTGTCGTGCACTTGCAGGTCCAATGGCACCGACGCCAGCATCACCCCAGTCAGGCCGCCCGCGACGAACGTGAAGAAGAAGCCGAACACGAACAGCAGCGGCGTTCTGATTATCGGGCGTCCGTCCCACAATGTCGCCAGCCAGCAGAAGATCTGCAGCCCGTTCGGGATGGCGATCAGCATGCTCGAGGCGGTGAAGAAGCTCGCGCCGAGCTTGGGCAGACCGGTTGCGAACATGTGGTGAACCCACAGGCCGAACGACAGAAAGCCGACCGCGATCAAGGCCAGTACCATGCCCAGATAGCCGAAAACCGGACGCCGGGCGAAAGCGGCGATGATCGAGGACACCATGCCGGTAGCCGGCAGGAATATGATGTAGACTTCGGGGTGGCCGAAGAACCAGAACAGGTGCTGGAACAGCAATACGTCGCCGCCCTCGGCGGGATTGAAGATATGGGTGCCGACCAGGCGGTCGAGGATCAGGAACGTCGACGTGATCATGACCGCCGGCATCGCGAACACGATGACGAAGGAGGTGACCAGCATCGCCCAGACATAGAGCGGAATCTTGTCCAGCGACATGCCCGGCGCACGCTGCTTCAGCACGGTGACGATGGTGGCAACCGCGACCGCCAACGATGACACTTCGGTATAGGTGATCATCTGCGCCCACACGTCGGAACGCTTGCCTGGCCCGAATTCAGGACCGGACAGCGGCACGTAGGAGAACCAGCCGACGTCGGGCGCCATGTCGAGTGCAAACGAGACCCAGGCGAAGAGGCCACCGGAGAGATAAATCCAGAAGCTGAATGCATTGAGGCGCGGAAAGGCGATGTTGCGGGTGCCGACCATCAGCGGCACGAGGTAGATGCCGGTCGCCTGGACGATCGGCACCGCAAACAGGAACATCATGGTCACGCCATGCATGGTGAACAGCTGGTTGTAGCGGTCGGGCCCGATCAGCCCGCGCTCCGGCCCCGACAGTTGGATGCGCATGGCAACGGCGCTGAGGCCACCGAGGCACAGGAAGGCGAAAGCGGTGATCAGGTAGCGCCGCGCGACAATCTTGTGGTCGACGCTCGAGAGCGCACCGATGATGCCCGGCGCCGTCTGCCATGTCCGCGCCAGCCAGCGGTCAAGGCTGGAGTCGTCGAGGCTGGTATCGCGAGGACCGTCGCGCTCGGGGGCCAGGTCTCCTTTGCCGGCCGCTGCTCGCTCGCCGGCGAGCCGACGCTCACGGGCCACGTCGGCGCTGCTCATTTCAGGCCCTCGAGATAGGCGACGATCGCATTCAGTTCGTCCCCGTCCAGTCGCACCACCGGCATGTGGGCGCCTGGCTTGATCCCCTGCGGATTGGCTATCCAGGCTGCGAGATTGCCGCGGCTCATTGTCAGCGTGCCGGCAGCGAGCGTTTGCCGGCTTGCGATATGGGTGAGGTTTGGGGCGACCGTGCCGCCGGCGATGGTGCCGCCGATCTTGTGGCACATCACGCATGGCCGTTTGAGGAACAGGTCGTGGCCGGTTTTGGCCTCGGCCGACACGGGGGCGGCTGCCGGCCGCAGCTGATCGTTCAGCCAGGCATCGAAGACGGGCCGAGGTTCGGCGATGATGAAGGTGCTCATATTGGCATGCTGCGCGCCGCAGAACTCGGCGCATTGCCCGCGATAGACGCCGGGCTTGTCCGCCTTCAGATCGAGAACGTTCTCGTGGCCTGGAATGACGTCCAACTTGCCCGAGAGGTTCGGCACCCAGAAGGAATGGATAACGTCGGTCGAGGTCACCACAAGCCGCACCGGCTCGCCCGCCGGGATGTGGATTTCATTGGCGGTCGTCAGGATGCGGTTCGGCTGGTCGTTTTCGTAGCGCACCTCCCACCACCATTGATGCCCGGTCACCCGGATCGTCAGCGCCGCATCCGAGCCGATGGCGGCGAGCGTCCCGTTAGCGAAGTAGCTCAGCAGCGTCAGGCCGACCAGGATCAGGGCGGTAGCGGCGAGTGCGGCGACGACAATTCGCATCTTGCTGCGCTCGGCCGCAGCGTCGAGGACAAGCGGGTCGCCGAGCGGCGCCGCGCGCCGGGCCAATGGCACGATCAGCACGGCCATCACCAGAAGCCAGACCACCGTGCACAGCGCGGTGAACAACCAGATCAGCCATGCGAGTTCGCCCGCGGCCGGGCCCTTTGGGTCGAGCGCGGATTGCCAGCCGCTGCATCCTGCAAGGAGCAGGATGCAGGCCGTGCACCCGCACACCGTCCAGACACCGCGGCTCACGGCGACTTCCCCAGCGTCGCGGCGTCCGGCAGGCGATTCTCGGATGGATGGGGCATCATGTCGTCGTCGCGGCCCGGCGCGGCGGAGGACGGTGCGTTGCCGCTCAGTGCCCGGACGAAGGCAGCAAGCTCCCAGATCTGGTCGTCCGGGATCTTGTCGCGGAAGCTCGGCATGCCGTTTGGCCGACCGTCCCCGATCGTGGCGTGGATGCTTTCGATCGAGCTGCCATAGAGCCACTTCTGGTCCATGAGCGCCGGGCCCATGCCGCCACCGCCGTTGGCATGGCAGCCGGAACAGTTGAACCAGTTGAACAGACGCTTGCCCTCGCTGAGGTGGAAGGCGTTGGCCTCGAACACTCCGGCCTTGTTGTTGGACGAGGTTGGCCGCTGGCCGCCCGGCTCGAGGGCCGTGACGGCTGCCGGTTGATCGCCCGAGCCGAGCGCCGACTGTGGACGCGTGTCGCGTTCCTCACGCTGGCAAGCGGCAAGAACGAGCATCGCCGACAGCACGCATGGAAGGCCGCGGTTCATCGCGCTGCCGCCCCGGCGACGTCGAGGCGAGGCACGTCATATGCCGCCAGGGTTGCATCGATCTCGGCGCGGTGTTTGGCGAGCGCTGCGTCTACCTCGCTGCGCAGCGCATCGTCGTCGTGGCGCACGCCCATCGAGATGTCGTAGATCATCGGCAGCAGCGGACCGTCCATGCGCGGCGCAACCGGCGTAATCCGCAACGGTACTTTTTGCCTGGCACCGAAGTAGCCGGCCAACGGCCCCCAGACGACGGCCATATCGATGTCGCCATTCGCGACCGCCTCAATGATGCGCGCTGGCGGGTTCGGCGCCGAATAGTCGCCATAGACGGGGAAACCGACGAGATGGCCGACGATGCCGCGACTGCCAAGCGCCAGGACGGGTGGCGAGTTGGCGCCGTCGTCGCCGATCAGCTGGACGCCGATGTGCAGATCGCGCAGGCGAGGATCGTTGAAGGACGCGATTTCCGGCGCATCCCTGCGTGTCACGAAGACATAGGAAGACCGGTAGTAGGGCGCGGTGGTGCGCAGCATCTCGAGATTGGCGGGCGTGCCGGGCACAAGATCGCACAGGCCGGCCTTCAGCGTGTTGCGGACGAAGCCACGGCGCTGTGCCCACCATGTGTAGGAAACCGTTGCGCCAAGCTCCGTCGCGACGAGTTCGGCGATCTTGTTTTCAAAGCCCTGCCTGGCGGCATTGGAGAACGGCATGTTGTTGGGATCGGCGCAGATCCTCAATTCGCGCGCATCGGCAACGGCGGCGACGAGCGAGAGCGCCAGTGCGCCGACCGCGGCGCCAAACCGCCGGGAAGATTTTCTCCGTGCGCGCGCAACTCGGCCGGTCGTCTCAAGGGAGCCGGAACACATACAGCGTACCTCCCGGCGTGGTTACATCCTTCAGATCCTTCATGACGTTGACGAAGCCGAGCGCGGCGGTGGCGTCGCGCGGATCGAGATCGCTGGATACGATCGCGCCGGCCCAGCCGCCGACGCCCGAAAGAATCGCGACATATTGGTGCCCGTCCGGGCCGCGATAGGTGATCGGCTGGCCGATGATGCCGGACGACGTCTTGAACTGCCACAGCAGTTCGCCGGTCCTGGCGCTGACCGCCTTGAACCAGCCTTCCATAGTGCCATAGAACACGACGTTGCCGGCGGTGGCGACGGCGCCGCTCCACACCGGAAAGTTCTCCTTCAGGCTCCACGCCGGCTTGGCGGCGGCGACATCCCAGGCGGTAAAAGCACCGCGATCGCCGCCTGGTCCGGGGATCATGCGCACGTTCATGCCGACATAGGGCGTGCCGGCGATGTAATTTACCTCGACGCCCTCTTCGTCCATGCAGAGATTGTTGTGCGGGATGTAGAGCAGGCCGGTCTTGGGCGAGAACGCCGAAGGCTGCCAGTCCTTGAGGCCGGACGCGGTCGGGCAGATGTCGCGCACGACCTTGCCGGTGCCGGTCTTCTTGTCCGGATTTACAATCAGCCGGCCGGTCTTGAGGTCGACGCCCGTGCTGGAATTGACTGGCCCGAACGGGACTGCCGACAGGACCTCGCCTGTGGTGCGATCCAACAGATAGACGTAGCCGTTGCGTTCCGGTCGGACCAGCACCTTGCGGGGCTTGCCCTGCCAGGTCATGTCGAGCAGCACCTGTTCGTTGATGCCGTCGTAGTCGTGCAAATCGTGCGGGGTCCATTGATAGAACCATTTGGCTGCGCCGGTGTCGGGATCGCGGGCAAAGATTCCGGCGGTCCATTTGTTGTCGCCGGGCCGCAGATCCGGATTCCACGGACCGGGATTTCCGGTGCCATGGAAGATCAGGTTTAGGTCCGGGTCATAGGAGATCCAGCCCCACACATTGCCGCCGCCGATCTTCCAGGCGTCGGGCGGCCACGACGTCACGCCGAGATCCTTGCCCTTGTCCATGTCGTAATGCGGCTTGAAATCGGGGCCGATCAGCACCTCGGCGTCAGGGCCGGTATTGTAGGCCGTCCAGACGACATGCCCGTCGCCGGCGTCGAGCGCCTTGATCCAGCCGCGTACGCCCATTTCGCCGCCGGAATTGCCGACCAGCACTTTGCCCTTCACCACCAGCGGCGCCATAGTGATGGTCTCGCCGATATTGATGTTGCCGATATGGG
Source organism: Mesorhizobium sp. M0663 (assembly GCF_040320585.1). NCBI lineage: Bacteria > Pseudomonadati > Pseudomonadota > Alphaproteobacteria > Hyphomicrobiales > Phyllobacteriaceae > Mesorhizobium > Mesorhizobium sp. M0663. Next base: position 429,052 of record NZ_JAMYPX010000003.1, read on the forward strand.
TGTTCCAGACCGGTTTGCCGGTGGCCGCATCGACGGCGATGGCATGGCCATCGAGCGTGTTGAAATAGATGCGCCCTTCGAAGAAGGCTGCACCGCGGTTGACCACGTCGCAACAGGCAACTCCCTGCGCGGCGGGCTCGGGGTTGGGCTCGAATTTCCACTTCATCGGCGCGCCGGGCTTGGTAAGGTCAAGCGCATAGAGGATGTTGGGGAAGGGCGTCACGATGTACATCGTGTTGCCGACGACCAGGGGCGCAGCCTCCTGACCCTTGTTGACGCCGGTCGAGAAGGTGAAGGCCACTTGCAGGTTTTTGACGTTGTCTTCGGTGATCTCCGCAAGTTCGCTGTAGCGGGTCGAGGCGTAGTTCTTTGCCGGCATCGCCCATTGGCCGTCGTCGGGCGGAGCAGCTGCGGCAGGCGGATTTATCGCAAAGCTTGACGTTGACTGAGCAACCGCCGCGGTAGTCAGCGCGAAGCCTGCCAGCAGCGTCCATCCCAGCATCGCAGCCAATGGCCTCTTTCCCCTTTTGCCAGGCACCCTATTTTTCGCCGCCACCAGTCGCGCTTGCCTCATTGGCTGTCGAGTTTGCCGACATTGGCGCAGAGCTCCATTAGCTGCAGCTGCGCCGTGTTTGTTGAACACTCTCCAACGCGTGAGCGGCGCAGAAGTGCCAAATGCAACGAAATAAATGTCGGATTCGGTTGGCCAAAGTCGGCGGCCGGGCGCTCGGGACAGCCGATCCGAATGTTAGCACTCAAGTCGGAAGTAAATCTATTCCCGGTGGTCCGGGTTCGGCTGGAACGGAGCGGCGCTTTTCGCAGTTGTGTCGAATGCTGTCTGCAGTCGAGCAACTGGCTCAATCGGTAAAAGAGCGGCGAGCGATCTTGTTCGTTGGAGCCGGGGTGTCGATGAGCGTCGGCTTGCCGTCCTGGCAAAAGCTCATCGAACACATGCAAAAAGAACTCGGTCTGGACGAGGATACGATCGGTGCGCCGGAGGCCAGCTATCAGGCGCTTGCCGAATACTACCGGCTGAAGCAGGGGAGCCTCGGCCCCTTGCGCAGCTGGATGGATCGTGAATGGAGCGTCTCGCGGGAGAAAGTGCAGGGCTCGGCGATCCACAAGCTCATCGTGTCGCTCGATTTTCCGATCATCTACACGACAAACTACGACCGAAATCTCGAAGTTGCCTTCGAGATCCATAGCCGGCCCTTTGTGAAAGTGGCCAATGCGAAGGATTTGCCCAAGGCCACTGGCGAGGTGACGCAGATCATCAAATTCCACGGCGATTTCGACGACGATAAATCTTTGGTCCTGGCGGAGACCGACTATTTCGACCGGCTGTCGTTCGATTCGCCGCTCGACGTGAAATTTCGGGCCGACGCGCTCGGGCGCACCATCCTGTTCATCGGCTACAGCATGTCCGACATGAACATCCGTCTGCTGCTGCACCGGCTTTGGCAGACCTGGCGCCGCTCCGGCTATGACAAGAATCGCCCGAAATCCTTCATCTTCATGTCGCAGCCGAGCATCGTCCAGGAGGCTGTCCTCGGCCACTGGGGCATCGATATGCTGACCGAAGAGGCAGACGATCCTGAGGACGCGCTGCTCGCGTTCCTTAACGAACTCGAGGACAGGGTGGGCCGGCCAGACGGCGCGTGAGAAAACTTGCCGAAACGGATTGGCCAGGCGCTGGGAACCGGCTGATCCGGGACCGAGTCTGAATGGGCGCACGCAAACACCAGCGAAAAATGCATGCCAAACACGACCTGTCGGCCGAGTTGCCTATGAGATCGATTGTTTTGCCCGCAGGTGCGGTCTGACCAGGGACGAAGCACTCAAGATGATGCAAAATGCCGGCAGGTCCAACGATGGCACCAAGGCATCTGGCGAATCCGGGCCGAAGTAGCCGCATGGATTCTACATAGCGGGCGGCCGGGACGGTCATCCGGCACAGCTGCTTCGTCGTCGGTCTCGGTATCCGCATTGCAGTCGGTGGTGGCGCGCACCGCTGAGGATCAAGCGATGCACCGGCCACCACCGATGGAACATCCGCCGACAATTTTCGTTGACATGCTCCACAAGGCGAGAGGTCGAACATGTCGAAGTTCCAAGCCGCTACTCCGGAGCGTTTGCAGCAGCTCAGGCTCGAGGCGACAGCGCACTTTGCGCCGCTCATACTGCGCGAGGCGCTGGTGCGTCTCTGCCGAGCGTGTGGAAGCGAGAGCCTCGAACGGTTCGAGAAGACCATGGTTGACCAAATCGAGGCATCGCGTGACGAAAAGGCCGATTTCGACACAATGAAGGAATTTGCCATCGAACAGCTCTATGGCTGGATTCGAGAAGTCAGGTCTTCACCGGACATGACACAGCCGCTGGAGAATGTAGACACCCGAAGGACCCCTGGCCGCTCGGAAGAGCCGCAGACGCTGGAAGACCAGCTGCAGGCGGGTCTGGAGGATTCTTTCCCCGCAAGCGACCCGCCGGCTGTTGTTTCCACCGCGATCCCCGGCGGATCGAAGAAGCTGGTCGGAACCGACGAGGTCCTCAGGCAGCAGCGGGAGAAAAAGGCCGAGGAAGCCAGCCATTCGTGATAAACGGCTCTGCGGGGAAGCAGCCTGCCGGTTCACCCGCCGTCCGGCATGAAGGCTGTCCGGGCATGTGTGTCATGCGGCTCGCCTTCGACAAGAATCTTCGCTTCCAAAGCCGCGTCGATAAATGCTTCGCGGGCTTCCGCTGCCGTAATCTGGCCGATCTGGGCGCCATCCAATGCATCCCCCGCCATCAGCGACAACGGGGCATTGCGGGCAGGCCATTTCTCGCTTTTGAGGCAGTAAGAAGCCTCGAAAACGGAGCTGACCATTCGCGATCGTCCCGGCTTGCCGAAGTAGATGCAAACCGGAGCATCGAACTTTATCTCCAGCATGGCGGTCCTCCCGATTTAACCACCCTTGATATAAATTAGCCTCAGCGGGTCACATGGCCTGCTGGGCATTTTAGCCGACGTCGCGAACCGCAGTGGGATTGGTGCCTGCTGGTATTTCGGCGGCGACATCGTGCGCCAGAATGCCCGCCTTGCGGGCGAATGCTTCGAACGCCGCGCGCACGGTCTCGGCATCGACCTCGTCAGCCAGCCCGGCGCGACAGGCGTCGAACGCCGCCTTGTGCGCCGGGCCGCGGCTCGGCCATTCGTTCAAGACGTCATAGGCCTGCCAGATATTTTCGACATGGCGAGGGAAACCAAGGCCGACGAGAATTGGAACGGGGCGGCCAAACGATTTTTTTGTCATCTGTGTCTCCGCGAAAGAGCCTGTCGCATCAACGCTGGGCGGACGCGAGGCCCATGCCCTTTAACGCGGGATTGCTGCACGGGTTGCAGCGGGTTTGTTCGATCGTGCGCCGGCCGATGCTGGCGTCACTTGTTGGTCCGCATCTTTTGCCGGGGATTGATACCGCCTTGAGGCGTGGTGTCGTTCTCGACATCGCCTTCGAACGTGTTGTCGCCCTGATCGAGCCGGTCGCCCTCCTTGATCGTGCCCTTGGAACTGCCGATGCCGGGATCGTTGGCAAGGTCGCTATCGGCCGGCGTTTTGCCTTTGGCGTGCTTGTTTCCTGTCATGGGTTCCTCCTGTTTTGAGGTGGCGGACTGTCCTTGAGGTGGCGGCCCAGGCTCGCTGCGAAAATCGCGTTTCGACACGCCAATGGCGGCGCCCCGGATTTTCGGACGGCCTGGATTCCAACTCCGCGATACCGGTGGTTGTTCCGTCAAAAATATCACCGCCGGCTGGGTTGCCCAGCCAAGCCGCTCCGGTTCCCGATCCGGGTGATTTTCGCCAGCCGGAACGATCTTTCGCCCAATGCATTTAACTGGTCTGCGCTCACGAACTCATTCTGGACGGGAGCTGGACCATTGCCACCTACAGCCTACGCCTTGGCGACTCGCGAAACCGAAGAAGTTTCCATCGTCGACCTCATACCCGCTTTGAGGGCTTTCGCCCGCACCTTCTGCCGCACTCCCGATGATGCCGACGACCTGGTCCAGGAGACGCTGACCAAGGGCTTGGCCAACATTGACAAGTTCGAAGCTGGAACGCGCATGAAGTCATGGCTCTTCACGATCATGCGCAACACCTACTACACGCGTGTCAGGGCCGCGGTGAGGGAAGCGCCCGGCCTGCTCGACTGCGCTTCGCTGCGGCCGATCTCGGAAGCGACGCAGGAATGGTCCGTACAGGGCAAGGAGGTCCACCAGGCCATCCAGAGCCTTCCCGAGCACCAGCGCGAGGTTCTGATGTTGATAGGCGTTCTGGGCGTCAGCTACGAGGAAACCGCCGAAATATGCGGTTGCGCGGTGGGAACCGTGAAGAGCCGGCTCAACAGGGCACGCGCCGGCGTGCTGGAATACCTTGGCGAAAGTTCCTCGCGAACCCTGATGGAAAGGCGCAGCTATCTGTCCGAAGGACAGCTGGACTTCGAAGCCGAGAGGCGCCGCTAATACACGTCACGTTAGTTGCTGGTCTCGCGCAAGCGCCTTTCGATAAGCGCATGCTGCAACTCGATCGCAAGTTTGGTCAGCCGGTCAGGAACCCTTTCCTGTTCGATGGCCGCAAGCAAGGAAGCGATTTCCCGATCTATCGTCAGATCGGCACGCCTGCTGCCGGAATCTTCCCTTGAGCGAGACATCGCGTTCTCTTGGCAAATGTTGGTTCCTTCACCTCACTCTGGTGGCAACAGTGCGAGTTTGCAAGAATTTGCAGGGCGTCCATGCGACCGGCATCGGTCCTTGCACAGCTTCGTCAGCGGTTGGGCTCTCGCTGCGTTTCAATTGCTCGCCGGCTGCAAGCCATATGCTGCCGCAACGATCAGTCTTCAGGCCGCCGATCCGCTGAATGATCCTGGTACTGCTCGGACTTGACCCGATTGCCGTCGAGCCCACGCTCCTTGGTGTGCTGCTTCTTGTCTCTGTTGGACAGAACGGCGTTCTCTCCGATCTTGTCCTTGGGAAGATCGGTCATCGCGCCAGCGCCAGCGCCTTTGCCGTGACTGCCGCGACCGATGTGCTTCTTGCTGCCGGACGCCATCTTGTTCTCCTTCATACTGTCGAATAGCGGCTTTTCCCGTTCGGCATCCGAACCAGCGTTGGGCCGCAATGTTCCGATGGAAATCGTAAGCAGGAAGGCATCGCCGTCCCAGTGCCGGAAAGGCTTTTCGCCGTCGACGAGGACTTGCATGCCATTTGCGTTGGCGAAGTTATGGACATCGGCGCGATCCAGCGCCGGCGATCCGCGATATGAATAATTCAAAAGCGCGGCCATGCCCGGCCTCTTCAGCACGCGCGCGATTTCCACGAAATGTCGCTCCGCAAGGCCGGCCAGCACCAGATAGGGAAAGCTGTCGACGGCCAGCACGCGGTCGAAGCTGGCATCGCAAAAATCGGCAAGATCGAAACCGCGCGTAGGGCGGAATTCTACATTGCCGAGCCCGGCGCATCGCCGGCGGGCGATCGAGATCATCGCTGGGGATATATCGCTGCCGACGATCCGGCGCGACAGAGCGGAGAGCGCCTGTTCGAACCGACCGATACCACAGCCGATATCCAGTATGTCGCGGTCAGTGCCGGTAAAGCCTCGCCTCTCCAGCCATGCAACGATCTCAGCCGTAGCGGCAGAGAGCTTTTCCTCATTGCCCAGCGATGACAGCTGGACGCTCGCCGCCGGGGAGATCGCCGCCGCCGCGTCAAACCCGGCCGCCAGCCGCTTGACGACCGCATCGTCGGTCTCGTCCTCGCCACGCTCGTGCCGAACGGCACCACCTGTTTTGCGCAGCGTGGCGAATATCTCGGGCCTGCGCCGCAGCAGGTCGGCAATCCGTTGCAGTTTTGCCGTGTTTCGCGGGTCAGCCGAGTGCGTGTTTTGCGCAATCTTCGCCAATTCTGCAGCATCGATTCCTGTCTCGAAACGGAGAGCCAGCCTTGCGATGACGGCTTCGACGCCGGCACCGTCTGCCATGCAATCCTCCAGCACCCGCCTTGCTGATGTCGACCGCCGAGATTCCGGCTGGGTCGCGCTCATCGCCCTTTGCTCCGCGTCCAGATCTTGCGCATCGTCCACCGGTCTACGGCGCCCCAGCTGTACTTGTAGGCCTCTTGTCCGCGCAGAAAATCGAACTCTTCCGCGCCTTCGCAGATCGCCTGCCTTATCGCTTGGCCGATGAGCAGCGCGCCGGGACTTTCCTCGGCATAGGCCGGATCGAAGCCACCGAGGTAAGCGCAAGCGCGGCCCCGATGATGGAACCCGTAATAGGCGCCCACGATCGCGTTACCGATCGTGATAAGCCAGCATCGGGCAAGTACCTGTGCGACCAGCTGCGGCAGCGCCTGACGGTGGAATGCTTCCACGCGGGAATCGGACAGAACGCCGTCGCCGTGTCCGGCCCAGCGCGCGCGGTGAAGGCGGATCAGGTGGTCGAGGAATGTCTGCGGATCGGACAAAGCGGGTTCGATGGAGACACTGCCGCGTCTCGACGCGGCCCTGTGGGCGCGGCGCAATTGGCGCCTCCGCCGCGCCGGAACGCAGCCTTGAAGCGTCTGGTCGCCGGCGAGGGCGAGCACCGGGCAAGCGGCGTGACCGACGGCTTGGCACGATTCGAGCGCGGCATGCCTGATGGCAAGGCCGGCGCCGCCGGGAGGCAGGTCCTGCAAGATCCACTGTGACCAGCCGACGGAAAGAACGGCGCCACCGATGACTGCGCCGACCGGTTCGGCGATCTCGGGAAGACAAAGGACATCCAGATAGTCGCTCACCGAAATGCCGAGCGGAAGCAATCGCGCGCCGGCGTCGTGGCGTTCCAGATAGAGTGGCGCCAGGCCGACCAGATCGTCGCCACGCCAGATGGCGACCGTCGCTAGGTCGCCGGGAGCAAATGTCCGCCACCATGGCAGCAACCATGCGGGAGACTGGAACGGCGTCGCCGAGGGACTGCTCGACCAGAGTTCCCACCAGTGCGGCTCGAGGGCTTCGAGGTCCGCCGGATCGTCGATGATCTCACTGCGGAGCATGTCGCGCTCACTTTGCCGTCGCGAGCTGCCCGCTGTCTGTGCCGAGCCGTGCCAGCGCCCGATAGGCGTCCATGTAGGAGGAAACCATGCGGTCGAGTGAAAAGCGCCGCCGCGCCTCGGCCCGGCAGGTCTCGGGGTCCAGGCTGGGTGCGGCAGCGATGGCTTCGGCCATCTTGTCGACATCCCCAACCAGATACCCGGTCTTGCCGTGCTCGACCACATCCGGCAGTGCGCCATTCGGGAAGGCCACCACGGGGGTGCCGCAGGCGAGCGCCTCCATGGCGACGAGCGAACTGGTTTCCGCGGCAAGGCTCGGGATGACTAGGCAGCGGGCTGTGTTCAGCAGGCGCCGCTTGGCGACAAAGCCGAGCGGACCAAGGAAGCGGCGCCGGTCGTCCAGCCGGGGTTCGACCTCGTCGCGAAAATACGCTGTGTGCGTTTCATAGGGGTAGACCTTGCCACCGATGACCAGCGGCACGCTGGCCTTCTTGGCTGCGTCCAGCGCCAGATGGATGCCCTTTTCCGGGCAGACGCGGCTGAGCACGAGCGCAAAGTCGTGTTTGGCCTGCGGTTCGCTCAGCGCGTCGACGTCCACTCCGTTGGGAATCGGCCCGATCAGCCTGGCTCCCGGCGGCGCGGTTCTTTGCTGAGCCGCGGATACAGCATGCAGCCATAGATCGTTTCGCGCCGGATTGAGAGCGTCGGCCGGATACCAGTCGAGCGGCAAATGCAAGGTCACCAATGTCGGCCCGTCGCCCGGCAGATAGGCGTCGAAATCGATGCCGTGCAAATGAACCACGTCGATTGGCCAACGGGCGCGCGCGGCAGCAATTGCGGCGCGATGAGCACGCTGTGCCCGGTGCCTCGCCGCTTCATCGAGCACGCCCGGTTCGGCCGGCGTCTCGATGAGGACACCCGCCGCGCTCGAGCCTTGGCAGCCGATCACGATCGAACGGTGTCCGGCGCGTACGAGCGCCTGGTCGAGCATCGACAGAACCTGCTCGGCGCCGCCGACCGCATCCGGCCCGACCGGGGCGAGGGGATAGGCGACGTTGAGGACGGTGAGCGTCATGGCTGGAGAGCCGAAGCTCCTCACGCTGCGGAGGCGCGCAGCCTGCCGACCGAAGGGGCAGCGATGCTGCCGGCATATCGGCGCGTCATTGCCGCGCAGAAGTCGGCGAATTCCTCCGGCACCAGCGGCGGACTGCTGTGGTGCGGCATCATTCCGCGGTGTTCCGGCGTGAAGCAGAAGGTGACCGTCACGTCGAAGTCGGCCAACGCCTCCATCTGCCTGTCGAACCAGTCAAGTGCGTTCGGCCTGAAGCTGTCGGCCCAGGAAAGCCCGGTGCGCAGATTGGTGACGCCGAGCCGTTTCATCCAGGCGACGGCGTCACCCAGCCGGTGATCTTCGAAATGGAACCACTGCACCAGTCCCATTGCCGGCGCGTGGCGCAGGAATTCCTCGAGCGCGGGCTTTGGCGTGCCGTCCTGGCGCAGCAGGCCCATGTAGAAATGGCGGTAGTAGGAAGAGCCTTCCGCCTCGCGATGGCGCGTCGTCGCTTCCCATTCTCGCGGCAGGTCGTAGAGGCTATACCATTGGATGCGCGGTGCGTTGCCGATCAGCAGTTCCGCGGTCCGGCGCAGGCCCCAGACCTGCACCTCCTCGGCGCCGAAGGTCGACACGCCGACCTCGCTGACCCATACCGGAAGATCGGTGACAGCCGAAATCTCCCCGATCTTCTGCGGCCATTCGTGGATCTGCCAGAGGTTCCAGTCGAGCGGGAAACCGTGCACGGCGACAGCATCGACATGATCGAGCACGTCGAACTCCTTCATCCGTGTCATGAAACCGGCATCGATCGGCGAGATGCCGCCAAGAACCTTGGTCAAGGCCGGATTCTCCGACGCGATCGCGTCGGCGGCCAGGATTGCCATGTTGGCGAAGCGGCTCCAGTCGGGGTCGAGCTCGGGATCCCAGTGGGATTTGTTGTTGGGCTCGTTCCAGATCATCGCGGCTTCAATCATTTATCGGTCCTTTCGACGGGTAGACGGCGGCGCCGCCGGCCGGCACGTCGCCGGTGCGGCAGAAATAGACCTCCTGCTCCGGTTGCAGCACGATCTCGAAGCCGGCGCTGCGCAGCATGGCTTCGGTGCAGGCGCGATTGGGAATCCACCAGTTGGTCGGGTCGTCGGCATAGCGATGCTCGATGAAATGCAGCTTTGGGAACTCCGGCCGGTCGAACAGGTCGTGGGTCCAGAAATGATAATTCTGCTCGAGCGCCGGCACGTTGGTGCTGCCGCGCTGCATCGACTGGAAGATCATCAGGTCCCGGGCGACGTGCTCCCGGATCAGATCGAGTGCGAGCAAGGGATGGCGCAAATGGTAGAGCACGCCCATGAACAGCACGATGTCGAACCGCTCATGCAGGGCGCCAACGTCGTAGACCGAGAGCTGCCGGAATTCGATGTCGCAGTCTGCTACCTCAGCGGCAAAGCGCGCCTGCGCCAGGTAAGCCTCATCGAAATCGATGCCAAGCACGCGGCCGGCGCCGCGGCGTTTCATCTCGATCGAATAGAAACCCGCATTGCAGCCTATGTCGAGCACCGCCTTGCCGGAAAGATCGGCGGGGATGGCGTCGGCGAATTTGCGCCATTTGATCAGGGGGTAATTGCCGAGGAAATGATCGGGAGCCGTTTCGACGCCGGCCAATTCCATGTTGTGGAACCATGGGCCGAGCGCATCGATACGGCGGCGGATTTCGGCATCGGAATGCAGCATGGCTAGCCTCCTTCGCCTGCGAGGACAGGGACGTGCTGGTGGCCGGGCAGCGTAATGGCGACTTGGTCGTCCTTGGTACCGCCGGCGCTTTCAAGCAGGCGAAGTGCGGTGCGGTAGCCGTTGAAGGTGCCGACGTCGACATAGGCGGTGCCAGCCTTGATGCCATAGGCATCGCCTCCGGCGGCGAGATAGGCATTGACCAGCGTTCCGATATATTCGTCGCACCGGTCCCGTTCCCGCCACAGCGCGGCGAGCTGGTGAAGGGTGCGGCCGGGCATCTTGAACGCACCCCAGATCCAGTTCGATTGGGCATTCTGCTGCTTGACCTGGATTTGCTTCACCCGGTCGTCCTGGTCGACAACGACGGCATCGAAGAACTCCGGCTGGTCCACCGGAAACAGCAGGAAGGACAGGCCGTCGTCCGGGAGGGCCAGGAAGCCGTCTTCGGGAAACCAGATTGTATCGGGCAACCCGACCAGAACGGTCTCATCGGCTGTGACGAGCGGTGCGGCACGGAAGATGGCGTCGCAAAGGCCGACCGGAGAGGGCTGCACCACAAACAGCGCAGTCGCGTCGGCATAGCCGGCAGAATAATATTCGAGGATATCCGACTTACCCGAGCCGATGACGAAGCAGATCTTGTCGGCCCCCGCGCGCACCATGCGGCGCACCAGGTATTCGCTGACCGCGCAAGGCCGCTCGGTGTTGCCGTCGATGCGGCTGCCGACCGGCAGAAGCTCCTTCGAAAAGCCGAGCGGCTGGATGCGGCTTCCCCGTCCGGCTGCGGGCACGATGCCCAACATCAAACTGCCTCCTTCAACGGCTCGCCATGCGTGGAGCCGTGCAGTGCATCGGACAGGATGCGGTCGAATTCCTTCGCGCGCCGCGCCGAGGTGTGTTCGTCCAGCACCCGCTCGCGCGCTCGGCGGCGGATAGCGTCAAGCTCGGCGTCGGACAGGTCGAGCGCGGCGACCACGTCGTCGGTGCTGTTCGCCACGACGATCTCTTCGCCGGGCCGGAAAAAGGCCTCCAGTCCCGGCCATGTGTCGCTCACCATCGCGGCACCGCAAGCGGCGGCTTCGAACAGCCGGCCGGAAGGACACCAGCCCCTTTCGGCCATCGCCTCGCGGGTCACGTTCAGGGTCAGCCGTGATGATGAAAAGAAGGCGGGGTGGTCGGCCGGCGGCAGATGCCGGACGAAGAAAATATTGTCGCTCCACGGGAATTCCTGCGGATATTGTGCGCCGCCAATGATGAAGCGGCGCTCCGGCAGGCGCGCAGCCGGACTGACCAGCAGCCTCTCGACCCCGACCTGGCGGTCTGCCGCATAGGTCCCGAGATAGGAAAGGTCGCCGGCAAACTCCGGCCTGGGCGGAGCCGGCCGGTGTCGCTCTGGATCGACATGGCCGTAGAGCGGCATGACGCGGCGTGCACCCAGCATCGACTTCAATGCGTCGATCGCGGTGCCTCCCGTGTAGCTCAGCACGAGATCGAAATCGCGAAGCCCTTCCGGCCCGAAATAGGCCGGAGGCTCACCTTGTTCGATCCGCGCCAGTGTCACCGGCGTATCCAGATCGTAGAACACCTTCAGCCCGCGACAGGCCTGGAGGGCAAGGCGCGACGCGCTCACGGCATCGGGGCAATAGGAGGTGACGATGACCACATCGGCCTCATTCATCGCCTGCTCGGCAACGCGCTGGATGTCCTCCCAATCCTGATAAAGGACGAGGTTGCCGCCATCCAACTGGTCGAGGTCGCGCGTCCCGGCATAATAGGGAGTGTTGCGTTCGAAGAAGGTGATAGACCAGCCCAGCCCGGCCATCGCCCGGATCAATCCGCGCCACAGCGTAGCGTGCCCATTGCCCCACGACGATGTCACGGTAAGACCGAAAATGACCATGCGCATCCGGCAATTCCTCGTCAGGCAGCTTCGTTGAGTCTGATCAGCTTCGACCCCCAGTCCCCCCAAACAACCGTGGTGATCGACGCTGGGTCGATATCGAAGCGAAAGCAGTTTCCCAGCGACAGGCCGAGCACCTTGCACACGGCGGCCTTGATGACGTCGGCATGGCTGACCAGTGCGACGCCCTGGTTCTGGTAGGTGCCGCGGACCTGCTCGATCAATGAGACGACGCGTTGCTGCACGTCCAGCATGGTCTCGCCGCTCGGTGTTCTCGCCTGCTGACGCTGGTCGTTCCACACTCGCCAGTCGGCATCCTGGTTCAGCTCTTCGAAGGTCTTTCCCGACCAGGTGCCGAAGTCGATCTCATCGAGTTCCTCGCGGATCACGATCTCACCGGCATTGCAGGCGAGCGCGATCGGATTGGCAGTCTCCTGCGTGCGTTCGCGCGGGCTGCAGAAGATTGCCGCTATCGCGTCGCGTGCCATGCGGTCTGCCAGATGCGAGGCCTGTGCCTTGCCGGCTTCGCCGAGGCAAACGCCGGCCATCCGTCCGGCAAGATAACAGCCGACATTGTCGTGCGCGGCGTGGCGCACCAGAAAGAACGTCGTCGTCATTCCGCGGCATCGAGCATCGGCTCGTCCTTGCCGGCGATGAACGAGAGCGTGCGCTGGCGGGCTTCCGCGTCGGTGAACTGCTCGGGCGGCGATTTCATGAAATAGCTGCAGGGACCGGTCAGCGCGCCCGCGATACCGCGGTCGAGCGCCAGCTTGGCGCAACGCACCGCATCGATGACGACGCCGGCCGAATTGGGCGAATCCCACACTTCCAGCTTGAGCTCGGCATTCAGCGGCACACCGCCGAAGGTTGTGCCTTCGACCCGGATATAGGCCCACTTGCGATCGGTCAGCCACGGGACATGGTCGCTCGGCCCGACGTGAATGTTGCCGGGCTCCAGGGGAACGTCGATCTGGCTGGTGACGGATTGCGTCTTTGAGATCTTCTTCGATTCCAGCCGCTCGCGTTCCAGCATGTTGAGGAAGTCGGTGTTGCCGCCGAAATTGAGCTGATAGGTGCGATCGATGCGCACGCCGCGCTCGCGGAACAGGTTGGCGAGCAGCCGGTGGACGATCGTCGCACCGACCTGGCTCTTGATGTCGTCGCCGATCAGCGGCAGGCCGTGCTGCTCGAAGCGCCGGCGCCACTCCGGCCGCGAGGCGATGAAGACGGGTATGCAGTTGACGAAGGCACAGCCCGCCTCGAGCGCGCACTCGGCATAAAAGCGCGTTGCCTCCTCCGAACCGACAGGCAGATAGGACACCAGGATTTCGGCGCCGCTTTCGGCGAGGATCTTGCCGATGTTGGCGACCGGCTCGTCGGCCTCCACGATCTCGTCGCGCAGATATTTGCCGATGCCATCCAGCGTCGGTCCGCGTTCGACGCGGGCGCCGGTAGGCGCTACATTGGCAAAGCGGAAAGTATTGTTCGGCGCGCTGTAGATCGCGTCTGCCACATCGCGTCCGACCTTGCCGTTGGCGACGTCGAAAGCGCAGACCACTTCGATGTCCTTGACATGATAGCCGCCAAGATCGGCATGCATCAGCCCGGGTATGGGCTCATTGCTCCTTGCGTCGCGGTAATAGGTGATGCCCTGAACAAGGGAGGAGGCGCAGTTGCCGACGCCGACTATTCCGATCCGAACTTTCTTCGATCCCACGAAACCGCTGCCTATGCTGTTGAAGGTAAGTTCTTCGTGCCAAACCGCCTGCCTCGCTGATTGTTCCTTGCCGGCTGCAAAAATCGTGCAACCGATGGTGGATCAAAGTAGCGCTCGCCGAGTTGTGCAGTGAGGCCAACCGGGACGGGACAATGATCGTCTATGGCGACCACAAGCGAATTGAGAGCGCGCGATATGTTCGCGGCTCGGCCTGCAAAGCGGCCGGGCACATTGCGGATATGCCAAGCGGGATCGGACGGCACGCAGCCCTGGTCGGCCTGTTCATCAAGATCTCGGAATTGGTCCAGGGCCTTGCCGATGCTGAATTCGAGGCCAACGGCATGGACAGGAATTCCCGACAGCGGATCGCGGGCGCAAATCTCCTGGTCGGCTTGGCCCGGGACGTGGGCAGATCGTGGGCGGCCGGATTCGCCATCGACGGCCCGGTCGATGCCGAAGTGCCGCGAATGCTGGCCGAACTCGATTGCGATGGCGAAATCCTCATCGGCACGGCCGAGGGCTACGCCCATTACGCGCTCTATCCGGAGAGCTATTTCGTCGCCGCGCGGCAGTCGGGTCTCGATGCGAACACATGCGTAATCGGCATCCGCAGCATCGGCCTGGGGCTTGCAGCGATGGTGGCTGCAGCCATCGGCGCACCGGCACCCGTCAGCGTCCGTCCGACCGGTCATCCGTTTCGCAGGCGGCTTGCCGCCGATCCGGAACTGATCGGCGGCTGGAGGACAAGGCCATCGGCCCATTTCGCTGTCGTCGATGAGGGCCCGGGCCTGTCCGGCAGCTCGTTTCACGCAGTCGTCGCATGGCTGCAAGCGCTGGATATCGATGCCGGGCGCATCCATCTGTTCCCCAGCCATTCGGGTGGGCCGGGCCCCGAGGCATCGACGAACAGTCGGGAGGCATGGACGGTTTGCCAAAAACACAGCGTGGATTTCGAACGGACTTTCCCTGCTGGATCCGCTGTCCCGACGTTGCGGGATTGGGTGGCCAGGACGATCGGCCGCACAGCGGCCAGCCTGACCGAAACATCCGCCGGAGAGTGGCGTCGCTTGCACTATGGCTCGCTGGATCATTGGCCACCTGTTCACCGCGGCTTCGAGCGGCGAAAGTTCCTCGCTTTTGCGGGCCGGGGAAAATGGTCGGTCAAATTCGTTGGCCTCGGCGAAATCGGAATGCAAAAGGCCGAGACCGCCAGGAAGCTGCACGATGCAGGCTTTGGCCCGGAAGTCGCCGGGCTGTGCCATGGCTTTCTCGTCGAACGCTGGATCGACGGTGCAACGCTGGACCGGGCAAGGCTTTCGAAAGAAAAAATGGTCGCTCATCTCGCGCGCTATCTGTCCTGGCGCGCAGCCAATCTGCCCGCCTCCCAGCCGGGCGCCTCGCTGGAGGCCCTTGCCGACATGGCCGTGCGGAATACAAGTGAGACGCTGGGCGAAAACCGCGCGGCGGAGCTGCAGAACTGGTTTTCGACACGGGCTCCACCCAAGAACATGCAGCGGGTCGAGATCGACGGGCGGCTTCATCCGTGGGAGTTCATCCTTTCGCGCGGCGGAACGCTGATCAAGACGGACGCCCTCGACCATTGCCGATCGCACGATCTGATCGGCTGCCAGGACATCGCCTGGGACATTGCCGGCGCCCGTGTCGAGTACAGCCTCTCCGACGCAGCGACTGCGGCACTGTGCAAAGCTGTCGAGGCGACTACCTCTCGTCGCGTCGATGCCAATCTGGTCCACTACTACGAGCCCTGCTATCTCGCCTTCCAGCTTGGCTTGTGGAGCATGGCTGAGCGATCGGGCGATGATCGGGAACAGATCCGGCTGGCGGCCGCGGCAAGACGTTACGCTGCCGCGCTGCTTCGTTTCCTGGAAAGCCAAGGCGACCTGCCGCCGCTCGACCAGGATCAGTCCAGCCGGCGCAGCATATCCGCTTCCTTTTCGAGGATGGCCGCTACCTCCTCGCGCTGAAGATGCGTCATCATCAGGCTCACACAACATTCCAGATAGGTGATGGAGGCGCGCCGCAGGAAGGCAGCCGTCTCCTTTGCGGCCATTTGTTCGATGTCTTTGGCGGATCGCTTCGGATGCACAATCGTCTCCATGCCGGTACCTTGACAGAACCAGAAGCTGGACGGGTTGTTCCCGCAACGAGAAAAAGTGACCAAATCCGAGACGACGGCGCTTTCCGTCGTGACCAAGCAGCGGCCAGACGCTCCCCGCCTTCAGGCCGGCAGGTTTTGCAGCCGGCCTGATGCAGAACGCACGGTGGCGGCAATTCGACGTCTTCTGTCGACCATCTGCGCCGTCTCAAGCTCGGCAAAATAGCCGATTGTGCGCATCAAACCCTGCCTGAGCGGCACTTTGGGCGACCAGCCGAGAAGCTTCCTTGCACGGGAAATGTCGGGTTGCCGACGACGAGGATCGTCTTGCGGCAGCGGCAGGAATTTCAAGTCCGATTTGGTGGCGGTCATGCCTCTCACCAGGCCCGCCAGTTGCAGGATGGTGAACTCCCCCGGATTGCCTAGATTGATCGGCTGGCGCGGGTTGGGATTGACCTCCATCAACCGGATCAAGCCGTCGACCAGATCGGAAACGTAGCAGAACGACCTGGTCTGCAGCCCGTCGCCGAATATCGTCAGCGGCCGTCTCTCGAGTGCCTGCATGATCAGATTGGAAACGATCCGTCCATCCGCAGGATCCATCCTGGGACCATAGGTGTTGAAGATGCGCGCGACACGGATATCGGCCTTTCCCATTCTCAAATAATCGAAGCACAAGGTTTCGGCGGTGCGCTTGCCTTCGTCATAGCAGGCGCGGGGGCCGATGCAGTTCACGTGGCCGACATAGTCTTCCTTCTGCGGATGCTGTTCGGGATCGCCATAAATTTCGCTGGTGGACGCCTGCAGGAAGCGGGCGCCATTACGGGCGGCGAGCTCCAGCAGATTGAGCGTCCCGATGACGCAAGTCCGTGTCGTGTGGACCGGGTCGGCCTGATAGCGTGGTGGCGAGGCCGCGCACGCCATGTTGAAGATGCGGTCAACCGGTTCGCCAAGCTCCAACGGTCGGCAAATGTCTTGCTTGATCAGCCGAAAATCCGGACGATCGGCGATCGATGCTATGTTCTCCATGCGGCCGGTAAGGAAATTGTCGACGCAGATCACGCGCCAGCCGGCCTGGAGCATTGTCTCGCAAAGATGCGAACCGAGGAAACCTGCGCCGCCGGCGACAAGCACGGTCTTGGTCCGTTGCGCCTTTCTTGATAGCTGCATCTCTATCTTCTCCCGTCTGCGGGTCATGCTGCGCTCTCGACGTCCAGATCGAGAACAGAACGTGGCGATTTGGCCTGCGCCAGCAGCGAAACGAATTCGCGGGCTCTTGCGATGCTTGTGTGAGCTGCGAGGATGAGCACGCGCGCCTGCCTGGCCATGGCAAGCCGGGCGCCGTCGGATTCCCCAGACAGGATACCGATTACGTCCTCGGTCCTGCGCGCCGTGTGGATCGTCCGCTCTGGAAACAGGCTGTCCAGTCCGGCCCAGCTATCGCTGATGATCGCCGTGCCGCAGGCGGCTGCCTCGAAGAGGCGCACGCTGGGCGACCATCCGGCCGCGATCATGGAACTGCGCGTGACGTTCAACGTGTAGCGTTGGCGGCTGTAAAAGGCGGCGTGATCTGCCGGCGGCAGGTGTTCGATGCGATCCACATTGTCCGGCCAGGCGATTTCGCGCGGATATTGCGAGCCTGCCACGACGAAGCGGCGCTCCGGCATGCGACGCGCCGGTTCGAACAGCAGGGCCTCTAGCGTCGCCTGGCGGTCGGGGCTGTAGGTGCCGAGATAGCCGAGATCCCAGCGGATTGGATCACCGGTTCCGTGATGCCGTTCCGGGTCGACGGAGCAGTAGAGCGGCTCGGCCCGCCTCGCGCCGAATTCCGCCGTCAGACGGGCAAGCGTCGGCCCGCCGGTGAAGGAGAAATAGACGTCGAAATACGGGACCTGCCGCCTGGCAATGTACTCGCAATCATCGGTCGAAAGCTTTGCCAGCGTGATCGGCGTGTCGATGTCGTAGAAGCAGAACTGACCCGTGCACAGCGATGCCACGACGTCGATGATTTCAGGGCCTTCGGGAACGAAGGAGCCGACGACCACGATATCGGCATCGCGCAGGCAGCGCGCAAAATTGCGGCGAAGATCATCGGTCGTCTCATAGTAGCGCAAGGCGCAGAAATCGGGATCGCGCAGATCCCGGTGACTTGCGTACCACGGCACGTCGCGTTCGAGAAAAGTGACGCGGTGGCCGAGTTCGTGGAGACCTTTAAGCAGCCCCCGAAAGGTGGTGGCGTGGCCGTTTCCCCAGGATGAGGAGAGCGACAGGCCAAGAAAGACGATGTCGAGCGGCTTTGTCATTCGGCCGCCTCCACGGTCGGACGCTCGAAATGGCGCCTGAAGATGGCGTCGGCTAAAACGGCACGTGTCGTATAGGTATGTTCGCCAAGCACGCGCCGAAGCGCCGATGTCCCGATCGCCTTGGCCCGTTCGGCACTAAGGCTTTGCATGATCTCGGCGACGTCCTCGCCATCGCGCGCGACCAGGATTTCCTCGCCGGGTTTCAGGAACAGGTCGACGCCGAGCCAGGCGTCGGTGATGAGGCATGCGCCGGCGCCCGCCGCCTCAAAAACGCGCGTCGCAGGTGAAAAGCCATTGGCCGCCATGCTGTCGCGGCTGATGTTCAGCACCGCCTTGGCCGTGACGTTCAATGCATTGTGGTCGCGCGTGCCGACATGGCCGAGCCATCGGACATTGGCGGGCATCTGCTTGTCGCCCCAGCCCGATCCGCCGAGCAGGAAGCGCTGATCGGCGGAGAGGCCGGCCGGGTCGAGGAAGAAGGCCTCGACGCGCGCCTCGCGGTCCGGCAGCCGGTTGCCGAGAAAGGCGAGATCGCAGGCAAAGCGCATGTCCTTGCCGACCGGATGATGCGTTTCCGGATCGAGCGCGTTGTAGATCGGCGCGCATTCGGCCGCCCCCATTGCCCGATAGGCCCAGACCACCGGGTCGCCGCCGCCATAGGTCAGCACGAGGTCGATTTCCTGCAGCGCGCGATGCAGCGGATGGTCGGGCTCGTCGCGCAACTGGCCAAGCGTCGCCGGCGCATCGACATCCCAGAATACGGTGAGCGCATCGGCACGGGCGTGATCGAGCACCGCCCGCAACAGCGCGTCGTCGGCGAAACCGACGCCGCTCGCCTTGACGACGATGTCTGCCTCCGCCGCCCGCGCCGCCACCTGCATCAGCGCCTGTGGGGTCGCCTCATAGACGACGACGGCACACCAGTCCGGCGCCTCGATGTCGCGGTTCTTCTGGCGATCGTAGACATCGGGCTCATAGAAGGTGATGTCATAGCCGAGCCTGGCCAGAGCCTTGAGCAGCCCGCGGTAATAGGTGGCTGCGCCGTTCCAGTAGGACGACAGCAGGCTTGACCCGTAAAATGCAATCTTCATTCGGCGGCCTCCGTTGCAAGGATCGTGTCCGCGGCTTGGCGGCGCCCGCATTCGGCGAGCACGCCGAACAGCTCATTCGCCCGGTGCCGGCATGTGTGCCGCAAGCGGATGGTCTCGAGGCCCGAAGTCGCCAGAGAGGCGGCGAGATCCGCGTCGTGCAGCACGGCGCGAAGATGACGCCGCATCTCGGAACCGTTGTTTGCAAACAGAAAATCTACGCCGGGCCTGAACAGGCGTTCGACATCGGACCACGGCGCCGAAACGAGCGGGATGCCGCAGGCGAGCGCCTCGAACATACGGATGGTCGGGATGCCTGGCAGGCTTTCGCGGTATGGACGCCTGGGGATGTGCACTGTGATGCGGTTTGCTGCAAACGCCTTCGGCACGTCGGCGTTGGCGATCCAACCTTCGTAGTGCAGGCCGGCGGCCGCAAGGTCGGCGAGCGCTTGCCGTGGATAGCGAACGCCGTGGACAGTGCCGCTCAATCCGAGCTCACGCACCGGCTCGACCAGGAATTCCCTGATTTCGGCGCTGCGCTCGTCGTCGCCCCAATTGCCGATCCAGATCAGGTCGGCGCAGCGCTCGATTTCAGGATGGGGCTCGAACAGATGGTCATCGGCTGCCTCGTGCCAGGTAAAGACCCGCTTGCCCCATCCGGCGCGAAGATAGCTTTCCCGCAGCGCCTCGCCGAAGGCGAGCACGCCGTCGTAATGTTCAAGCTGCAAGGCAGAAATCGCTTGCGTGGCCGAGATGGCGCGATGGTGCGTGTCGTGGAACAGCAGCGTGAAACGGCCGCCAGTTGCTTTCGCCTTGCCCAGCCGCGCAACAAGGTCCGGCTCGGTCCACTCATGCACGATCACCACATCGGCATCGGATATCCAGGCTTCGTGGTCGAAAGCGGCATCGTAGGTCACCGGCATCAACTCGGGGAAATCCTTCCGGAATCGCTCGATCGCGAAGGACCCTTTCTCGGCTACCAGGTTCGACCGGCTCCAACCGTCGGCGGGTTCCAGCGCGATCGCCTGGTGCCCGCGCGCGACCAGCTCGCGCATGATGCCGCGCAGGAAATGTGCGTTGCCGTGGTTCCAGTCGGAAACGATCGAATGGGTGTAGAATAAAAATCGCATAATCAATTATCCGCCATGGTGGCCAGGGCCGCCTTGTCGTAGACGCCGCGCATGGCGGTCGCCTGCCTTGCCAGTGAAAATCTGCGGCTTCGGCGCGCCGCCGCCTCACCGAGCTCTCGCCGGCGCTGCGCGTCATTGCAAAGGCCATTGATGCAGCTGGCGAGATCACTCGGATCGCGCACGTCGTAGAACAGGGCCGCGCCGTCCCACAGTTCCTGGTAGGTCGCGATATCGGCGAGCACCAAGGGCGTTGCCGACATTGCGGCTTCCAGCGTGGCCAGGCCGAACGGTTCGTAGAGCGACGGCGATACGAAGATACCGGCCCGAGCCATCAGCGAGCGCACTTCCTCATGTGGCACCGGCCCGAGGGGAACGGCGCCACTGAAGCCAACATGCTGGCCGTCCGGCCCTTGCTGCGAGCCGGCGACGAAGACCGGCCATTGCGTCAGGGAGGCGGCCTGGTCAAGCACCGCCGCGTTCTTTCCTTCATCCCACCAGCGCGCAGCGGCGAAAACGATCGATTCCCGCCTTTCGCTCTTCAGGCCGGGCCGTGCGCCGTTGCCGACGACACTCAGGCGCGCGATCGGCCCGTAGCAGGTTTCCAGCATGTCGGCATGGCTGCGGCTCGGCGCAACGACCATTCCTGCTTTGTCGAGACCGCGCCGGTTGCGGTCCTTCTGCCAAGCCCATTCGCCGTCCGCCGCCTGTCCCTTGACGGCGTGGAACCATGTCACCACGCAGGAATGCGACACCGCCACAACGGGGCAGGGCACGTCGAGCCCCGCGGCCTGCGTCGGCGCGTTGAGATGGACGATTTCGACGGCGTAGTCACGTATGAGCGGGTGCAGATCCTGCTGCAATGTGTCGAGGTCGTGCTCGTTGCGGGTCATCCAGTCGGGCGGCGTGTTGAGCCATGTCAGCGTTGCGAATGACTGGGCCTCCTCCGCCTGCTGCCTGGACGGTTCCGGACCAAGCCCGGCAAGCACGACGCTGTCGCCGCCGGCGACCAGTTGCCTGGCCAGATCGAGCGCATAACGCCAGACGCCCCCAACGGCATCGACAGTCATCAGGATACGCCGCGGCCGCGGGCTCAGTGTCCGCAACATGTGGCCTCCAATTCGGCCAGCGGACGCGGCCGCTTCTCCTGGATGTCGCTGAACGTTCGGAAGGATGCGAGATAATGTTCATGCGCGCGCTCCCAGGCGAGATCGTCCGGCTCGCCCCAAAGTTCGCGGTAGCTCGGCGAACTCGGATAAGGATAGAGCGGCACCGGTTCGTTGGCCCAAACGCCGTTGTCGATCAGGTGCTTCCGCCAATAATCGACGAGCGCGGGATCGTCCTCGACCACGCCGATCAGATTGGCCTGCACGAACGGCACGTGGCGCCTTGCGTCGACCAGCAACGCGGCCAGCTCCCCGGTGCCCAAACGGCAGCGTTTTGCCAGCATGGCGCGGCCTTCCACCGTCAGGCTTTCGAGCCCCGCCTCTATGGAGACGCAGCCGGCGGCGCCGAGCAGCTTCAGCAATTCCGGCTTCCAGAGGTCGATACGGGTCTGCACGCCGAACTTCACATCACGATCGACCAGCGCCTCCAGCAATGCCTTTTGCGGCAGGAAGATCTCGTCGATGAAATAGATGTAGCCGACGCCCTGTGCGATCAGCCGGTCGATCTCGGCGATCACTGCTTCGTGGTTCCGGCGGCGATAGGCATCGCGGAAATCGATCTTGGCGCAGAAACTGCAATTATACGGGCAGCCGCGCGACGCCTCGACCTCCGCTCCAAAGCCGACCTGGTCGTCGTCGAAGCGGTGATGATGGTGCGAATGGGCGGCAATCCAGTCTGATGGCCATTCGAGCGCTGGGTGATCGATGAACGAGCTCGCATGCACGCCGCCGTTCGAGACCAGTTCTCCATCCTCGAAGTGGGCGGTGGACGGCACCGCACTCCAGTCGTCGCGCCGGGCAAGTTCCGCGACCACTTCCTCGCATTCGCCGCGCACGACGATGTCGACGCCAAGCTTGCGCAAAGTCGGCGTCGGCGTCGCCGAGCCATGCGGCCCGACGGCGACGGTGCGACCGCCGCGCCCGGCAAGATGGTTGAGAAAATCGGCCGGCACGCGCAACTCGGGCGGTGCGCAGCGCCAGAACAGGTAGGTCGGCGCGGTGCTGACGACGGTCATGTCAGGCTCGAATGCGGCGGCGCGATCGGCGAGCGCGGCGTTGTCGAGCTTCTGGATCTGCCCGTCCAGCATCAGCACCTCGTGGCCGGCTGCTTCGAGCAGCGCTTTCGAATAGCCGAGTTCGAGCGGCAGATGCGGCTGGCGGCAGCCGAAATAGATGCTGTCCTGGTAGGTCCAGGACGGATTGACCAGAGCGACCCTCATGCCACGTACCTCGCCGGTTCGGGATGCGGGTCGAGGCGATGACGCTGCAGCCAGTCGGCGAGGTCGCGGATGCCGTTTTGCCACGGGACGTGCGCTTTCCATCCCAGCGCCGCCTCGATCGCGCGTGTGTCGGCGACGAAGAACGGTTGGTCGCCGGTGCGTTCGCGGTCGTAACGAATCGGAACGTCCCGTTTCGTTATGTCGCGAATCTCCTTCAGCAGCATGCGCAGGCTGACGGCGTTGTCCGGTCCGCCGCCGAGATTGAATGGCTGGCCCTTGACCGCCTCGATGCGGTCGAGCACGGCGCGGTAAGCCGCGACCGCGTCGGCAACGTGGAGGATGTCGCGCACCTGCTTGCCATCGCCATAGATGGTGATCGGCCGGTCGGAGAAGGCACTAAGCAGGAAATGGGCGACCCAGCCCTGATCCTCCGTCCCGAACTGGCGCGGTCCATAGATGCAGCTCATGCGCAGCACCGCCGTCGGCAGATCGTATGACTTGGCGTAATCGAGGACATACTGGTCCGCCGCGCCCTTGGAGCAGCCATAGGGCGTGCAGAAATCGAGGCCGCGCGTCTCGTCGATGCCGTGCGCATGGACGCCCGCGTCGCGAGGCGCGTATCTGCCGCCTTCTTCGCGCATGGCGAGATCGGCGAGGCGGCCATAGACCTTGTTGGTGCTGGCGAAAACGACGGGGATGCGCTTGCCGCTGCGGCGAGCGGCCTCCAGGACGTTGAACGTCCCGCGCAGGTTGATGTCGAAATCCTCGTCCGGCCGAACCAGGCTCGTGGTGACGGCGGTCTGCGCGGCAAAGTGGAAAACCGCCTTCGAACGCGCCACCAGCGGCATCAGCGCCTCGGCGTCACGGACATCGGCGATTTCGACGGCGAGGCGGTTGCCGTGCTTTTGCGTCAGCCATTCCAGGTTCTGTTCGACGCCGGGACGGCTCAGATTGTCGATGACCAGCACCGGCTCGCCGTCCGACAACAGGCTGTCGGCGAGGTTCGAGCCGATGAAGCCGCTGCCGCCGATAATGGCGACGGGCGCTTCGCGAAAATTGCGTGAATCCGGTCTCATGATACCAGCCCTCGCGCTTCGAGTTCCCGCTTCATCTCGGCGCTGCGATCGATGGCGACCGTGTTACGCACCCAGGCGACGAAATCGCCGAGCGAATGCTCCAGCCTGTACTGCGGCTGGAAGCCGAGCAGTTCGCGCGCCTTCGAGATGTCGGCAAAGCAGTTGCGGATATCGCCGGAGCGTGCCTTGCCGAGGATTTCCGGCTGGCGGCCAGGCACGCCCATTGCTTCGGCGAGCAGCCGGGCGACCTCGCTGACCGCGTAGGCTCGCCCGCTGCCGATGTTGGTGACGTGGCCGCGCGCCTGGGGCTGTTCCAGCGCCAGCCGGAAGGCGAGGGCGACATCGCGTACATGAACGAAGTCGCGCTGCTGTTCGCCGTCTTCGAAAATCAGCGGCCGCTGGCCATTGGCGATGCGCGAGGCGAAGTTCGCCAACACGCCGGTATACGGGTTGGAGAGTGCCTGTCCGGCACCGAAGACATTGAACAGGCGCAGCGCCACCGCATCGACGCCATAGGCTTCGCCGAAGATCAGCACGGCGCGTTCCTGGGCGTATTTCGTCAATGCGTAGATCGAGGCGAGGTCGACCGGTTTCTGCTCGTCGGTCGGCAGCGGCGACAGGACTTCTCCTTCCGGCGACAGGGGATTCCATTGGCCGCTGCGGATGTCGTCCGGCTGCCGTCTTGCATTGTCGATGCGCCGGCCGTCCGGCGTGGCATAGAGACCCTCGCCATAGACGCTCATCGACGAAGCAACGACGATCCGTTCGATCGGCCGTTTGATCAGTGCCTCCAGCAACGTGGCGGTGCCGAGGTCGTTGGCGCCGACATAGCGGGCGATCTCGTACATGGACTGGCCGACGCCCACTTCAGCCGCCAGGTGAATGATCGCGTCGACATCTTCGACCGCCTCTGCGATGGCGTCGCGATCACGAACGTCGCCCTTGATCAGCTTGGCGCCTGGCGGCAGGCTGATTGCCTCGCCGCCATGCACCTGCTCCAGCAGCGCATCGAGAATTGAAACCCCATAGCCATGTTCAACGAGTTCCTGGGCGACGTGGCGGCCGATAAAACCGCAGCCTCCCGTGACCAGTATACGTTTCACGACAACTCCTCATACGAATGGCTTTGCCGCCCCAAACTTCCGGGCGAAAGGTTTGTTCCCTTGCTTCAACAAAGTTCAGGAGGCTCGCCGGGGTAGGTTCAACCAGGCGTGGGAACATCGAAGGCTGCTTGGTGTTAGGAGCCATGTTCGACCAACCGCGCGCACATGCCGGGCAGCGATGCATCTGCTGGTTGTGTGGAGGCAGACCGGCAACGCGGGGTCTCGCGGTCTGCGGTGGAATCGAAGGGAGATTGCGATGTCTGAATCGAAGACGACCACCGATCACGACGAAATCCGCCGTTGGGCCGAGGATCGCGACGGGCGGCCGGCGGTGGTGCGCACCAAGGGCGAGGGCGGCATACTGCGCATCGACTTCGGCGAGCCTGAAGAGACGTTTGAGCCTGTCGAATGGGACGAGTTCTTCAGGATCTTCGATGAGAACGAACTGGCCTTCCTCTACCAGGATGAGACCAGCGGCGGAAAGACCAGCCGCTTCAACAAGTTCGTCGAGCGCAGCCGGAAAGGCTAACATCGTCTAGTTGCCGGCAACGGCCGCGGTCAGTGCAACAAGTTTGCTCCGCGTGCCCTGACGATGTTTCGCATGATGCCGTTCAGCCAGTCCTCCGTGGAGGAGCCGGATCGTCTCTTGTCTATCTCGCCGATGGCCTGTTCGAGCGTTCGCTCGACCAGCCGGTCGGAGGCCTCCACGTCTCCCAGCAGCAGGCGTGCAGCGAGCCTGAGCTTGGGCAGCAGTGAAAATACGTCGTCCGAGGGCTCCGACGCTCGACCTCCTTTCGATGCAGGCGTCTCGGCTGGGAAGAGAGCATCGAAAACAGCCTGGCCGTCCGAGGATTTTCTGAGGCTGCTGGCATACCGAAGGCGCTCAGGAATAACGATGTCTTCGTCGCCGCTGAAAAACACGAACGGCACGCCGCGGCGCATCAGTTCGTCCGCGATCGGGAATACCCGTCTTCCGTTGAGATTGACGTCCAGGATTGCGGCTTCCGCCTCATCGGTATGCTTCGACGCCTGTTCGACTGTCGCCACGGGGCCAAGCACGACGGCGCCCATCTTGCTGAAATAACGTGCAAGATCGCCCGCCAGCATCCATTCGTCCTCGACGATCAGGATATGCAAGCCTTGCAGGTCGCGCACCTCATTGTTCCTTCTTTCTGCGGGAGTCACGGCTGTCGGCGCGGACTTGTACAAAATGACGGGACAAAGCCTCTTGCAACCGTTCCGCGCGCGCGAGCAGACGAGGCGGGATTTCTTCGGATAGCGGGACCTTGGCCAGATCCGGCGAACGTAACGAGATTTGTTTTGCCGGCTTTATCTCAGGTGGTCGTTTTGCCATTGGAACCGCCTCGAAAACCGGATGTTAATGCCCACCCGCGGTGCTTTGTTCCGTTCGAGGACTATTTACTGGCCTGAGGCTCGGTCCGGTCCTAAAGCACGTCGCGATTTGCCGGCCTCATGCGACGCGCTTTAGGCTGTTGTTTTTATTCATCTCGTTATCGCAAAACCGCTGCACACTTTTGCGCGACATGCATTAGTCTGAGGTCCGATTTGGCGGTTTCGCAGCCGCGGCTGTTACCGAGGCGTGGCATGGTATTCCAGAACGGAAGATTTCCCATTGTCGGCGTCGGCGCATCGGCCGGCGGCATTCCCGCGATGGAGGGCCTGTTCAAAGGACTGACCGGCGGCACCGGCATGGCGTTCGTCGTCGTCACTAATCTGAGCCCAGAGCGCGAAAGCCTGCTGCATGACGTTATCGCACGTTACACCGGCATGCCGGTCATCGTCGCCGAGGAGGGCATGGCGGTCCAACCCGACCAAGTCTATGTGATGCCGCAAAACGTCGTCCTCACCATCCGTAAGGGCGCGCTTTCGCTGCGCCGGCCGAACACGCTTAACCGCGAGCGCAAACCGATCGACATCTTCTTCCGTGCACTGGCCGAGGACCAAGGGGAGTACGCCATAGGCATCATCCTGTCGGGGGGCGATTCGGACGGCACGCTGGGCGCCCGGGCGATCAAGGAACATGGCGGACTGACGATTGCCCAAGCCTCCAACGGTTCCGGCGCGCGCAACCCGGACATGCCGCAAAGCGCGATTTCGAGCGGCCTGATCGATATCGCAGCGCCCGCCGAGGAGATCGGCGCAAAGCTTCAGGCGTTTGGCCGCGGCTTCAATGTGCTGAACGGGCTGGCCGAGGGGGGTGGCGAGCACAAGGCTGACATGGATCGGGCCGCCGATGAAATCGACCCCACTCTGCGCGGCCATTCCGGTCACGACTTTTCCAGCTATAAGACGAAGACGTTCTCCGCCAATGAAGAGCCGCAGTCGACTAATGAGGAGCTTGAGGCCTCGAAGGAGGAGAAGCAGTCGCTCAACGAAGAGCTCAGCATCATCAACGCGGAGCTGACCAGCAAGATTGAAGAGCTCGACCGCGCCAACAGCGATCTCAGAAACCTGTTCGAAAGCACAGAGATCGCAACCATCTTCCTCGACCGCAACCTTGTGGTGCGGACCTTTACCCCCGCTGCATCGGCCTTCTTCAATCTGCGCCCATCCGATGTCGGACGGCCGCCGACCGACCTTTCAAGCCAGCTCGACTATCCCGAGCTGAAGCCTCACATCGAGGCAGTGTTCGAGACGGGAGAGATCCTGAACCATCACCTTGCGCGCGACGACAAGGGCCGGTTCTACCTGGTTCGCATCAACCCGTACCGGGACAAGAGCGGCAGCATCCAGGGCGTGGTCGTGACCCTGATCGACGTGACGACGCTGGCGCAGGCGGAAGAGCGTCAGCAGGTTCTCATCTCGGAGCTGAACCATCGCGTCAAGAACATGCTGGCGGTTGTCGCCAGCATCACCAACCGGACCCGTGAAAACTCGGCATCGAAAGAGGAGTTCGCCGAAGCCTTGATCGGGCGCCTGCATGCAATGTCACGAGCCTATAGTCTGCTCTCGCGCGAGAGCTGGACGGAAGCCTCCGTCGAGGAACTGCTGCGTCAGGAACTCGATCCCTTCGGCCCCGAACGGTTTGAGCTCGATGGCAAGAGGGTAAATCTCAAGCCGGCACAAGGGCTTTCCTTCGGCATGGCCATCCATGAACTGGCGACGAATGCCGCCAAGTATGGCGCACTGTCGAGGCCTGCCGGGCGGATAGTTGTCAAATGGTCGGTGGCCGACGGAACCTTCAAGCTCGTCTGGCGCGAGAAGGGCGGCCCCCGCATCAAGGAGCCAACCGACAGCGGCTTCGGCCTTACCCTTCTGCGCGGAGAAATCGGCTATAGGCTGGGCGGAAAAGTTGAAACAAGTTTCCGCTCAAATGGTTTGGAGGCGGAAATCGCATTCCCTCTGACCCGCGAGGGCTCGTCGTGACCGGAAAGGTGCGTGTGCTGATCGTCGAGGATGAATGGCTGATCGCCGACGATGCGGCGGCTTACCTGCGCAAAGCCGGCCATCAGGTGGTTGGACCTGTTTCGTCGGTGACGGCGGCACTTAGGCTCGTTGGCGAAGGCGGCGTCGACGCGGCGTTACTGGATATCCAGTTGAACGACGAAACCAGCTATCCGATTGCGGAAGCGTTGCGGACGCGTGGTGTTCCGTTCGCCTTCCTCTCAGGCTTTGGTGAACGCGAAATTCCGGCCGGGTTCCGCGCTTGCAGGATCGTGCAGAAGCCGGCGAGCCAGAGTGCGATCCTGAATGCCGTGGATGAACTCGCGCGAGCCGGCTGAGGTCGCGATTTGAAAGTCGCGCCAGGTCACATCGGCGTGGTGCGTGCCTGCCGCGAACGACGAACGCCTATGGCAATATCCGCACCGGTACCGATTTGACCGCCGGAACATGAGCCTTCTCGGCTCTGTGCCACAAAGGAACCAGCGGGTTGAGCTCGGGGTAGTAACCGGCGCAATTTCCCTCCGGCACCGAGTAAGGTGTAACGCGCAGCCCGTGCACGCAGCGCTCCACACCGTCCTGCGCATTGGCTTCGAGATCGACTTCCTGTCCGGCGCTCAAACCGAGGCGCTGGATATCCTTCTCGTTCATCAACAGCACCATGCGTGTGCCGCTGATGCCGCGCAGCCGGTCGTTGTAGCCGTAGACGGTCGTGTTGAACTGGTCGTTGGAGCGCACCGTGATCAGTGTCAGCACATCGCGGCCGGCGACATCGATGTCAGGATCGGTTTCAAGGCCACTTGGCAGCTTGAAGTTTGCCCTTTTGTTCGGCGTCTCCCACACCCGCTTGCTCGCCTTGATATCGCGATGGAAGCCGCCGGGCGTCAGGAAACGCTTGTTGAAGTCGCGGAAATGTTGGGGGTAGCAGCGCTCGATTTCGTCGCGGATGCGGGAATAATCCCCAACCCACTCGTCCCATGGGATCGAACTCCTGCCCGGCACTGTCGCCTTGGCAAGCTCGGCAACGATCCTGGGCTCGGAAAGCAGATGCGGCGAAGCCGGAGGTCGCGATCCGAACGAGCCGTGGATACAGGCGGTGGAATCCTCTACCGACACCCTTTGGTCGCCGCTTGCCTGATGATCTCTTTCCAGCCGTGACAGGCAAGGCAGCAAATAGGTTGTCCGCCCGGCGATCAGGTGGCTGCGGTTGAGTTTGGTCGCGATCTCGACATGCAGGTCGAGCCCACGCCAGGCCTTTTCGACCAGGCCGGTTTCCGGAACGGCCCGCACGAAATTGCCGCCCAGTCCGACGAAGCCCTTGACCGATCCGTCGATGACGCCTTCGCAGGTTTCGACCGTATCGCGACCTTTCTCGCGCGGCGGTTCAAAGGCATAGAATTCGGCGAACTTGTCGAGCGGCACGAGCTCGGGTTTTTCCGATATGCCGACGGTGCGCTGCCCCTGGACGTTGGAATGGCCGCGCAGCGGCGAAATGCCGGCGCCGGGTTTTCCGATATTGCCGCGCATCATCAAAAGGTTGCACAGCATCTGGACGTTCTCGGTGCCGTGCCGATGCTGGGTCAGGCCCATGCCGTAATTGCCGATCACCGCGTTGGCATGGCTGTAGACCTCGGCGACATGCTCCAGGTCGGTCTGCGCAATGCCGGATCGTGCGACGATATCGCTCCACTGGGTGTTGCGCAGGAAGGCTTCGAACTCGGCGAAGCCATGCGTGTGCTCGGCGATGAATGCCGTGTCGAGGACACGCGTCCTGCCGCTTTCGCGGGCGGCATCGTCGAGCGCCAGCAACGCTTTGCCGATGCCCGTTATCGCGGCAATGTCGCCGCCGGAACGAACCTGGAAGAAGTCGCTGGACATTTTGGTGCCAGGCCCGGGCGACAGCATGTCGACAGGGTTTTGCGGGTTCTTGAAGCGTTTCAGTCCCCGCTCGGGCAAGGGATTGAAGGTGAAGACGGGCACGTTGCGTTGACGTGCCTCTTGCAGCGGATGCAGCAGGCGCGGCGCCGTCACCCCGGTGTTGTGCCCGAAGAAGAACATCATGTCGCATTTCGCAAAGTCCTCGAGCTGCACGGTCCCGACCGGCGAGCCGATCGATTCCGGCAAGCCGACCGACGTCGATTCATGACACATGTTAGATGAATCGGGCAGGTTCGAAGACCCATAGATCCGCGCAAAAAGCTGGTACATGAACGAGGCCTCGAGCGAGGCGCGGCCGGATGTGTAGAACACCACCGATTTGGGTTCGAGCCGCCGCAGTTCGGCAGCTATGTCGCGGAATGCATCGTCCCAGGAAACCGGCTCGTAACGGTCGGTGGCGGCATTGTAGCGCATGGGCGCGGTAAGCCTGCCCTGCTTCTCCAGATCGTGGTCCGGCCAATCGAGCAATTCCGTCACCGAGTGCTCGGCGAAGAATGCGGGTTCGCAGCGCAGCTTGGTCTGATCCCACATCGTCGCCTTGGCGCCGTTTTCACAGAATTCGAAAGGCCTCGGCTGGGCTGGCTTTGCCCATGAGCAAGACACGCACATATAGCCGTCGGCCTTGTTCTGCTTGAGCAGCGTGCTCCATATCCCGGACAACAGCAGGCCTTCGCCTCGCGCCTTGCGGACCAGGGATTTGAGCGATCCCCAGCCGCCTGTCGGGTGGTCGTATTTCTTGGTTTCGATGCGATCGGTTACGGCGGGTCTCATGCAAGCCACTCCCTGTAGAAGAGCACTCATTCGAACCTGCGGTGAGGCTGAATGTTCCGGGCTGGGTCCGTACCGTCACGCCGGTCCGTCTCGCCGGAACCATTTCCGCCATCGTTTGTTCGGCTCGAAGAAAGGAGCCGCGCGAAATGGAGCGACGTAACGCGTTAATTGCGATGGTGATTTCGGCCATCATCATCGTCGGCTTTCTGATTGGCTTTTTGTACGGCGATATGGGCTGGCGAACTTCGCCGCTCAAAAGAGCCCCTGAACAGAACCAGGGTGGCAATGCTCCGGCCGATACCTCGCCTGCCGCCGGCATCAAGAAGAACCCAAAGGAAAATACCGAAATGCCAGGCCAGCAATGACGTAGGGCCAGCAATGAAATCCAGCAGCAAGGCAATGCCACGAACTGAAACGGGTTCCTGTTTTTGCGGCGCCATAACGGCGGAGATGCGCGGTGAGCCTTTCTGGATTTGCTCCGATCACGATGACGACTGTCGCAAGGCGATAGGAAGCCCTCTGTCGGTGTGGGTCGGTTATCGGCCTTCCGAATTCACATTGCTCACCGGCACGCCGAAGACCTTTTCGAAAACCCCAGGCGTGCTTCGGTCCTTCTGTGCGGATTGCGGAACATCGATCGGCTATGTCGACCGGGGCCTGCCCGACGAACTCTATCTGGCGGTCGGCTTCCTCGATCATCCCGAACGGTTTTCGCCGCAGGCCCACGCATATTGGGACATGAGGCTTCCCTGGGTCGACTTTCCAGACGAGCTGCCGCGGGTGGGGACGTATTCGAGGCGGCGAGATCCCGCCTTCGGAAATCCGGCGGAACGCTAGGACGTAGAGTCAATTACTGCGTAGCCAGATGCGAGTTGAGACGAGTTTGAGGGCAGCAAGGATCACGCGCCATTCGAAATCGGTCAGGTCATATCGGCTCATGCTGAGCCTGAATCAGATTCCGCCGCAACATAAAAGTCTCAGTCGGCAAACGATCCATTGCGGACCTACGCCCAAGAAGGATATGTTGCCGCAGCGCGCGTAGGCATCCCGCTTCATCATCGCGCATGTCCCATGAAGGCAAAAAATAGATTCGACTCGCTCATGCACGCGGTCTGTGTTGGTCATGGCTATTGTGGAGGAATGCACGGCGACAAGTTCATGGATGTCATCGATTTTATTCCTCAAGTCGGTGATGTTACAGCGGATCAATTCGTGGAATGGGTATTTCTAGCTGAATATGAGAATGAAAGTGAACGAATGTCTCCCAGGTGGGATCGGCATCGCCGGAGGATAAGAGACTTTTTTGTTGAGCATATGGGATCAGACGTCGTCGATGCCAGCCAACTAAATGGGGCGTGAAGGGCTAAGCCAAGCCCTTTACTCTGCTTCCCACTCATCGCGGTCATACCGCATTTATGAGTTCACGGCCTAGCTTTCGATCCCTTCAGTGGTTGGGAAACGTGCCTTTCGCGACTTGGTATGAAAACGACAATTGGCGCACGGCTGAAAACGCGCGATCATGTGCCAATGGGCCGCCGTTTGGATGACAAGCTCGATTGCAAGGCGTGCGGGACGATCCTGATGGAGATTCCCGACAATCCGAAGGATTCGACGCCGATCCATTGCAGCAATTGCGGCGCCTATCTCGGCGAATGGGGCGATCTGCAGGAGGATTTCTTCAGGCAGGCGTTCGGTGCCCAGGCCTTCGATCTGAACAACGGAAACATCATCAAGAAATAATCCTGGATCCCGCCGGCCCCAAGCCACGGCCTGTGGACCCGGCTCGTTGCGGCAATCACCGTTAGTATCGGACCCTCGGGAACCTTTCTCCCGAGCCGCTTGTTTGGGTGGCGGAAGGAGAAACGCCATGAGCACAAAACCTCCGCCTGTGCCGCCGAAGAATCTGAGCCCAAAAGGCGCCGGTGACAAAAAATCGGTAGCAGCCGACCAGGCGCCGCAATCTGCCGTTCCGGATCCCGACAAGCAGGGCCAGCAAGGCAATACGAAGGTCAACACCACTCATCAAGGCAACGTTCAGGATCGCTAGGTCATGTCCACGTCGAAGAAGACTCCTGCCAGCATCCGCCAGGGCGGTCCCGGCGCCGCGCACGAAAACGCCAAGCAGCCGCTGAGCATCGAAAAGCCGCCGGCCGACTCCGACCGTCGCAGCCACAGCAAGGTCTCCGGCGGCGGCGGCGAACGCGACAGCCACCATACCCACGACCCCGAAAAGAAAGG
Source organism: Mesorhizobium sp. M0663 (assembly GCF_040320585.1). Classification (NCBI taxonomy): domain Bacteria; kingdom Pseudomonadati; phylum Pseudomonadota; class Alphaproteobacteria; order Hyphomicrobiales; family Phyllobacteriaceae; genus Mesorhizobium; species Mesorhizobium sp. M0663. The sequence continues at coordinate 462,053 of NZ_JAMYPX010000003.1, forward strand.
CGACACTCGGCCCGCGCATCAGGACAAGTGAAGTCGAGCGGCGACGCGATGATCGGTGAAGTTCGAGCGAAGTGTCAGCGGGGACGGCGCGCCAAGGCAAACGGCACGACGTTGTCGACCACCGGCAAGTCGAACAGCATCGGAAGCCCGCGCGTCGCGGCCATTTCCACGATCAGCTCCTCGATGGAGTGATCGGTCAGACGGGTCTCGACGCCCAGCCGGATCATCGCCGCCAGCTTGTGCACCGGCACTGGCACGGACTTCGCCCGGTCATCGAGCAGCTTGCTGATTTCGATCACGACGTCGGCGTCGATATTCCTGGGCAAGTCTCGCATAAGCGCCTCCCCGCCAAACGAAACGAAAAGCCCGCCGCACCTTTCGATACGGCGGGCGATCCAGTAATGCGTACCGGCGAGGGGATCGGGGTGGGCGTGCCGGCGCGCGCAGATCGCAAGTAATTTTAGTTAAATCCGTCAACTTCGATGTGTCACGGAAAAACGTCTGTACGTTTTTTACCGAACCGCGCGGATCGTTAGCTGTCCCCGCCGTCGCGCGGCGCGGCAGCACGGATGGCGCGATCCATTGCCCTCCGGACAGCGAACTCAAACAGTATACATTATAAACTTAAAACATCTTGCCAGGTGATCCAGCCTATGCTCCACTTGAGCCGGGAACATGGCTGATAGGTCGATTTCTGCCGACACGTGGCTGCATTTCAAACGGCACGACTGCGAGAACACAGCCTCAAACGATATACGAAATCTTCGCATGGGAAGGCGTGGATGACGGAAACGATAGAGCTCAAACGGGTTGGCGATGGCAATCTGCGTGCCCAGGTCTATCAACAAATCCGGCTGACGATACAGCATGGCGAATTGGCGCCTGGCCAGAAGCTCGTCGACGTCGATATTGCCGCCCAGCTCGGCATTTCCAGAATGCCTGTCCGCGACGCCCTGATGCAGTTGGTGCATGAGGGCTATCTCGTCGGCACCACACGCGGCTTCACCCTGCCCACGCTTACCGCAACGGATGTCGCCGACATCTTCGAGGTCCGCCGCTTGCTCGAGCCGCGGGCCGCCGCACACGCGGCACGGACACTTGACGCCGCTGGCCTCAAGACCCTGGCAGCCGCGCTTCGGGAGGCCGAGGCCGCGGCCGCCGCCGGCGATGCCGACCGCTTTTTCCAGGCCAATTCGGCATTCAGGAATTGTTGGCTCGGCGCTGTCGAGAACGAGCGCCTTTCACAAACGATTGCCCGCTTCGCCGACCATGTGCTCGTCGTCCGCTTAAGGACGCTGTCGCACCAGCCGACGCAGGCCGTTATCGTTGCCGGCATGCGCGCAATCTATGAGGCATTCGTCAAGCGCGACGCCGTCGCCGCTTACGACCGCATGACCCACTTCATTCAGAACGCCGAGGAGCGTTTCATGAAGCTTAGCCCACCGTTTCAAAACTCCAACGGTGAAGGTCAGGGCATGTCGCGGCGGGGGAAAGCATGATCAGGAAGCAGCACCCGCTGAAAGGGCCGAACAGGTTCAAGCTCGGCGTCTTTTCAATGAATGCCGATGGCGGCCTGGCAATGACCACCGTTCCCGAGCGCTGGCGTGCCCGCTGGGAAGACAACCTTAACTCCGCCTGTATCGCCGATCGCGCCGGCCTCGAGTTTCTGCTGCCGATCGCCCGCTGGCGCGGCTTCGGCGGTCTGACGCATGTACGGGAATGGTCGTTCGAGACTTTCACCTGGGCGGCGGGCCTTGCTGTCGCCACCGAAAACATCGGCCTGTTCATGACGGTGCATGTGCCGCTGGTACATCCGCTGCAGGCTGCAAAAGCGCTGGCGACGGTCGACCACATCTCCAACGGGCGGGCCGGCTTGAACATTGTCTGCGGCTGGAACCCCGACGAGTTCGCCATGTTCGGGCAGACGGTCGGCGATCGAACCTACGATCAGGCCGAGGAATGGATCAACATCATCGTGCGCGCCTATCAATCGAGGGAGCCGTTCGACTTCGGCGGCGAGTTCTATGATCTGAAGGGGGTCGTCAGCCGCCCGCCAAGCCTGCAGGCGCCACGACCGGTGACCATGAACGCCGCCTTCGGCGCGCCGGGGCGCAACTATGCGGCGCGCCACTGTGACTATTTGTTTTCGACTTTTTCCGAAATTGCCGACGGCCGTGCGCATGTGGTCGACATCACCAACCGAGCGGCCGAAGTCGGACGCGAAGTCGGCGTCTATACGGTCTGTCACGTCGTCTGCCGGGAGACCCAGCAGGAGGCCGAGGACTACTACCGGCACTACGCGCTGGAATGCGCGGACGAGGGTGCGGTCGACGAGCACATGCGCAAGAAGAAGGAATTCGCGAACTCGCACGATGCGAAGGCTTTCACCGAATATCGGCAAAGGTTCGCCGGCGGTGCCGGAACGTTCCCGCTCATCGGCACGCCGGAAAAGATCGTCGACGATCTCACTGAGATCATGGACCAGGGCTATTCCGGCGCCGCCCTTACATTCGTCAACTACACCTACGAATTGCCCTTCTTCTGCGACCGCGTGCTGCCGCTGATGCGACAGGCCGGGCTTCGAGTCAATTGATGCCGGCGGCCGCCATTCCGACCCCGTGGGTGCATGGGCACGACGCCATCGATCCGCGCGCCTTCAAGCAGGCGATGCGGGCCGTGGCGGGCTCGGTCGCCATCCTCGCGTCGGAACATGACGAGATCGGTTTTTGCGGCATCACGGCGACGGCCCTCTGTTCGTTCAGCGCCGAGCCGCCGTCGCTGCTGGCCTGCGTCAACCGCGGCAGCACCTTTGCCTCGGCCATTCGCGAAGGATTGCCGTTTTCGGTCAATCTTCCCGCCGGCGACCAGGAGAATGTCGCACGTGCCTTTGGCGGCATGACCAAAGCCAAGGGCGCCGCGCGGTTCTCGACCGGATCATGGGTGCGTGGCGAAACCGGCGCGCCCTTGCTTGTCGGCGCGCGGGCAATGTTCGAATGCCGGGTGGCCGAAATCATCGTGCGGGCGTCGCACATGATTGTCATCGGCATCGTCTCAGGCGTTGCGCTGGATCGCGCTGACCGATCGCCGGTCTTCTATGCGCATGGGCGGTTCCTGACAGTAGGAGATGATATCAACTAACCGCCGTTCGTGTGGCGGCGCGGCGATCGCAATTTCAGATCGGCCCGATCATGGGCGAACTATCAGAGGGAGTACGGCAATGCGCATTTGGAAATCCCTTGTTTTGGCTGCACTCATGTCGGGTGTGGCGGGTATCGCCATGGCCGAAGAGGTCGTCCTCAACGCCGTGCATTTTACGCCGACGCAGAACGGCTACGCCCAGAGCTTCCTGAAGTTCGTTCAGAAGGTGAACGAAAAGGGCAAGGGCGTGGTCCAGATCAACGTGCGTGGCGGGCCGGAGGTCATTCCGCCGATCCAGCAGGGCGCGGCGCTCAGGAGCGGCCTGATCGACGTGATCGACACACCGGCAGGGCAGTTCCTCGAGCTCGTGCCCGAAGGCGAGGTTTTCTCCGCATCGACGAAGACGCCGTGGGAGGTCCGCGAGAGTGGCGGCTGGGATTTCATCAGCGGAATTTTCGAGAAGAAGGCCAATGCCCATCTGCTGGCGCATGTCGACGCGGGTTCGGGCTTCAACGTCTTCACCGTCGACGAACCTAAGCTCAACGATGAAGGCAGCATCGAGTGGAGCAGTCTGAAGATCCGCTCGTCGCCGCTCTACCGCGATTTCCTTGAATCCTTGGGCGCAACGGTCATCGTCCAAGCGCCGGGGGATGTCTACACCTCGCTCGAGCGCGGCGTCGTTAATGCCAACGCGTATACCGTGTTTGGCTACGCGTCGTTCGGCTGGGACAAATTCACCAAATACCGTGTCGACCCGCAATTCTTCAAAACCGATGTGCTGATCTCGATCAACAAGGCGAAATGGGACACGCTGTCACCCGAGGCGCAGAAACTGCTTGTCGACACGGCCGTCGAATACGAGCGCGTGAGCTATGACGCCAATCTCGCCGAGTCCGAAAAGCAGGCACAGGCGATGATCGGCGGCGGGCAGAAGGTGATCAGCTTGACCGGCGCCGGCCGCGACAAATTCCTGGCGGCTGCCACGCAGGCGAGCTGGGCGAGAATGACCAAACGCGATCCCACCAACATCGATCAGTTGAAGAAATTCTTCCAGTAGCCCGAGCCGAGGGCGCTCGTGCGCCCCTTCATCAAGGTGGATATGAGGGTCGTGGGAAATGGAAGGATTGTTTGCAGCGATCGGGAAGCTGAGCCTTGCGTTGGCGGCGGCGGCAAAAGCAGTGCTTGGCCTCATCATCGTCGCGGTGGTTGCTGATGTGTGCGTCCGCAATCTGGGCCTGAGGCCGCTTGCCTGGGCAGTATCGGCGACGGAATACGGTCTGCTCTATGCGGCATTTCTGCCGATGCCCTGGCTGGTCCACAGCAAGGGCCATGTCTTCGTCGAGTTCCTGCGCCAGGCGCTGCCGGTGCGGGCACGGGCGGTGCTTGAAAAGCTGGTCTATCTCGCCTGCATTGCCGTCAGCCTCTACCTTGGCAGCGTCGCTCTGTCTTCGCTGACAAGTGCTGTGGCGGGCGGCGAATACGAAACGCGCAGTTTCGATATGCCGAAATGGCTGGTCTTTCTGCCCATCATGCTCGCCTTCTATCTCTCGGCGCTGGAATGGCTCAGATATCTGCTCGGCCGTGACACGCTGTACACGCTCGATCCGCTGGAAATGGAAGGGCTCTGACCGGTGGCCTGGCTGTTTCCATTCGCCGTGCTCGTCGGCACCATCCTAGTGTTGATGGGGCTTGGGCTGCCGGTCGCCTTCGCGTTCTTCGTCACCAATGTGATCGGGCTGTACCTGTTCTTCGGCGGTTCGATCGGCGTGACGCAGATGGTCGCCAACTTCTCCGACGCTGTCTCGACCTATGCGCTTGCTCCGCTGCCGATGTTTCTCGTCATGGGCAGCCTGTTTTTCCGCTCCGGCCTCGGCGAGAAGGTCATCTACGCGCTCGACCTGTGCATCGGCAATCTGCGCGGACGCCTCGCTTATGTCGTCCTCGCCGCCGGCACGATCTTTTCCGCGCTGTCAGGTTCCAGCCTCGCCAATACCGGCATGATGGGCTCGCTGATGGTGCCCGAGATGCTGAAGCGAGGCTACAAGCCTCATATGGCCTACGGCCCGGTGCTTGGCGCCGGAAGCCTTGCCGTCATCATCCCGCCATCCTCGCTGGCCGTCTTGCTCGGCTCGCTTGCCCAGATCGACGTCGGCGCGCTGCTCATAGCGGGGGCTCTGCCTGGACTGCTGCTCGTTGTCATGTACGCGGCCCTGATCTTCGCGCAGACGAAGATCGATCCGGACGCCGCTCCGCACTATCCGGTACCCGCCGTTCCCGCGGCCGAGAAGGTGAGGGCGGTCGCCGTCAACATCATTCCGATGAGCGTCATCGTGTTCATGGTGGTCGGCACGATCATCCTTGGGATAGCGACGCCGACGGAATCGGCCGGACTCGGCTGTGCCGCCGTCTTCGCCTTGTTGTTTGTCTACCGACGGTTCAGCTGGTCGGTTGTCTGGAAGTCGCTGGACGATGCGATGAAGGTCACCGGCATGACCTTCCTGATCATCTCGGCTTCGACGACGTTCTCGCAGATATTCGCCTTCTCCGGCGCCTCCAACGGCTTTATCCAGTTCATCGTGGGCTACGATCTTGGACCGTATCCCATGCTGCTCATGATGGTGCTCGTCATCCTGCTGCTCGGCATGTTCATGGATCAGGTCTCGATGATGCTGATCACGCTGCCGATCTTCCTGCCGATCGCCCAGCAATTCGGCTACGAGCCGGTATGGTTCGGGCTGATCCTGCTGCTCGCCTACGAGGTCGGCTTCACCACGCCGCCGTTTGGTCTGCTGCTGTTCATCATGATCGGCGTTGCGCCGAAAGGCACATCGCTCAAGACGGTTGCCATGGCTGCGGCGCCTTACATCGCGCTGACGCTTCTGCTGATCCTGCTGATTGTCCTCTTTCCGCAGATCGCTCTCTTTCTTCCGAATTTGATCTAGTCGAACTCGATCCAGCAGGTGTCCACATGCGCTTTGCCTATCTTGCCTTCTTCCATGATGACCGCGAGGCAAATTTGGCCATCGCCGGCGAAGATGTTGACGCCGTGCGGCGTGTGATTGCTTCAACGCCGGGCCTTGTGCTTGCAAACATCTATCTACCCGAAGTGGCGACGGACATGTTCAACAACGATGGTCCACCGCCGGTCTTTGGCTTCCAGCTCTATTTCGACGAACTGGCGGACATGGAGGCGGCGCTGGCGCCGTCCGGCCATCTGCAGGCGCTTGCCGCACCTGGTATGCTGTCGAGCATCGCCGGTTCGAGGCCGACGCAACAGGCAATGTGCGTGCGTCCGTTTCCCGTCGACGACGCTGGCGTCAAGACGTCCGGGCTCCCCTGCAGCTATCTTGTCCACTATCCCGGGCCGGCCGAAGACATGAATGCCTGGCTTTATCACTATGTGACGCATCATCCGCAATTGATGCGGGGCTTCCCCGGCATTCGCCACATCGAGGTTCTGTCGCGACTGGATTGGTGCGGTTCGCTGCCCTGGCCGCGGATCGACCATATGCAGCGCAATCGGGTCATGTTCGACAGTCCCGCGGCATTGACGCACGCGCTGCAATCGCCGGCGCGGCTGGAGATGCGCGCCGACTACAAGACCTTCCCGCCGTTTTCAGGCGGCAGCCGGCATTTCCCGATGTCGACGGAAGCCGTGCATCCTTTGGCGCGGGCCACATAGCGCACACAGGTTTTGCCGACGCCGAAAATTTCTGGAGATTTCATGTACGACTTTCGCAAGAAATGTATCTCTCTCGATCGCCTCATCGGTACCTTCTGTGCCATCCCGCACCCTGTGGCGGTCGAAGTGGCAGCCGCCAGCGGGGTCGATTTCCTGTGCATCGACTGGGAGCATTCGCAGATCGGCCGCGAACGGCTAGAGGATCTGATCCGCGCCGCCGATGTCCACAGGATTCCCGCGATGGTGCGCGTTCCCGGCCACACGCCGGAGTGGATGGCGGCCGCGCTCGACGCCGGCGCGTCGGGTGTCCTGGTACCCCGCGTCTCCACGGCCGAGCAAGCCCGCATGGCGGTCATGGCCTGCCGTTACCCGCCGGTCGGCGCCCGCGGTGTCGGCCCGGGCCGCGCCGCCGGTTATGGCTACAGGATTCCGGACTACCTCAAGTCGGCCAACGAGGTCCTGACGGTCGCCATCCAGGTCGAGACGGCCGAAGGCCTCGCCAACATCGACGACATCGTCCAGGTCGACGGCGTCGACGTGGTCTTCATTGGCCCCGGCGACCTGTCGGTCTCGATCGACGCCATGGGGCCGGCCGGCCAGGACAAGCTCAATGCAGCGATTATGAGGATCGCGGCCGCGGCGCGCGCGGCCCCCAAGGCCGTCGGCATCTTTCGCCCTTCGGCGGATGATGTCGGCAAATGGTCGCGGCACGGCATCAGCTTCTACATGCTGGCCAGCGACACGATGTTTCTCGGGGCCGGCCTTGCCGCCGGCGTCGCCTCGGCGCGCAGCGCCTCATAGCAAGAGTTTGCCATGAAGATCATCAAGACCGACGGTGTGCTGTCAGTCGAGGAGGAGCAGCTGCGCTACCTCGACGGCCTGAACGTCGAATTTGTCGAAAAGACGCTGCTCACGGAAGATGCCCTGATCGAACACTGCCGCGACGCCGACGCATTGATGGTATTGCGGGAGCCGATCACGGCTCGCGTTTTGGCGGAACTGAAGAGGCTCAAGGTCATCGGACGGTTCGGCGTAGGGCTCGACTCGATTGACGTCGAGGCCGCCAGCCGTGCCGGTGTTCAGGTAACCTACGTGCCGGACGCCAATCTGGTTGAAGTCAGCACCCACGCCATGGCCCTGATCCTGGCCTTGACGCGCAAGCTGAAGCAGTTCGACAGCGCGGTGCGCGCCGGCCGCTGGGCTGCAATGACCGACGGCGCCGGCATCACACGGCCCGACAGGCAGATCCTCGGCCTGATCGGCTTCGGCCAGATCGGGCGGCTGACTGCCGAGCGGGCGCGGGTCTTCGGCTACCACATCATCGCCTACGACCCGCATATGCCGGCCGAGCGCATCGCGGCCGGTGGTGCCGAACCGGTCGGCTTCGACGAGTTGCTGGCCAGGGCCGACATCGTCTCGCTGCACGTTCCCGCGACACCGGAGACCAGAAACATCATGTCGGCGCAAGCCCTGTCGCGGATGAAGGAAGGGGCGATACTCATCAACGTGGCCCGCGGCGGCCTGGTCGACGAGGTCGCATTGGCGGACGCGATCCGGCGCGGCCATCTGGCAGGCGCCGGCATCGACACGTTCGAGCGGGAGCCGCCTTCGCCCGACAATCCGCTGCTGGCGCTGGACACCGTCCTGGTCAGTCCACACGCGGCGCACTACTCGACCCAGTCTTACGCGGAGGTTCGCAACAAGGTGTTTGCCGATGTCGCATCGGTCCTGCGCGGCGGCAAGCCGGTATATCCGGTCAACCGGATATGACCAATTCCCGATGTCGGCACCACCTCTATCCGCCTGCTCCGCGGAACCCAAGTCCTGCAAGTCGGCGTTCGCAGGGCGATAAGGGGCAGCGCAACCTTTCGCGGTTGTCCGGTTTGCCACATTTTGTTCTTGCTTTGTGCCGGCAGCTATGCTACTAATTTGCGTATGGTGCTGATTCGGACCGAGGACCCGCCGCAAGGCGGTTTTTTTGTCTTTAGGTTTCAGCGCCATCCGTCGAGGCTCAACTCGGCTTGTCGCGACGCTCGACGATGTAGATGTGATCGGCGACCAGCACCACGTCGCCATGCTGATTGATCACCTCGCAGCGCTCGACGACCCGGCCTGAATCGGGTCGCTTCGGGTCGTCTTCCTTGGCCGAGATGGTGGTGCGGGTCCTGATCGTATCGCCGATGAACACCGGCTTGATGAAGCGCAGCCTGTCGTAGCCATAGGAGAAGGCAACCGGGTTGACGACGCTGGCCGTCAGCCCGACGCCGACCGAAAACACCAGCGTACCGTGGGCGATGCGCTGCCCGAACGGCGTCGTCTTCATGAACTCGGCGTCCATGTGGTGGGGAAAGAAATCACCGGTATGGCCGGCATGGACGACGAAATCGGTCTCGGTGATCGTGCGCCCGCTGGTCATGCGCGACGAGCCGATCCGGTAGTCCTCGAAATAGACAGTCTGCTCCATGTCAGGGCCTCGCCGCTATCGGTGTTGCCGGCGCCGCGCTCGATCGGTAGGCGGCTTCGACCAGCGCCATCGTGTTCCAGCCGTCCTCGACGGAACTGACAAGCTCGGCGTCCTCGCCCGACGCGTAGCGCTGGACATTGGCCATGCGGCCGGCAAAGGCGTCCGGAAACCATGCGCCGACGAGTGGAACCGCAATCCAGTCCGTGCCGCCTTTGGGGTAGATTTCGAGGATGTCCGGCTCGCCGCGCGGATAGTCGAGGTTGACGCCCAGTTTGAGGTAAGCGGCGCCCTCGGTACCGCAGATGCGGAATTCGCAGGCCTGGTGTTTTCGACCGAATTTGTGATCGTGGTTGATCGACAGTGCACAGCGCACGGTGTCGCCATAGTCGAGGATCGCGCTGGTGCGCGTTTGCGCGACCTTATGGCCGGGGTGGCCGAGTGTCTTGGCGTGAACCCCCTTGGGGTCGCCGAGCAATTGCCGGATCAGGTCGAGATAATGGATGGAATGCATGGCGATCTCGACGCGCGGCGCCTGCAACAGGAATTCCCAGAGCTGCCAGGGTGTCGCCAGCGCCAGCCATGCGTCGAAATCAACCACGTCGCCCAGCCAGCCCTTGGCGATCGCATCCCTGAGCGCCAGCATCATCGGCGCGAAGCGCAGCTGGAAATTCACCGCCGCCTTCAGATCTTTGGCGCGGCAGATTTCGAGGATCTCGGTCGCCTCGGTGAGATTGCTGCCCATCGGCTTCTGGATCAGCGCCACCGCACCATCGGGCAGCGCCCTGAGCACGCCGGCGTGGTGAGCCGGGGGCGTCGCCAGATCGAAGACGGCGTCCTTGATTGACGCAGCTTCCTCGACCGACCGGTAAGCGGTGACGCCCCATCTCTGCGCCAGTTTTTCCGCCTTGGCCAGGTCGGGGTCGAACAGCCCGGCAACCGGGAAGCCGGCTTTCCCATAGGCCGGGAAATGCGCATCGCCGACGATCGAGCCGGCGCCGAAGATCACGATCGGCCTGGGCTTTGACGGCTGTGCCCAGGCCTGGGAGAGCGAGGCAGGATCGAAAATGTCATCAGTCATAATGGAAGACTTCGTCCATCGACGCCCACCACTCGCCCTCCTTGCGGGTCGGCAGCGGCTCCTGGCATGGCATGCAGAGCGCCCACCATTCCTGCGTCGTGGGATCGGCGGCCATCTTCGCCATGTCGGCGGCATAGTCGGTGCCGTGGTACTCGAAGGTGCTGAACAAAAGGTGCTCCGGCTCCCTCAGATAGATCGAATAATTCTTGATGTTGCAGGCGGAAATCATCTTGAGGACGTCCGGCCACACGGCAGCGTGAAGCCGCACATACTCGGCGACTTTCTCCGGCTTGAGGCCGAGCACCATTCCCATTCGCTGCATGTCCGCCTCCTACTTCACTATCGCCATGGTGAATTCCGCGATGCTCTTCGACTTGATCGCATCCCAGTCCCAGTCGATGCCGATGCCGGGCTCGTCCGGCGCCAGCGCGTGCCCGTCCTCGATACGCATTTTCTTGCCGGTCAGCTCGTCGAGCTGGGGAATATACTCGACATATCTGCCGTTCTGAACGGCGCATGTCAGGCTGACATGCAATTCCATCAGGAAATGCGGGCAGACCGGTATGTCGAACGCCTCGGCTGCATGCGCCACCTTCAGCCACGGCGTGATGCCGCCGATGCGACCGACATCGACCTGCACGATCGAGCACGCGCCCTTCTGCATATATTCGCGGAAATGCCGGATCGAGTAGAGCGACTCGCCGACGGCGATCGGCGTCGACGTCGCATTCGACAGGCGGATATGGCCGTCTATGTCGTCGGCCGGCAACGGTTCCTCGATCCAGGCGAGATCGAGTTCACGCAAGCGCTCGGCCCGGCGGACTGCCTCGTCGACCGAGAAGCCCTGGTTGCAGTCGGTCATGATCTCGTAGGAGTCTCCAACCGCCCGGCGCACCGCCGTCAGCCGGGCAAGATCCTCGGAGCCGTGCGGCTTGCCGATCTTGACCTTCGAGCCGCGAAACCCCTTGGCCTTGGCGGCCAGCGCATCCTCGACCAGCGCCTCGGTTTCGATATGCAGCCAGCCGCCTTCGGTCGTGTAGAGCGGGCAGCGGTCCTTGGCGCCGCCGGCAAGCTTCCACAGCGGCAGCCTCTGTTTCTTGGCCCGCAGGTCCCAAAGGGCAGTGTCGATGGCCGCGAGCGCGATTGCCGTGATCGCGCCGATCGTCGTGGCATGGGTGGCGAACTCCAGCTCGTGCCAGATCGCCTCGATCATGTCGGCGTCGCGGCCGATCAGCCGCGGCGCAAGGTGGTCGGCCAGCAGCCGCATCACCGAGGAGCCGCCCGTGCCGATCGTATAGCTGTAGCCGGTGCCGACCGCGCCGTCGGCGTCGGTGATGGTGACGATCGGTGTTTCCTGGCTGACAAAACTCTGGATGGCATCGGTGCGCTTGACCTTCGGCACCAGGTCGACCATCCGCAGTTCGATTTTCTCGATCTTTGCCATGATTTTAACCTCGCAATGTCTTGCCCGTTTCGGCGGAAAACAGATGGGCCTGCGACAGGTCCAGGCTCATCTTGACCCGGTCGCCGGCTTTCAGCGGCTTTGGATTGAGCATCCGCGATACCCAGTCGCTGCCGTTGAATTCGGCGAACACCAGCGTCTCGTTGCCGAGCGGCTCGGTGATGGTCACCGGCAACTCCACCTGGTGGACGTCGACGTCTTCGCCGGAGCTGATGCCATGCCCGGTCGGATAGATGTCGTCGGGCCTGAGGCCGAACACGACTTTGTCGCCGGCCTCGATATTGGCCTTGAACTGGCTGGGCAAAGGCAGCCTCTCGCCGCTGGCGAACAGCAACTGTCCGTCGTCGACAACCGCCTCATGCAGATTCATCGGCGGCGAGCCGATGAAGCCCGCGACGAAGCGTGTCTGCGGCCGGCGGAAGACCTCGTCGGGTGTGCCGACCTGCTCGATGAAACCGTCACGCATGATGACGATACGGTCCGCCAATGTCATCGCTTCGACCTGGTCATGGGTGACGTAGATCACTGTCGACTTGACCTTGGCGTGCAGCTTCTTGATCTCGGTGCGCATCTGCGTCCGAAGCTTGGCGTCGAGATTGGAAAGCGGCTCGTCGAACAGGAAGACGTCGGGATCGCGCACGATGGCGCGGCCCATGGCGACGCGCTGGCGCTGTCCGCCGGACAGCTGCGACGGCCGGCGGTCGAGCAACTGGTCGAGGCCGAGAATGCCGGACGCTTCGGCGACGCGACGGTCCATTTCTTCTTTCGCGGCGCCCGCTATCTTGAGCGAGAAGCCGAGGTTTTCGCGCACGGTCATATGCGGATAGAGCGCGTAGGACTGGAACACCATCGAGATGTTGCGCGAGCGCGGCGGCAGGTCGTTGACCATGCGGCCGCCGATCTCGATGATCCCGTCGCTGATCGCCTCGAGGCCGGCGATCATGCGCAGGGTTGTCGACTTGCCGCAGCCGGACGGCCCGACCAGCGCGATGAATTCGCGGTCGGCGACCTCGAGATCGATGCCGTGCACCACCGCCACCGGGCCATAGCTTTTGGTGAGGTTCTTGAGGGATACAGTTGCCATGTCAGCCTTTCACCGCGCCGGAAGTGAGGCCGCCGACGAGGTGTTTCTGGACGATGAAGGTAAGCGTGAGCGCCGGTATGACCATGACCACGGCGAGCGCGCACATGCCGCGCCAGTCGATGGTGAATTCGGCCGTATAGTCGAGCAGGCCGACCGGCAGGGTCTTGGAGTTGATCGAGCGCGTCAGCTGCGAGGCGAGCGCGAACTCGTTCCAGGAGGTGAGGAAGGCAAAGATGCCGGCCGAGGCGATGCCGGGCCCGGCGAGTGGAAACTCGACCTGCCAGAAGGCCTGCCAGCGCGTGCAGCCGTCGATCTGCGCGGCTTCGGCGAGATCTTTCGGCACCTGGCGGAAAAAGCCGTCGATCAGCCAGACGGTGAAGGGCACGTTGAGCGCGACATAGACCAGGATCAGCCCGAAATGCGTGTCGATGATGCCGAGCCGCGCAAAGACGAAGAACAGCGGCAGCGACAGCGCGATGCCGGGCACCGTGCGCGTCAGCATCAGGCCGAGGAACATCGCCGACTTGGCGCGAAAGCGGTAGCGGGCAAAGGCGTAGCCGCCGGCCATGCCGATGACGATGGCGATCACCGTCGAGGTCACCGAGATGATCAGCGAATTGCGGAAGTAGTCGAGCACCGGAATGCCGCCCTGGCCGACGCCGCTGAACATGGCGATGTAAGCGTCGAGCGAAAGCTGCTGCGGAATCCACACCGGCGGCTTGGCCATGATTTCGACGGTCGGCCGCAGCGACGACAGCACGATCCAGATGCCGGGCAGGCAGATGACCAGCATGGCCAGGAACAGTCCGATGCCGTGAACGATTCCGAGCGCTTTGTTGCCGACGCGATGCAGGCTGTTCTGGTCCATCCTCACCACTCCGCCGCGATCTGCGTGCGCGCTGCGGCGAGCTTGCGGTAGAAATAGACGGTGAACAGGATCGACAGCAGGATCGAGAAATAGGCCATGGCATTGGCCATTCCCATCCTGGCGTCGCTGTAGGCGGTGCGGGCGACCAGCGTCCAGACCAGTTCGGTGCGGCCGGCGGGGCCGCCGTCGGTCATGATCTTGACGATGTCATAGGCGCGCGCGACGTCGAGTGAGCGGATGGTCATGGCGATAAAGGCAAACGGCATGACGAACGGCCAGGTGACATAGCGGAATGTCTGCCACGGCGTGCAGCCGTCGACGCGGGCCGCCTCGACCGGTTCGCGCGGCATCGCCAGCAGCCCGGCCAGGATCAGGATCGCGAACACCGAGGTCGACGACCAGATCTCGGCGATCAGGATGGCGATGAAGGCGAGATTGCCGTCGATCAGCCACGGGATGGCGCGATCGGTCAGGCCGAGCCCCTGCAGGGCGTTGTTCACCAGGCCGATATTGTCATTGAACATGAATTTGAACTGGAAGCCGACGAGGATCGGCGAAAACATCATGGGGAACATCATGATGGTGCGCAGGATCCGCTGGCCGCGCGATGCCTTCTCCACCAGCAGCGCCAGCCCGAGCCCGATCAGCATTTCCAGGTTGAGCGCGACGGTCAGCAGCACCACGGTGCGGGCAAAGGCGACCCAGAAAGCGCGGCTGGTCAGGATGGTGACGTAGTTGCGCGCGCCGATGAAGACCCAGAACGTCTCCGGCCTGGTCAGCCGGAACGGCGTGAAGCTGGAATAGAGCGAAAGCAGCAGCGGCACCACCACCACCGCTGCCAGAACGATCACCGCCGGCAGCAGGAGCAGCAATGGCGGCGAAGGTCTCCAGCCTTTCATGGCGATCCGGTTCTGGTTGGTGCCCGGACACCGAAGGCCGCCATCGGCGAGCTGGGATCAAGACAAAGCGTGTTGCGCATGGTTCGTAAAAAGTTCGGGGACGCCGCTCTTCGATGAGCGCGGCGCCCCCTTGGGAGAATGGTCAAAGCTTGCCGGCGTCCTCGAGGATTTGCGTGGCCTTGGCGGCAGCGTCGTCCAGCGCCTGCTTGGAGGTCTTGTCGCCAAGGATGGCGGCCTGCAATTCGGGATAGACGGCGTTGGAGATTTCGATCCATTCAGGTGTCTGCGGCACGGCAAAAGCGTGCTTTGCCTCTTCCTGGAAAGCCGCCAGCACTTCCTTCTTGTAAGGATCGCTGGCCGCCTGCTGGATGTCCCAGTCCCACACCGCCGTGCGGGTCGGCAGTGGGCCGCTTGCCGCCTCGAGCTTCTGGCTGTCCTCATTGGTCAGGAACCAGACCAGCGACGCCGCGGCCTCCTTGCTGGCGCAGTTTTCGGTGACCGAAAATCCGTGGTGCCCCGACCAGCCGGTGCGAATGCCGGCCGATCCCTTCGGCGCCACCTTCACCCCGACATTGCCGGCGACCTTCGACGACTTCGGATCGTTGAAGAAGCCTGCCCAGCCCGGCCAGTCGAGGTTGATGGCGACGGTGCCCGAGGCAAAGCCCTGGCCGAGATCGTCCCACAGATAGTTGGTGGTGCCGGCCGGCACCGCCTTGGCCTTGTAGAGATTGACGAACCAGTCGAGCGCGTGCACGCCGGCTTCCGAGTTGAAGGCCGGCTTGCCATCCTTGTCGAGGTATTCGCCGCCGTCGGCGATGAGCATCTCGTAAAAGCGGCCGTTGATCGCCTCTTCCTTGCCGGCGAACTGGGTACCGTAGAAATCGGGCGGGCTGGCGAAGAATTCCGCCTGCTGGGCGACCTCGTCCCAGGTGTCGGGCGGTGTCAGCTCCTTGCCGTATTTGGCCTTGTAGGCGGCCTTCTTGGCTTCGTCCTGGTAGAGGTTCTTCTGGTAATAGAGCGCCGACACGTCGAACTGCGCGCGCGGCAGCATCACCAGCTTGCCGTCGAGCGTCGAGGCCTTGATCGTCGACGGCACGAAGGCGTCGATCTCCTCCTTCGGCAGCAGCTTGTTGAGGTCGGTGTAGATATCAGGATATTGCGGCGCGAAGGACGAGTGGTTCGACCCGACGCACCAGTTGATGCTGCCGGAGGCGATGTCCGATTTGATTTCCTTGTCGAGCTCGAAGTGATTTTTCTTCGAGATCACGTTGACCTTGGCGCCGGTCAGTTTTTCCCATTCGCCGATGCGTGCGTACAGCCCTTCATATTGCTGGCCGCCGATCAGCTTGGCGTCGATGGTGACGCCGTCGAATTTGCCGGGCAGGTCGGCAGCAAGGGCACTCGCACCCAGTGCGAGCAGCGTTACGCCGGCCGACAGGCCGCAAAACAGTTTCGTCATTGGTATCCTCCCAAGGTCTGCGTCGATCCATAGCGAGGGCTGATCGGCAGCTTCATTCATATACAAACAAAACATTTATAGGATCGTCAAGCCGAAAGTTCTTCCGGAAGCAATGCCGTTATGCGTATATGAAAGGTGAAATTCACTGGAGAAGCCCAATGGCAGAGGACGAGGAAGACGACCGCTATCGAGCCCCGGCGTTGGACAAGGGGCTCGACATTCTCGAGCTGCTGGCCGGCGTCGACGGCGGCCTGACGCAGGCGGAAATCGCCAAGAAGCTCGACCGCAGCCCGAACGAGTTCTACCGCATGCTGGACCGGCTGGTGCGGCGCGGCTACGTCACGCGGCCGGATGGCGACCGTTATTCGCTGACGCTCAAGCTGTTTGGCCTGGCGCAGCTGCACGCGCCGGTGCGCCGGCTGGTTTCCTATGCGACATCGCTGATGCGCGAACTGGCCGAAACCACACAGCAGGCAAATCAGCTCGTCGTCTTCGACCGCGGTTCCGCCGTGGTGATCGCACAGCAGGAGGCGCCGGATTACTGGGGCATCTCCATCCGCGTCGGCTCGCATATCAGCCTGTTCGACACCGGCTCCGGCCATGTGTTGCTGGCGTTCCGCCAGCCGGAAGAGCGGCAGATGATGATCTCAGAACATCTGCGCAGCACCGACAAGCCACCGCAATCGCCGGAATTCTTTGCCCGCCTCGACCAGATCCGGGAACGCGGCTACGAGATGATGGCATCGATGCAGACCGCCGGTGTCTTCAACCTGTCGACACCGGTTCTCGGCTCGGACGGCAAGGCGATCGCCGCGCTGTCGATCCCCTACATAACCCTGGTCAACGCACCCAAGGCGCCCGACATTACGAGGACGATTGAGCTGCTGCTGGCAGCGACCGAAAAGCTGTCGCAACTGGCGGGATCGACCGTCAAGCAATCAAGATGAATTCTTATTTGAATGAAGAATTTCTCCGTGAGATGATCTCGAAGTCGCCAAGGAGGAGCGCGCCACCATGATCTTCGACACCCATCTGCACCTGATCGACCAGTCCGCGTTGCGCTACCCCTGGCTCTCCGGCGTGCCGGCGCTCAACCGCGATTTCTCCTACGACGAATATGCACTCCAGGCGCGCCGGGCTGGCATCGAGGGCGCGTTGCACATGGAAGTCGATGTCGATCCAGCCGACATCGAGGCCGAAACCGGCCATGTCAAAGCGCTCTCGCGGGAAAAGGCCAGTTTGCTGAGGGGAGCGATTGCCTCCTGCCGTCCGGAAGAGCCAGGCTTTGCCGCCTATCTCGAGCGCCAGCGCGCCGATCCTTTCGTCAAAGGCTTTCGCCGCGTGCTGCACGTCATGCCGGACGAGCTTTCGGAGGGCGCGCTGTTTCGTGAAAACATCAAGCGGCTTGCCGGCACCGGCCTGACCTTCGACCTTGTCGTTCTGCCGCACCAGATCCCCAAGGCGATTGCACTCGCCGACCTCGCGCCGGACGTGCAGTTCGTGCTCGACCATTGTGGCGTGCCCGACATCAAGGGTGGTGCCGAGCACCCCTGGCGCGAGCACATGGCGGAGATCGCGCGGCGCCCGAACGTCGTCGGCAAAATTTCCGGTGTGGTCGCCTATGCGGATGCCGGATCCTGGACTGTCGAAACGCTGCTTCCCTATGTCGAGCACACCATCGAATGCTTCGGCTGGGACCGGGTCGTCTGGGGCAGCGACTGGCCGGTCTGCACGCTTGGCGGCGGGCTTGCGACCTGGATTGCGGCAACGCACGCGCTGCTTGCCGGCACCAGCACCGATGAACGGCAACAACTGCTGTCCGGCAACGCCAAGCGGCTGTGGCGTTTGTAGAGCATTTTGCAGCCAAGTGGAATCCCTTGGCGTCGCACAAATGCGGCTCAAACGAATAGGTGGCCTCAGATCGTCGCCGACACGTGCCGCTCGCGACCGTAGAGCGAAACCAGGAGCACGATGACCAGGCCAAGTGCCGCCTGCACGGTCGAGGGCCGGAAGCCGAGCCCGATCAGCAGCGTGTTGATTTCCGTCAGCACCAGGACGCCGGCAATGGTGCCGAAATAGCTGCCGCGGCCGCCGACAAGGGCGGCGCCGCCGACCACCACGGCTGCGATCGTCTGGAACAGATAGGGCTGGCCGACATCGCCATAGGCCGAACCGGTGAAGCCGAGCAGCAGCACGCCGGCCGCGGCGGCGAAGAAGGCGCTCGCGGCATAGGTCACGGTCCACATGCGGACCGGATCGATCAGCGCCAGCGGCGCAGCACCTGGATTGCTGCCGAGGGCATAGAGGCGGCGGCCGTAGGGCGTGCGCGCCAGCACCAGCGCCACCAGCAAGGTCAGCACCGCGACGCATGGCACCAGCCCCGGCACCGGCAGCGGTCCGACCGAACCGCCGATCGAAACGAAGGCGGAAACCGCTGCAGGCGCCGATCCGGACGGAAAGCCACCGGTCCACAACAGGACGGCACCTTGCACGATCATGCCGGTGCCGAGCGTGACGATCAGCGGGTGGATGTCGAGCCCGCGCGAGATCAGGCCGTTCAGCGCCCCGATCAGTATGGCGAGCGCGACGACGGCCGCGCAGACAAAAACAAAATTCCAGCCGTCGCCGTAGAGCTGTGCGGCAACGACATTGGCAAAGCCGATGATGAAGGGGATCGACAGATCGATACCGCCGAGAATGACGACGAGGGTCTGGCCGATCGATGCCACCGCCAGCAGCGAGGCGATCACCAGCAGCGCCCGGATGGCGAAGGGCTGGGAGTAGCCCGGGATGAGCAAGGTGCCAAGGACATGCAAGGCGACAGCGACGGCAAAGGCACCGGCGACGCGGGCATTGGTGGATTGGAACCAGTTCCGGCTCATGCTTCTCAGCCTTTCCGCCCTGATAGCCGCTCCTGCAGCGCCGTCATGATCACGGCCACAACCAGGATCGCGCCATAGGCGATCTGCAGCACATAGGTGGAGACGTTGAAGGCGGTCAGCACGCTCTGCAGCAGGAAGATGTCGACAGCGCCGATCGCGGCCCCGGCGAGCCCGCCGCGTCCGCCGGCAAGGCTGACGCCACCGAGCGCCACCGCGGCAATCGCGATCAGCGTGTAGGTTGGCCCGATATTAGGGTCGGCCGAACCGATCAGGGCGGTCAGCATGAGGCCGGCACAGGCGGCAAGTATGCCGGTCATGACATAGGCTATGAAACGTACTTTCGTCACCGGAATGCCGGCCGTGTAGGCGGCGCGGTCGTCGCTGCCCACCGCCATCAGCTGGTCGTAGTAAGGCGTCTGCCGCACCAGCCACCAGAACAGCAAGATCAGCGCCAGCGGCAGCGCCGACCAGGGGCCGGCCATGGCCTTCAGCCAGCCCGGCGCCGGACCGATCGGCGCCGGCAGGATGGTCAGCGTCATGCCGGTGAGGATCAGATAGGTGCCGAGCGTTGCGACGATCGGCTGGATGCGGACGATGGTCGCCAGAAAGCCGTTGGCGGCGCCGACGATCGCGCCGATCAGAAGCGCCGCCGGCACGATGAACAGCGGCGAAGACATGCCGAGCCTGAGGAACAGCAGCTGGATCGCCATCGCATTGACGAAGCCCATCAATGGCCCGACGGAAATGTCGATGCCGCCGCGCCCGGCGAGGATCACTGGAGCCGAGGCGACCGCTGCGCCGATCAGCGGCGCGGCGAGCCCGATCAGCGCGCCCCAGGCGGCAGGATGGAAGCGCGCCGGATTGAGCAGCAGATTGACCGCGATCAGGATCACCAACAGCACTGCCGCAAAGCCAGCGCCGCGCCATCGCGCCGCCATGCGCCGAAACCCGCTCATGCCGCGCGCCCGAACATGGCGGCGATCACCGTATCGCTTTTCATCGCGTCTCCGGTGATTTCAGCCGCGACCTGCTGTTCGCGAAATACCAGCACGCGATGGCAAAGCAGGAGGATCTCCTCGATTTCGCTCGACAGGATGACCAGAGCCATGCCGTCCGCCGCCAGTCCACGAAACACATCGTAGAGGACATGGCGCGTCGCCACGTCGACACCGCGCGTCGGATCATTGAGGAGCAGGATCGCCGGTTCCAACGCCAATGCGCGGGCCAGCAGCACCTTCTGCTGATTGCCGCCGGAAAGCGTGGTGATCGGGGCGTCCGGCCGTGGCGCGATGATCGACAGTCTGTCCCGATAGCGTTCATAGCGCTGCCGCCGCGCGGCGAAGCTGAGCAGACCGAAACGCATATCGCGCGACAGCGTCGAGACGGCAAAATTGTCGAGCACCGATTGGGTCGGAAAAATGCCGGTGGTGCGCCGGTCGCGCGGCAAATAGGCGATGCCGCCGGCGACCGCCTTGCGGAAATTGGTGATCGCGCGCGCTCCGGTTGGCGCCTCGACGGTCACCTCGCCGCCGGCCGGGCGTTCCAGGCCGGCCAGCACTTTCAGGAACCGCTCCTGTCCGTGGCCGTCGAGGCCGGCAAGGCCGACGATCTCGCCCGGCGCAATGGTTTGCGTCATGGGGCTTGCGCCCGGCGCGATCACCAGGCCACGCACCGAAAGGCTGGCGCGATCAGCCATGCGCCAGCTCCGCCGCCGTGCGTGGCGCCATCGCTCTGAGAAGTTCGGATGCGGTGGACGTGCCGCGTTCCTCAGTCGTCACCACGCTGCCGCCGCGCAGCACGGAAATCCGGTCCGAAAGCGACATCACCTCGTCCATGCGATGGGTGATGAACAGGATCAGGCAGCCTTCGGAGGCAAGCTTGCGCATCATGGCAAAGACCGCCTCGCGATCGGCAAAGTCGAGCGCCGCTGTAACCTCGTCAAGGATGAGAATGCGCGGGCTGCGCACCACGGCGCGGGCGAGCACTACCAATTGCTGAACCGCAAGCGGCACTTGCCCGGCCAACTGGTCGAGCGGGATCTCGGTCACCGCGAAGCGCTTCAGCACCGCTTGCGCGCGTTGCCGCCGCTCGGCGCGCGGCACGGTGCGCGTCAGCAGGCCGTCGAGGCCGAGCAGGATGTTGTCCGTCACCGAACGGTCAGGCGCGATCAGCACTTCCTGGAACACGGTGGCCAACCCGGCGGTCTGGAACGCCGCCGGCGAGAGGCCGGTAAAGGGCGCTCCGTCGAGCAGGATCGCGCCGCTGTCCTGCTGCACGATCCCCGACAGCAGCTTGACCAGGGTGCTCTTGCCCGAACCGTTCTCGCCCAGGATGGTGTGGATCGTGCCGGCGCGGAATGCGATGGAGGCATTGGCCAGCGCAATCGTTTCGCCGTAGCGTTTCGAGATGGCCTGGACTTCCAGCATGAGCAATCCTGATGTAGAAAGCCGGCACCGCTGGTGCGGAGCCGGCCCTCATAAATGCTACTTGGCGCAGGCGTCCGGCACCTTCGAATAGTCCCAGCCCTTGGTCGGTGCCGGATTGGCGAAATAGGCATCGAGCCATTCCTCCGGCATCGGATCCTTCGGCGGGACCGGGAAGATCGAGACGGCGTCCGGCGTCATGCAGTCCTTGTACCAGGCGCCGAGGTCGGCATTGTGCACCGGCGGAATCGGGATCAGCAGCGTGTTGAGCTTGGGTTTCTGCCCATCCAGCATGCGCGCCCCGACACGAAACAGCGTCTCGGCCGTCCAGTGCGGCAGAACCGCATGGCCTTCGAAGCGGTATTTGTCGGGATTGGCCTTCCAGTAGCCGAGCGCATCGCCGGTGATCGAGCCGGTGATCAGCGGGGCAGGGCGGCCGGCCTCGGCAAAGGCCTCGGCGACGACGCGGCTTTCGCTGCCCGTCGTCCACACTGCATCGATCGGCGCCGGATTGGTGGCGATTGCCTGCAGCACCGCCGTCTTGGTAACGTTGGCCGTCCAATTGCCGTTGACGCTGCGCGAGACCTTGAGCTTTGAATTTTCGGCCAGCGCCTTGTCGGCACCCTGGCGCTCCTGCACGACGATCGGGTGACCGGCAATGCCTTCGACCAGAAGCACGCTGCCGCCGTCCGGCATTGCTTTGCCGATCGCCGTCATCATGTCATAGCCCCAGCGCGCATAGTTGGAATCGACATTGATCGCATTCGGGCTGGTCACCGACCCAGCTGCCGTGATGAAGGGGATGCCGGCTTTGGCTGCGGCATCGATGGCATCGTCCAGCGCCGTCGCCGAGCCGGGGATCGAGGTGATGATCGAGCATTTCTTGTCGATGAAGGCGCGGATCTGGTTGATCTGCTGACTGGCGTCGTTGTTGGAATCCGACACCTCGAAGCTCGCCACGGTGCCGTCGGCGATCAGGCCGTCGACCAGCCGCTTCAACTCCTTGGTGACGGTGACGCGCCACGGATTGCCCTGGTAGGACTCGGAGTGGCACCATTTCCATGGCTTTGGCGGCGGCGTGAAATTATCCCAGGCCGACGGCAGCACCTTTTGCGGCGCGCCGTCATATTGCGCCTTCAGTTCGGTCGGCAATCCAGCAATCACGCCCGAAACGTCTTGAGCGCAGGCTATGGTCGTGACCGATGCAAGTGCGGTTGCGGCCATAAGGCCGCGGATCAGGCTGTTCATGTTCTCCTCCGTTCGGTTGTTCAGGCTCCTCCGCCGGCAACGCCGGACACCTGCGTCGAAAGGCTCTCCCGAAACAGGCGATTGAGATCGGCAACGACGCGAGCGGCATTGTGCCTTTCGCTCAGGCCGAGATTGATGCGATCGGACGCCGCCTGCTGGAACGCCATGTAGCCGTCGTGCCGCGGCCTGACCCAGGCACCTTCGAGCGTGGCCCGCGTGTCCTTGTAGAAATTGCCGGCGGCGGCGTTGACGGCGGCATCCGCCCAGGCTGCCGCATGGCCGGGCTGGCCGCCGGCCGAGGCGTAAGGGCCGCGCTGCACGTCACCGCTGGCGATCCAGTAGGCGAAGTCGATTGCTTCCTGTCCGGCCTTCGAGAAGGCCGACACGGCGATGCCGGTGCCGCCGAGCGCCGAGCCTTTGGGGCCGGCATTGCCAGCGGCCGGAATATCCGCGAAAGCCAGGCGGTTGGGTCGAAACCCGGCGATGGCATAGGAGACATAGCCATAGATCAGCGGCGCGCAGGCGATCCGCGAGCCGGATCCGGCCATTTGCTCCAGAACCGCGATCGGATCCATGCCAAGACAGGCCGGGTCGACGAGGGCTGCGATCTCGCGCATCATCTCGAAGACCTGCTTGCCCGCTGCCGGATCCACATGGTCGCCAGGGCCTTCACTGGCGGGTCGGCCGAGATTGCCGGCAAGCGTGTAGAACACCATCAGCGAATGCGGCGGCCTGAGCGGCAACAGCACGTGGCCTTGCCGGGCCAGATCGAGGGCATCGGCCCAGCTCGCCGGCGCAGCCGAAAGCATGTCGGGCCGCCATGCCTGCACCTGGCTGGCCGCGTCGATCGGAAACGCCCACTGCCGGCCTTGCCAGTTGTAGCTCGGAAAGGACCGGCCGACGCTGCCCGCCGCAAGTGCTGCACGCTCGCCTTCCCGGCCGGCGACATCGAGCGGCGTCAGGCAGTTCTCGGCGGTGATCTGGCCGACATGCGGATGGTCGACGACGATCAGGTCGTAGGCACGAGCCAGTTCCTCGACCGGGAAGGATTCGAAATCCTGCAGCGAGCGCTTGTCCCATTCAACGGCGACGCCGGTGCGTTCCGTCCACACTGCCGAACAGGCGACCATCGGGTCATAGCCGCGCGGATGGCTCCAGGTCATGCCTTTGAGCGTGACGTCGCTCACAGCCCGAACTCAGCGCGGATTTTTGCGCTGTGCTCGCCGATGCGTGGCGCGGCCCGCTCGACCTTCGCGCGGATGCCGTCTACCCTGAGCGGCGAGCGCGTGGTGAGGATCGAAACGTCATCCTCGCGCG
Source organism: Mesorhizobium sp. M0663 (assembly GCF_040320585.1). Classification (NCBI taxonomy): domain Bacteria; kingdom Pseudomonadati; phylum Pseudomonadota; class Alphaproteobacteria; order Hyphomicrobiales; family Phyllobacteriaceae; genus Mesorhizobium; species Mesorhizobium sp. M0663. The sequence continues at coordinate 486,057 of NZ_JAMYPX010000003.1, forward strand.
TCACCGTCTGCAGCATGTCGAGGACCTGGAAGCCTTCGCTGGCCATCATTTCCGGCCAGGTCAAAACCTTGGCGCACCAGATGTCGGCAGGCTCGAGAATGGCAAGCCATTCGTCGACCGTCTTCGTTGCGATCTTTTGCGCGATGATCGCCTTGATCTCGTCGCGGGCGGTGAACCAGGTCGACGGCTGGTCGCGATAGGGCGCAAGCTCCTCGAGCCCGAGGAGATCGGCGAGTTTCGAGATCGGCGTCATGGCGATCGCCAGATAGCCGCCCTTGGCCGGATAGACGCCGTAGGGCGCCGAGAGATAGGCGTGCGCGCTGCGGAAGCTCGACCGCCGCGGCAGCCGGCGCCCGTCATTGAGATGCGTGGTCAGCACCTCGAACTGGAAGTCGACCAGCGCTTCGAGCAGGCTGGTCTCGACATGGCTGCCCTTGCCGGTCACGCCGCGCCGCACCAGTGCGGCGAGGATGCCTTGCGCGGCGGCGGAACCCGCCAGCATGTCGGCGATCGCCAGGCCGAAGGGCACCGGCCCCTGGTCCTCGTCGCCGTTCAGCCACATCACGCCGGAGCGGGCCTGCGCCAGCAGATCCTGCCCGGGCCGCTTGACCCACGGGCCTTCCTCGCCATAGCCGCTGATCGAGGCGTAGACCAGGCGCGGATTGATCTTGCGCACCGCCTCGTAATCGAAGCCCAGGCGTTCGATGACGCCGGGCCTGAAATTCTGGATCAGCACGTCGGCCTTGGCCAGCAGGCCGCGCAGCGCCGCAAGGTCGGCCTCGTCCTTCAAGTCGATGGCAAGGCTTTCCTTGGCGCGGTTGATCGCATGGAAAATGGTGGAATCGCCACCGATCTCGGTGTCGCTGAGATAGAGCCGGCGCGACAGATCGCCGCCGTCCGGCCGTTCGATCTTGATGACGCGAGCGCCGAGGTCGAGCAGTCGCAGCGAGCAGTAAGGCCCGGACAAGAACTGGCTCATATCGACAACGATGAGCCCGGTCAGCGGCAGTTCGGCAATGGCAGCCATTGCCTATTTCTCCGTCTTGCCGGCGAAATCGGCCGGATTGCGGTACTTCACCGTCTGCAGGTGCTCGCAATAAAGCACGAGCTCGCCTTCACCCTTGAAGACTTCATAGCTGGCGCGGATCAGCCCCATTTCCTTGTATTTTGGCTTCTTGTCGAGGTTGGAGCGGATCGAATAGATCGTGTCGCCTATGAACACCGGCTTGATGAAGCGCAATTTGTCGTAGCCATACGAAAAGGCGTTGATGCAATTGGTGGCGACGAGACCGAGCCCGGCCGAGAACACGAAGGCCCCTGCCACCAGCCGCTTGCCGAAAATGCCTTGCGTCTCGGCGAACATCTGGTCCTGCACGTATGGATGGATGTCGAGCACCAGCGTGTTGAAGAGATGGCTGTCGCCCTCGGCAATGGTCCGGCGCAGCGAGCGGATCTTCTGGCCGACCGGCCAGTCTTCGTAGAACCAGTTCTCCGCGTTCCAGACGGGAAGGTCGGCGTGATCCCTAGGCATGTTGGCGGGGTGTGTCGATGCCACGCCCACGGTTGGCGCGAAACCGCTCATGACGACTTCCTTTGGGAGCGGGAATCGTCCATCAGGGCGCGCCGCGGACCAGCGAAATGCATGATCGATCCTCCCGTCAATCTTCTTTTGTGAATAGTATTTTCACATATGGGGTTGTGTTGCAAGCGTGAACAGGCGAAATTTTGCCTGCTCCGTCGGGGCCAATGCCGGCGGAACAAGGGAGGAAGTGATGCAGAATGCCTGTCTGGTTTTCGTCGGCAGCCTCAATCGCGACGCCCCGTATTTTCAGGGCGCGCGCGGCATCGGGCTGGGTGTCTACAGTTTCGACGAAGGGACGCTGCAGACGAAGAAACTGGCCGAGACGGGAGACATCGACAATCCCACCTTCCTGTCGGTGACGCCGGACGGCTCCCACATCTATGCCAACTCAGAAGTGTTCACCTGGCGCGAAGGGGTGGTCTCGGCCTACCGTTTCGACAGGCAGACCGCCACGCTGTCCTACATCAACAAGCAGCCGACGCTGGGCAGCATCACGGCGCACAACGCCATCACGCGCGACCGGACGAAGCTGCTGGTCGCCAATTACGGCATGGGCGAGGGCGGCCCCGATCGCTCGGTCGTGGTCTATGGGTTGGGTGAGAATGGCGGCCTGACAGCGCCGTTGTCGAGCGTTGCCCATAGCGGGACCGGACCAGATCCTGCCCGCCAGGAGCGGCCGCATGCCCATAGCGCAACCGAGACGGTTGCCGGCGGCATGGCGATCGTCGCTGACCTCGGCATCGACCGGCTGGTGTCCTATCGCATCGGCTCAGACGGCAGCCTGACGAAGCTCGCCGAGTCGGCGCTTGCGCCAGGCGCGGGTCCGCGCCATCTCGCACTGCATCCGGGCGGTCGCTTCGTGTTCGTCATGAACGAGCTGGATTCGACGGTTGTCTCGCTGGCGCTGGACGAAGCATCAGGCAAGCTTACGGTGATCGACAGCAAGCCGGCCGTGCCGCCCGAGGCGCGCGACGGCAATCACTGCGCCGACATCCAGATCTCGCCTGACGGCCGCTTTCTCTACGGCTCCAACCGCGGCCATGACAGCATCGCCGTGTTTTCGATCGACCAGCAAACCGGCAGGCTTGCCCTTGTGGGCTATACGCCTTGCGGCGGCGCCACGCCGCGCAATCTGGCACTGACGCCCTCGGGCGGCCATCTGTTCTCGGCCAACCAGAATGCCGACCGCATCTCGATTTTCGCCCGTGATGCCGCAACCGGCCGGCTGACCGACACCGGCCGATCCATCGAAATTGGCACGCCGATGTGTGTGAGGATCGTGCGTTGACGCGATCTCAGAACTCGAGCGCCTGCCTGAGTGCCGGGCCGCTCCTGACGCGCAGATCGAGGTCGGCCTCGATATGGTCGATGTGGTGCAGCATCAGCGCGCTGGCGCGTTCGGCATTGCCATTTTCCAGCGCCTCGAGGATCTGCGTGTGTTCGTTGTGGCCGCAGCTCGAGATGCCCGAGCGGCCATAGAGTGCGATCACCAGCGATGAACGAGCGACCAATTCCTCCATGAAGCGCTGCAGGATGACGTTTCCCGCGACCGACGCCAGAAGCAGGTGAAAATCCCCCGACGCCTTGATCTCCGATCGCCTTGCGTTGGGTCCGCGTTCGGCGATGAAACGGCCTTCTTCGTCGATCTGGGCCTTGAACGCGGCGACATGCGCCGGCGTCATCCGTCCGGCGGCGGCAATCGCGATGCCTGGTTCGATGAGCCGGCGCGAAGCAAAAACCTGCCGCGCTTCCTCCGGCGACGGATTGGCGACGAAGGCGCCGCGATTGCGCTCGGTGCGCACCAATCCTTCGAAGGAAAGCATCTGCAGTGCCGCACGCGCCACGGTGCGGCTGACATCGAACAGCGTGCCGACTTCGCCTTCGGAAAGCTTTGTTCCCGGCGCCAGCCGGCGATCGACGATCGCGTCGCGCAACTGGTCGCGGATCGCCTGCGCGCGATCCTCGTTGGCGGCCTCGATAGCAGGGAAGGTCTGGTCGGCAATGTTCATGGCAGTGGTCCTGCGTTCTTCTACCCTGAATCGCATCGCTTGGACGAGAGACAAAGTGAATACAGAAATGAAAAAGATTGCATACGATCTTTGCGAAGATCGGCGGCAATCGCCTATAATTTGTGCATTGCACAAGGGCGACGTATCGGCAGCTATATAGAGGCGGCCCTGATTTCTTCGAGGATTCAGTCGGTTGGTGTGGCGGCGCGCAACTGGCACGCATGATGCTTTGGCTAATCCGACCAAAGGGGAAGCTGGATGTCCAAAGCCGCCGAAATCGACATTGTGTCCGTTTCGAAAGTCTATGGCGCGACGACTGCCGTCGAAGGCATCAGCCTGAAAATCCCTGCGGGAACCTATTGCTGCCTGCTCGGTCCGTCCGGCTGTGGCAAGACCTCGACGCTGCGCATGATCGCCGGGCACGAGAGCATATCGAGTGGCGACGTGCGTCTCGGCAACACAGTGGTCACCGACCTGCCGCCGGCCAGGCGCGGCACTGCCATGATGTTCCAGTCCTACGCACTGTTTCCGCATCTCGACCTGATCGACAATGTCGCCTTCAGCCTGAAGATGAAAGGCGTCGGCAAGGAGGAGCGCCGCGCCAAGGCACTCGACATGCTGAAGCTGATGCAGATGGAGGCCTATGCCAGCCGCCGCCCGGCGCAGCTTTCCGGCGGGCAGCAGCAGCGCGTTGCTCTTGCGCGCGCATTGATCACCGATCCCGAGGCGCTGTTGCTCGACGAACCGCTTTCGGCGCTCGATCCTTTCCTGAAGATCCGCATGCGAGCCGAACTGAAGAAGCTGCAGACGTCGCTCGGCATCACTTTCGTCCACGTCACCCACAGCCAGGAAGAGGCGATGGCGCTGGCCGACCTGATCGTGGTGATGAACGACGGCCGTATCGAGCAGGCGGCGCACCCTCGCACGGTGTTCGAGCGGCCGGCCACGGCCTTCGTCGCTCGTTTCATGGGCGACCACAATGTCATCTCCGGGCGCGTCGCCGGCAGTCGCGACGGCATGGTCGTTTTCGATGTGCCCGGCGGCGTCGCGCTCGCCGCCAGCGGGCAGGGCAGGGAGACCGGGGAACCCATCGACATCGCCATTCGCACCGACCACGTGCGCATCGGCGAGCCGCCGGCAGCCGGGCTCGGCTTCACCGGCATCGTTTCAAACGTCGAGTACCGCGGTTCGACCGTGAAGCTCTCGGTCAATGGCGCCGGCATCGAGGATTTCACGGTAATCGTCGACGACACCAGCTTCTTCGCCAGGCCGGTTGCCGTCGGCGACGCAGTGCCGATCGCCTGGGATGCCGAGGACGCGATCGTCCTTGGCCGTCTCGATTCCTGAAATCCAGCATAACCAACCAAAACAGGGGAACTGAACATGACCAACACCACCGACAAGAAGACTGGAATATCGCGACGTTCGCTGCTCAAGACAGGTGCCGCCGCCGTCGGTTTCGCCGCCGGTTCCGGCGCCATATCAGGCTTTCCGACCATCTGGGCGCAATCGAACATCACGCTGCGCCAGTTCGGCACCGGCGTGTCCAATCTCAATGCCATCGCCGACAAGTGCAAAGCCGATCTCGGCATCACGCTGGAGATGACAGCAACCGATTCCGACGCCGCCGCGCAGCGCGCCGTGACGCAGCCCGACAGCTACGACATCGCCGACATCGAATACTGGATCTGCAAGAAGGTGTTCCCGACAGGCGTCCTGCAGCCGATGGATGTCACCAAGCTGAAATATTACGACGAGCTGGTGCCGCTGTTCAAAACCGGCAAGCTGACGCCCGACAGCGTCATTGCCCAGGGCACCGCACCGCATACGGTCGGTTACGTCGAGGCCCAAGACAGCAAGGTTTTCGCCAAGGCGCCGACCAATTGGTTCACCATGGTGCCGACGATCTACAATGCCGATACGCTCGGCATCCGCCCCGACCTCGTCGGCCGCGATATCACCACCTGGGCCGACATCATGGATCCGGCCTTCAAGGGCAAGACCGCCATCCTCAACATCCCGTCGATCGGCATCATGGATGCCGCGATGATCATGGAGGCAACGGGCAACATCAAATACGCCGACAAGGGCAACATGACCAAGGAGGAGATCGACAAGACGATCGACTTCCTGATCAAGGCCAAGCAAGCCGGCCAGTTCCGCGCCTTCTGGAAATCCTTCGACGAAAGCGTCAACCTGATGGCTTCAGGCGAAGTGGTCATCCAGTCAATGTGGTCGCCGGCCGTGGCCGCGGTCCGCTCCAAGGGCATCGCGTGCCGCTTCCAGCCGCTCAAGGAAGGCTACCGGTCCTGGGGTGGCGGGCTTGGCCTGGCAGCCCATCTCTCCGGCGCCGAACTCGACGCCGCCTATGAATACATCAACTGGTACACGTCCGGCTGGGTTGGCGGCTATCTCAATCGCCAGGGCTATTACTCGGCCAACATGGTGTCGGCCAAGAAGTTTATGTCCGAGGACGAGTGGGGCTACTGGATCGAAGGCAAGCCGGCAAAGGGCGATATCCTGTCGCCGGACGGCAAGGTCATGGAAAAGGCTGGCGCCGTGCGTGACGGCGGCTCTTTCGAAGAGCGCATGGGCAAGGTCGCCTGCTGGAACTCGGTCATGGACGAGGACCGCTACATGGTGAAGCGCTGGAACGAGTTCATCGCTGCGTAGGTACAACGTCTTCCCCTTCTCCCCTTGTGGGAGAAGGTGGATTGGCGCGCAGCGCCAAGACGGTTGAGGGGTGCCGGGAGCGCTGTTGGTGCCAAGCTGGAACACCCCTCATCCGACCGAGCTTCGCTCGGCCACCTTCTCCCACAGGGGGAGAAGGAAAGGCGGCTTCGCCGCATCGCTGACTTATACCGAGATGTTCATGACAGTCGCGCTCGAACGCCCCGCCACCGCCGCCGCCAAACCCGCCAGACGCCGCCGGCTCTCGATCGGCGCCCTCGTCCCCTATCTCCAGGCAACACCACTTGCCCTGGTCCTCGGCGCGTTCCTCCTGCTGCCAATTCTGATGATCGCCGTGGTCTCATTCTGGGATTACGATTTCGCGGCGATGTATCCGGATTTCCTGACCACCAATTATTCCGACACGCTCGGCTCCTGGGTCACCTGGAAAACCTACCTGAATACGCTGAAATACGCCGCCATCGTCTGGGCGCTGACGCTGTTCATCGGTTTCTGGGTCGCCTATTTCCTTGCCTTCCATATCAGGACCACGGCCATGCAGATGGTGCTGTTCCTTGTCTGCACGGTGCCGTTCCTGACCTCCAACATCATCCGCATGATCTCGTGGATTCCGGTGCTTGGCCGCAATGGCCTGGTCAACTCGACGCTGGTGCAAATGGGGCTGATCCCGAAGCCGATCGAATGGCTGCTCTATTCCGAATTCGCCGTGGTGCTGGCCATGGTGCATCTCTATACGCTGTTCATGGTGACGCCGATCTTCAACACGCTGATGCGCATCGACAAGTCGTTGATAGAAGCCGCGCGCGACGCCGGCGCTTCCGGCTGGCAGGTTCTGTGGAACGTCGTCATTCCGCTCGCCAAGCCCGGCATGGCGATCGGCACCATTTTCGTCGTCACCCTGGTGATGGCCGACTTCTCGACGGTGCAGGTGATGTCCGGCGGGCAGAGCGCCTCCGTCGCGCTGATGATGAAGAACCAGATGTCGCTGCTGCAATATCCGGCAGCCGCCGCCAACGCCGTCGTGCTCTTGGTTCTGGTGCTGCTGATGGTCGCGGGCATCCTGCGCATCGTCGACATCCGCAAGGAGCTGTGAGGCGATGAGCCAGGACAAGCGCACCCTCGAATTCTATGTGTTGGCGGCGTTCTTCGGTCTTTTCGTGTTGTTCCTCTACGGCCCGCTTTCGGCGATCCTGATCCTCTCTTTCCAGGGCGAGAACGGCGGTCTGACATTTCCGCTGAACGGCGTTTCGCTGCACTGGTTCGCCAATTTGTTCGAACGCCAGGCGGTCGGCGACTTCGGCGGCAGCTTCAAACGCTCGCTCGTCCTTGGCCTGATGGTGATGGTCGTCACTGTCGCCGTGTCGCTGCTCGCCGGCCTGGCCTTCCGGCAGAAATTTCGCGGCGCAACCGCACTGTTCTATCTGGCCGTCGCCAGCCTGGTCGTGCCGTCGATCATCATCAGTCTCGGCATCGGCGTCGTCTTTCAGCAGATCGGCTTCCGCCCCGCCTGGTACACCTCCGCTTTCGGCGCCCATCTGACCTGGACCTTGCCTTTCGGCGTGCTGATTATGTTTGCTGTCTTCAACCGGTTCTCGCCAGCCTATGAGGAAGCCGCGCGCGATCTCGGAGCATCGTCGTGGCAGACCTTTGCCCATGTCGTGCTGCCGATGATCGCGCCCAGCCTGATCGGCGTCGGCCTGTTCGGCTTCACTCTGTCATATGACGAGTTCGCCCGCACGCTGATGACCTCGGGCACGTTCAACACGTTGCCGCTCGAAATCTACGGCATGACGACGAATGTCACGACGCCGGTGCTCTATGCGCTGGGCACCGTGACGACCGTGTTTTCCTTCCTGGTGATCCTGCTGACGCTCGGCGCAATCGTCTATGTCGGCCGCCGCCGCGAGCGTGCCTGACAGTGCAGATCCTCGTCGTCAATCCAAACACCACCGCCAGCATGACCGAGACTATCGCGGTCGCCGCCCGATCGGTCGCTGCTCAATCGACGAAGATCGTTGCCGTCACCTCTACGATGGGCCCGGTGTCGATCGAAGGCTATTACGATGAAGCGCTTGCCGTGCCCGGCCTGCTGGTCGAGATCGCCGCCGGCGAACGCTCGGGCGCGCAAGCCGCGATCATTGCCTGTTTCGACGACACCGGCCTTGATGCCGCGCGCGCCATGGCCAACATTCCGGTCATCGGCATTTGCGAGGCATCGCTCAGCACGGCCTCGTTCATCGCCCAGCGCTTCACCGTCGTCACCACCACCGGACGTTCGCGCGTGCCGGTCGAAGGCCTGGTGCAACGCTACGGTATGGCGGGGCGGGCACGCGTGCGCGCCGCCGACATCCCGGTTCTTGCCCTCGAAGATCCGGCGTCCGACGCACTGCTCAGGCTGCGCAGCGAGATTGCGCGCGCCATCGACGAGGATCGCGCCGAGGCGATCGTGCTCGGCTGTGCCGGCATGGCCGATCTGGCGGCGGCGCTGCAGCGGGAATTCGGGCTTCCGGTCATCGACGGCGTGGGCGCTGCCGTGAAACAGGCCGAGGCATTGATCGCCCTTGGCCTGACGACATCCAAGCGCGGCGCCTATGCAAGCCCGTTGGCAAAGTCCTATCATGGCGCGTTGAAATCCTTCGCGCCTGGCGCCGCCGAGTGATCGCAATGCCCCGAACGATCCGAACGCTCGCACGTGAAGAAGTGCAAACCCTTGTCGATTGGGCGGCGGCGGAAGGCTGGAATCCCGGCCTTAACGATGCCGCGCTGTTTCAGGCAGCCGACCCGCAGGGCTTCATCGGCGCCTTTATCGATGGCGAGATGGCGGCGGGCATTTCGGCCGTTGCCTATGGCGACGGTTTCGGCTTCATCGGCCTCTACATCTGCCGGCCGGACAAGCGTGGCCAAGGCCATGGCAAGGTCGTTTGGGATGCCGGCACGGCGCGGCTTGGCAAGCGCACGATCGGCCTCGACGGTGTCGTCGAACAGCAGGCCAACTACCGCAGCATGGGTTTTGCACCGGCCTACCGGACGATCCGGTTCATGGGGTCACCGAATGTCCCGGCAGCCGTCGGCAACGACATTCGCGCCATAGGGCCGGAACTCGTGCCGGACATACTGGACTATGACCGCCGCTTCTTTCCCGGCCCGAGGCGATCCTTCCTGGAACACTGGCTGCGCCCGCCGCATATGGCGCTTGCGATCCTCAAGCACGGCGCCATTGCGGGATACGGCGTCGCGCGCCAATGCCGGGACGGCTGCAAGATCGGCCCGCTCTTTGCCGACAGCCTGGACGCGGCAAGCCATCTCTTCGCCGCGCTCGCGCACATGTCCGGTCCCGGAAACGTCCATCTCGACGTTCCCGAAACCAGCCGGCAATTTGCAGACTTGCTGTCGTCCGCAGGCCTTCAACCGGGCTTCGAGACGGCTCGGATGTACAAGGGAAAGGCGCCGCAGCTCATGCAGTCCGGAGTTTTTGCGATAACGACGTTGGAGTTGGGGTGAGGCGGTACAAGCCGACTTCCAGTGCAAAGTCGGGCAACAGGACTACGCGGTCTATTTTTCCTGAACTGAAATGCCGGAATCGTCGATGCGAAGTTCCACGCCTTTCGGCCTAGTCTCCACGCGATAAACGTAAATCCCCAACGCAATAACGGCGACGGCCAAAGCGCCGATGATGAGATAAAGATAGTTCTGCTTCATCCGCTGTCGTTAACAACATGATTTGAGCGAGTCTAGCGGTTCGGTATCAGGACGGCGGACGGAGACGCACGTCGATCAGCCATCCAGCCGGTCGCGCAGCATGCTCCAGGGGAGCACCATGTTTGGTGCATGCCGCATCAGGCTATGGAACGGGATCGGCGACGGCGGCGCAAACGGCAGCGGCAAATCCTGAGGCTTTGTTCCATCAGCCCAATCCGCAAGCACCTTGCCCATGCTCGTGGTCATGGCGATGCCGCGCCCGTTGCAGGCAAAGCCCGCGATCAGGCCGAGGCCGAGATCGACGAGGTGCGGCAGGAAGTCGGGCTCGACGGCAGCCATCCCCGACCAGCTGTATTCAAGCGGCGGGATGTCCGGGAGATCGAGATGCCCGGCAAGCCGCCGCCAGATCGCCCGCGGCACGCGGGCGTCGGCGCCGGGACCAAAAATATGCATGCCGCCGGTGATCAGCCTGTTTTCGCTGTCGAAGCGGAAGGTGAAGAGATTGCGTCTTGTGTCGCCGACGCCTTGCCCGCCAGGAAGCAGGCGAGTGCGTATTTCGCGCGGCAGCGGCGCTGTCGCGATCTGGAAGATTTTCAGCGGGAAATAGGTTCGCTGCAACGCGCGATCCAGCGCTCCGCCATAGGCGTTGGTGGCGACCAGCACCTTTCCTGCGCGTACCGAACCGGAGGCCGTCTTCAAAGCCCAACCATCGCCTATGTGATCGATCGACGCGACACGCGTATGCTCGAAGATGCGCGCTCCGGCCTTTTCCGCCGCGTCGGCCAATCCGCGCGCATATTCGACCGGATTGAGGACGCCACCCGATCTGTCGATCCAGCCGCCGAGATAACCGCGAACGCCGGTCAGCTCTTCGACCGCCTGTCTATCCAGCGCAACAGCCGGCCTTGCGCGTGGTGCCCATTGTTCGGCGCGCGATCTGGTCTTTTGCAAAGCGGCCGCTGAATGGGCTGGTTGTATCCAGCCGCTCTGGACGGCATCGCATTCGATGGCATGCCGCCTGATCAGGTCGAAGACGAGGTCGGCGCTGCCGGCGGCGAAATCGACAAGGCGTTCGCCGCGTTCGGGCCCGAGCTGGGCAATGATATCGTCGGGGTCTCTTTTCGCGAAATTCGGCACGACGAAGCCGGCATTCCTGCCGGTTGCCCCCCAGGCGATGATTTCCGCCTCGAGGACGGCAACCGAGATGCCTTTCTCGGCACTGTGCAGCGCGGTGGAAAGGCCTGAAAACCCGCCGCCGACAATTGCCAGATCGACATCGAGTGCGCCTTCGAGGGTGGGCCGGTCGCGGCGACTGCGGCTGACGGCATGCCAAAGGGAAACGCCGTGCGGCCGGGTCACAGCGTTCATGAGCCGCTCTCGCTCGAGGCCACGCGTGCACGCTTGCCGAACCTTGGACGCCGCGGCCTGTCGCCAAACAGGCCGTTCGGCCTGACCAGAAGGATGACGCACAGCATCACGCCGATGGCGACGATCTGCAGCGAAGCGGCGCGGGCCTGTTGTTCGGGCGAGAACAACATACTGGTCAAGGCTCCCGATCCGGCCCATATCGCCCAGACCAGGATGCTGCCGATGACGGCGCCGATGTTGCTGCCCGAGCCACCGACGATCAGCATCACCCAGACCTGGAAAGTCAGCGCCGGCAAATAATTGTCCGGCGCGATGAAGCCGGTGAAATGCGCCTGCAGCGCACCGGCAAGCGCCATGATGGCGCCACCGACGGCAAAGGCCTGGACGCGGTAGAACCGTGCGCTTTTGCCTAGGGATATCGCGGCCCGCTCATCCTCGCGAAGCGCCTTCAACACGCGCCCCCACGGGCTGCGCGACAGATGCTCCAGCGCGAGATAGACGATCAGCGTCACCACCGAGACGATCGCAAGGTTCGAAAGGTTGAACAGCAACGGCGTTTCGGCAAGACCGCCGAACGGACGCGGAATGAAGCCGATGCCGAACGGCCCGCCGGTCAGCTTCTGGGCATTGAGCGCTACCAGTTGCACGACGACGGCGACGCCGAAAGTAGTGATCGCCAGATAGTCCGATCTCAGACGTAGCGTGGCAATGCCGGTGATGGCGGCGGCGACGCCGCCCAACAGCATGGCGCCAAGCCAGCCGATAAGGATCGGCAGGTCGAAGCCGCCCAGGCGCGCGGCATCGTCGGGCGTGGTCAGCAGCGCCGAGGTGTAGGCGCCGATGGCAACGAAGCCGGCGACCCCGACATTGAAAAGCCCGGTCAGCCCCCATTGCAGATTGAGCCCGAGCGTGATGAGCGAAAAAATCAGCGCGGTGGTCAGGAAAGAGGCGCCGTAGCCGAGCAGATCCATCAGCGTTCCCTCACTCCGAAAAGGCCGATGGGCCGCACGAACAGCACCGCCATCAGGATGATGAACGAGACGGCTGCCCGCCATTCGGCGCCGATCAGCTGCACCGCGCCGGCTTCGGCCATGCCGATGATCAGGCCGCCGAGAACGGCGCCGGGCACGCTGCCGATGCCGCCGAGGATGGCGGCCGCAAACATCGGCAGCAGCATCTCGAAACCCATGAACGGGCGGATCTGGATGAGAATGCCGATCATGACGCCGGCGACGCAGGCCAGCGCGCCACCGATGATCCAGGTGACGCGCACCACCCTGGCGACGTCGATGCCGACGATGCGGGCAAGTGCCGCGTTCTGGCTCAATGCCTGCATCGAGCGGCCGGTCTGGGTCCGCGTCATCAGGAGATGCACGCCGAGCACCAGCACGGCGGTCAGCAACAGCAGCGCGATCTGGTCCGGGGTGATGCGGATGCCGAAACCTATCGGCATGGCGATCTGGATCGCCCGGCTGAAATAGGTCGGACGCGAGGTGAAGATGAATTCGAGCAGGCTTCTCAGCGCCATCGAGGCGCCGAAGCTCGCCATCACCACGATGATCGCCTGACCCTTGGCCCGTAGCCGCGCGAACAGCACGATGTCGAGCGCCAGCGCCAGCAGGCCGGTGGCCGCCATGCCGATGATGAGCGCGACGATCAGCGGCCAACCGAAGGAGAGGGGCGCGATCGGCGCGATCTTGCCGAAAATCGCGCCAATGGCGCCAACCACGGCGAGCGTCGCATAGGCGCCCCAGGCCATGAAGTCGCCATGGGCGAAGTTCGAGAAGCGCAGGATCGAATAGGTGAGTGTCACGCCGATGGCGCCGAGGCCGATCATCGACCCTGCCAGCAGTCCGTCGACGACGAATTGCAGGTTCATGCCGCGCTTCCTTGTCCAAGGTCGAGGCGGCGCTGGCCAAGATAGAGTTCAGCGACGACCGGGTCGTTCCAGAGCTCGGAGGCGACGCCCTGGTGCCGCTCCTTGCCCTCGACCAGCACGTAGGCGCGGTCTCCAATGGCAAGCGCTGCCTTGGCGTTCTGTTCGACCAGCAGAATGGTGACGCCGGACTTTCGGATGCCGGCCAGCATCTCGAACACCATCGCCACGAATTTCGGCGACAGGCCGGCCGACGGCTCGTCGAGCACCAGCACCTTGGGATGGACGATCAACGCCCGGGCGACGGCCAGCATCTGCCGCTGTCCACCCGACAGATTGCCCGCGGCCGTTCTGCGCTGACGGGCGAGATCGGGAAAGGCCGCATACATTTCCTCGATGCGGGCTGGGACCTCGCGCGGCCTCAGGATGCCGCAGGCGACCCTGAGATTGTCCTCGACCGACATCAGCGGGAAGATGTTCTCTGTCTGTGGCACGAAGGCAAGGCCAAGGCGGACCATGATGTGAGCGGGCGACGCCGTGATATCCTTGCCGTCCAGCAGCACCGTGCCGCCGGTGATCGGGACAAGGCCGGCTATGGCCTTGATAAGGCTCGACTTGCCGGCGCCGTTGGGACCGAGAACGACGACGATCTCGCCCTGGTCGACGGTGATCGAAGCGCCGCGCACGATCGGAACGCCAGGCTCGTAGCCGGCTTCGAGATCGCGGACATCGAGTACCTTTTGGCTCATGCCGTGCCTCCGAGGTAGGCCTCGATGACGCGCGGATCGCGCGCCACCTCCTCCGGGGTGCCTTCGCACAGAAGCTGGCCGCTCGCCATGACCAGCACGCGGTGGCAAAGCCGCGTCACCATGTCGATATTGTGCTCGATCAGCAGGAAGGTGATGCCGCGCGCATTGATGTCGCGGATGCGGTCGATAATGACCTCGAGCAGGGTTGCGTTGACCCCGGCCGCCGGCTCGTCGAGCAGGATGATCGCCGGGTCGGCCATCATCACGCGGGCCAACTCGAGCAGCTTGCGCTGGCCGCCTGAAAGCACGCGCGCAGGTTCGTGCGCGAGGTGAGCGATCGTGACGAGCTCGAGCAGTTCGACGGCTCTTGTCTCGGCAGCCCTTTCTTCGGCAGCGACCCGCCGGGGCGTCAGGAAATTGGCGAGCAGTTTTTCTCCGGCCTGCCCTTGCGCGGCCAGCATGACGTTTTCGATCAGCGTCAGGTTAGGCAAGGGCCGGGGGATCTGGAACGTGCGGCCAAGGCCGCGGCCAATGCGGCGATGGGCAGCTTCCCCCGACACCGATACGCCGTTGAGGAGGATTTCGCCGCTGGTCGGCAGAATGCTGCCGGCGAGCAGGTCGAACATCGTGGTCTTGCCGGCGCCGTTCGGGCCGATAAGGCCAAGTATTTCGCTCGGCCGGACGTCGAACGAGACATTGTTGACCGCGACCAGGCCGCCGAAGCGTCTGAGGACGTTCCTGGCCGTGAGGACCGGCGTACGGATCTCCTCCTGCCGTTCCGTCGTGTCGCTCATCAATTCCTCTGGCCGAAAAGCGACCTTCATCGCCTATGATTTGATTTGTGATCACGCTTGCTTTGATCACGCTATTCGGCTTTAATTTCTTCCGCAAGCCGAAAACGGCCAAGACCGGGATTGCCTATGCAGAAGGCCGCCATCGAAAAGAACAATGAGATGATCGCAGCCCAGCTTACGCCGGTCGGCCGCGAGACCGTGCAGGATCGCGTCTATTCGGAGCTGCGCCGCGCCTTGATCGGCGGCCTTTTCGAGCCGAGCCAGGTTCTGACCATCCGCGGCCTCGCCGACGCGCTGGTCACCAGCACCATGCCGGTGCGCGAGGCGCTCGGACGGTTGATCACCGAGAAGGCACTGGAAGCGCTTCCCAACCGTTCGGTGCGCGTGCCGCCGATCACGCTGGAGCGCATCGACGACCTCTTGCGCGCTCGTTCTCTGATCGAGGGCGAAGCGATCGCGCTGGCTGCCACGCGCATGAACCCGCGCCAGATCGCTTCGGTCGAAGCCATGCTCGGCGAGTGGGACGAGATGCGGGCGCTGAAGCACAAGAAGGATATCGACCGCGAGGCCACGCTCAACCAGAGCTTCCATTTCGAGATCTACCGTTGCTGCGGTTCCGCCGTGCTGATCCCGATGATCGAGAGCCTGTGGTTGCAATCCGGGCCTTGCATCCGCGTTGCCATTTACGCCTTCTCCGACGCCGGCGAGGTCGATACGGCCCACTACCACCGCAGCATCGTCGCAGCGCTTTCCAGGCAGGATGCGCAAGCGGCGCGCGAGGCGCTGGTGGCCGACATCAGCCGGCCCTTCGCCTTTCTGCGCGACAAGCTCCAATCCACAAGCAAGGAAGGATTGAGGGCATGACGGTGCCTGGCATCAACATCACCGAGCCACACTCGATGCTTTCCGTGACCGCGCTGCTGTTGCCTGAAAAGGCGCCCGACAACGCTGCCTTCCTGCTGGCGTATCTCGAGCAGCCGCGCGTCGTTGCCGGCATCCATGCTATGTGGACGGGGCCGGAAATCTCCTGCCCGGTTCCATCAGCCGAACTTGAGGGCCAAACCTATGCCAGGCCCTTGCCGGCGGAGAACGCAACGCTGACGCCGCAGCCGGGCGACATCGTGTTGTCCTACGTGCCGCCGCGCATGTGGGGCGGCAACCCGAATGCCCTCTTTGACGTCGGCCTGTTCTACGGAGCGGGTGCACGCCTGCTGTTCCCGATCGGCTGGCTTGCCGGAAGCGTCGTCGCGCAGGTGGTGCCTGAGGATCGCGATAAATTCGCAGCCGCTTGTGGCGTGATCCGCCGCAACGGTGCCTGCGACATCACCTTCACCCGGGTGGAGATCTGAATGGCTGAGACCGACGACAGTTTCGAACTCTTCGACCTTCGCGTCGAGGCGGTTATCCCCGAGGGCAAGCCGATCTATTGCGGCGCCAAGCCCGGCGACTATTTCGAGTTGAAGGGCGAGATGCTGTCGATGCCGGCGGGGCAAGGTTTCTCGATCTATTCCATTGCGGCAGTGTTGCCGCTTCTGGCCGCAAAGCAGCGCCCGACCCACAGGAACGACTGGATGACGTCGGACGCCGAGATCGCTTGTCCGGATCCCAATTGTGCCAGCCGGCTCCGGATCGTCAGGACCGGCAAGCGGCGGTTCAGCCATGCCGAAACGACGACGGTGCCGCTGCCGAAGGAGAATGACCGGAGATGACCGCCAAGGCTTTCGAGCTCAGCCCCGGCTATACGATCTCGCGCGTTATTCGCGGCGGCTGGCAGCTTGCCGGCGGGCACGGCGCGATCGACCGCCAACAGGCGGTAACTGACCTGATCGCCACCTTCGACGCCGGCATCAGGACCTATGATTGCGCCGATATCTATGCCGGTGTCGAAGAGCTGATCGGCGCGGCGCGCCTGCGCCTTGCCAATGAGCGTGGCCTCGACGCTGCCACCAAAATGAAGGTGCACACCAAGCTGGTGCCTGACCTGGAAAGGCTTTCCAATATCAGCCGCGACTACATCAGAGGCATCGTCGAGCAGTCGCTGCGGCGGCTGAAGACCGAGCGGCTCGATCTCGTGCAGTTCCACTGGTGGGACTGTGCGCTGCCCGGCTACGTCGAAGCGATGGGCTGGCTCAACGAAATCCGCAGGGAAGGCAAGGTGCGCAACATCGGCACCACGAACTTCGACACGCCGCGGTTGGCCGAGATCCTGGCCGCCGGTGTGCCGCTGGTCAGCCAGCAATTGCAATACTCGGTGCTCGACCAGCGGCCAGCCAACAGCCTTGCAGCGCTCGCCAGCCGGCACGGCGTCAGTTTCCTCTGCTACGGTTCGGTGGCGGGCGGCTTCCTCAGCGAAAAATGGCTTGGCGCTGCCGAGCCGCAGACGCCGCTCGAAAACCGATCGCTGGTCAAATACAAGCTGATCATTGACGACTTTGGTGGCTGGGAGCTTTTCCAGGAGTTGCTTCGCATACTGAAGGCCGTCGCCGACCGCCACGGCGTCGATATCGCCACCATCGCCAGCGCCTGGGTGCTGGAGCAGCCGCAAGTGGCGGCCGTCATCGTCGGCGCCCGCAACCAGGCGTACGCCCTTGCCAATGCCAGAATCATGGACGTCGCGCTCGATGCCGACGACCGGGCGAGGATCGCTGCCGTGATCGCGCAAAGCCGTGGGCCGCTGGGCGACGTCTACACATTGGAACGCGACCGTCACGGCCGCCACGGCTCGATCATGCATTACAATTTGAATGCAGGCAGGAAATGAACGCGGCCACGGACGAAAAACCTTCCTTGCTTTCCCGCGCCAGCGCCGAGGTGGTCGATCTCCACCGCTTCTTCGTCGACTGGTTCAATGCGGCGAGTGCGGACAATGCAGATTTCAACCGGTTCGAAAGCGTCATGGGCGAAGGCTTCCAGATGGTTGCGCCGGACGGTCAGGTCCTCGATCGTGACGCGGTGCTTGACCATGTCAGGGCAAGCCGCGCCACCTCGGATGGCGATTTCAGTATCTCGATCGAGGATATCCGGGCCGGCTGGCAGGCAGGCGACACGATCGTCGTCTGCTACATCGAAACGCAGCAGCGGGCCGGCAAACATAGCCGCCGCCGCTCGAGTGCCGTTTTCACCACCAGTTCATCGGCGCCCAACGGCGTCGAATGGCGACATCTGCATGAAACCTGGCTGCAGATGCCGGAAGGCTGAACAGGCTCAAGACATCAATGAGAGTCGTGTAACAAAAGGGGAACAACAATGAAAAAGACCATACTTCAGATCACCACCGCGCTCGCACTGCTGACAGCGGCCGGCGCAGCGCAAGCCGCCGATTGCAAGATCACCGTCGGCCTCGTCATGGAACTGACAGGCCCGGCCGGCGAGTACGGCCAGGCCGGCGCCAAATCGGTCGAGATGGCCTTCCGCGACATCAACGATGCGGGCGGCGTCCGCGGCTGCGATCTCGCGACCGACACGCGCGACAGCCAGAGCCAGGGCAACATTGCGGTCGACGCCGCGACGCAGCTCGTGCAGGTCAAGAAGGTGCCGGTGATCATCGGCGGCATCATCTCCTCGGTGTCGATCCCGATCCTGACCTCGGTCACCGCTCCGGCCAAGATAGTCCAGGTGTCGCCTGCTTCCTCGTCGCCGACGCTGACGGCGCTCGGGCGCGACGGCAAGACCAACGGCATCTTCTTCCGCACCATCACATCTGATGCGCTGCAGGGCGTCGCTGCCGCCAAATATGCCATCGACAAAGGCTTCAAGAAGCTGTCGGTCATCCACGTCAACAACGATTTCGGCGTCAACATGGTGGCGGAATTTTCGCGCGCCTATAAGGCACTCGGCGGCACCATCGTCTCCGACACGCCCTACAATGAAAAGCAGTCGAGCTATGCCTCGGAGGTAACCGCGGCCATGGCCGGCGAACCGGACGGGCTTTACCTCGTCAGCACGCCTGTCGACGGCGCAACCATCGCCCGTACCTGGATTTCTCAGGGCGGTGTCCAGAAATTCCTGCTCAATGACGGCATGAACAGCCCGGACTTCATCGAATCCGTTGGCGCGGATTACCTGAAGGATGCGTACGGCACTTCCTCCGGCACCAGCCCGACCGCATCGACCGAGTATTTCACCAAGAACTACAAGGAATTTTCGGGCATCGAACCGTCGAACCCGGCGGCCGACCGGTCGTATGATGCCGGCGCCATCGTCGGCTTGGCCATCGCCATTGCCGGCTCCGAGGATCCGGCCAAGATCAAGGAGGCTATGTACAAGGCGGTCGACCCGGCCGGCACGCCGATCTATGCCGGCAAGGACGAGTTCGCCAAGGCCCTCGGCCTGATCAAGGATGGCAAGCCGATCCGTTACGAAGGCGTCATCGGCCCGGTTGCCTTCGACAAATACGGCGACATCACCGGCCCGTTCCGCCTCTGGAAGATCGTCGATGGCAAGGTGACGACCGACGGCGAAATGACCACGGATGACGTCAACGCCCTGCAGGCGAAGCTTCAGTAAGCCGCCTATGTCTTGTTCGGCATCGATCCCATTCCATTGAGGTTGATGCCGGACACTTGCATGTCCTGTTGCTGGTTAGGCCGGCCTGGAAACGACCACCGCACCAGCCGCCGGCATGATCCAAGGGCAGGCATAGTAATCGGCGATGCGATTTATGGTCCCGCCGGCGGCTTCGATCCGAACTGGATGGGCCGGCTTCCAACCGTTTTCGCCATGGTGGAGCACGAGCAGCACCGCCTGGCCATCGATCTCGCCAACCGCCATTTTCCAGGTCGTCGAGGCTCTTTCATATTCAACGAAGTAAGGTGATTCCGACAGCCTGCCCTTGAAGCAATCCGCGACACGCAATTGTGCGTCGGCGCTGGTCAACGCCCGTACCCCATCCCAGTCGCGGCGGTTGAACAGTTCGACATAGCGGCTGAGCAATTCCAGGAGTTCCGGATCGCGTTGGGGCTCCGAACGGACGATTGGCTCGCCTGACAAGGCGGCCAATTTCGAACGGCCACGGCTCAACGCAGCCTTGACGCCGCCCACAGTCGAGCCGACGAGGTCGGCGATCTCTTCCAGCGAATAGTCGAAGACGTCCTTGAGCAGGACGCAGGCGCGTTCTTTGGGCGGCAGGTGGATCACCAGCCGTTCGATCGCGCGATCCGCGCCCTGGCCCGCCGGCTCGACCGGCAGGATGATCTCGTCTTCGGCGAAATTGGCCTCCGCATGCTGACGCACCTGCCGGCTTCGCAGAAAATCGATGCAGCGATTATGTGCAATGCGAAACAGCCAGGGGCCAAGAGCACTCGCATCGTCCAGCTTCTCGATCTTCCGATAGGCCTCGAACAGCGCCTCTTGCATCACGTCTTCGGCGTCGAGCGTTGAACCGGTCATGCGTGCACAGTAGCGGTGCAGCCGTCCACGCAAATGCGCGACTGTCTCCAGAAAACCGGCGTAGCGGACGTCGAAAAGCCCGGTCGGGTCAAGTCTTGGCTGCATCTTCATGGCATACGGATCATAGCGGGACATAGGTCAACGTAATGACGCCGTTCTTGAAACGGTGGGTATCTATAAGCTCCAGTCTGACCAGGGACGGGTCGACATCCTGGAAAGCGCGTTTGCCATGGCCGACGCGGGTCGGCACGATCGAGAGCTGATACTCGTCGACAAGCCTGTTGGCGAGCAGCGTCTGGTCGAGATTGCTCACTCCGTACTTCAAAATGTTGCCGCCGGCCTGCTGCTTGATCCTGGCAATTTCGGCAGCGATGTCGCCTTCGATCAGCGACGCGTTCCAGCTCACTTCCTTGAGGCTGCGCGACGCGACGAGCTTCTTCAGCCCGTTCATGCGATCCATGTACTTGCTGCCTTTGACCTGCGGCCAACGCGCCGAAAACATTTCGTAGGTGACGCGGCCGAGCAGGAAAAAATCCGCCTCGCCGGCCTTTTCATAGGAGTGTTCCTTCATCTCCTCGTCGAAGAACGGTGACGCCCATTCCATTGGTGCTTCGATGACGCCGTCCAGCGAAATGAAGCTGCCCACGATCAATTTTCTCATCGCGTGTCTCCGGTTGCGCAACAGGCATCCCGTCGGATCCAAGAACCGGCGCAAACGAACCGGCCGGACGGATGACCACAGGATGCAGTGCCTAAGACGTTTCCGGTTCGACTTTGGATACGCGTGAGAATCGTTTGAGCTAATAAAGCGGCTTGGCCATATGCCGGGGGGTCGGCCATTCCGTCGTTATCCCCGGCTGCACCGGCCGCTCGAGATAGGTCGACAGGACCACATAGCTTCGCGTCGAGGTGACGCCAGGCGTTTCGTAGAGGCGCGACAGCAGGCCCTCGAGCGCCCGCGTGTCCTCGGTGCGGACCTTGATCAGCATGCATGTGTCGCCGGCCACCGAATGGATCTCCTCGACTTCGGGGTGTTCGGAGATTGCCATCAGCTCCGGCGTCTTTCCCCACCCCTTTGTGTCGATATGGACAAAGGCAAGCAGCGGCTTGTGCACCGCCTTGGGATCGATGATGACCGCGGTGTTGCGGATGGCGCCGCTGCGCCGGAGGCGCTTGACGCGTTCATGGGCTGCCGGCGGTGAAAGGCCGACGCGGTCGCCGAGCTCGGCATAGCTGATCGTGGCGTCGTCGACCAGAACGCCTAATATTTTTCGATCGGTTGCATCGATATCGCGGGCGGCGGGCCTGTTCTGCGGAATGCCATCTGTTTCTTCATTCATATTAAAATTCCCGATTGATGCAGAATTTAATACGGCCATTATTGCCATATGTCGAACACTGATCAAGTCGCCACATTCGCAGCGGCCCCCAAGCCGCCAATCCCGGCACTCGCTTACGTGCTGACGGGGTGCATTGCCGTGATCGGCTCGAACTCGCTGGTGCTCGGTCCGATCGCGCCGGCGGTGGCCGCGTCCTTCGGCACAAGCGTGCCGGCGGTCATGATCGCGTCGGCCGCGTTCGGGCTCGGGACGTCGGCAAGCGCCTTGTTCCTGGCGCGCTATATCGATCGGCTTGGCGCCCGCCGCATGCTGCAAGGGGCGTTGCTGCTGCTGGCGATAGCGCTCGTCGCCAGCGCCGCTGCGCCGACCGTGACGGCGCTGGTCGCGGCCCAGCTTCTCGCCGGCATCGCTGCAGGTGTCGCCATGCCGGCAATCTATGCCAGCTCCGCCGCGATTGCACCGCCCGGCCGCGAAAGCGGCACCATAGGCGTCGTGCTGACCGGCTGGACGCTGAGCATGGTCGCCGGCGTTTCGCTGTCGGCCGTACTTGCCGATCTGGTACATTGGCGCGCCGTTTTCGCGGCGGTCGCGGTGCTCGCAGCACTCGCATTGGCCAGCCTGTCTCTGACGTCGCTCAGCGATGTCAGGAAGAGCGGTCCGGCGCCGACGCCGCTGGGCGCCTTGAGCGTTCCGGGCATCGTGCCGCTTCTGGTTGCCTGCGCCGCCTTCATGACCGCGTTCTACGGCATCTACGGCTATCTTGGCGATCACCTTCACAACGGCTTGGGACGGCCGGTCAGTGCCAATGGGCTTGCCGCGCTCGCCTATGGCGCCGGCTTCGGCGCGGCGGCACTTCTTGACGGCGTTATCGACCGCTTAGGCGCGCGGCGTGTCATGCCATTTGCCTATCTGCTTGTCGCGGTCGTCTATGTAGTGATTGCCGCGGCAAGCAGTAGTTTTCATCTGACCATAGCGGTGATAGCCCTCTGGGGCCTTGCCAATCATTTCGGGCTGAACGTCCTGGTGATGCGCCTGTCGGCGCTCGACCCTGCGCGTCGCGGCACGATCATGGGTTTGAACAGCGCGGTGACCTATCTTGCGGTGTTCGTAGGCACCACGGCGTTCGGACCGCTCTATTCCACGTTCGGTTTTGCAGCATCGGCGGTGATTGCAGCTTTGCTCATGCTAATCGCTGCTGCGGCAGCGGCGTGGCGTTCGCCGAAGCTATAGCTATAGCGCAGCAAGGCTTGCTTCTCGGTCCCGTCCTTCGATAGATGCTTGGTGGATGGACAATACAACGCTTGAGACAACCGCCGATCCCTTGCCGCACGAGCTGGCTTTTCTCGGAGAGCGGCTTGCGGCGTTCAACGACAGTGATGTCGGCGCCTCCGGCAGGAAGGCATTGGCCGTGTTCGTGCGCGATGAGCATGGCGCTATTGTCGCCGGCATCTCGGGATATACAGCCTGGGGCTGGCTCTATGTGCAATGGCTCTGGGTCGATGAAAAACTGCGCGGTCACCGCATGGCCGGCAGGATGCTCGAGGCGGCCGAGAGGGAGGCGATCGCGCGCGACTGTCACGGCGCCTGGATCGACACGTTCAATCCCAAGGCCGCCAAGGCCTATGAGCGCCAGGGCTATCAGCCCTTCGGCGTGCTCGCCGATTTCCCCATTGGCCGCAGCCGTATCTTCCTGCAGAAGAAATTGTTGGCTTAGTTAGCCGGCAAGGCGTCCGCCGCGCATCGGCTGGGGCACGCCGGTCGTACTGGGGAAGCTGATCGGCAAGCCTCTGAGCACGCGCACTGCCAGGAACGCAAAACACTCCGCCTCCACCGCATCGCCCTTCCAGCCAAGCGCCTCGGCCGGAACCGCTTCGACGCCAGCGCGGCTGGCAAGCATGGCCATGATCGTTGGGTTGTGTCGACCGCCACCGCTGACCACCAGCCGCTTCGGCCGGCGCGGCAGAAGATCGAGCGCCTTGCCGACGGCGGCCGCGGTGAAGGCCGTCAGCAGGGCTGCGCCATCCTCGGCGTTTATTCCGTCCGCCATCGAGGCGCCGAAATCGAAACGGTCCAGCGATTTCGGGTAGGGTTTGGTCAAATACGGATGCTGCAGGAGCTTGGCCAGCCGTGCCTCGTCGACCGTGCCGGCGCGGGCAAGGGCGCCGTCGCGGTCCATTTCGCCAAGACCCTTCGATTTGATGAAGTCGTTCAGCGGTGCGTTGGCAGGCCCGGTGTCGAAGGCAACAACATTGTCCTTGCCGTCCCACCAGGTGATGTTGGCGACGCCGCCGAGATTGAGCACCGCCGTGTCGCCGGTGGCGTCGGCTTCGCGCAGCAGCGCGGCGTGATAGGCGGCCGACAGCGGCGCGCCCTGGCCGCCGGCGCGCATGTCGGCCGAGCGGAAGTCATAGGCGACCCTGGTGCCCAGGATGGCATGCATCAGCTCGCCGTCGCCGAGCTGGCGGGTCTGGCCCAGTCGGCCCACCTGCGGGGCACGGTGCAGCACGGTCTGGCCATGGAAGCCGACGACGCCGATATCGGCCATGGTCAGACCGTGACTTTCGACAAGATCCTTGACCGCGGCGGATTGGGCGCGCGTCAGCGCCTCCTCTGCCTCGTGGAAGATTGCCGGTTCCGGCCCTGTGAAATTCCAGCTCCTTGCCTGGCGCAACGTCTCTTCCAGCAAGGCCCGGATCGACTGCGGGTAGGGGGCCAGCGTGTAGATGCCGAAGTCGTCAATCCGTTCGCCGTCGGTCTTGATCAGCGCGACATCGATATTGCCGTCCAGCACGGTGCCGGTCATCAGGCCGACGGCCCACATGGGTTCGCCATTTTTCGCAATCATGGTTGTCGGGCTCCGTTGACGAGATCGCCGACCGCTTGGCGAAGCGCTGCGATCCCGCTGTTGAAATGACGTGTCGGATGGATCCGGTTGGTGAGCAAGCTCCAGGCTCTGCCTTTGTCGAAGTCGACCCAAAGCCCGACACCGGTAAAGCCGGTATGACCGATGGTTTCGGGGCTGCATAACCGGCCGCCGGACCAGCCTTCGTAGGGTCGCTCCCAGCCATGGGTACGGGTCGCCGACAAGGGCGTGCGCATTAGCGCGATCGAACGCTGCGACGCGCCGGTCCCGTCCAGCAGCCCTTGCGCAAAGTCGAGGACCGAAGCCGCCGTTCCGAACAGGCCGGCGTGACCGGCACCTTGCAAGGCCGAGCAATTGTCGTCGTGGACTTCGCCGCAGAGCACGCGATGGCGCCATGTGCAGTCTTCGGTCGCCGCCGCTTGATCCGGTTCGGCGGAGAACGCGAAGCCCGGACCGGGATCTATGTCGCGAATGGTCTTGCCAGACAGGCGCTCCAGGACGAAGCCGAGCAGGATGAAGTTGATATCGGAATAGACCGGCTCGCCAGCCTGCCATTCGCGCTGCAGGATGAAGGCGCGCAGCAGCTCGGGATCTCGGCCATAGGTGTAGACTGGAGCAACGGCGGGAAACGGTGTCTGATGGCCGAGACACTGGCGAAACGTTACGTTCCGTTCCCAGGCTTTTTCGTCATATTGGCGAAGGTCGGGCAGGACGGAAATCAGCGGCGCGTCGAGGTCGATGACGCCTTCTTCCGCCAGTGCCAGGATACGCGACGTGGTGAAGATGACTTTGGTCAGGGATGCCAGGTCGAACCATGTCCCGACATGCATCGGCCGTATCTTGGGCACGACTTGGGCTGAGCCGATTGCCCGGACGATGCGTTCGCCGTCCCCGTCAACTATGCCGAGCACGCCGCCCGGAATGCGCGATGCGGCCACGGCCGCTTCGAGCGGGGCGAATGCGCGGGAGAAGAGATCATGGTCGATCAACTACGCCTCCGTTCGGAAGGCAGCGATGGGGCTGTCCCTCCGGCCTTTCATATTCTTGGGCGACAATCATCACACTTCCACCCGTGCTCTATGATCCGGCCCGAATTGCTGCCAATTGGCCGGGCCCGGCTCAAACCCCAGCGGACGCACGAGCGAGGGGACCTGGCGCGTGTCCAGCTCGAAACGTTCATGCCGCCGGTCTATAGTAGGAACTGCCGCGATAAGCTGTTTGGTATAGGAGTGCTTCGGCTCCGAGAGCACCGATCTGGCATCGCCGATCTCGACAATCTGGCCGGCATAGATGACCGCGATGCGATGGGCGATCCGCTCGACGACAGCCATGTCATGCGAGATGAACAGATAGGCCAGCCCGAATTCACGCTGCAGCTCGACCAAAAGCTCCAGCACCCTGGCCTGCACCGACACATCGAGCGCCGAAACCGCTTCGTCGAGGACGATAACCGAAGGATTGAGCATCAGCGCGCGAGCGATGCACAGGCGTTGCCGCTGGCCGCCGGAGAATTCGTGCGGATAGCGCTGCAGGCTGTTTTCCGGAAGGCCGACGCGTTTCAGCAGCGCGGCCATTTTCGCTCGCGTTTCAGCAGTTATCCGTCCGCCGGTAGCGATCACCGGCTCTGCGAGGAGGTTTTCGACGGTGAGTCTGGGATTGAGCGAGCCATAGGGATTCTGGAACACCATCTGCACGGGAAGGGCGCTCTGCCCGGCGGCGGCCTTGCGCGCGCTGGCCGAGATTGTGCCGCGCGTCGAGCGCACCAGCCCCAGAATCGCGCGGGCGGTGGTGGACTTTCCGGAACCGCTCTCGCCGACGACCGCCAATGTCTCGCCCGGCATTAGCTCGAAATCCACACCGTCCACCGCGTGCACGGCACCGCTGGCGCGGCTGAAAAACCCACCCTTGACCGGAAATCGCACTACGAGGCCATCGACCTTCAGCGCCGGCTCGGCAGCTTTTTGCTTTTCGCGTTGCGCGTCCCTGCGTGTCGCGCTGCCGCCGGCGAAATGCGGAACCGCATGTAGCAGATGCCGCGTATAGGGATGCTGCGGATCGTCCAATATCTGGTTCAATGCGCCCTGCTCGACAGCTTCTCCGCCTTGCATCACCATCACCTTGTCGGCGATGCCTGCAACCAGACCGATGTCGTGGGTGATGAAGATCATCGACATCCCGGTTTCCTGTTTCAATTCGGCGAGCAGCGCCATGATCTGCGCCTGCACCGTAACATCCAGCGCCGTCGTTGGCTCGTCGGCAATGAGCAGGCGCGGGTTGCACGCAATCGCCATGGCGATCATCACCCGCTGCAGCATGCCGCCCGACAGCTGGTTGGGCGTGTATTTCAACCGCCTCGCTGCGTCCGGAATACGGACGCGGTCGAGCGCGTCCTTGGCCGCCGCCGTTGCTTGTCGTCCGGTCAGGCCGCGATGCAGGCGAAATGATTCCTCGATCTGCCAGCCAATGGTCAGCACCGGATTGAGCGAGCTCATCGGCTCCTGGAAGATCATGCCGATTTCGCCGCCGCGGATCTTCGTCAATTGCGGCTCGGCTGCGGCGGTCAGGTCGAAGGTGCTGCCGTCGGCCCGCCTCAGCTTGATCGACCCGCCGGTGATGCGGCCGCCGCCATAATCGACAAGGCGATTGATCGACAGCGCCGTAACCGATTTGCCCGAGCCGCTTTCGCCGACGATGGCCAGCGTTTCGCCGTCGGCGAGATCGAAGCTGACGCCGCGCACGACCTCATTGGCTTGCGGGTTGCGACCGAAGCCGACGCGCAATCCGCTGACGGACAGCAGCGGGATCATGCGATCGATCTCCGCATCTTCGGGTCGAGGACATCGCGCAACGCATCGCCGAGCAGGTTGAAACCGAGGATGCCGATCATGATCGCCACGCCCGGGAAGATCATCAGCCAGGGAGCTGTCTCCATCAGATTGCGGCTGTCGCTCAGCATCAGGCCGAGCGACGCGGCGGGCGGCTGCGTGCCGAGTCCGAGGAAGCTTAAGCCGGCTTCGGTCAGCAGTGCCCAGGCCAGCGCCAGCGTCACCTGAACCGTCAGTGGCGCCACCAGATTGAGCAGCAGATGCCGTGTTACGATATAGCCCGCACTGCTGCCGAACGTGCGGGCCGCGTCGACGAACTCGCGCGCCTTGAGCGACAGAGCCGGACCTCGCACGACGCGCGTGAAGATCGGTGTGTAGACGATGGCGATGGCAATGACGCTGGTCAAGGTTCCCGGTCCCGCAACCGCGACGATCAGCAGCGCCAGCAGGATCGCCGGGAACGCCAGCACAACGTCCATGATGCGCATCACTAGGCCGTCCCAGCGGCGCCCGAACCAGGCTGCCGCCAGCCCGAGCACGGTGCCGGCCAGTGTCGCGACGGCGACCGAAAAGAAGGCCACGATGAAGGACTGGCCGATCCCGGTCATCAGCCGGCTTGCGACATCGCGGCCGAATAGGTCCGTGCCCATCCAGTAGGTGCTATCAGGCACATGCAGCCGTTCGACCCGGTGCTGCGTCAGCGGATTGTGCGGCGTCAGCCCCAGCATGCCAAGCACGGCAAGCAGCAGATAAAGCGCAACGATCGCACCGCCGATGCGGCCGCTGGGATGCGCAAATATAGCCCGCAATGTCGCCATCAGTGCTCGCTTAGCCGGATACGCGGGTCGAGCGCGACATAGGCGAGGTCGACGAGGAGATTGACGATCATGAAGTTGAAGGCGATGAACAGCACGCTTCCCTGCACCAGCGCGTAGTCGCGCTGCAGGATGGCATCCAGCACCATGCGGCCGAGACCGGGCAGCGCATAGATCTGCTCGACGATGACAGCTCCGCCCAGGAGGTAGCCGAACTCTATGCCGCTCAGCGTCACGACCGGGATGAGCGCGTTGGGCAAGGCATGCCGCCAGATGACGCCGCGCGCCGAAACGCCCTTGCTGCGCGCCGTCCTGACATAGTCGTCGCTGAGCACATCGAGCATCGCCGAACGCGATATGCGGGTCACCGAAGCCGCGAAGGCAAATCCAAGCGTGACCGCAGGCAGCAACAGCTGGCCGAGATTGCGCAGCGGATCCTGCCACAGCGGCGAAAACTCGCCCATCGCCGGCAAAACGCCAAACCCCGCCGACAGCGTGTAGATGATCAGCAGGGCAAGGACGAAGTTCGGCGTCGACTGCCCGATCATTGCGACAACGCGCACGCCGAGGTCGGACAGCTTTTCGTTATGGGTGGCGGCAAAGATCCCCGCCGGCATGCCGACAAGCAGGGCGATGACCATCGACAGCAGGGCGAGTTCCAACGTTAGCGGGAAACGCTCGAGGATGACGTCGAGCACCGGCCTGCCATAGGTGGACGAAATGCCGAGATTACCTTGGAAAAGACCAAGCAGCCAGCGCCAGTATTGGACGAACCAGGGCTGGTCGATGCCGAAATAAGCTGCAAGCGCATCGCGCTGCTGCGGCGTCAGCAGGCCGGCTTCGGTCCCCAGCATTGCCGTGATCGAATCGCCCGGAACCATCCGGATCGCCAGGAACACCACGATGGACACGCCAAGCAGGACGAGAGGGAAGGTCGCCAGTCGCCGCATCAGATAGTTCACGCGAAGAATATCCTCTCGTCCGGCATCAAAGCAGCTACTGGATCGTCACCTTGGCGAGGCTGAACAGCGAGCCTGTCGGCACCGGTTCGAATCCTGCGATATTCTTCTGCTGTGCCGTGTAGCTGTAGGACGTGTAGAGCCAGATCCAGGGCGACATCTCAGTGATGTGCTTCTCGAAGTCGGCGAAGATCGCTTTGCGCGCTGCCGGGTCGGTCTCGGTGCGGCCCTTCTGCATAAGACTGTCCAGCGTGTCGTCGATATAGTTCGCCACCTTCTGCAGATTGCCCGTCTTGGTCCAGTAGCGGTTGTACATAGTGTAGGGATCGGCCCTGCCGCCGTTCAGCGCGACGGCCATGTCGAAATCGCCCTTCAGCCAGGCGTCGACATAGACGTTGAGCTCCATCATCTTGATGTCGAGCTTGACGCCGATTTCTGCGAGCTGCGACTGGATGACCTGGGCTTCCGCCGCTGCCGTCGGCGGCTCGCCGGTGGCGCCGATCACGGTCGCCGAAAAGCCGTCGGCATAGCCGGCTTCGGCCATCAACTGCTTGGCCTTCTCAATGTCGCGCTTATAGCAGAACAACTGCTTCGGATCGGTCGCCAGTGCCGGGATGGTCAGCGGGCCGGTGACCTTGCCTTCGCCGAGCGAGGCGGTGTCCAGCACTTCCTGCCGGTCGATGGCGCAGGAAATCGCCTGACGCACCTTGAGTTCGGTCATCGGCTTGCGGGAGGGATTGAGCTGCAGCACGTGATAGGCAAGCACCGGCACGCGGTTCAACTGCAGGCTGGCTTCCTTGGGCACCAGCGTGGCGACAAGCGGATCGTTGAGCAGGGCAAAATCGATCTGCTTGGTGCGCATCGCCGCCAGGATCGCCGTCTCGTCCGGCAGCACGCTGATATCGATGCCGTCGACGCCGGTCGCGCCGCCTGCCCAGTCCTTGTTGGCGACAAGCACTTCCTTGGAATTCGGATCCCATTTTTCGAGCTTGAACGGACCCGAGCCGATCGTTGTCGTGCCGATCGAGCCGGCCGCGATTTCGCTTGCCGGGACGATCGCCGCATTGACGTCGCTCATCGCCGTCAGGATCGGCACGTCCGGCTGCGAGAGGTGGAACACGACGGTGGCGGGATCGGGCGTGTCGATGCTGGCGATCGAGAGAAAGTTGGCGCGCGCCGCAGCACCCGTCTTCTCGTCAAGTATGCGCTCGAACGATGCCTTGACGTCGGCCGAGGTTACGGCGGCGCCGTTCTGGAATTTTGCTTTCAGATTGAGCTTGAAGCTCAACTCCTTGCCGTCCGTCGAGAACTGCCATGAATCGGCAATCGCGGGCGTGATTTGCAGGTTTGCGTCGAGCCGCACCAGCGGTTCGTAGATCAGCTCCAGCAGCCGCAGTGAGGAGAATGCCGTCTGCTTGTGCGGATCAAGACCGGTGGCGTCCTGCGACCACGCCATATGCAGCGTCGCCGCACTCGCCTGCACCGGTAGCGCGGCGATGGCAACCATTGCCGCGAGCGTCATGCCGGTAAGCAGTTTCTTGCCAATGTGCCGTACCATTGTCGTCTCCCATTATTGTTAAACCAGATGCCTTGCAGTTCCCCGGACCGCTTCAAAGGGACACACGCCCCGGAACATCGGCCCAGTATCCATGCGGTCTTACACCGTCTTTTCGCCTATCGCCTTGCGCAGGAAACCTCCCGCGTTGGCAAGCGCCTTACGTGCTTCTTCGACACCCATGCCGGTGATCGTCACCAGGATTGCCAGTTTTACATCATTGCCGGTCTGGTCGAGTGCCTGTCGTGCCTGCTGTGCCGCGCAGCCGGTCGTCTGCATCACGATCCTGACCGCCCTTGCGACAAGCTTCTTGTTGCTTGGATTGAGGTCAACCATCAGGTTCTGATAGCTCTTGCCGATGCGGATCATGCTGGCGGTAGACAGCATATTGAGCACCAGCTTTTGCGCGGTTCCCGATTTCAGCCGGGTCGAGCCGGTGAGGACCTCCGGGCCAACCACCGGAGAGATGCCAATATCGGCAATGCCGGCAATGGTCGATCGAGGATTGCAGGACAACGCCACGGTGGTGGCTCCCACTTCCTTGGCATAGGTCAGGCCACCGATCACATAAGGTGTGCGTCCGCTGACAGCGATGCCGACCACCACGTCGCCAGCGGTCAGCTTGATGGCCTGCAGCGCCTTTATTCCCTGTTTCGGATCGTCCTCGGCGCCTTCCGCAGAGTGCACCAGCGCGTCGACGCCGCCGGCGATCAGGCCCACCACCATGTCCTCGGGTACGCCGAAGGTCGGCGGACATTCCGAGGCGTCGAGGACGCCGAGCCGGCCGCTGGTGCCAGCCCCCATATAGACAAGGCGTGCACCGTTCTGGAACGCGCTCACGATCCGGTCCACGGCCGCAGCAATATCGGGGATGACCTTCTCGACGGCTGCCGCAACGCCTTTGTCCTCGTCATTGATCTTGCGCAGCACCTCGAGGGTCGGCAACAGATCGATGTCCATGGTTTTCGGGTTCCGGTCCTCGGAAACCAGCCGCTCCAGCTCCGACATCAACCCTTGTTCGACCACTTCGCATACTTTCAAGTGCGACTGCGAGCAGGACTTTGATGCCCGCGGCAAGCGGCGTCCAGTGCCTGCACCTGGCCGTCGGCTCCGTACCGGCTGCGCCGGTTCTGTTTCGTTAACTTTTTAGAATTCGATATTCTCTCTGTCAACGGAAAGTAGGAATATTATATTCCTTGCCGAGCAAGGCATCACTGGCGGCAGAGGGATTTTCTGGCCAGGATTATGGCTCCCGAAACCGCATCGCCGTCGGCCGGCTTCAGCCGTCGGCGGACGTCGGGAGCGAGCCATGGCTCAAGCGGGCTGGACAACCCTCCGAGCAACGTAACCCGCGGCGCGCCTTTTTCGAACAGCACCCGCACGAAGGTGTCGATCTGCTCGGCAGCGCCTTGCACGATCCGCCGACCGGCCGGATCGCCCTGGTCGGCATGGCGGATCACCATCGGCGCCATGGCGGCATAGTCCGTCGCGCTGGCGCGGTCCATCCAGGCCACCGCCTCGAACGGATCGTCCTTGAAGCGCTGCATCACCTCGGCCAGCAGCGCCGTCCGCTCATGCCGACCGTCATGGGCTCGCAAGGCGAACTGCACTGCCTTCAGTCCGAGATCGGCGCCGCTGCCCTCGTCGGAAATCGGAAAACCGTAGCCGCCGACGCGCAGGTCGCGCCCTTCGACAAAGCCGAGCCCGATCGAACCGGTCCCGGCTATGACGATGGCGCCGTCTTGACCCGAATGCGCGCCAAGGCAAGCCGCGACGCCGTCGCTGACGAAGTCGATGCTCGCAAAGGGTTGATCGATGCCATGAAACGCCTCGAGCGCACCCTTACGGCCGATGCCGGCAACACCGATACCCACCCGGATCCTGGCGATTTCCGCCGCCGCGAACCCTGCCTCTTCGATCGCCGCGCCAAAGGCTTTGGCAATCGAGGCCCAGGCCACCTCTATACCGAGTCGCGTTGTCGCCGGGCCCGACAGGCCTTGCCCGAGCACGATTCCTGCCTCGTCTTCGATACGCGCCCGGCAGCCGGTTCCGCCGCCATCGACGCCCAGGAAATAATGCGGAGACGCCCCACCGGCACTCATTGCCTTATTCGTTCGATCTGGGCGCCGCACAGCCGGAGCTTGCGGTCCAACTGCTCGTACCCGCGGTCGAGATGATAGACGCGATTGATCGTCGTCTCGCCCTCCGACACCAGCGCTGCTAGCACCAGCGAGACGGAGGCGCGCAGGTCGGTCGCCATCACTTGCGCGCCCTTCAGCTTCTCGCCTCCGCGCACCAGCGCCATGGTGCCTTGCAGCTTGATATTGGCGCCGAGCCGCATCAGTTCAGGCACATGCATGAAGCGGTTCTCGAAGATCGTCTCGCGCAACAGCGAAGCGCCCTCGGCACAGCACATCAACGCCATGAACTGCGCCTGGAGATCGGTCGGAAAGCCCGGATAGGGCTCCGTCGTCACGTCGACCGCCTTGAGCGGCCCGTCTCTCGATATGATCAGCCCGCGGTCGCCCGGCCATATTTTCACACCGGCTGCTTCGAGCAGCTGGACGATGGATGCCATGTGCTCGAGCCGTGCGTGGGTCAGCTCGAGCTGACCGCCGGTGATGGCCGCTGCGACGGCATAGGTGCCGGCCTCTATCCGGTCCGGGATGATGTCGTGCGTGGCGGCGCGCCAGTCTGTGCTGCCCCCGATCAGGATGCGGTGCGTGCCGGCGCCCTCGATCCGCGCGCCCATGTCGTCCAGGCAGGCGGCAAGATCGGCCACCTCCGGCTCGCGGGCCGCGTTGAGGATCTCGGTCTCGCCGTTTGCCGTCGTCGCCGCCATCATCGCCGTTTCGGTCGCGCCGACCGACGGCGAGCTCAAAACGATGCGCGCGCCTTTCAGTCCGCCTGGCGCAGACGCGACGATCAGTCCGTTTTCGATCGCGATATCGGCGCCAAGTGCGGCAAGTGCGGCGACATGCATGTCGACCGGCCGTGCGCCGATCGCGCAGCCGCCAGGCAGCGAGACCCGGGCATGGCCGAAGCGGGCAAGCAGTGGACCGAGAACCAGCACCGTCGCGCGCATGCGCCTGACGGTATCGTAGCTTGTCTCCCTGGAAGCGGCAGCACTGGTATCGATTGTGGCGGCATGCTCCGATCTGGTGACTTCGGCCCCATGAAGGCCGACGACGCTAAGCATGTTGTCGACATCCGTCACCTCAGGCAGGTTGGTCAGCTGCAGCGGATAGGGGCTGAGCAACGCCGCCGCTATTTGCGGCAAGGCCGCGTTCTTGGCGCCGGAGATCGTCACCGCGCCCTCAAGCCTGTGCCCGCCGACGATCCGCAATTTGTCCATGGCTCTGACCTAATCCCGAGCTGTCGGCGAGTCTACGATCTTTCATGTCCGAATCGTCGACATGCCCGAAGGCTGGGCCGCAACCGCACCAGTCGAGATTTGATGGTTCATTCTTGGCTGTCAATCAGAGACGGAATAATTTATTCCTTGGCTTGGCATTGTCGATGACAGGCAATGGAGGAACGCATGTCCGTCCTGAAGAAGATCGAGGCCAAGCTCGAAGTCATGGCGCCCGGCGACCGCGAGATCGGTCGGTATATCGTCGATAATCCCGACCAGATGCTCCGCCTGTCGACGGCGGCGCTTGCCGCCGAGATCGGCCGCAGCCAGTCGAGCGTCGTCAAGTTCAGCCAGAAGCTCGGCTATTCCAGCTATCAGGAGCTTAAGCTCGCCGTCAGTGAGGCCAAGTCGCAGGAATGGCACGTGTCGGCCGGCATGATCCACGGTTCGATCGAGGTCGACGACAGCTATCTGGTCATCTTGCGCAAGCTGATCGGCAGCAAGCTCTTGTCGATGCAACAGACCGTCGCCGCCAACACCGAGCAGGAAATCGGCAAGGCCCTCGAAGCGTTGAACGGTGCGCGCCGCATTCATTTGGCCGGCGTCGGCGCATCCTCGCTGGTGGCGCGCGATTTTTCCTACAAGCTGATGAAGCTCGGCCGCAACGTGCTGCACGACAGCGACAGCCATGTGCAAATGGCCAATGTCTCGACGCTTGGACGAGGTGACGTGCTGTTCGCGCTCTCCTATTCCGGGGCGAGCATCGAAACCCTGCGGATAGCTGAACTTGCCCGCAAACGTGGCACCACCGTTATCGCCGTCACCGGACTTCGCGACAATCCGCTGAGCCGGGTTGCCGACATTCGCCTCCACACGATCGCCGATGAAGAGCGCGCGCGCTCGTCATCGATAACTGCGCGTGATGCACAACTGACGCTGACCGACCTGCTGTTCATCCTGCTCGTGCAGAAGCAGCCTGACGCCAACGAATACGTCCACAACAGCGAATTGGCCGTCTCGGTGCTGAAGGCTTAGCGCTCTTCGCCGTCTCGCGTTAAGGCCTCAGTTCCTCCCTGGCGCTGCACGCCGACAAGAGCAACTTTCGTCCTCCTTGGTGAAATGGCTTTCTTCAATGTGCTCACCCGCTTTCTTCGTCCGGCTGGCAGAGAGTCGCGGGAGCGCCGATTGGTCAAATGCCGCCGGTCAAAACAAATGTTGACAATGTCATCTGTTGTTGCGAAAGCGTTCAGCCTCGAATTTGACGGCCGGGTGAGACAATGGACGACCTTGGAGCACAGGAACAAGCGGTTCTCGATCTCATTGCGGCGAACCCATTCGCCGGCCAGCAGGACATAGCAACGGTGCTCGGCATCGCCCGCTCGACGGTCGCGGCCCACATCGTGCAACTCGTCAACAAGGGGTACATTCTCGGCCGTGGTTACGTCTTGCCGACGTCCAAGCGCATGGTCTGCGTCGGCGGCGCGGTGCTCGACCGCAAATACCACGCCAAGAAGGATCTGATTTTCGAGACGTCGAACCCGGTCGACGGCTATCGCAGCTTCGGCGGGGTTGCCCGCAACGTCGCCGAAAACCTTGCCCGCCTCGGCGTCGACATAAGCTTCGTCTCGATCGTCGGCGACGATGAAACCGGCCGCTCACTGGTGCGGCATCTGCGCGACCTCGGCGTCGATGTCAGCCAGGTCATCACCACCACGGAACGGCCGACGGCGGAATACGCGGCCATCCTCGACCGCAACAACGACCTCGTGCTCGGCATTGCCGACATGGAGATCTTCGATCTGTTTTCGTCGTCCTATCTCGACCGCTTCTGGCCGCATCTGGCTTCGGCGACATGGGTGTTCATCGACTGCAATCTGCCGGCCGCGACCCTCGCGGCACTGATGTCGCGCAAGCAGGGTGCGCGCTTCAAGCTCGCAGTCGACACGGTATCGGCGCCGAAATCAGCGCGCCTGCCGAAGGACCTGACCGGCATCGATCTTCTGTTCACCAATCATGACGAGGCCAATACGATGCTCGGCATGACGGATGCCGACAGGCGGCTGACGCCGGAGCAAGCAGCGGCAGCGCTGCGCGCGGCCGGCGCCGGCGAGGTGATCGTGACCGTGGGCGCGCATGGATTTGCCGTTGCGACCGAGAGCGGTGTGACGACCATGCACTCCGTCCCGGCGCAGCCCGTCGATATCACCGGCGCCGGTGACGCGATGATCGCCGGCACACTGTACAAGGTGCTTTCGGGTGAGCCGGTCGCTCATGCCGTGCGCACCGGCGCGCTGCTTGCCACACTGACCACCGAGAGCGAATCCAGCGTCCATCCCGATCTGTCGCCGCGCTTCCTTGCCGCCGGCATGTACCGCATTCCTGCCTGAAAGCGAGATGATATGAAACCTTTCCTTGTCCACCTGAACGATGAAGTCGCTGCTGCGCTTGATGAAGGCCGCGCGGTGGTGGCATTGGAATCGACGATTATCACCCACGGCATGCCATATCCGGCCAATCTGGAAACTGCCCGTGGTGTCGAGACCGTAGTGCGTGAAAACGGCGCCGTGCCCGCCACGATCGCAGTGGTCGCCGGCAAGATCAAGGTTGGCCTCGACGACCGTGAACTGGAAGAGCTGGCAGCGGCAAAGGGCGTGGTCAAGGCTTCCGGGCGCGATCTCGCCGCCATCATGGTGCGCGGCGGCTCGGCCGGAACCACCGTCTCGGCGACGATGCGGATCGCCGCTTTAGCCGGGATCGGCATTTTTGCGACCGGCGGCGTGGGCGGCGTGCATCGCGGCGCCGAAGCCACTTTCGATATCTCCGCCGACCTGACCGAACTCGGCCAAACCGGCACGACCGTCGTCTGCGCCGGAGTTAAGTCGATCCTCGATATTGCGAAGACGCTGGAATACCTGGAGACCCAGCGTGTGCCGGTGATCGCATACCGGAGCGACGATTTTCCGGCCTTCTACACCCGCTCCAGCGGGCTCAAGGCCGATCATCGCCTCGACACGCCCGACGAGATCGCGCGAGCCATGCTGCTGCATGACGAGATGGAATCCGGCACCGGCATTCTCGTCGCCAACCCTATCCCCGAAGCGGACGCGCTCGATCCGGCGTTCATCGACGGCACGATCGCAGCGGCCGTGGCTGAGGCCGAGAAGCGCGGCATCGGGCGCAAGGAACTAACGCCGTTTCTGCTCGCACGCATCAATGAGCTTTCGCAAGGCCGCAGCCTGAAGGCCAACATCGCGCTGGTCCGCAACAACGCCGCGCTTGCTGCCCGCATTGCGGTGGCGCATGCGGAATTGAAGAGCGCGACCAGATAGCGACAGCATCCGGCCAGCGCTACCGGCCTTCGATTTCAGCCCGGCGCCAGGTCGAAGATGCGCCCGGCATTGAGGATGTTGTTCGGGTCGAAGGCTACTTTCATGCGGCGCATGGCCGCGATCTCGGCGTCGCTGCGCACAAGGTGCAGCCATTCCTTCTTGTCGAGGCCGATGCCATGTTCGGCCGAAACGCCGCCGCCGGCGGTGGCAACACCGCGGTACACGATGCCGTATGCGGCCGCCGGATCCGCGGTGCGGACCTGATAATGCAGATTGCCGTCGCCGAGATGGCCGAAGACGTAGATGTCGGCGCCAGGGTCGACGGCCCTGATGGCGGCTTCTGTTTCGCCCAGGAAAGTCGCCATTCTCGCCAGTGGGATGCTGATATCGACGCCGATCAGGCCTGCCATCGAAAACAGGAAACGGTTGGCCTCTTCTCGCACCGCCCAGAGCGCCCGGAATTCGCGCGGCGATTGCGAGACGACCACGTCGTCGATCACGCCATCTTCAACCGCCTGCATCAGCACCGCGGCAAAACGTTCGCCGTCGCGGTCGGGCTCGCTGCCCTGTATCTCGGCAAGCACATAGACGGGCGAGCCGGCGGGTAGCGGCGCCGGCGCCTCCATGCCGGCGATCATGGCGCCGTAAAGCGGTGCGAAATTCACCTCATAGGCCGACAGCAAGGGCCCGAGCTTCCGCCTGAGCAGCGCAAGCAACGTGATCGCCGCGTCGAGCGAAGCAAGCGCGCAGAAGGCGTTGATCTCGGTGGCCGGCTTCGGATGCAGCCGCAGGCATGCGCGTGTGACCACGCCGAGCGTGCCTTCGCTGCCGATGAACAATTGGCTGAGGTCGTAGCCGGAGTTGTCCTTCGCCAAACCCTTGAGCGAGGTCAGAATACTGCCGTCGGCAAGCACCGCTTCCAGCCCAAGCACCTGCGCCCGGAACATGCCGTAGCGCAGCACACGGATGCCGCCGGCATTGGTGGCGACATTGCCACCGACGGTGGCCGTGCCGCGCGCTCCGATGTCGACGCCGAACAGCAAGCCGGCCGCATCGGCGGCTTCCTGCACCGCTTGCAGCGGCGCGCCGGCCTCGGCGATGATGGTTGCCGCCTCGCGGTCGAGAGCTTCAACGGAAGTCATGCGCTCCAGCGACAGCACAGCTTCGCCGGGTTGGATGCGAGCGCCGCCGGCAAGCCCGGTCCGGCCCCCCTGGACCACAAGCCTCTGCCCCGCCTCATTGCACAGGCGCAGTATGTCCGACACCTCGCCGGCAGTCCGCGGTCGCAGCACGACCTCCGGCCGCGCACCGGTCTTGCCGTCGGGGTCTTCCCTGTAACGCGGCCCGGCCTCATCTGCCGAGACGATCGCCGACCGATCCAGCCGACCCTCAAGTCGCGACAGAAGCTCGGCGGTTCGCGAGGAGAGGGCGCTCACGGATGCTATTGGCGCGCAGATATCGATGCAACGCACGCGAAGACCGGCGAGGATTGCAGGAGCGGCTTGACGCGAATTTCGCTGGAAAGAAAACATGCGGAAAACCCGCCAAAAATGCAGTCGGTTGCTGTCGCCATGCACCGCTCCTGTGGAACAGGTCGACCATAGGCGCGGACCGCGTTTTGTCAAACTGTGGCAGTTGGTGATGGGTGGCTCGACGCCTGCGTTTCGGCGCGGACCACCTTGATGTCGGCGCCTGCCGCCCATGCTCCGATATCGTCGCGACGTAAGGCCGCAGCCATCATGTCCGGAAACAGATCCGGCGTGCAGGCAAAGACGGGAATACCAAGGGCTGCTACCGAGCCTGCCATTGTGGGATCGTAGCCGGGCCGGCCTTGATCGGTCAGCGCCAGAAGCACGACGACATTTACGCCGGATCGAACCAGCGCTGCCAGTCGCCGCAGCAGGTCCTGGCCATTGCCGCCTTCATAGAGATCGGTGATCAGCACCAGATGCGACTTGGTGGGCCGTTCGACACGGTCGGCGCAATAGGCGACCGCCTGATTGATGTCCGTGCCGCCGCCAAGCTGCACGCCGAACAGCACCTCGACGGGATCGCTGAGCTCTTCGGTCAGGTCGACGATCGCCGTATCGAAGCAGACAAGCTTCGTGCGCACAACCGGCAGCGAGGCCATCACCGCCGCGAAGATCGAGGCGTAGACCACCGAGCTTGCCATCGAGCCGGACTGGTCGACGCAGAGAACGACCTCATCCAGATCGACAAGCCGGCGCTGCTTGCGCATGAAGCCGACCAGTTTCTCCGGCACGATGGTCCTATGCTCGGGTTGATAGTGGCGAAGGTTCGCCGAAATAGTGCGCTGCCAGTCGATATCGCGTGCACGCGGGCGGTTGGTGCGTCTCGATCGATCGAGAGCGCCGCGTATCGCCTCGGCGGTCTTCTGCTCCAGCTTCTGCATCAGCTTGCCGACGATATCGGCAATGATCGTCCGGGCAATGTCCTTGGTCTTGGCCGGCATGACCGAGCGCAGCGAAATCAGGTCGGCGACGAGATTGACGTCAGCCTCGATCGCTTTGAGGAATTCCGGTTCCATCAGCATCTGCTTCAGGTCCAGCCGTTCGAACGCGTCCTTCTGGACGATCTGGACGACCTGCGCCGGAAAGAAGGAGCGAATGTCGCTCATCCATTGCGCGACGCGCGGCGCCGACCGGCCAAGGCCGCCACGCCGCTTGCGCGGGTCGGCAGAAGCGGCGCTAACGCCGTCGCCGTAGAGAGCGTCGAGTGCCGCCGAAAGCCGTTTGTCGTCGCTGGAAAGTGCCCCAGACGTTTCGTCATCGGCGCCGATCGCCAGTCGCCAGCGGCGCTCCCTTCCGCCATCGGAAGTGAGCGGGCCGGGTTCGTTCATTTCGGCCTCGTCATCCATTGCCGGTTTCTCCGTTGAGCAACGGTCCAAGCAGCCCCAGGTGCCGGCGCCATGCCTCGCCGCCATCCGGCGTCGGCGTCACGCCAGCCGGCAAGCGCGCCGCGCGGCCGAGGACCGCTTCGATCAGCCGGCGGCGTTCCATGCTGTCCAGATTGGAAAAGACACGGCGCAGCAGCGGTAGATGCGCAATGAAAGCATCTTCGTCCAGGGATCTGAGCCACCCATCGACCGCACCGCGCAGACCCTCGTCATAAATCAGCCGTTGACCGGCTGTGCTGAAGAAGCCCTCGAAGAACCCGGCCGCGTCAGTGACAGGCGTCCCCGGTGACAGGCGTCGCCCGAGCAGCCCGGCAGCGGCTTCGGCGGACAGGCGACCGGCTTCATACAGCAGGTGCGCGGCGCACCCGGCCAGCAGCGCCGTCGACCGTGACGCCTCCAGCACGGCCGCCAGCCCGTTGCGCCATCCGTCCAGCACGTCTTGGCCGGGTTCGACCAGCCTGATCGCCTCATGGGCCTTGCGCATCGCACCAACCAGTGTCGCGGCGGCCTGCTCATCCAGATCGCGCACAGCGTAGGGAAGCGCGATCGCACCTTCGACGATCAGCCGCTCCATGAGGCCGGACAGCCGGTCCGTTTGCGTTTTGCGGGCCTCGCCGTAGCGGACAATGTCGGCGAGCGGCGGCACCGACGCCAGGATCTCCAGGCATTCACTGCTGCGCGCCGCGCGTGCCTCCAACGCCGTGAGGCCGGCAGTAGATGCTTCCGACAAGTTTGCAGTGATGGCGCTCTGGACCAGTGCCGCAAGCGTATCGAGCGTCGCCGCCGTTTCGATCAT
The DNA here is from genome assembly GCF_040320585.1 of Mesorhizobium sp. M0663. NCBI lineage: Bacteria > Pseudomonadati > Pseudomonadota > Alphaproteobacteria > Hyphomicrobiales > Phyllobacteriaceae > Mesorhizobium > Mesorhizobium sp. M0663. The sequence goes on from NZ_JAMYPX010000003.1 coordinate 526,967, forward strand.
CTGGATCAGGCGGCCATTGGCAGCCTTTTCGATGGTCGGCCCGTAGATCAGGTTCTCGACCAGACGAACGGCATATTCCGGTTCCCACGCTAGGGTCCACCGCTCGCGGAAGGTGCCACGGCTGCGACCGGCATCGGTCAGTCTGCCCCAATGCACACCAAGCACGTGCAGCCGATGCAGCAATGTCGAGCGAAACAGCCCGCTCTCGCTTCGCAGGTCGACCGACAGTTCCCGCTCCAGCGCCTCGGGTTTTAGGCGCGCCGCCTTTTGGCTACGCTGCAGATCCTCGATCAGCGGCGCCAGCGGTGTGTCGGGCGGAATTTCCCCTACGTCCGAACCCAGAAGCAGCTCGGCCTCAACCAACCTCCACAGCAACGCTTCGCCGTTGAAGAGGGCGGCGATCGCGGCGTCGCGCAATTCCTCAAATCCGGGTTTCGGTCGTTCGCGAATCGCGGCAAGCGTCCGGGCGAGCCGCTCCGCTTCGATCAACGAAGCGGTCGAGATCAGGTGACCCTTCGCCCGCAGCACGGCGGCGATCGTCGCAAGCCACAGGGTCGCCGCATCGCGCCGGCCGCGCGTGCGCCAGAGATGCTTGCACCAGCCCGGTGCGACGACGCCCGCGCCATAGCCGTATCCCAGCGCAAGGCGCGGTCCCGTCCACGGTGCCCATGTCATTGTGCTCTTGCGCCGGGCAATTCCCTTGATCAGGACCTGATCGTTTTTCTGAGTGTGGGTGGCCTGCAGCGCCGGCACATGCCATGCCCCGCAGACGACGGCGATCGGCCCGCCGAACTGATTACGCGCCTTGGCGATTTCGAGCCGCATATGCGCCTCGCGCTTGGCTTCGAACTGCGCGATCGGACCCTCACCATTCCGCAGTGTCGTCATCGCATCTGCGATGGCCGCAAATATGGGGCCGGGTTCCGGGTTCTGTTCAATGATGTCCGACCACCAGCTTTCGCCGTCCTCATAACCGGCGGCGTGTGCCAGCATGGCTATCGGATCACGCGGAAGCGGAGCCGCGTCACCATCCTCGGGGGCTTGGGTAGCTTCGGTCGCATCGGTGTCCTCCGCGCCACCGATCGCAGCAGTGGTGAACCGTGCCGATGACGGCAGGTCGATAAACTGCAACGTCGCCTTATTGCCCACAGCCCAAAGCGCCGCCTGGTATTCGGGCGAGAACTCGGCAAAAGGCCAGAAGCTTGTCGAAGCCGGATCGTCCTCCGGATAGCAAAGGAGCGCCACAGGCGGCTGCATTTCGGGGCGGGCCAGCATGGGCAGAAGCTCAGAGGCGTCGATCGGCCCCTCGATCAGCACGGCGACCGGGTTCAAATCCTGCAGTGCCTGCACCAGGCTGTCGGCGGAACCCGGCCCGTGATGGCGTATCCCGAAATAGGCAATGTCGCCGTGGCCCATGGCGTCAGATCGCTGCGTTCAGCGCCGCGTAATAGCCGGCATAGTCGGCCCGCTTCTTGAGCACTGTTTCCAGATATTCCTCCAGCACCACCTTGTCCTGCACCGGATCCTTCACGATCGCGCCGACAAGGCTGGCGGCGAGACCTTCGGCGCCGAGCTTGCCACTGTCGAACCACGCCGCCTGGCTGAGCCCGCCAACCATCGTGGCGATCGCTTCTGCGGTCGACAGCGAGCCGGAAGGCGTCTTCAGCGTCACCTTGCCGTCGGCAGTCGCACCGGAGCGCAATTCGCGGAAGATGGTCAGCACACGGGCGATCTCCTCGCCGACATTTTTCGGCACCGGCAGGTCGAGTCCGCCAGCCATCTCGTCGACCCGTTTGGAGACGATCGCCACCTCTTCGGCCATGTCTTCCGGCAATGGCAGCACCACGACATTGAAGCGACGCTTGAGCGCCGAGGAGAGGTCGTTGACACCTTTGTCGCGGTTGTTTGCCGTGGCGATAATGTTGAAGCCGCGCTGGGCGTAGATCGAGGTGTTCAATTCCGGGATAGGCATCATCTTTTCGGAAAGCACGGTGATCAGCGTGTCCTGCACGTCTGAGCCCATGCGGGTCAGTTCCTCCAGCCGGCAGAGCTTGCCGTTCTGCATGGCTCGGTAGAGCGGCGTCGGCACCAACGCTTCCTGGCTCGGGCCCTTTGCCAGTAGCTGCGCATAGTTCCAGCCATAGCGGATCTGGTTCTCGTCGGTGCCGGCCGTGCACTGCACGATCAGCGTCGAGTCGCCCATGATGGCGGCGGCAAGATGTTCAGACACCCAGGACTTGGCGGTTCCGGGAACGCCGAGCAGCAAGAGTGCACGGTCGGTGGCGAGCGTCGCTACCGCGGTTTCCATCAACCGGCGGCGACCGACATATTTTGGCGTTACCAAGGTGCCGTCACCGGCCTTCCCGCCTAGCAAATAGGTCAGCACAGCCTGTGGCGACAGGCTCCAGCCGGCAGGCCTCTGCCGGTCGTCATCGCGCGCCAGCGCCTGCAATTCCGAAGCGTAGGCCTGCTCGACCGGGAGGCGGATGGCTGCGTTCATTTTGCTGTTCTCCGGATTGGTGATGTGTTGGTTCCAGGCCCCGCCAGTGATGCGTTGAGACGTAGAAGCCCGAGTGAAGGAGCCGCGGGCGGCACGCCCGCCGCGACCATGTCGTCGATCAATTTCGCTGCCGTGGTCGCGGTGGCAAGGAAGCCGATCGTCTCCAGTACATCGTCGAGACCCCGCCGCGCGGCGTCGTCTTTTCCGCCGGCGGCGGAACGCAGTGCGGCGAGCGCCTGTCCATTCGTCAGGTCGTCCCATTCCAGCCAGTCGACATCGATGCCTTCCGCCAGGTTGATCATGCCAAGATAAGTTGTCTCCTTGAGGATCAGCCTGATGAGGACACGCTTTCTGCGGCTGTCCAGGCGCGGCATGAGGTGAAGCACGAACAGCGCCGGTTTGCCGCCTTCGGCGATAAGTGTATCCGCCATCTGCGTAAGGGCGGCTTCGCTCCCTGAGGCGGCGACCATTCGTGCGATCAGGATGTCGGCTTTATTGTCGGCACCGAATTGCCAGCCTCCTATGAATTCGGCTTCCGTAGTGTTGAACCGTTCGGCAACCTCGACGAGGTTGCATATCTCGAACAGTTCGGCGCGGCGTTGCTCCTGCGCTTGGGATTTTAGTTTTGCTGGAGTGTAGATCGTCCGGCGGCGGATGAAGCCCGATCTGCCTTCAGTGATAAAGGCGGCGAGTTCGGCTACGGGATCGTCCGGTCCACCGTCGCTCGGGCGAACGTGCTCTCCTAATCTTGCCAGCAGCCGGCCAGCCAGTTCGCGCACCTTGCCGGACCTGTCGGCGGAAAGGCTTTTCAGGAAAGGCACGTCCTCGGCACTCAGGCCGAAGCGCATAAGCTCGACCAGCGCAAGTCTGACTTCCGCCGGTTCGCCCGACGCCTTGGCTTCGATCAACATTCGAGCCGATGTCGGGTCACTACGGCGCATATCGGCAAGGGCCAAGCGTCGCGCGGCGGGATAGAACTCATCCCAGTTTTCCGCAGTCAGTTTCTCTTGTGGGGCAAGCCTTTCCCCGTTCATGCTTGCTTGCCAGTCTACCCATGGTGCGTAGACGTCAGGGCTGTTCTGATCCGAGGGCATCCAGTCCATGGGATGGAGCACAAAGCCGCGGCTGGCGACGAGCGCCGCCACGCGTGCCTTTCGCCTCGCGTCGGCGGCGTGCTTCAGAGCGGCTCTCAATAACGGCCGAAATCGTGCCGGCAGAATGGGCAGGGCAAGTCTGGGCAGCGGCGGACGACGCTTGAGTGTCGTCGGCGCGGCCGGCCGCAGCGCGACGTCGAGCGCTTGTGCTGCGATTGCCAGGAGCCGGCGCTCCTGTTCGTCGGGACTTGCACCGCCGGCGATTGCCTTCCATCCGGCCGGAGCCAGATCGAACGTAGCACCGCCGGTGATCCAGCAATCGCGCATTGCCGCCAGGCCTGTTTGCTCGCTTTCGTTCACGCCAGATCAAGCCTCCCGAACTCGCTTTGCGCCGCCAGAAGCTCAAGCCGGGCGCCGTTCCAGAGCGCTGCCGTGGCTGCAAGGTCGAGGCCGAGCAAGGTTTGATCTACCGCGCCGGCGATCGGCAAGGCGATCCCCTGCGGTTCATCCTCCGCCTGCCACCATGCCGTGCCCCGATCGTCGAGCAGGATAGCACCGGGCGGCAGCATGAGGGGACAATCGGCGATCCAGGGCGCGGCGTCCTGATGGGAAGCATGCGTGGCGAGCGGATCCTTCGCGGTGCCAAAAGCAAAATCGGGCCACGCGCCGGGCACAACCTCCCCCATGCGCTCCACCACGAGGGCGCGGAGCGGCAGGCGTGATGGATAAAACACCAGTCGGGCATTGAAACGGTCGCCTGGTGCAAAAGCGTTGGACCGGCGCCCGGCCGAAGCCGGGAAAAAGTCGAGCAGCACGGCAAATTGCGGGGTGGCGCTTTTCAAATCGAGCAGCCAGGTCGAATGGCTGACCAGACCATCGCGGCGGCTCTCGATCTTCTCGCCGAGAACTTCCCAGAGGCTTTCAACCTGTCTTGCATCCGGACTGCTGAGAACCTGTTCGCGGGGTTCCGACGTTGATACGAGGCGCTTCAGCTCGGGGTCGTCGGGCTCCGACCGCCACGCCTTGGCCAGCAGCACGAGCTTGCCGAGCTCGCGGATTGCCGCATCAGACCGTTCCTCGCTGCGCAGCGCCATCAGCCGCGACGGAATCTCGTCGATACGGCCGGCGAGCGCGGCTGCCTTCATATCGACCAGCCGCGCAGCAATCCGCCGGCAACGGTCGCTGCTGGCGTCGACAAACCCGGACAGACCGAGCCGTAACTGGTCGGCAATCCACTGGTCAAGCTCATCGAGCCCAGCCGACACTGCTTCTCGTGTGCTTTCCGCCCGCTTGCGCTGCGCCGCCTCGCGACGCTCCAGCGCCGCGATGTCTTCAATGGCGGTGCTCTCGTCGGCTTGTGAGGCTTCGCCGATGCGCTTGGCTTCCGCACCGGGTACCGGTTGCGCCGGCTGTGGCGTTGTCTTCCTGCGTCGGCCAAGCCAGTCATTCACCCATTCCGGCGTGGTATTGGCAGCGGCAAAACTGGCTGGCGCGGTGGCGGCAATCCACATCAGGGCCAGAGTGTGCTTGCATGGGAATTTGCGCGAAGGGCAGGTGCATTTGTAGCCGTGATCACCCGTGTCGACCACCACTCGATAAGGATTGGAGCCGGAGCCCTGGCATTCGCCCCAGATGAGCGCCTGCTGCTCATGCTTTTCGAGCCGCGGCCAGTTCGTTCGTTTGGTGAGCTTGGAGGCGGCGCTCAGCGACGCCTGATCGGGAGCAAGCGCCTCAATGGTTTTCAGATCGAATTCCAAGCCGCGCTTCTCCCCGCCCCGACGCAGTATAGATAGCGGTTTGTGAAGAATTATTATAGCTCTGGCATGGTGAAGATTGGCATGCCTTGGCCCTGTTTTGATGGGCCGGGACATGCCTCAGACGCAAATGGGGTCGACTGTTATTCGGCAGACAGAACGGGCTTTGGTAGCCGGCGGCCTAGGCGGAAGCGTTCAGGCTCTGCCCTTCAGGAACTCGATCACCATTGCCGCGGTCCAGGTGAAGCGATTGCCGCCGAGCGGCTCGCCGCTGAGGGGATCGTAATATTCGGCAAAACCGCTCTCGGCGATCAGCTCGAGACTGGATTGCGTGATCCGTTGTGCGATTTGGCTGTGGCCGGCGGCGGCAAGGCCGTCGGCGATCATGTAGTTGACCACCAGCCAGACCGGGCCGCGCCAGTAGCGCTTTGGGTCGAAGCGCCCATCCTCAGGATCGTGCGACGGGACGATGTAACGCGCTTTGCCGGCGATGCGCTCGATCGTTGCAGCGATGGTCGCTGCCCGGCTTTCCGGGATGGCCGAAAATACCGACAGAATGCCGCCGACCGACGCGCTGTCAACATGCTTTCCGGCCACTCGGTCGAAACAAATGTACTGGCCATGCGCGTCGCTCCACAGCCGTTCCATTGCCGAAAGCCCCTTTTCGGCACGGGCGCGATTGGCTTCTGCGATTTCGGTTTCGCCAAGTGCCTCGGCGAGATCGGCAAGGTCGGCGGCGGAACGGATCAGGATGGCGTTGAAGCCGGGATCGACGACCTGGAATGGCGAGGCATCGTGCAGCCGGGCATTATCCCAGCCAAGCCCGCGGAAATGCTGCAACAGCCAGACATAGCGGTCATACTGTGCCTTGGTTGGACGATGCGCCGGATCGGCGTGCAGGATGTCGCGGCGGGTGTAGGGCTCGACGCCTTCGGTCGGCACGCGCTCGAACGCCTCGTCCCAGTCGATCGAGTTGTCGCGGCCGGACTCCCATGGGTGGATTATGGCGACCAGCCCTTCGCCGTCCGGGTCGCGATTTTCGTAGAACCAGCGGTGCCAGGCATCGATTTTCGGCAACAGCGCGCGGGCGCGCTCGGCCGCCAGGGCCTTGTCCTTGGCCTGGTCGAACAAGCGGCGCACGGCAAAGCCGGCGACCGCCGGCTGGGTGATGCCGGAGGTGGCAGTCGGGCGGTTGGTTCGCCAGACCTCCGGCCCGGGGAAATAGCCGTCGCTCCAGACATGGAAGACGATGTGCGGCACCATGCCGTCTGGCCATTGGTGGGCGAACAGCGTGTCGATCTCGGTCCAGGCGCGCGCCTCGTCATAGTGGGCAAGGCCGAGCGCGGTCAGGCAGGAATCCCAGTTCCACTGAAACGGGTAGAGCCCCTTGGTCGGTATGGTATAGGTGCCTTGGTCATTTTCCCTGAGCACCTCGACGGCGCGGGCGATGGTTTCGTCGACAGCAAGAGATATCATCGGGGCGTTCGTACTTTCAGAATCGAAGGGGATCAAAGGGCGTTGGTGGTTTCGGGATCGAACCAGCGGATGCGATCGGGTTTGGGCGAAAGCCGCAAGTGATCGCCGACGGCGACCGTGGCATTCGATTCGAGGATGGCGCGGAACAGGCCGCCCTCGACGTCGCAGGTGACCAGCGTGTGCGGTCCGAGCGGCTCGACAACGCGCACGGTGGCGTTAATACCTTCGTTGCCGGCGTCCACATCCTCGGGGCGAATGGCGAATTCTATCGTCTGCTTGTCCGATTTGGGGCCGGGCAGCGTCAGCCCGGCGACGGTCCAACTGCCGTCGGCCGTCTTCGTCGCCGGGATGAAATTCATCGGCGGGTTGCCGATGAAGGAGCCGACGAAGCGGGCCGCCGGATTGCGGTAGACCTCTACCGGCGAGGCGGCCTGGACGATACGGCCCTGATGCATGACGGCGATGCGGTCGGCGAGGCTCATCGCCTCGACCTGGTCGTGGGTAACGTAGATGGTGGTGGTCTTGGACGCCGCGAGCACACCTTTGAGCTCGGCGCGCATTTCGAGCCGCAGCAGCGCGTCTAGGTTGGACAGCGGCTCGTCCATCAAGATCACGTCAGGCTCCATCGCCAGGGCCCGGGCCACAGCCACGCGTTGGCGCTGACCGCCGGAAAGCTGGCCCGAATAGCGCTTCAAAAGCTGTTCGATATGCATGAGCTCGGCGGTGCGGTTGACGCGCCCGTCGACCTCCTGCTGCGGCAGCTTCTTCATGCGCAGGCCGAAGGCGATATTCTCGAATACCGTCAGGTGCGGAAACACGGCGTAATTCTGGAACACCATGGCGATGCCGCGTTCGCGCGGCGGCAGATGGTCGACGCGACGGCCGCCGATCCAGACCTCGCCCTGGCTTGGCGTTTCCAGCCCGGCGACGATCCTCAGCAGCGTGGTCTTGCCGCAACCCGAGGCGCCAAGCAGCACCATGAATTCCTGGTCGGCGATGGTCAGGTCGATCGAATGCAGCGCGGTGAAGCCGCCGAAACGTTTTGCCACCTGCTTGATGACGATCTCAGCCATCGGCGTTCTCTTTTATGCGCGTCATCGGTTGGCGATCCCCCACATGGCGAACAGATATTTGCGAACGGCGAAGATGAAGATCAGCGCCGGAATGACCAGTGCCGCGCCACCGGCAAATTTGAGGTAGAGCGGCGATTCGCCGAGGCTCTGCAACAGGAAGGCGGTCAGCGTCCGGTTCTCTATGGTGAGCACTGCGGCAGCAAACACCTCGTTCCAGGAGATGGTGAAGGCAAACACCGCCGACGCCGCGATGCCCGGCAGCGCCAGCGGCAGAATGACTTTTCGGAATGCCTGCAATCTCGTGCAGCCGAGCGTCCAGGCCGCCTCCTCCAGCTCGACGGGAATGCCGGAGAACAGCGAGAAGGTGATCAGCACCGCAAACGGCAGCGCCAGCGTGGTGTGGACCAGCGCCAGCCCGATCGCGGTGTCGTCGAGGCCCGTGCGGATGAACATCACCGCCAGCGGCAGCGCCAGCAGCGGCAGCGGGAAGGCGCGGGTCATCAGCACAAGGAAACGGAACGTTTCCTTGCCCGGGAATTCGAAGCGCGACAGCGCGTAGCCCGCGGGTGCGCCGAAGCCGATCGAGAGGAGCATCGTCAGCGTGGCGACGAGAACGGAGTTCCACAGCGCCTTGGCGACGCCGGCGAAATTGATGAAGAAAGAAAGGCTGCCGAAATCGAATGACGGGAAGAAGCGCTTGGGAAAGGCGGTCACCTCTTCCGGCGACGACAGCGCGTTGACGATCAACAGATAGATCGGCAGCAGCACCCAGACGCAAAGCAGGATGACCGTTGCGACCAGCAACCAGTTGCCGGCTTTGCGGGCCTCAGGCGCGGCAATCGAGATCTCCGCGACAGTGCTCATATGCGAGTCTCCTTCGGCACACGCAGCACCCGCAGGAAGAACAGCGTGAAGCCGATCGAGATGGCGAGGATGAACAGCGCCATGGCGGCGGCGACATTGTGGTCCTGCAGCGTGAACTGCCAATTGTAGGTCTCGCCCATCAGCACCGGCAGATTGGTGCCGCCGAGTGCTGCAACCACGGCAAAGACCTCAAAGGCAAGGATGACGCGCAGGATGATCGCCGTCTGCAGGCTTGGGCGCAGCAGAGGCAGCGTGATCTTGATGAAGCGCTTCCACGGGCTAGCGCCAAAAACCTCCGCCGCCTCGTAGTATTCCCGGGGGATCAGCCCCATGCCGGCGACCAGAATGACCATCATGATGGCGGTCGCGCGCCAGATCTCGGCCAGCGCCACGGCGATGAAGATCGTCAGCTTGCTCTGGTAGCCGAGGAACATGACCGGCCTGTCGATGACGCCGAGATTGGAGAGCAAGGTGTTCAGGAAGCCGGACTGGTCGAAGATGGCGAGCCAGATCAGCCCGGCGGCGAGATCGGAGATGCCGAGCGGAATAGCGAAGATGTAAAGCGCAGCGCTGCGCCCGGTTTCAAGCCGCGACACCACCGTTGCCATCAGCAGCGCCATCACCAGTTGGATCGGCACGACGATGGCGCTCAGCAGCAGCGTATTGCGGACAGTGACCGGAAACTTCCAGCTGCCCGCCATGGTGCGGAAATTGTCGAGCGTAAAGCCGCCGTCGCGGGTGAACGCCTCGAAGGCGACCAACACGAACGGGTAGAGGAAAAAGACACAGAGGAACAGCGTCGCCGGCGTCAGCAGCAGATAGGGCAGGGCCTTGCTGTGCATGGAGCGCTCTCTATTCGAAGCTTCAAAAGGGGTGGGCGCCCGGCGCGCTGGAAATCCGGACGCCCGGGAGGATTCTTAATCGACCGGGCAGGCGCCTTGCGAGGGCTTGTCGGGCGCCCAGCATGGCGCCTTCGCCTGATCGATGATCGCCTTCAGCGCCGTCGCCTGTTCGTCGAGCACGCCGTGCACATCCTCGCCGCCGAGCACGATGCGCTCGAAGCTGTCGGTGTAGACCTGGTTGAACTTGCCGCCGAGGCCGCCAAGTCCCATCGGCAGCAGCGCCGGCAACGCATCGGGAGCTCCGGTCATGGTGGCGATCACTGGGCTGAAGGCCTTCACCGAGGCCGGCATGTCGTCGGGCAGCTTGACGTCGACGATGGGAAAGAAGTTTGTCGCCTTCAGCGTCGCGATCTGGGTTTCCGGTTTCAGCATATAGGCAACCAGCGCCTTGGCCTTGTCCATGTCAGGCGAGGTCTTCGGGATAGCGACACCGGCCACCACCGGCATGTAGCCGCGGCCTGCCGGGCCAGCCGGCGCCGGGAAGGCGACAAACTCGTCGGGTTTCTGGTTGAAGGCGTCGGCGAGGCGCGCCACGTGATCGAATGCCACCCAGACTTCGCCGGTCAGCAGCGGCTCCTGCATGAAGGCATAGTTGGTCGAATTCGGGTTGGTGTATTGCCACAATTCCTTGAACTTATTCCACGCCGTCTCGGCCTCCGCCGAGCGGAACTTCGTCACCATCGAGCCGGTATACGATGGAAGGAGAAAACCCTCGAAGAAACGGTGCTTCAGCCCTTTCGGGCCGGCCGGAAAACCGAATTTGGGCGAACCGGTCTTTTCAGCGATGTTTTTCGCCCACTCGATCAGTTGGTCATAAGTGATGGTGTTGAGATCGGTGCCGGCCGGCAGATATTGCAGCGCCTGTTTGTTGGCCGCCATCAGGAAGGTGGCCTGCATCCATGGCAGGTACTTCTGCTCGCCGGTGCCGAGCATGCCGAGCTTCTTGTAGGTCTCGTTGACCTTGACGCCACCGAGATCGACGCCAGAGAGATCGACAAGGTTCGCGCCGACGGTGGAGAAGTCTCCGTGCAGGCCGCCGAGCACGCCTATGGTGCCGGAGCCGGCCTGCAGTTCGGCCTGAAGGCGGGTGAGCCAGGGCCCGTCCTCGGCGACCTGATAGTCGACCTGGCCGTCAAACCCCTTCAGCACTTCGCTGCGCATCTTCTGTGTCTCTTCCACTGGTCGCGCCTGTGTCGACCAGAACAACACCTGCTGGGCTTGTGCTGCGCCGGCAGCAAGCGACAACGCCAGCACCGCACCTGCCAATGTCCTCAACGCATTCATCGTCGTCTTCCTCCCTGGTTGTGCGCCGCTAAGGCGTCAGTTCCGTCCTGTGGGTGCCGGGCCATGGCTTGCCCGCGAGACAAGTGTCGGCCGGACCAGCCGCGTCAGTGGCGAGTCCGGCCTGTCGCCGATGACGGTCAGCAGCATCTCGCCGATCTCGCGCGCGCACAGGCGGATCGAGGCGTCGAAAGTGGTCAGCCCCGGCGGCGCATAGGCGGAGGCGGCTATGTTGTCGAAGCCGATCACCGAAAGGTCGCGAGGAATGGCAAGTCCGGCGCGCCCCGCCTCTTCCATCACAGTCAGCGCCAGCTCGTCGAACAGCGCGACAATCGCCGTCGGCCGCTCGGTGGCGTGCAGAAGCCGGTTGATTGCCTGGATGCGGGCACCGCGATCGAAACGCGGCGCCGTCGCCACATCGCGCGTGACGGCGGGACCCCCCCGGCGGGCGATCGCGGCGGCGAGCCCGTCCTGTCTGAGATGGCGAAATGTCATCGGCTCGGAAATCGTCACCAGGCCGAAATGGCGGTGTCCGAGATCGTAGAGCATGTCGAAGGCCTCGCCGAATGCGTGCGCGCCATCGGTATCGAGCCAATGGTAGGCAAAGTCGCCGTCGAGCAGCCGGCCATGCGCGACGAACGGGAAATTGCGGTGACGCAGATAGGCAAGCCGCTCGTCGACCTCGGCGATGCGGGTGACGACGACCCCATCGGCGCGTCCGGATTCGACGACATGGCGAAGCACGGAAAGTTCCGACTGGCCCTGCGCCGCTGCGGCCAGGATCAGGTCGGAGCCGTGCGAAACCAACCCTTCGCCGAGCCCGGTGACGAATTCGCCGAGGAAGGAATCGACCAGATTGGGGCCGCGGATCGGAAGCACCATGCCGACAAAGCCGCTGCGGCCGGAGACCAGCGTGCGGGCTGCGGTGTTCGGCACATAGCCGGCCTGATGCGCAGCCTCGGCGACACGTTGGCGCGTTTTCAAGGCAATTTGCTCGTGACCGGCAAGGGCGCGCGAAACGGTGGTAATCGACAGGCCGAGCTGCGCAGCAAGTTCCTTGAGGGTGGTAACGCGGGCCGGCATCGTTCCTCCCGAACGAAGTTTTGAAACGTTTGTAATCACTTCAAGCGAAATTGCAAACGTTTTAAATGGCGCGCGGTCGGTGTTATTTCTTGCCCGTTGGTTAGCGCGGCCCTATTCGGCCCCGGCCGGCAAGCTCCTGGCCGGAGATTTAAACGCAGCGGTTGCTTGACTCGGGCGACGCCTTGTGAAAAATTTTGCAGCAACTGATAAAAATATCAAAGGGCGGAAATGGTTGGTTTTGGCAACGGCCTGCTGCGCGACGATGAGACCGGCATGGCAGCCCGTGCCGCCTGGCTTCACTATGCCGGCGGCCTGACCCAGTCGGAGGTCGCCAAACGGCTTGGCCTGACCAGTCTCAAGGCGCATCGCCTGATCACCAAGGCCAATCAGGAAGGCCTGGTCAAAGTCTACATCGACGGCGAAGTCTCAGAATGCGTGGAGCTTGAGGATGAGTTGTCCGGCCGGTACGGCCTCGACTACTGCGAGGTGGTGCCGGACTTCGATGCCGAAGACCTGCCGCTCAAGGCGCTCGGCATTGCTGGCGCGCAGTTTCTCAAGCGCGAGATCGAACGCGGCGAAGAGGCGCTGATCGGCGTCGGCCACGGCCGCACGCTTGCCGCCTGCGTGGAATATCTGCCGCGCATATCGGCCGGCAGGATCCGTTTCGTCTCGCTGCTTGGCGGCCTGACGCGCAAGTTCTCGGCCAATCCGCATGACGTCATCCACCGCGTCGCCGAGCGGACTGGTGCGGAGGCCTATGTGATGCCCGTACCGATGTTCGCCAACACGGTCGAGGATCGAACGGTGTTGCTCGGGCAGAAAGGCGTCAGCGATGTCTTCGACCTCGCCAAGTCCGCCGACCTGCTCATCGCCGGCATCGGCACCGCCGAACGTGAGGCCTCGCTTGTCGCCACCGGTATGATCGAGAAGGGCGAGATGGAGGAGATCCGCCGCAACGGCGGTGTCGGCGAACTGCTCGGCCATTTCTTCGACGATGCCGGAAAGGCCGTTGCGACGACGCTTTCCGACCGGGCGCTGGCACTGGCGCGCGAAGACATCAGCAACCGCAGGATTGTCGCCGTCGCCGGCGGCAAGGTGAAGGTTCGCGCCATCAAGTCAGTGCTGGAGGGCCGTTATCTCAAAGGCTTGATAACCGACGAGCGGACGGCGCGATCGCTCGTGGAACAGACGCCGGTCGGGTAGCCGGCAACCATTTCGTTGAAACTACCCTGTGGAGGAGAAGAGAAATGCATGAGAAAGAGAAAGACCTCATCGACGCATTCCTGCGTGGACAAGTCGACCGCCGTGGGCTGATCAAGGGCCTCGGTGCAATGGGCCTTGCCGCCAGCACCGCCGGCACACTGCTCAATTTCGGGCAGACCCGCGCCCTGGCGGCTGATTTCGACTGGCAGGCGCATAAGGGCAAAACCATCAAGCTGCTGCTCAACAAGCATCCTTACGCCGATGCGATGATTGCCAACCTCGACAATTTCAAGAAGCTGACCGGCATGGAAGTCGTCTATGACGTGTTCCCCGAAGACGTCTATTTCGACAAGGTTACCGCCGCGCTGTCGGCCAGCTCGCCCGAATACGATGCCTTCATGACCGGCGCCTACATGACCTGGACCTACGGTCCGGCCGGCTGGATCACCGACCTCAACGAATGGATCAAGGATTCGGCCAAGACCAACCCGAAATATGCCTGGGACGACTTCCTGCCCGGCGTCAGAAAGTCCTGCGCCTGGAACGGCCAGCCGGGCGGAGTGCTCGGTTCGGAAGACGCCAAGCAGTGGTGCATTCCGTGGGGCTTCGAGCAGAACAACATCACCTACAACAAGGGCATGTTCGACAAGGTCGGCGTCAGCGTTCCCGGCAATATGGATGAGATGGTCGCTACGGCGGCGAAGCTCACCAAGGACGTCGGTGGCGGCGTCTACGGCATCGGCGTGCGCGGCTCGCGCTCCTGGGCGACGATCCACCCGGGATTCCTGTCGGCTTACGCCAATTTCGACCAGAAGGACCTGAACGTCTCGGCTGACGGCAAGCTGTCGGCCGCGATGAGCACCGCCGAATCCAAGGCTTTCCACAAGCAGTGGGTCCAGATGATCCAGGAGAGCGGCCCGAAGGACTGGTCGACCTACACCTGGTATCAGGTCGGCACCGATCTCGGTGCAGGTGCTTCGGCGATGATTTACGACGCCGACATCCTTGGCTACTTCATGAATGGCGGCGACAACAAGATGGCCGGCAAGCTCGCCTTTTCGGCATTCAAGGCCAATCCTGCCGCCAAGGCGCCGACGCCCAATATCTGGATCTGGTCGCTGTCGATGTCCAACTTCTCCAAGGACAAGGACGCCACCTGGTACTTCATGCAATGGGCATCCGGACCCGAGCATGCATTGTTCGGTGCGACCAAGATGGACTTCGTCAATCCGGTTCGTCAGTCGGTCTGGAACGACGAGATGTTCCGCGAGAAGCTGAACAAGAGCTATCCGGGTTATGTCGAGATGTTCGACGTCTCGGCGCCGGGCGCCAGCATCAAGTTCACCCCGCAGCCGCTGTTCTTCGATCTCACCACCGAATGGGCGGCGACGCTGCAGAAGATGGTGGCCAAGGAAGTGCCGGTCGACGAGGGTCTCGACAAGCTGGCCGAGAGCATCAACAGCCAGCTCAAGGAAGCCGGGCTCGGCTAACCCGCGGCCAAGGCTGGCCCGTCCGCGGGCCAGCCTTTGAGATGTGATACGTTTGCGACGCGGTCCCGAAAGGTGCCGCCTGCTCGCCCGACCGGCCGCCTTGCTCCCTTGGGCGGCCGGGACGGCGAAGCAACAGGATGACGGAGCAGCCGATGACTGCGGCGACAATACAAAGAAACAGGCCGTCGGGCTTCAGGATCAGCAAGCGGGTGCTGCCCTATCTCCTCAGCCTGCCGGCTCTGCTGGTCTGCATCGGCATCCTGATCCCGTTCCTGACGTCGGTGGTCTATTCGTTCCAGCGCTACCGGTTGAGCCAACCCTGGGCGCGGCAGTTCAACTGGGGCGACAACTATATCTCCTTCTTCACCGACCCGAAGTTCTGGAACACGCTGGAGATCTCGCTGCTCTACGCCGGCATCACCGTTGTGCTTGAACTGCTTCTCGGTCTCGGCATCGCCATGCTGCTGCAAAAGCGCTCGACGCTGAACAACTTCATCTCGATCATGCTGCTGATGCCGCTGATGACGGCGCCGGCGCTCGCCGCGCTGATGTGGAAGCTGATGACCAATCCCGGTTTCGGCGTGCTCAGCTATCTCGCCAGCCTGATCGGGTTGCAGGATTTCCGCTGGGCCTCGTCTCCGTCGACGGCGCTGCTCACCGTCGTGCTCGTCGACATTTGGGTCTACACCCCCTTCATCATGATCCTGCTGCTTGCAGGCCTGCGCAGCCTGCCGACGCAGCCCTTCGAGGCGGCAGCACTCGACGGCGTGCCACGCAGCTTCGTCTTCTTCCGCATCACACTGCCGATGCTGACCCCCTACATCCTGACGGCGACCCTGTTCCGCCTGCTTGATTCCATCCAGCAGTTCGACATCATCTACGCCATGACGCAGGGCGGTCCGGGCGACACGCTGACCGTGTTCCAGGTCGAGGCCTATCTCAATTTCTTCCAGTCGACCAATGTCGGCCGCTCGGCGGCACTGATGATCATCCTGTGGGCGATCACCTATTTCCTCTCGAACATTTTCATCAAGAACTGGCTGCGACTGCGCGAACGCGCCCGCGGCCAGGCATAGGAGGCTGGCGTGGAACACACCTCGCTTCTCGAACGCATCCTGCGCGGCATTGCCCTGGCGCTGGTCGTGATCTTCTTCATGTTCCCGATCGTCTGGATCCTGATGATGTCGTTCCAGACCAATGAGACAATCCTGCGGATTCCGCCGCAGCTTGTCTTCGAGCCGACGCTCGCCAACTACACTGCCTTGATCACCGGCAAGCTGATGACGGCGGCCGGCACGCTCGACATCGCCTTCATGCGCAACCTCTGGAATTCCGTCTTCCTGTCGGTCACCTCGGTTGCCGTCGCGTTGCTGCTCGGCGTTCCGGCGGCCTACGCCTTTGCGCGGCACAAATTCCGCGGCTCGGAGGACATTGCCTTTACGCTGCTGTCGTTCCGGTTTGCGCCGGCGCTGCTGGTGCTCCTGCCGCTCACCCTCTATTTCCAGAAGCTCGGGCTGGCCAACACCTATATCGGGCTGATCTGGGTCTATCAGTTGATCTGCCTGCCGTTGATCCTGTGGATTGTGCGCGGCTATTTCGAGGACATTCCCGCCGACATCGAATACGCCTACCGCATTGCCGGACATTCCTGGTTTGCCACCTTCCGCAAGATCGCGCTGCCGCTCGCCGGCCCAGGCATTGCCGCTGCCGGTCTGCTCGCCTTCATCTTTGCCTGGAACAATTTCGTTTTTGCGCTGGTGCTCGCCTCGGCCGACAAGCAGCCGGTGACGGTCGGCGCGCTCGCCTTCATCACCTCCTCGGGCATCCAGTATGGCCAGATCTCGGCGGCGATCGTGCTGTCGATCACGCCAACGCTGGCGCTCGCGCTCTATGCGCAACGCTATCTCGTCGAAGGCCTGTCGCTTGGCGCGGTGAAAGGATAGTCCGATGGCAAGCCTCGAACTGCGAAACATCGTCAAGCGCTATAAAAGCCAGACTGTTCTCGACAATCTGTCGCTGACCGTCGCCGACGGCGAAACGCTGGTCCTGTTCGGGCCGTCCGGCGCCGGCAAGACCGTGCTGCTGCGGCTGGTGGCCGGCGTCATCGACCCCGACGAGGGAAAGATACTCATCGGCGGCGAGGACATGACCGATCTCGACGCCGAGTTCCGCGGCGTCGGCATGGCATTTCAGAACTTCGCGCTGTTCCCGCATATGACGGCGTTCGATAACATTGCGACGCCGCTGCAGGCGAAGCACTCATCGCAAGGCACGATAAAGACCGGCGTCGAGAGCGTCGCCAAGCTGTTGAAAATCGGCCATGTGCTCAGCCACAAGCCGCGGGCGCTGTCCAATGGCCAGAAGCAACGCACCGCGCTTGCCCGCGCCCTGGTCGGCTCGCCGCCGCTGCTGCTGCTCGATGATCCCTTGCGCAACGTCGATGCCAAATTGCGCTTCGAAATGCGGCTGGAATTGCCAAGACTGCTGGCGGATCGCGGCGCGACCGTCATCTACGTCACCCAGGACTACAAGGAAGCGATGGCGCTCGGCGACCGCATCGCGGTGATGTCGCAGGGCGTCGTCAAACAGCTCGGCACGCCCGAGCAGATCTATCGCGAGCCGGCCAATGTCGAGATTGCCCGGCTGTTCGGCGACCCGACCATCAACCTTCTGGACGTCAAGCCGGCGCGGGACGCCAAGGGCATCTATGTCGGCCTGTCCAACGTCCAGGTCCATCTTGCCGGCGCTCATGAGGCGGCGGTCGGCCGTGACTGCGTGATCGGTTTGCGGCCGGAGGCGCTGGCGTTTGTCGATGAACGCACGCTCGGCGCCATCCCGGTGACGGTCGAGGCCGAGACGCCGCTCAACGAGAAGATCGTCACGCTGGTGCGCACCGTGCGCGGCCGTGAAATTCTGGTTTCGCGTCCTTCCGGGACACCGGGCCAATCCGAGGGCAAGGTCTACATTGCCGTCGACAGTAAAAGCGCCCTTTTGTTCGATCGCACAAGCGGCGAGCGCATCGGCTCGAAAAACGTCGTCAATTTGCGCAGCGGAGAAGCGGCATGAGCCCGACCGCAATCACCATTTCGGGCGTCGACAAATTCTACGGTCCGATCGACCGTGGCGTACATGCCGTCAAGAACCTGACGATGGAAATCGCCAAGGGCGAGATCGTGGCGCTGCTCGGCTCGTCCGGCTGCGGCAAGACCTCGACATTGCGTATGATCGCAGGCTTCGAAGAGGTCTCGCGCGGTAGCATCTCGGTTGCCGGCCGCAAGGTGCACACGTTGCCGCCGGTCAGGCGCAACGTCGCAATGGCTTTCGAGGGTTATTCGCTCTACCCGCCGCTGACCGTGCGCGAGAACATGGCCTTCGCGCTCAAGGCCGCCAGGCTGGCGAAGAGTGCGGTCGATGCAAAGGTTGCCAACATCGCCAAGCTGCTCGAGATCGAGGACATTCTCGAGCGCTATCCGAGCTCGATCTCCGGCGGCCAGCAGCAGCGCGCCAGCCTCGGCCGGGCGCTGATCCGCGAGGCCGACCTGCATCTGCTGGACGAGCCGATGGGCCAGCTTGAGCCGCAGCTTCGCGCCGTGCTGCGCGGCCGCATCAAGCATTTCATCAAGGAGCGTGGCCTGACCGCGATTCTGGTCACCCACGACCAGACCGAGGCCAATGCGCTGGCCGATCGCATCGCTGTCATGGAGGGCGGCGTGCTGCAGCAGTTCGATACGCCTGACAGGCTCAAGGAGCGACCGGCAAACCTGTTCACCGGCACCTTCGTTGGCGAGCCGCCGATGAATGTCTTCGAGGCCTATGTCGGCACGGCTGCCGACAAGATCAGTCTCAAGCTGCCCGACGGGCTTTCGCTCGACTACGACAAGGATGCGTTCAGCGGCCCGGTTCGCGACGAATTGCTCAACCGGCAGCGCGTCGTCATCGGCGTCAGGCCCTATGCGGTCCGCCGCTCGAAGGATGGTGTGCCGGCGACGGTTTCGGCCAATCAATGGCTCGGCGACCAGACCCATATCGCCGCCGATTTCGCCGGCGGTTCGCTGGTCCTGGTCGAACATGACCGAACCCGCTTGGAGCTTGGCGCGCCGATCAAGATCAGCATCGATCCGAAAAACCTTCACGTCTTCGATCAGGCGAGCGGCAATGCCATTTCGCACGGCACGGAGCTTGCTTGATGCAGGATGTGCTGATCGGCATCGACGCCGGCACGTCTGTCATAAAATCCGTCGCCTTTGACACGGCGGGCAGGCAGATCGCGTCCGCCGCGCTGCCCAATAAATACGAGACACTGCCGGGCGGCGGCGCCGAGCAGGACCTGACACGCACCTGGGCCGATACCGCGATGACCTTGCGCGAGCTTGCCGACAAGGTGCCGGATCTCGCCAGCCGGACCATTGCCATCGCCGTGACCGGGCAGGGCGACGGTACCTGGCTGATCGACAAGGATGGCGAGCCGGTTGCCAAGGGCTGGCTGTGGCTCGACGCGCGCGCTGCCGCGGTCGTCGAGGAGATCCGCGCGCGGCCGGAGGACCGGCTGCGCTTCGAAAAGACCGGCAGCGGGCTCGCTGCCTGCCAGCAGGGATCGCAGTTCGTGTTCATGAAGCGCCACATGCCCGCGATGCTTGCCAATGCAGCGACGGCGTTCCACTGCAAGGACTGGCTCTATTTCAAGTTGACCGGCCACCGCGCCACCGACCCGTCCGAGGGCACCTTCACCTTCGGCGACTTCCGCACGCGCGGCTATTGCGATGATGTGCTCGAGGTACTCGGCGTCACCGATCTCCGGCATCTGTTGCCGCCCATCGTCGATGGCACCAGGCAAAGCACCTCGCTGTCGGTGGCAGCAGCCGATGCGACCGGCCTGCTCGCCGGCACACCGGTCGTTCTGGCCTATGTCGATGTCGCCTGCACGGCGCTTGGCGCCGGCCTGTTCGATCGCGAGCGCAAGCCGGGATGCTCGATCATCGGTTCCACCGGCATGCATATGCGGCTTGCCGAAACACCGGACGAGGTGCTGCTCAACGAGGCTGCAACCGGCTACACGATGACGATGCCGGCACCGGGCGTCTTTGCGCAGATGCAGTCGAACATGGCGGCAACGCTCAACATCGACTGGGTCCTTGGCCTCGCCTCCGGCATTCTCGCCTCGCAAGGCATCACGCGGACCAATGGCGAGATGATCGCACTGGTCGACCAGTGGATATCGTCGTCCGAGCCAGGCTCGCTGCTCTACCAGCCGTATGTCTCGGAGGCGGGCGAGCGCGGCCCGTTCGTCGATGCCAATGCCAGGGCCGGCTTCGTCGGCATTTCGTCCAGGCACGGCTATGCCGACATGGTTCGTGCGGTGTTCGAGGGGCTGGCTTTCGCGGCACGCGATTGCTACGCCGCCATGGGGCCACTGCCCAAGGAAATCCGCCTGACCGGCGGAGCGGCCAGGAGCCCGGCTCTGCGCAAGATCCTGGGTGCTGCGGTCGGAGCCGACATTCGCACCAGCGAGCGCGAGGAGGCCGGTGCTGCGGGCGCCGCAATGATTGCTGCGGTCTGCGTCGGCCAATACGCATCGATGGACGATTGCGTCAGCGAATGGGTCACGCCTTTGCTCCGTACGGCCGAACCCAGCGATCGGAAACTTGCCGCTGCCTATGAGGCGATGGCTCCGTCCTACACATTGGCGCATGAGGCGCTGCGGCCGGTCTGGCGCTCGATGGCCGCGTCCAGGCAAACCGACGTGAATTGAGAAGAGCATGCCCAAGAAAATTGCGATCATCGGCGACCGCTTCATGCTTCCGGAAGTGTTTCGCGAGAAAATCGAGGCGGCCTGCGGCGACAATCTCGACATCCGCAGCATTGAGACCGCTTGGCCCGACGAGCCGATGCAATTCGGCAATGCCGCGCTTGGTCTGGACAAGGTCAAGGAGTATTTCGGCGATCCCGACGAGGTGGTGGATTTCATCGGCGACGCCGAAATCTTCGTCACCCAGCTTGCGCCGCTCTCCGAAAGCATGATGCAGCGCCTGCCCACGCTCAAGCTGGTTGCGGTCTCGCGCGGCGGACCGATCAACATCGACATGGCCGCCGCCAAGGCCCACGGCATCACCGTGGTCAATGTGCCCGGCCGCAACGCCAGCGCCGTGGCCGAGTTCACCATCGGCGCCATTCTCGCTGAAACGCGGCTGATCCGCGTCGGTCACGAAGCCTTGCGCAAGGGCGAATGGCGCGGCGATCTCTACCGCGCCGATCGCACCGGCCGCGAGCTCAACGAAATGACCGTCGGCGTCATCGGCTACGGCAATATCGGCACCAGGCTGGTTCGCCTGCTGCGCGCCTTCGGCTGCCGCATCCTGGTTTGCGATCCCTATGTGCAATTGAGCGCCGAGGACCGCAATGCCGGCGTCGAACTGGTTGCGCTGGACGATCTGCTGTCGCGCTCCGATGTGGTCACGCTGCATTCCCGGGTCACCGAGGAGACGCGCGGCCTGATCGGCAAGAACGCCATCGCCCGGATGAAACCCGGCGTAATCTTCGTCAATACCGCGCGCGGACCGCTGGTCGACTACGATGCGCTCTACGAGGCGCTCGTCTCGGGACACATCGGCAGTGCTATGCTGGAGACGTTCGCCGTCGAGCCGGTGCCTGCCGACTGGCCCTTGCTGCAGCTGCCGAACGTGACACTGACGCCGCATATCGCCGGCGCGTCGGTACGCACCGTGACCTACGCGGCCGAGCAGGCGGCGGAGGAAGTGCGCCGCTTCATCGCCGGCCTGCCTCCGGTCAACCCGTGCTGACGACAGGGCATAGAGCGAGATGAGCGGTGAAACCGAAATCGTCGACCTCTTCGTCATCGGCGGCGGCGTCAATGGCGCCGGTATCGCGCGCGATGCGGCAGGCCGGGGGCTGTCGGTCATTCTTTGCGAAAAAGACGATCTCGCCGAGGGCACCAGTTCGCGATCGGGAAAGCTCGTTCATGGCGGTTTGCGCTATCTCGAATATTACGAGTTCCGCTTGGTGCGGGAGGCGCTGATCGAACGCGAGGTGCTGCTCGAATCCGCGCCGCACATCATCTGGCCGATGCGCTTCGTGCTGCCACACAGCCCCGATGACCGGCCGGCCTGGCTGGTCCGGCTCGGCCTGTTCCTCTACGACCATCTTGGCGGCCGCAAGCGGCTGCCGGCCACGCGTACGCTCGACCTGCGCACCGCGCCCGAAGGCGCGCCGATCAAGGACGCCTTCAAGCGCGGCTTCGAATATTCTGACTGTTGGGTCGATGACGCTCGCCTGGTCGTCATCGACGCGCTCGACGCCGCTGAGCGCGGAGCTAGGATATTCACCCGCACCGCCTGCACAGCCGCCCGTCGCGAAAACGGCCTGTGGTCGGTGGAGATGCGCGACGGTCGAACCGGCGTCAGGACCACAGTCCGGGCACGGGCGCTGATCAACGCCGCCGGACCCTGGGTCAACGACGTCATCAACCGCGTCGCCGGCCAGAATTCCAGGCGCAACGTGCGCCTGGTCAAGGGCAGCCACATCGTTGTGCCGAAATTCTGGGAAGGGCGGCAGGCCTATCTCGTTCAGAACAGCGACAAGCGGGTGATCTTCATCAATCCCTATCAGAACGATCTGGCGCTGATCGGCACCACTGACATTCCCTATGAAGGGCGGCCGGAGGACGTGACCGCCGATGCGAGCGAGATCGATTACCTGATCAAGGCAGTCAATCGCTACTTCAAGCGCCAGCTCGCACGAAGCGACGTCGTCTACTCGTTTTCCGGCGTCAGGCCGCTCTATGACGACAATGCCGACAATCCGAGCGCGGTGACCCGCGATTACATATTCGAACTCGACGCACCGGCTGGGCAGGCGCCGCTGCTTTCGGTCTTCGGCGGCAAGATCACCACCTTCCGCAAATTGGCCGAGCACGCGCTCGACCGTATCGCCCCGTTCTTTCCGAAAATGGGCAAGCCGTGGACCTCGAAAGGGCACCTGCCGGGCGGCGATATCGCCAATGCCGATTTCGAGCAGTTTCTGGGCGACCTCGGCCATGAATTTCCCTGGATGCCGGCCTCGCTGGTCAAGCATTACGGCAGGCTCTACGGCACAAGGACGCGCGATCTGGTCGGCGCGGCCACCTCGCTCGCCGAACTGGGCCGGCGCTTCGGCAAGGATTTTTTCGAGCGCGAAGCCAATTACCTGTTCGAGCATGAATGGGCCGAGACCGCCGCCGATATTCTCGAAAGGCGCACCAAGCACGGCCTGCATCTGTCCGCCGCGGAAAGAACCGCCTTCGAGGACTGGTGCTCGAGCCGGCTGGCAAAGGCCGGCTGATGGCCTTTACGCTTTCGCTCAACACCAATCCGCTGGTCAACCGCTTTGCGGAGCCGGACGACCTGATCGACGCGATCGCCTATCAGATCGGTATCAGGGACGTCCAACTCACCCATGAATTCGTCAATCCCGGCTGGCCGGCGGCGACGATCGCCAAATTCGTCCGCCTGTTCCGCTCCGCGCTCAACCGCACCGGTGTGCGCGTGACCTCCGCGATGACCGGCCCTTACGGCCGGCTCAATCATTTCGGCCATCCCGATGCCGACGTGCGGCGCTACTACGTCGACTGGTTCAAGACCTTTTCAGAAGTTTCGGCCGAGCTCGGCGCCGCGGGCATGGGCACGCAATTCGCGATCTTCACCCACCGGGATTACGACAATCCTGAACGTCGCGCGCGGCTTTTCGACATCGCGCTGGAATGCTGGCGCGAGGTCGCCGAGCATGCCAAAGCAGCCGGCTTGACCTACCTGTTCTGGGAGCCGATGTCGGTCGGCCGCGAATTCGGCCATACGATCGAAAGCTGCCGGGCACTGCAGCGCGAGATCGAAGCGGCCGGCATGGCCCTCCCGCTCAAGATGATGGTCGACATCGACCATGGCGACGTGACCTCGAGCAATCCGGCGGACACCGACCCTTATGCCTGGGCCGAAGCCTTTCCCAGGCAATCGCCGATCATCCACGTCAAGCAGTCGTCGATGAACAAGGGCGGCCATTGGCCGTTCACTGCGACCTACAACAACGACGGCCGTATCACGCCGGAAAAGCTCCTTCAGACAGTGCGTCGCGGAGGCGGCGTCGACAACGAGATCTGCCTGGAATTGTCGTTCCGCGAGCGCGAGCCCGTCGACCACGAGGTCATCGCCATGATCCGCGAGTCGGTCGACTACTGGGCACCATTTATCGAGACCGGCAGGGCCGATCTCTTGCCGCGAGCATGATCGGATGAGCAGGAGCTGAGGCAGCTCCTGCTCAGAACCGGAATACGTCAGCCAAATTTCGGATCGAGGCTTCCGGACTTGTAGCGCTTGGCCATTTCCGACAGCGGCAGCGGCTTGATCTTCGGTGCGTTGCCGGCGGTGCCGAACTGCTCGAAGCGCTCCTTGCACAGCTTCCGCATCGCGGCCATTGCCGGCGTCAGATATTTGCGCGGATCGAATTCGCTCGGGTTCTCGGTCAGCACCTTGCGGATTGCGCCGGTCAGCGCCATGCGGTTGTCGGTATCGATATTGATCTTGCGCACCCCGTGCTTGATGCCGCGCTGGATCTCTTCGACCGGCACGCCCCATGTCGGCTTCATCTGGCCGCCATATTTGTTGATGATCTCCTGCAACTCCTCTGGCACCGAGGACGAGCCGTGCATGACGAGATGCATGCTCGGCAGACGGCGGTGGATTTCCTCGATGACGTTCATGGCCAGCACAGCGCCGTCCGGCTTGCGGCTGAACTTGTAGGCGCCGTGGCTGGTGCCCATGGCGACGGCCAGCGCATCGACACGGGTGTCGCGCACGAATTGTTCGGCCTGCACGGGGTCGGTCAGCAGCTGGTCGTGGCTGATGACGCCCTCGACGCCATGGCCGTCTTCCTGCTCGCCGCCGCCCATCTCAAGCGATCCAAGGACGCCGATCTCGCCTTCCACCGAGACGCCGCCCCAATGCGCCATGTCGACGACGCGGCGGGTGATGCCGGAATTATAGGCGTAGTCGGCCGGCGTCTTGCCGTCTTCCCTCAGCGATCCGTCCATCATCACGGAGGTGAAGCCGTGCTGGATCGCGGTGACGCAGGTCGCTTCGTTGTTGCCATGGTCGAGATGCATGCAGACCGGGATATCGGGATGGATTTCGACCAGCGCGTCGATCAGCTTGGCCAGCACCACATCGTTGGCGTAGGCTCGCGCGCCGCGGCTCGCCTGCAGGATAACCGGCGATTTGGTCTCCTCGGCTGCCTCCATGATGGCGAGGCCCTGTTCCATATTGTTCATGTTGAAGGCAGGCACGCCATAGCCGTATTCGGCGGCATGATCGAGCAATTGTCTCAGTGTGATGCGAGCCACTCAGTAGTCTCCCGTATCCGGTTTCGAGCCAGTGTTTGCGGGCCGTTCGGTTGTCGTCGAGCCCCTGATGCTTCTGGCTGGATTTCCGCGGCACCGCAACCGCTGGGCGCTCGGCCGGCAGCAATTCTTGTTACAGGACGCGACCAGAAGCGTCATGACATCCCATAGAGATATAACATTATCACAAAAAATTTGGTGGCTTGTGCAATGTTTGCTGTTATATCTCGGAACCGGATTGCACGAGGAAGCCGCGGAAATGAAGAGCGACGGCCGTCGGCAAGGCATCATGGATTTTCTGATGGACATCGGCACCGCCAGTGTCGACGATCTTGCCTCACGCTTCGGCGTGTCAAAGATGACTGTCCACCGCGACCTCGACGAGCTCGAGGAAAGCGGCTTCCTGCGCAAGGTGCGCGGCGGCGCCTCGATCCAGCCGAGCAGCCTTTTCGAGAGCGATTTCCGCTACCGCCAGCGGCTGGCCGGCGACGAGAAGAAGCGCATCGCCGCCGCTGCCGTGACGATGATCGAACCGGGTCAGACGGTGATCATCGACGACGGCTCAACCGCGGGCGGCGTTGCTCGGCATCTTGCCGATCTGCGTCCGCTGACGGTGATCTCGAACAATCTGGCTGTCATCCAGGATTTGGCGGGCGTTGCCGGCATCAACCTGATTGCGCTCGGCGGCCAATACAACAAGAAGTTTCACGGCTTCTTCGGCCTGCTCGCCGAGGACACGCTGAAATCATTGCGCGCCGATGTCGCGTTCCTGTCGTCATCGGCCATCCATGGTGCCTCTGCCTTTCACCAGGATCAGGAAGTGGTCCAGACCAAACGGCTGATGATGGCCGCAGCAGCGCGCAAATATCTGCTGGTCGATCATGGGAAATTCGGCCGCACTGCCTTGCACTTCCTGACAGATCTCAAGGCCTTTGACACGGTCTTCACCGGCCGCGAGCCGCAGCCGCAGATGCGCGCCGCGCTGGATGGTGCCGGCGTTTCGCTGACAGTGATCGCAGAATAGGAGGGCACGCATGGTTTATTGGGTCGGCACCAGCTGGAAAATGAACAAGACGCTCGCCGAGGCGATGGCTTTCGCCGAGGCGCTGGCGGAGTTCGTCCCCGGTTTCGACGAGCGCATCCAGCCTTTCGTCATCCCGCCCTTCACGGCGATCCGCGAGGTCAAGAAAGCGCTGTCGCCGACGCGCATCAAGGTCGGCGCGCAGAACATGCATTGGACCGACGCCGGCGCCTGGACCGGCGAGATCTCGCCGGTCATGCTGAAAGACTGCGGGCTCGACATGGTCGAGCTCGGCCACAGCGAACGGCGCGAGCATTTCGGCGAGACCGACAAGGCTGTCGGGCTGAAGACTGCGGCGGCGGTGAAGCACGGTCTCGTGCCACTCATCTGCGTCGGCGAGACCTTGGCTCAACGCGACAGCGGGCAGGCCGCTGCGGTGCTGGCCTTGCAGGTGCACGGCGCGCTGCAGTTTCTCGAAGGCGCGGCGAAGGCGGCGACGATCCTGTTTGCCTATGAGCCCGTCTGGGCGATCGGCGACAAGGGCGTGCCGGCCAGTTCGGACTATGCCGACAGGCAGCAGGCGCTAATCAAGAAAATCGCACGCGACCTGCTGCCGATGGTGCCGCCGGTGCTTTATGGCGGCAGCGTCAATCCGCAAAATGCCGCCGAACTGGTCGGCCAGCCCAACATCGACGGCTTGTTCATCGGCCGCTCGGCCTGGCAGGCGGACGGCTATGTCGACATCCTCAAGCGCGCCTCGGCGGCGATCTGAATCATCAAACAGGAAGGAAACGGAACATGAAAATTGCCATTGGAGCTGATAGCGCCGGCAAGCCGCTGCTCGACGTCATTGCCGCTCACCTCGCTACCAAGCCCGGCCTCACGGTTAGCGACCTCAGCCAGTCGGGCTACTATGCCGACCTGTCACAGAAGCTCGCGCAGACCATCCTGGACGGCGAAAACGATCGCGGCATCCTGTTTTGCGGCACCGGCATCGGCGTATCCATATCCGCCAACAAGGTGCCCGGCATTCGCGCCGCACTCACCCACGACACCTATTCGGCCGAGCGCGCGGCAAAATCCAACAACGCCCAGATCATCACCATGGGCGCCCGCGTCATCGGCCCGGAACTGGCCAAGTCGATCGTCGATGCATGGCTTGCATCGGAATTCGATGAGAAGGGACCATCGGCCGGCAATGTCCAGGCGATCGACAGGCTCGACGCGGCGAAGCGGGGTTAAGCCAGACTGTTCCACATCGCTCTGATGATCGTCACGGCCGATGCGGCGCCGGGGTCCATATGCCCGAGCGAGCGCTCGCCGAGCCGCGATGAGCGGCCCTTGGCGGCGATCATGTCCTTGGTCGCCTCGGCACCTCGTTCGGCCGCTGCAAGTGCAGCCTCCAGGCTCTCGGACAGGCTCTTGCCGGCTTCCTGCGCGGCACCCGCTGCTTGCGCCGCCGGCAGCCAGGCGTCGACCATGGTCTTTTCGCCGAGCTCGGCCTTGCCGCGATCCTGGATGCCTTGCGCCATCGCCCGGAGCATGGCGATGATGTCAGCGTCCTCCAGAATTGCCTTGCCTTTGACGGCGGCGGCACCGCGCATGAAGGCGGTCGCATAGAGCGGGCCTGACGAGGCGCCGACCGCGTTGAGGAAGGATTTCGCCGCAGTGTTGAGCAGCGCCGTCGGCTCGGTCGCCGCGAGGTCGAGTTGCGCTAGTGCATCGCGCGCAGCAGTGAAGCCTAGTGCCATGGCGATGCCATGGTCGGCGTCGCCGATGACGCCGTCGAGTTGGCAGAGCCTGTCCTTGTCGGCGTCGATCACCGCCGCGATCTCATCGAACATTCTTTTCAAGCCGACTGAATCGATCGAGGTCATGATGCTTTCTCAGCCGGCGCGGAACATGGCGCAGTCGCAAGGATGGTCGAGCATCGCCTGCAACTCGCCGTCGAGATGCATCAGCGTCACCGAGGCGCCGGCCATTTCGAGAGAGGTGCAGTAATTGCCGACCCAGGTCGCGTGGACGGAAACGCCGATCTCGTCGAGCCTCTGCTTGACCCGCCGGTTCATGATGTAGAGTTCCATCAGCGGCGTCGAGCCGAGCGAATCGACCAGCACCGCGACCTTGTCGCCGCGCACCGGCGCCATCTCGTCGAGGATATTGTCCAGCATCTCGTCTGTGATCTCGTCGGCGGTTTTCAATTTTCCGCGCGCGATGCCTGGCTCGCCATGGATGCCCATGCCGATCTCCATCTCGTCCGGTCCGATCTCGAAATTGGGCCGGCGGGTCTGCGGCAACGAGCAGGGCGACAGCGCCACGCCCATGGTGAAGGTGTGATCGTTGGCCTTCCTGGCGATACGCTCGCATTCATCGAATGACAGCATCTGGTCGCATGCGGCACCGGCGGCCTTGAAGATGAAGAAATTGCCGGCGACGCCGCGTCGCTTCTGCCTCTGGTCGCGTGGCGCCGAGGCGACATCGTCGGTGGTCAGCACGGTACGCACCTCGATGTCGTCCATTGCCGCCATTTCGGCGGCCATGTCGAAGTTCATCACGTCGCCGGCATAGTTGCCGTACATGAACAGCACGCCGGCGCCACCGCTGGCCGCCTTGGCGCATTCGAGGATCGGGTCCGGCGGCGGCGAGGCGAAGACATTGCCGATCGCGGCGGCGTCGGCCAGCCCCTTGCCGACGAAGCCGAGGAAGGTCGGCTCATGGCCCGAGCCGCCGCCGATGACAAGGCCGACCTTGTCTGGGCGCGGTCCGTCGCGGGCGATAATGGCGCGCGGACTGCCGTCCACGCTTCTGAGGTGGCGCGGATGCGCGGCCAGAATACCCTCCAGCATCTCGTCGACGGAGCGATTGCCGTCATTGATGATCTTCTTGGTCTGCACCGGCATCCTCCTGCTTCGTGAGATACTACAGCGCCTTACCGGGATTTCCACCCGGCGGTGGAGGTTTCACGCCGCGATGTGTTCGCGTGCTGCCAGCAGTTGCACGCAGGCACTGGCCGCCTCTTTGCCCTTGACCTTGAAATGCTCGAAGAAGAAGCGGTGATGGTCCGCGCTGTCATGGTAGTTGTGCGGCGTCAGCACCGCCGAAAGCACCGGCACGCCAGTCGACAATTGCACATTCATCATGCCGTCGATGACCGCGCTTGCAACAAACTCGTGCCGGTAGATGCCGCCATTGACGACGAACGCGGCGCCGAGGATAGCGGCATAGCGGCCGGTCACGGCAAGCGTCTTTGCATGCAGGGGAATCTCATAAGCGCCAGGCACATCGAAGACATCGACGGCAAAGCGTTTCTCTCCGAGAACCGCCAGTTCCGCCTCGAATGCTTCAACGCATTGGTCGACGATATCGGCATGCCAACGCGCGCGAATGACGGCAACGCGGATCGTTTCATAGTCGTTGTGGGAATGCTGATTCATGGGTCCATCCTTCCGTTTCGAACCAGAATCAGGACGCACGATAGGGAGTCCGAACCGCGAAAGCGGACCGTCTTCCATTTCGTTCTCTTCCATCCGGACTGTGACCGTCGGCTCCGGAATCACACCGGATCTGCTGACCCCTCCGGCTAACCGGAAAGCGCTCGCGGGCTTGGGCCGAGACCCTTACCGCCGGTGGGGACTTTCACCCCGCCCTGAGAACATTGACGGCGTTTGTATGGAAGGGCCGGAAAGCGCTGTCAACCACCGGCGTCGTCATCGATGGCGCAGAAATAGCGATCCGTTTCGACCTGGTCACCGTTGAGGGCGAGGGAGGAGAGCGTCAAATGGCGATCACAGGTAAGGCAGGCAGCACCTTGTCCAAGGTGATGGGAAATTCACGCACTCGCACGCCGGCCGCGTTGTAAACGGCGTTGGCGACAGCAGCCCCCGCACCGCACACGCCGAGCTCGCCGAGACCCTTTGCGCCAAGCGGGTTGGCCTTGTCGTCGTCTTCCTCGAGGAAGGCGACCTCCATATCGGGGACATCGCCATTGACCGGCACATGATACTCGGCAAGATCGTGATTGACGAAGTGGCCGTAGCGCGGGTCGAGCACCGTCTGCTCCATCAGCGCTGCACCGATCCCCCAGGTCATGCCGCCGATGATTTGCGAGCGCGCGGTCTTGGCGTTGAGGATACGGCCCGCGCCGATCACAGCCAGCATCCGGCGCATGCGGATTTCACCGGTATCGCAATCGACAGCGACCTCTGCGAAATGCGCGCCATAGGAATGCTGCGAATAGGTCTTGTATGACTGGGTGGTGGCGCCCGCGGCTACGGAGCCTTCGGCTTCGAGCCCGTCGGGAGAGATCCCTCGGATAAGATCGGCCAGGCTCGCCGATCGCTGGCCGACCCTGACCTCGCCGTCGGCAAAGCTTGCCTCGGTGGCGTTCGCGCCGCGCAACGGCGAGGCTTCGTTCGACTGCGCCGCCTCCAGGATCCGTTCCTTGAGGACGTTGCACGCATTATACAAGGCCGAACCCGCGCTTGCTGCGCCCCAGGACCCGCCGGAGCCGGCGGTACGCGGGAAGCGGCTGTCGCCGAGCTCCACCTTGACGGACGAGATCGGCAGGCCGAGGCTCTCGGCGGCAATCTGGGTCAGGATCGTATAGGTGCCGGTCCCAATATCGGTCATGTCGAGCCGCGCCGTCACCCGACCGTCCCGGTCGATCGCAACCCGCGCCGTCGCCGCGCCGATATAGTTCGGACGGATCGCCGCCGCCATGCCGTGGCCGATAAGCTTGCGGCCCTCCCGAGTTCGGCCCGGTGTCGGGTTTCTCCGCTCCCAGCCGAAACGGCGGGCGCCTTCCTCCATGCAGGCGACGAGATTGCGGGTGGAGAACGGCACGCCGCGCTCGGGATCCTGTGCCGGTTCGTTGCGGATCCTGAGTTCGATCGGGTCCAGACCGGCGCGCTCGGCGAGCTCATCCATGGCGCATTCGAAAGCCAGCATGCCGGGCGCTTCGCCGGGCGAGCGCATCCATTCGCCGCGGTTGATGTCCAGCGGAACCAGGCGATGGCGGGTGAGACG
The DNA here is from genome assembly GCF_040320585.1 of Mesorhizobium sp. M0663. Taxonomy (NCBI): domain Bacteria; kingdom Pseudomonadati; phylum Pseudomonadota; class Alphaproteobacteria; order Hyphomicrobiales; family Phyllobacteriaceae; genus Mesorhizobium; species Mesorhizobium sp. M0663. The sequence continues at coordinate 558,114 of NZ_JAMYPX010000003.1, forward strand.
GTTCGGCGCCGCGTAGAGCGAGCGCGCAAAAACTGCCGTTTGTTCGCAGTACTCCTCGAAGCTGGACGTTGCGGACCAGACATCGTGCGCGATCCCGGTGAGCCGCCCGTCAGTGTCCGCGCCGAGACGTACCTGTTGGACCATCTCTGCGCGATGACCGGCATTGGCGAACATCTGTTGTCGCGTCAGCGCGATCTTCACGGGGCGCTGCAGCACCTGCGCTGCAAGTGCGGCCAGGATCGTGTCGGCATGGGCAATCAGCTTGGAACCGAAGCCTCCGCCGATGAAGGGGCTGACGATGCGCACTCGCTCGAGCGGGATGCGAAGCGTGCTGGCGACCCCGGCCCGGAAGTTCGCGAGGGTCTGCGCCGATGTACGGATCGTCAGCTCGTTGCCTGACCAGGCAGCAAGCGTCGCATGCGGCTCCATCGGATTGTGATGTTCGAAGGGGGTCCCGTAAGTGGAATCGATCTTGATCGGCGCCGTCGCAAAGGCGCGCTCGAAGTCGCCGACCACGCTGTCGGTCTCGAAGCCGGCATTGGTCCGCTTTGGCGCGTAGGCGTCGGCGATATGTCCCGGTAGATCGTAGAGGCCCGGCTCCTCGTCGTAGCGTACTCTGATGAGGCCCGCAGCAGCGCGCGCCGCCTCGAACGTCTCCGCAACGACCAGCGCGACCGGCTCGTCGTAATACCGTACCCGATCACTGTTGAGCGCGGGCCGGGGGCGCGTGAAGACCTCCGGCACCGTTGGCGTGACCGTTGGGCCGAAATCCGGCTGGGCCGGCGCATTGCGGTTCGTCATGACGAGCAGCACTGCCGGCGCCCGTTCGGCATCGGCCGTGTCGATCTCGGCGATGCGGCCCTTGGCGACGGAGGCGCCGAGAATGTAGCCATAGGCTGTACCATCCAGCTCATTCTCGTAAGCGTATGTGGCGCCGCCCGTCACTTTGAGCGGACCGTCGATGCGGTCGATCGGCCGCCCGATGATGCCAGCATCGGGACGAGGTTTCACCCTTGAATGGGTGGCGGAGCCGGGCAGTCCGGGTATGGTCTCGTTCATAAGTCACCTAAAGATTTTTCATCTGGAGTTCGGAAGCATCGAGGCCGCGACGACGCCGCTTCCTCGCACCTTTATGTTCGTCGCGCGGCGGCCGGAGCTCACGCGGCGATCTCGCCGAAATACTCGCGAAATTCGACCAGCCTCCCTGTCGGGCCGGCCCGCATGAGGATCGCATGCAGGCCAGTGTAGGGCGCGCCGCCGATTGTCCCGCTCCCGCGGTCGCAGACGATGACCCAGTCGGCGGCGAAGAGCTTGAGATCGACGGTCGATTTCGTGATCCTGTTTCCCTGCGCTTGATGCGCGGCGGTCCAGGCTGCGAGTGCCCGCTTGCCTTCCGGCGGTCCGTGTCGGCCTCGTTGCTCGCCGACAGGGAATTGGAAGGTCATCGTCTCATCGCAACAATCAAGGAATGCCGTCCAGTCGCCAGAGGCCCAGCCGGCAAAGAAGGCGTCGACGGCGGCCTCGAGCCCGTGACGAGCTCCCGGGTCGGATGTGGCGCCCCAAGCTGCGGCGGCAGAAACAAAAAGGCCGCCACCCGCGGCGGCAACGGCGCGTCGCGTGAGTTTCATATCGATCTCCTGCTCGTCGCCTGCATCTGGGAACCGCTGTTCGGGGTCGTCGTCTCTGTCATCGTGTCACCTCACGCACTCTCGACGGCAGCAGCGAGCGTGTGCCGCATCGTCCGTTTCGCCAGCGGGATCTTGAAATCATTGGCGCCATGCCCGACAGCTCCGGCGAGCGCTGCTTCGGCCGCGTCGATAAAGGCACCGTCGGACGCCGACGCTCCTGCGAGCGTGCGCTCCGCCTCCGTCGCGCGCCAGGGCTTCGCTGCCACGCCGCCCATGGCGATTCGAGCGCTTCGGATACGGTCGCCGCTTTTCTCGACGATTGCTGCCACGGACACCAGCGCGAAGGCGTAGGAAGCACGGTCGCGCACCTTGCGGTAAAGCTGTCGGCCGGGTGGCAGCGGCGGCAGGGCAACCGCGACGACTATTTCGCCGTGGCCGAGCACGGTCTCCACCTGGGGCGTCGCCTCGGGCAATCGATGGAAATCGCCGATCGGGATCGTACGGGTCTCGCCGCCGGGCGAGACGGTCTCGATCCTGGCTTCGAGCCCGGACATGGCGACCGCCATGTCGGAGGGATGGACCGCGATGCAGGCTTCGCTCGCGCCGAGTACGGCGTGCATGCGATTGAAGCCTTGAAGCGCCGCGCAGCCCGAACCCGGCTGGCGCTTGTTGCAGGGCATGTTGCGGTCATAGAAGTAGGGGCAGCGCGTGCGCTGCAGGAGATTGCCGCTGGTCGAGGCCTTGTTGCGTATCTGGCCGGACGCTCCCGCCAGCAGCGCTTGCGTGAGCATCGGATAGTGCGACCTTACCCGCGGGTCGGCGGCAAGATCGCTATTGCGGACCTGGGCGCCGACCCGAAGCCCGCCTTCCGCCGTCTCCTCGATCCGATCAAGCGGCAGCCGGCTGATATCGACGAGATGCGCTGGGCGCTCGATCTCGAGCTTCATCAGGTCGAGCAGGTTGGTGCCGCCGCTGATGAACTTGGCGTCCGGCCGGGCCGCAACCGCGGCCGCCGCCTGCTCAGCACTCGTCGCACGTTCGTAAGTGAAGGACTGCATTGCTCATGCCTCCTCTGCCGCGTCGCGGATTGCAGCGACAATGTTCGGATAGGCGGCGCAACGGCAGATGTTGCCGCTCATCCGCTCGCGGATCTCGGCATCGGTGAGAGCGACGGAAGCCGCTGCCACGTCGGCGCTCGCATGGCTTGGCCAGCCGGCCCGCGCCTCGCCCAGCATGCCAACCGCCGAGCAGATCTGGCCTGGCGTACAGTAGCCGCACTGGAAACCGTCGCGGGCGACGAAGGCGGCCTGGACCGGATGCAGCCGGTCACCCTCGGCAAGGCCCTCGACCGTGGTGATCTCGTCGCCTTCATGCATTGCGGCAAGCGTCAGGCAGGAATTGATCCGGCGCCCATCGACGAGCACCGTGCATGCGCCGCACTGGCCGTGGTCGCAGCCCTTCTTCGAGCCGGTGAGGCCGAGATGGTTGCGCAGGGCGTCGAGCAGCGTCGTCCGCGGGTCGAGCTCGATGGCAAGATCCTTCGCGTTGATCCGTGACGACATCGTCATCGTCGGTACCGGTGAGGTCGACGCAGCCGCCGTGACGGTCTCGGCCGGCTCGGCGTCAACCGGTAGTCCGGTAGCCAGGAGCACCCCGGTCGCAACACCGCCTTCCAATACCATCCGACGCGTCGGCCCGCTCCTGTTGTCCGTTTTGGCCATGCATGATCTCCCAGTCGCAATGAAGCGCAGACGGCAACTTGACCCGAGCGAACCCTCGGGTTCTGTCACCCAACGACACTGGAGGTGGGAGTGCGGGCGGCGGCTTTCTTTCAAGAAACCGGCGGCACTATCAGGATTCTGGAGAAGAATTCACCCGATAGGCACGAGGCGTCATGCCCCTCAGCCGTCGGAAGGTCGTGGTGAAGTGGCTCTGGCTTGAGAAGCCGAGCCGAAAGGCAATGACACCGATCGACAAACCCGTTTCGCGCAGCAGCGCCTCCGCTCGCCGCACCCGTTCCTCGATCACATAGGCGTAGGGTGCAAGGCCGGTCGTCGCCTTGAAGCGACGCGCAAAACTGTCGACGGCCATGCCCGCGGCGGCTGCCAGCTCGCTTAGCGAAATGTCGGAATTCATATGCGCATCGATGTAATCCCGAACGCGACCAAGTGCCCGGCGGCTGAGACAGCCGTGACGTACAAACCGCGGTTGCTCCCGGCTCAGGTTGGCCACGCGGAGACTGACGAGGGCGACCAGATACTCGACATAGGCAGTGTCTGGCTTGTGGCCGAGTGCCATCTCGTCACGAAGCGAACTCAAGAGCGTGGCGACGACCGCGTCTTTCTTGTTTACCAGTATAGGCAGGTTCCTCAGGCGTTCGCATCCGGGAAGCCCGATATCGGGATCGATCCACAGGGCTGAATAGGAGAGGTTTACATCGCGATAGAAGCCCTGTCGTTCCGCGCCTGCCGGGACGAAGGTGAGGGCTCCGGGACGGTCCATTCCGTCGTAAAGGGATCGTGCCTCGTGCCGGATGGATGTATGGGACGTGCCGCCTTCTTCGGTCAGCACGATCAGATGATGAGGGGCTGTCCAGCGGAGCTCCGCCTCCCGGCACGCCCACCGCCGGTTGTCGAAGACGATCGAGGAGCTGACCCATGACGCGGTTTGCAGGGGCTCCGACTTCTCGTCCTGGCTCCGAACCCGTCCGTCACCAAGCAACGGTCTGAATGACATCGCGGTATCCCGCTGGTTCACTCGCCGAGCCGTGGGCAACCCCGGCTTCGAGCATTGGGCGCCGCCCCGCCGCTACGCATACGGCCGTCCATGTGGGACAGGCAACGGGCGTTTTTAACCGTGCCGTGTTCAAGAAATCGTGAGATCAGGCAAATCCGGAGCGCCCTCTCGGCAAAGCGGATCATCCGCGCTCGGGAAACATCGCCCTCAGGCCTTCGCGCGAGGCCGTAGCGACACCGCGTTCGGTGATCAAGCCGGTGACCAGCCGCGCCGGCGTCACGTCGAAGGCCGGATTGGCCGCCGGCGTGGCTTCCGGCGATACGCGGACCTGGGCGATCTCGCCGGAAGCGGTCTTGCCCCAGACCAGTGAGACCTCGTCGGGCGAGCGCTGTTCGATCGGGATGTCGGCCAGCCCGTCGCCCACGGTCCAGTCGATCGTCGGCGACGGCAGCGCGACATAGAACGGCACGTCGTTGTCGTCGGCGGCGAGCGCCTTGAGATAGGTACCGATCTTATTGCAGACATCGCCGTCGGCGGTGGTCCTGTCGGTGCCGACGACGACCATGTCGATCTGGCCGCGCTGCATCAGATGGCCGCCGGCATTGTCGACGATCAGCGTATGCGGCACGCCGTGGCCGGCCATCTCCCAGGCGGTCAATTGGGCACCCTGGTTGCGGGGTCGTGTTTCGTCGACATAGACATGGACTGGAATGCCGGCTTCCGTCGCCAGATAGATCGGCGCGGTGGCGGTGCCGTAGTCGACCGTGGCCAGCCACCCGGCGTTGCAGTGGGTCAGGATATTGACCGGTTCGCCCGGCTGCTTGCGCGCCGCGATCGCCTTGATGATTTCGAGCCCATGGGCGCCGATGGCGCGGTTGAGGCCGACATCCTCGTCGGCGATCTCGCCGGCACGCCGATAGGCAGCCGCGGCACGTTCTGCCAGTGGAAGCGTCAGCAGGAAGCGTTGCATTTCGTTCAGCGCCCAGCGCAAATTGATCGCCGTCGGGCGCGTTTCGTGCAAGGTTGCCCAGACGGCGTCGAGTGCTGCATCCGACGGATCGTCGGCCATCTGCATGGCGACGCCATAGGCCGCGGTGACGCCGATCAGGGGCGCCCCGCGCACCCACATGTCGCGGATTGCCGTGGCGATGCCGGCGACGGAATCGATCTTTTCGATGCGGAAATCATGCGGCAGCCAGCGCTGGTCGATGATCTCCACCGAACGCCCGTCGTCACTCGGCCAGATGGTGCGGTAGTGGCGGTCGCCGACGTTCAAATCCTGCTCTCCCGTTCGATCAGCGCGGCCAACCGGTTGACCTCGTCGATGCTGTGGATCTGGCGCCGGTTGACGGCGAGGTGACGGCCGAATTTCAGCGCCTTTGCCTCACATCTGGCGCGCAGATCCGGATCGGCAATGGTCTCGAAATCGGCATTGTGGGCAAGGCCGAGAATTCGCCGGTGAACCTCGACGCCGGCAAAGCCGAGCAGATCGGTCCAGATCGAATGCAGCATGTGGTCTAGCGCCTGCTCGGCGCCAAGCCTGTCGCCCTGATCTTCGAACAGGCTCTTCTGGTAGAGCATGCCGGTACGCTCGGTTCGCCACAGATGCGAGAACTCGGCGCGAAACACCGACCATGTCTCGACCGTAACGCCGAGCAGATAGTCACGCATGGCGTCGCGGCTTCCGTCCTGTTCATGGCCGCGCTGCGAGAAGAACGCCATCCAGAAATTGGCGAGCAGCATGCCGACGTCGAAGGCGATCGGCCCGTAGAAGGCGAATTCGGGGTCGATCATCCTCGTTTCGATGTCGGTGACCATGATCGAGCCGGAATGCAGGTCGCCATGCAGCAGCGTCTCGGCATTGGCAGCGAAGATGTGCTTCATGCGCTGCGCCTCGACCTTGAGGTCGCGGTCGGCGCGCAGCTCGGCGACAATGCCATCGAGCTGCGGGCTGGTGTGCTGGTTCATCTTGGCATCGAAATACGGATCCGAGAAAACCAGGTTCTCGGTGATGTCGCAGAGTTCGACATTGTCGGCGAACAGTGCCAGATCGGCCTTGCGGTCCTTGGTCGCCATATGCAGGTCGGAGCCGCGAAACAACGTGCGGGCCATGAACAAGCCGATGTCTGTCGCGATGTTGGGCAATTGCCGGCCTTCGATCAGCGCCCGCCGCAGGATAATGTGCGGCGACAGATACTCCATGATGATCAGCGCCTGGCCTTCGTCGAAGTGATAGATATCGGGCACCGAACCCGGCGCCCGCGCCTGTTGCCGCGTCAGCGCATGGTATTCGAAGAAGGAGCGTTTTAGCGGCAGCGGCCAGCTGTCGCCGACCAGCCGGACGTAGGGCAGGGCCTGCTTGACGACGGCCGCACCCTCAGCACCCTCGACGATGAACACCAGGTTCAGATTGCCATCGCCGACTTCACGAACCTTCCACTGGCTCGTATCCTTGCCGATCTGCGAACACAGGGGCTCGTTGGCACCGAGACGGCCCGCCAGTGTCTCGACCGACAGTGCTTCGAACGGCGATTTCCCAGTCATCCTCACCTCCCGCTCATGTGCTCCGATGATAGCGGAGCCAACGCGGTCGGGCCAAGCTAGGAAGCCTGCTGGCAATTGTCAATCGTGTTGACAATTGCCGATATAGCCCATAGCGTCATGGTCAGGGAGGAACGAATGGGCAATGATGCCGTGTTCCGCGTCGACGGCCTGAGGAAATCCTTTGGCCATATCGAGGTGCTTGGCGGCGTCTCGCTCGAATTGCATGCCGGCGAAGTGACCGTGCTGATGGGCGCCAACGGCGCCGGCAAATCCACCCTCGTCAAGATCATCAGTGGCGTCTACGACCATGGCGGCGGCTCGATGTCGCTTGCCGGTCATGAGTTCGACCCGAAAACGCCGGCGGAGGCGATCCGCGCCGGCGTCGTCACCGTCCACCAGAACATTAATGACGGTGTCGTCGCCGACCTTGACGTCGCCACCAATCTTACCCTCGACAGGTTGAGCGGCAGCGGCGTGCCGACCCTGTTCAATCCAGGCCGGGTGCGTCGCGAGGCAAAGGCGGTGGCCGACCGCATGGGACTGGCCATCGACCTCAAGGCCCGGATCAGCGATCTCTCTCTGGCCGACCGCCAGATGGTGGCGATCGCCCGCGCCATGGCGCACCGGCCGAAAGTGCTGATCCTAGACGAGCCGACCTCCTCACTTTCCAGTGCCGAAGCCGACCGGCTGTTCGCGCTGCTCGACCGGCTTCGCCAGCAAGGCGTGGCCATCCTCTACATTTCGCACCGTATGTCTGACATCAGGCGGCTTGCCGATCGCATCATTTCGATGCGTGATGGGGTCATCTCAGGCATATTTGACAAGAAGCCGCTGGATTACGAAGGTGCGGTCAATGCCATGCTCGGCCGTAAGATCCAGCTCGAGCGGATCGTCGCCAGGAATTCGGCCAAAGCAATTTTCACTGCCGACGCGCTGCGGATTGCTGAAGGCGCCAGGCCGATCTCGCTGACGCTCGGCGATGGCGAGGTCGTTGCCATCACCGGCCTTGTCGGTGTCGGCAAGACCGCGCTCGCCGAGACGCTGTTCGGCCTGCGCCAGCCGCTGGCCGGGACCATGGTGCTGAACGGGAAACCTTATGCTCCGGCATCGACCGGCGAAGCGATTGCCGCCGGTGTGTTTCTCGTCGCCAAGGACCGGGGCGAAAACGGCATCGTCGGCGACTTCAACATCCAGGAGAATATCAGCCTGCCGTTCCACAGCCGCATGTCGCGTCTCGGCGTCCTCAAGCGCCGTATCGAACGCGCCATTGCCCGCCAGCAGATCCAGGAGTTGGGCATCGTCTGCCGCTCCGAGAGGGACGAGATGGCGTCGCTTTCCGGTGGCAATCAGCAGAAGGTGATGGTCGCCCGCTGGATGTCGCAGGCGGCAAGGCTTTTCATCCTCGACGAGCCGTTTCAAGGTGTGGACATCTCGGCCAGACGCGATATCGCCGCGAAGCTGCGGACCAGCGCCCACGGCCGCGCGACGCTGCTGTTCGTCACCGAACTCGACGAAGCCCTGGAAACGGCCGATCGCATCCTGGTGATGTCGGAGCAGACGATCGTCGGCGAGCACCGCAATACCGATGTCGATCTCGAGCGTCTGCTGGCCGAGGTAGCGGGCGGGCCGCAGCACAGCGCAGCCTGAGAGCGGGAAGACGATAAGAATTGGAATGGAGAGGGCATGAATTCGGGTTGGATAAAGATGGTGCCAGCGTGCGGGAGCGCTGAATGATCCTGCGCGACAATGCTATTCGCTACGGCTTCATCGTTCTGTTGTTCGGGCTGATCGCCTATTTCGCTGTTGCCGCCGATGGTTTCGTCTCGCCGCAAAGTGCTGTCTTCATCTTCCAGTCGGTCGCCATCACCGGCGTTCTGGCGCTCGGCGTCACCGCCACGCTGGTCGTCGGCGGCTTCGACCTGTCGATCGGCTCGGTCGCCACCAGCGCCATGATGGCGGCTGCCTATGTCATGGTGGTGCTGGAGCAGAACGCCGTCATGGCGGTCGTCATCTGTCTTGTGATCGGCGCCGTGGTCGGCCTGATCAATGGCTGGCTGATCGTCTATATGCGGGTGCCGGACCTTTTGGCGACGCTCGGCATGATGTTCCTGCTTGTCGGCCTGCAGCGCATACCGACCGAGGGCCGTTCGATCGCCACTGGCATGACCATGCCCGACGGCTCGGTCGCCAACGGCAGTTTCGGCGCCGCGTTCCTGGCGCTTGGCCGCCATCGCTTCGATTTCTTCATCCCGAACCTCATTCCGGTGTCGGTCGTCGTCCTGCTCGTGCTGGCGGTGCTGATCTGGTTCTTTCTCGAATACACCCGTTTCGGGCGCATGATGTATGCGGTCGGCAGCAACGAACGCGCCGCAGAACTCGCCGGCGCGCCTGTCAAGGCATACAAAATCTGGGCCTATGTGATTTCGGGAGTTTTTGCCTCGATCGGCGGCATTTTGCTCGCTGCCCGGCTTGGACGCGGCGACATCGCCTCGGGTAATAATCTGTTGCTCGACGCGGTGGCTGCGGCACTCATCGGTTACGCGGTTCTCGGCGCCGCCAAGCCGAACGCCTTCGGCACGGCTGTCGGCGCGGTGTTTGTCGGCGTGCTGTTGCAGGGCCTGACGATGATGAACGCGCCTTACTACACGCAGGATTTCGTCAAGGGCGTGGTTCTCGTGGTCGCCCTTGTCTTTACCTTCGCCCTTTCCGGCAGGGGCAGGAGATAGGGGTTCGACCGGGTCACATTTTGGGTTCAACAAGTGGAGGAAACGACGTGAACATCACAAGAAGGCTTTTAGGGAAGGCAGCGCTCGGGCTTGCCGGCGCAACATTGCTTATGCAGTTGCCGGCGATGGCGCAGGACAGGCCGGCGCCGTTCGACAAGCCGGGCGCCGTCAAGATAGCGCTGGTCCGCTATCTCTCGACTGGCGACTTCTTCCAGGCGTATCTGTCCGGCGTCGAGGCGCAGGCCAAGGCACTCGGTGTCGACCTGCGCGTGCTCGACAGCCGCCAGGACGCGGCGCTTCAGGCGGACATGGTCGACCAGGCCATCGCGCTCGGCGTCCAGGGCATCATCATCCAGCACGGCCTGACGGAATCGATGAAGGACGCCGCCCAGCGCGCGGTCGAGGCCGGCATCAAGGTCGTCGCCTTCGACGTCAATGTCGAAAACCCCAAGATCCCGCAGATCGAGCAATCCGACCGCGACCTCGCGCGCCTGGCGCTCGAACAGGCGGTCAAGGACAATGGCGAGAGCTGGATGGCCGGCTATGTCTATGTCGCCGGCATCGCGCCGCTCGACCGCCGCAACGAGACCTGGGTCGAATTCAAGAAGAAATATTCGGGCATCAACGAAGCCGCCATGTTCGGCACGCTCGACAATCCGATCGCCAATTCGGTCGCCAACCAGGCCCGTTCGGTGCTATCGGCCCACCCCGACATCAAGGTGATGTTCGCGCCCTATGACGAATTCGCCAAGGGCGTGAAGATCGCGGTCGACGAAGCCGGACTGAACAAGGACATCAAGATCTATTCGGCCGACATCTCGACCTCGGACATCGCCGCGATGCGCGAGCCGGACAGCGCCTGGGCGGCAACCGCCGCCACCAACCCGGCCGTCGTCGGCCAGGTCTCGGTGCGTGCGCTGGCGCAGCTGTTGGCCGGTGAAGATCCCGGCCACAACGTCATTGTACCGCCGACGCTGATCACCCAGAAGGACCTCGTCGACAAGGACATCAAGAACATGGAAGACCTCTCGGCCAAGCTGCCGCAATTCGCCCATGCCGACGTCGCGATGCCGGCCTGGATGCCGAACCCGAACGCGAAGTAGTCTTTCGCTATAGGCAAAGGAAAAGAGCGGCTCGCGGGCCGCTCTTTTTGTTGGTCCGGTGTTTAGATCTACCTCAACGCCGCCGCGATGTTGCCGCCATCGACTGTCGTCACATCGGCGGTGGTCCGCTCGGCCAGCGCCTGATGCAGGAAGGCTTGGGCGACGTCTTCGGCCGTCACTTCCTGCCCGAGCAGGTTGCCGGACATGTACTCCTTCGCCGAGACGCCGCGCGCGCCCGAGCGGCTGGTGATCATGGCATCGGTCAACAGCCCCGAACGGATGCGGTCGGCGTTGACGGCATTGGAGCGGATGCCATGCGCGCCGTAGTCGAGCGCATATTGCCTGGACAGGAACAGCGTTGCCGCCTTGGGAATGCCATAGGCGCCGAACTTCGGCCCCGGATTGACCGCCTGCTTGGAGGTGTTGAACAACAGCACGCCACCGGTGCCCTGTTCCAGCATGATGCGCACGGCATTCTGCGCCGCCGACTGATGGGCGAAGAAATTGAGTTCGAAGCTTTTGCGCAAGGTGGCGTCGTCGAGCTCGCCGATCCGGCCCTCCCAGGCAGCACCGGCATTGGACACGAGAATGTCGAGGCCGCCGTAGACGTCGACCGCTTTGTCGAAGGCGGCGCGCATCTGCACCGGATCGGTGATATCGGCGCCAATGCCGATCGAACCGTTGCCGGCCTTTTTTGCCGCCTCGGCAGCCCTTGACCCATCGAGATCGACGACGACGGCATGGGCACCGTTGTCGGCGAACAGCTTTGCCGTGGCAGCACCGATCGCGCCGGCGCCGCCGGTGACCAGCACCACCTGGCCGGTCAGCGGCTTCGGCTTGTTGGCGGCGAGCTTGGCCTGTTCCAGCGACCAGTATTCGAGCGGGAACAGATCGCTTTTGGAGAGCGGGCGGAAATCGCCGACGGCTTCGGCGCCGCGTACCGCCTCGATCCACATTTCGCCGATGTCCGAGGCAATCTTCGCATCCTTCAGCGTGCGGCCGTGGCCGAACATGCCGAGGCCGGGCACCAGCGTCAGCCGCGGCATCGGGTCGAGCATGGTGCGCTTCACGTCGTCGAGCGCATCATTGGTTTCGAAATAGGCGCGATAGTCCTTGGCGAATTTCTCGACATGCTGGCGGATGACGGATTTGTAGTCGCCGACCTTGTCCGCGTCGGGCGCCGGCAGTGCCATCGGTCCGGTTTTGATGCGGATCGACAGGTCGGGTGTCGACACGCCGCGCCCGGCATAGTCGGCAATTTTTGCCGAATTGATGAAATCGACGATCGCATCCGAGGTGCGGAAATCGCTGATCATCCGATCGAAGCGGCCTTCGCCGCGTGCCACCGCCACCGCGCCGCGCAGCATCGGCGCAATCTCCGCAGGCTTCGCCAGCCTGGTCGGCAGTGCCACTTTTTCGGTGCGCGGCTTGCCGTTCCCGGCGATGAAATCCTCGGCGACGTTCACATAATGGATCATCCGGTCATAGGCCTGCCTGGCATCGTCGCCGAAGGTGAAGATGCCGTGCTTGTCTAGGATCAGGCCTTCGACCGTCGGATCGGCGTCGAATACGTCGGCGGCCGCCTTGGCCAGATCGAAGCCCGGCATGATGTAAGGCACGAAGCCCATCTTTTCGCCGAACACCATCCGGCTCAGCGCCTCGCTGTCCTCCTGGTCGACGATGGCGAGGATTGCGGTCGAATGCGTGTGGTCGACGAATTTGTGCGGCAGGAAGGCGTGCAGCAGCGTCTCGACCGAAGGGTTGGGCGAGGACGGATCGATGAGGTTCGCCCGCTGCAGCGCGACCATGTCCTCGTCGGAGAGCTTCTTGAGCGACCGCGCCTTCAACAGCGCGCCGAGCTTGACCGCCGGCAGGCCCTGCGGCTCGATGACGCCCATGTCCCAGCCGCTGCCCTTGACGCAGAGCACGTCCCATTCGTCGCCGACAAGGTCGGTGGCCTTGGTCTTGCACGATGTGTTGCCGCCGCCATGCAGGACGAGCCGCGGCTCGCCGCCCAGCAGCCTGGTCGTATAGACGCGCAGCGCCAGGTCGCGGGCCACACCCTTCTTTGCATAGTCGGCGACCAGCTTCTCCGCCTCGCCGTCATTCCACAGGTTCTTCATGTCAGCTTCGTCCGATTTCTCTTTTGTTGTGAACAGGAATGCCGCGACGCCTTGATGACAATGCACCAGCGGCTGGAATTAACTATCAGGCGACCTTCTCCGCTGCCGCTCCGGCATGGTCGAGCAGCCGTCGCGCCATGCGCGCGCCGACGACGAGATGGGTGCAGAGCCCGCCGGCGATCGCCGCGACGAGCGGTTCGAACTTGCTGTCTTCCTGCACCACCACAAGGCGCTTTCCGATGCTGCGCAGCGATGACAGCTCTGCCGAAATGAGCCGGCGGTTGTAGCTGCAGTCGAGCGCCTGGCCTTGGGCGTCGATGATCTGCCCGGCAATGACGCCGGCCGCACCCGCCTTGCGCAATGCAGCCATTTCGCTCTCGGTCAGCGCGCCACATTTGACCAGGTGGCTGTCGGTGTCCACCGAGCCGACCGAGTATAGCGCCAGGTCGCATTCGCCGATGCCCGACAATTGCTCGCGGATCACCGGCTCGGCGCGCAGGCCGCGTGCCAGTTCTTCCGTCGTCAGCACCAGCGGCGCGTAGAAATTCAGCCCCTTGGCGTTGAGCCGGCGCGCGATTTCCATCGTGCATTGGTCCGGTCGGTACGAATAGGGGGCGCCCAGATTGCCGCAGAGCTGCACCACGGTGACGTCCTGCAGATCGGCATAGGACATGATGTCGGCGATGGTGTAGACCGTCCGTCCCCAGGCGACGCCGATGCGGTCGCCTTTCCTGATCAGCTCGAGAAAGACGCTTGCCGCCAGCACCGCGATGTCGGTCGAGGGGTCGGCGACATAGCCGTTTTCCGGCGCGATCCAGACCGCGTCGAGCTTCAGCGCGTCTTCCAGCTTGCGCGCCAGCACGTCGTCGGTGAAAAGCTGGGTCGAGGTCGAGATGTTGACGATGCCGGTCTCGCGCGCCTTGCGCAGATACATCGCCACCGAGGCACGGGAAATCTTGAGCTGGCTGGCCACCTGGTCCTGGCGCAGGCCGTGTGCGTAGTAAAGCCAGGCGGCCTTGTGGATAAGCTGTTCTGCCGGTCGGATCGCCATGCCATCTCCTCGCTGACATTATTCACGGCTCTCGACAAAAGTCAAATTGGGAGGAAGGCATAGATGCCCTTTCGCTCGCCGAATCTAGACCATTCTTGTGCCAAACGCGGTCTATGATGGCATCGTTGGTGGTGACGGGTCGGAAGCCGGTAGCTAAAGTTCTCGACGAACACATTGCGGAGGACGGGATGGGCAATCCCTACGAACAGGATCTCGACAGGAACCCGGCCAACCACCAGCCGCTGACGCCGCTGACCTATTTCGAGCGGGCGGCAAAAACCTTTCCCGACCAGACCGCCATCATCCATGGCCGCCAGCGCACGACCTATCGCGATTTCTGGAAGCGCTCGCTGAGGCTTGCCTCGGCGCTGGCGAAGCGCGGTATCGGCAAGGACGACACCGTCACCGTCATGCTGTCCAACACACCGCCGATGCTGGAAGCGCATTTCGGCGTGCCGATGACCAAGGCGGTGCTGCATTCGCTCAACACCCGCCTCGACGCCGCCGTCATTGCCTTCCAGCTCGATCATGCCGAAAGCAAGGTGCTGATCGTCGACCGCGAATTCGCCGGCGTGGTTCGGCAAGCGCTGACGCTGGCCAAGGTCAGGCCGCTGCTGATCGATTACGACGATCCCGACTATGCCGCCGATGCGCCCTATCCCAAGGGGGAGCGGATCGGCACGCTGGACTATGAGGCGTTAGTCGCCGACGGCGACGAGGATTTCGCCTGGTCGATGCCGGACGATGAATGGGATGCCATTTCGCTCAACTACACCTCCGGCACGACAGGCAATCCGAAGGGCGTCGTCTGTCACCATCGGGGCGCGGCACTGATGGCCTATGCCAACACCATCCATGCCGGGATGGGCAAGCACCCGGTCTATCTGTGGACGTTGCCGATGTTCCACTGCAACGGCTGGTGCTTTCCCTGGACGCTTGCCGTGCAGGCCGGCACGCATGTCTGCCTGCGCTGGGTGCGGCCGAAGCCGATCTACGACGCCATCGCCGATCATGGCGTCACCCATCTGTGCGGCGCACCCATCGTCATGTCGGTGCTGATCAACGCCAGGGACGAGGACAAGCGGCAATTCCCGCAGACCGTCACCTTCAATACCGCCGCGGCGCCGCCGCCTGAGGCGGTGCTGTCGGGCATGGCCGATGCGGGCTTTGCCGTCACCCATCTCTACGGCCTGACCGAAACCTATGGCCCGGCCGTCGTCAACGAATGGCACGGCGAGTGGGACCGGCTGGAGAAAGCGGCGAGGGCGGCGAAGAAGGCCAGGCAAGGCGTGCGCTACGCCGCGCTCGAAGGCCTGACTGTGATGGACCCGCAGACGATGCAAGAGACGCCGGCCGACGGCGAGACCATCGGCGAGGTGATGTTCCGCGGCAACATCGTCATGAAAGGCTATCTCAAGAACCGCAAGGCGAGCGACGAGGCCTTTGCCGGCGGCTGGTTCCATTCGGGCGACCTCGGCGTCATGCATCCGGACGGCTACATCCAGCTCAAGGACCGTTCCAAGGACATCATCATCTCCGGCGGCGAAAACATCTCCTCGATCGAGGTCGAGGAGGCGCTGTACAAGCATCCCGCCGTCGGCTCCTGCGGCGTTGTCGCCAGATCCGACGACAAATGGGGCGAGGTGCCGGTCGCCTATGTCGAGCTGAAGCCGGGCAAGGCGGCGACCGAGGCGGAGGTTATCGAGCACTGCCGCGCGCTGCTCGCCCGCTTCAAGGTGCCGAAAGCGGTGATCTTCGCGGAAATCCCGAAGACTTCGACGGGCAAGATCCAGAAGTTCCGGCTGCGGGAGATGGCGACACGGGCTTAGGGCCTGATCCGAAAACATCTTTTCAAGATCCTTCGCAAAAAAACACGGGGCGGCGTTGCAGGCGCGCCCGGCGGAAACCACATGCGTTTCATGGGCCAACTCCGTCCAGGGATGTCACCATCTGTCATCAGTAGCCAAAATCGTGCCTTGACAGGTGATGGTTTTCAATTTACGAGTGACGAAATTCTAAATTCGTCAGTCGTAAATTTGGCCAACGAGATGCTTGAAACCCTAGACACCACCGCCGATTCCGCCCGCCAGGAAAATGTCACACGCATCCTGGATTGCGCGGAGCGGTTGTTTCGCCACTACGGCTACGGCAAGACCAACGTCGCCGACATAGCGCGCGAACTCGGCATGTCGACCGCCAACATCTACCGCTTCTTCGCCTCCAAGGTGGAAATCCATCAGGCGGTTTGCGGCCGTATGCTCGAGACCTGCTACCGGTTGAGCTACGAAGCCTGCCATGGTTCCGGCACCGCCAGCGAGAAGCTCCGCCGCTATGTGCATACGCACTATCAGTGGACGCTCGAGACCATGATCGACCAGGAGAAGGTGCACGAGATGGTCATCGTCGCCATCGAGCGCGACTGGCATGTCATCGAAAAGCACATCGACCGCATCCACGACCTGGTCGCTGACGTGATCCGCGAGGGCATCGCCACCGGCGAGTTCGTCGATCAGGATCCGGTAGTCGCTTCCCGGTGTTTCGGTGCTGCCATTATCAGCCTCTCTCATCCACAGATGATGGCCCAGTGCCTCGCCAAGAAGAACCGGGCGACGCCGGACGAGCTTACCGAGTTTGCCATCAGAGCCTTGAAGAAATGACCGTTGCCGCCCGTCGGGCGGCGATGTCGGCAATTCATCTCCACAGTTCGGGAGTACGAAAAGTGTCTTTGTCCAAGTCCATCACCTACAGGCGACCGGCCGCCGGCCTGGCACTGATTATCGTTGCCGCTCTCGGCCTCGCCGGCTGCTCGCAGGAGAAAGCCGAGGTCAAGGAGATCATCCGCCCGGTCAAGGTGGTCGAGATCGCCAAGGCGAGCGATACCCGTCAGCTTTCCTATTCCGGATCGGTGCGCGCCCGCACCGAGATGAATCTCGGCTTTCGCATCAACGGCAAGATCACCGAGCGCCTTGTCGACATCGGTGACCGCGTCAAGCCGGGCGACGTTCTCGCCCGCATCGATCTCACCGACTACGAGCTTTCGGTGAGAAGCTCTCAGGCCAGCCTCGATGCTGCCGACCGTCAGGTCGAGACAGTCGAGCTTACGCGCAAGCGGGCCGAACAGCTCTACGCCAAGAATTTCGCGCCGAAGTCGCAGCTCGAGCAGGCGACGCTCGCCTATAATCAGGCGGTCGCCACGCGAGACTCCGCCCGCTCGCAGCTTGCCCAGGCACAGAACCAGGTCCGCTATACCGATCTCAAGGCGGACAAGAACGGCATTGTCACCGCCGTTGCCGCCGATGTCGGCCAGGTGGTCGGCTCCGGCACGCCGGTGGTGACCGTTGCCATCGACGGCGAGAAGGAAGTCCTGATCGCTGTTCCGGAAACCGATATCGCCGAATTCAAGCCGGGCAAGACCGTCAAGGCTGGCTTCTGGTCCGATGAGGCGCTGACGCTCGACGGCAAGGTCCGCGAAGTCGCCGGCAGCGCCGATCCGCAGTCGCGCACCTTTGCCGTTCGCGTCAGCCTGCCCAACGATCCTCGCGTGCTGCTAGGCATGACCGCCTCCATCGAAGCCGCGGCGGACAACCGGCAGCAACTGGTGTCGATCCCGCTGGCCGCGTTGGCGCAAAAGGACAGCCAATCGATCGTCTGGACAGTCGACCGCAACGGCGGGACCGTCCATGCGCATCCGGTCAAGGTCGCCGCCTTCACCCCCGACGGCGTCAGTGTCGCCGATGGGCTGAAGCCGGGTGACGTCGTCGTCGCCGCCGGCACGCAGTTCATGACCGAGAATCTGAAAGTCAAGCTGACCGGTGATGCAGCGCAACAGTCGGCGTCGGCCGATGACGCTGCAAGGCGCTTGCGCTGACGGCCAGGCAATTCACGGTTTCCGGGCGGCAGGCGCCCCCGATTTTCGAGATCTCAGGTCGATGTAACCCCCACGTCGATCCTCGCGTCCCACCGCGATGTAGATCTCTCAACTCGGAAAGCCACGCCGCCCGGAAGCCCACATCGGAAGTTCCTTGGGCATGCGAAAGCGCGTGCTCGGTTGATCAAAATTGAAACGGACTGACGCCGATGACCATCGACACCAATGAAAAGCGGTCTTTCAATCTTTCGCGCTGGGCAATCGGCCATCCGAGCATTGCCCGCTTCCTGTTCGGGCTGATCATCGTTGCCGGTGCGCTCGGCCTGATGCGCATGGGCCAAAAGGAAGACCCCGATTTCACCTTCCGCGTCATGGTCGTCCAGGCGATCTGGCCAGGCTCCTCGATCAAGGAGATGGAGGACCAGGTCGTCAACAAGATCGAGCGCAAGCTGCAGGAAACGCCGCACCTCGATTTCGTTCGCTCCTACACCCGCGCCGGCAGCGCCATCATCACCTTGCAGGTCAAGGGCGACACCAATCCGGCGCAGGTCGCCGATGCTTTCTATCAGGTGCGCAAGAAGGTCGGCGATATCGCCAATGAGCTGCCGCAGGGGCTGCTTGGGCCTTACTTCAATGACGAATTCGGCGACACCTTCATCACCCTGCATTCGATCAGCGGCGACGGCTACAGCTATCCCGAGCTGAAGAAATTCGCCATACAGGCGCGTGACATGCTGCTGACGACGCCCGGTGTCGAGAAGGCCGTGATCATCGGCGACCAGCCGGAAAAACTCTACATCGACGTTTCATCCAAGGCGCTTGCCGAACGTGGCCTGACGTTGACCGACCTGCAGAATGCGATCCGAGGCCAGAACAATGTCGATCCGGCAGGTTCGGTCGACACCGGCCAGCGTTCGGTGCGCATTTCGGTCGAGGGCGATGTCACCAGGGCGGCTGACATCCGCGAGCTTCGCCTGCGCGCCGGCAACCAGGTGACGCGCCTCGGCGACATCGCCACCGTGACCTCGGGCCTCGAGGATCCGTACCAGCGCAAGTACCGTTTCAACGGACACGACAGCGTCCAGCTCGGCGTCGTCATGGCCAAGGGCTTCAACGTCACCGACGTCGGCAAGGACGTCGAAGCGACCTACAAGCGCTTCGAAGAGGCGCTGCCCTATGGCGTTTCGGTCGATCAGATTTCCGACCAGCCGCATGTCGTGAAGGAGGCTGTGAGCGAGTTCATGGAAGCGCTCGGCGAAGCGCTGCTGATCGTGCTTTTCGTATCGTTCCTGTCGATCGGCTGGCGCTCGGGCCTGGTGATCGCGATCGTCATTCCGCTGGTCCTGGCCGCCACGTTCGCCATCATGTACGAGCTCGGCATCGACCTGCAGCGCATTTCGCTCGGCGCGCTGATCATCGCTCTTGGGCTCTTGGTCGACGACGCGATGATCGTCGTCGAAATGATGGAGCGAAAACTAGAGGAAGGCTTGGTCAAGGTCGAGGCGGCGAGCTTCGCCTACTCCTCGACCGCTTTCCCGATGCTGACCGGCACGCTGATCACGACGGCCGGCTTCATTCCCGTCGGGTTCGCTGCCTCGACCGCCGGCGAATATGTGCGCACCCTTTTTTACGTCGTCGGCATCGCGCTGATCGTGTCCTGGTTCGCGGCGGTCTATTTCACGCCATGGCTCGGCCACATGATCCTGAAGCAGCGCAAGCACGCCGGCAACCATCACGATGTCTTCGACACGCGCTTCTACCGCCGTCTTCGCTCGACCGTTGCATGGGCCGTGCGCCATCGCATCATCGTGCTGGTGATGACGCTGATGACGTTTGCCACCAGCCTGTGGGCGTTCCAGTTCATCCCGCAGAATTTCTTCCCGCAATCGTCGCGCCCGGAAATCCTTGTCGACCTCTGGCTGCCGGAAGGCACCAGCATCAAGGAAGTCGAGACGCAGGCCAAGGCGCTCGAAGCCAGGATGATGGACGACAAGGACAAGCGCTTCATCGCCACCTATGTCGGCGAAGGCGCGCCGCGCTTCTTCCTGCCGCTCGACCAGCAGCTTCGCAACCCGAACTTCGCCCAGCTTCTGGTGATGGCCAATGACGAACCGGCCCGCGAGCGGCTGATCGTCAAGCTGCGCACCATCCTGGCCAATGATTTCCCGTCGATCCGCGCCAAGGTCGACCGCCTGTTCCTTGGTCCGCCGACCGGCTGGCCGGTGCAGATGCGCGTCATGGGTCCGGATCGCCAGGAGGTGCGCCGCATCGCCGACGAGGTGAAGGCGAAGTTCCAGGCGAATCCGCTGCTCGGCGCCATCCACGACGACTGGCTGGAGCCGGTGCCGGCGATGAAGCTGGTGATCGACCAGGATCGTGCCCGTGCGCTCGGCGTCACCTCGCAGCGCATCCGGCAGATACTGCAGGCAACCATGTCGGGAGCGCCGCTCGATGATTTCCGCGACGGCGAGGAGACGGTTTCGATCGTCGCCCGCGAACCGGAGGCAAGCCGTCACCTGCTGTCGGCGGTCGATTCCGTCTACATCCCGACCGATTTCGGTGGCTCCGTGCCGCTGTCGCAGGTCGCCAAGGTGGTCCCGGTGCTGGAGCAAGGCGTCGAATGGCGGCGCGACCGCTTGCCGACCATCACCGTACGCGCCACGCTGCCGGACGGCGTGCAGCCGAACGATGTCGCCATGAAGATGTACAGCGAGATGCAGGGCCTGCGCGCCAGCCTCGCCCCCGGCTATAAGATCGAGATCCAGGGCGGTGCCGAGGATGCGGCCGAAAGCCAGGCCTCGATTGCGGCGAAAGCTCCAGTCATGCTTGCCGTCATCGTCGTGCTGCTGATGATCCAGCTGCAGCATTTCGGCAAGGCCATGCTGGTGCTGGCGACCGGTCCGCTCGGCATCATCGGCGCGGCGGCGGCACTTTTGATCAGCGGCGCGCCGTTCGGCTTCGTCGCCATCCTCGGTGTCATCGCCCTGCTCGGCATCATCATGCGCAACTCGATCATCCTGGTCGATCAGATCGATCAGGACATCGCCGCCGGCGTAGAGCGTTCCGAGGCCATCATCGGCTCGGCGGTGCGCCGGTTCCGGCCGATCGTGCTGACGGCGCTGACGGCGGTGCTGGCGCTGATCCCGATCTCGCGCGGCGTCTTCTGGGGGCCGCTCGCCTACGCCATGATGGGCGGCATTCTCGTCGCCACGGTGCTGACCATCCTTGTCCTGCCGGCAGCCTATGCGCTGTTCTTCGGCAGGGAGCCCAAGAAGGTGGTGGAGCAGCCGGCCGAGACGGAAGAAAAGAACGAAAGGCCGCAACTGGCCCTGGCGGCCGAATAGAGCTGTTGGCAAATGTGACCTCCGGCGGTTTAATACGCC
Source organism: Mesorhizobium sp. M0663 (assembly GCF_040320585.1). Classification (NCBI taxonomy): domain Bacteria; kingdom Pseudomonadati; phylum Pseudomonadota; class Alphaproteobacteria; order Hyphomicrobiales; family Phyllobacteriaceae; genus Mesorhizobium; species Mesorhizobium sp. M0663. The sequence goes on from NZ_JAMYPX010000003.1 coordinate 579,276, forward strand.
CACCAGGCGTAGGCGCCGGAGGAGGACAGTCATGACCATAGCTCAGACAAAGGCACCGCTGCGGCTGCCGATCGACGGGCGCCATCGCCGGATGCTCATCGGCGGCGGCTGGGTCGATGCCCGCTCCGGCCGGACCACGGAGAGCCGCAATCCCGCCACCGGCGCGGTCATCGCCACGGTGCCGCGCGCCGACCGCCAGGACATCGACTTGGCGGTGACTGCTGCGCGCAAGGCGTTCGAGGGCCCGTGGAGCCGGTTCAAGCCTTATGAGCGGCAGGTGCTGCTGCTGAGGATCGCCGACCTCTTCGAAAAGCACTGGGAAGAGATCAGCCGCTCCGACACCACCGACATGGGCATGCCGATCATACGCACCCGCGCCAATCGCAACCGCGTCATCGGCATGCTGCGCTACTATGCCGGCATGGCGACGGCGCTGCACGGCGAGATGATTGACAACTCGCTGCCCGGCGAAATCGTCTCTTTCACCCGCAAGGAGCCGGTCGGCGTCGTCGGCGCCATCATTCCCTGGAACGCGCCAACGGCGGCGTCGATCTGGAAGATCGGCCCGGCGCTGGCGACCGGCTGCACCATCGTGCTGAAACCATCGGAAGAGGCGCCGCTGACGCCGCTTTTGATCGCCGACATCATGAATGAGGCCGGCGTTCCGGAAGGCGTCGTCAACATCGTCACCGGCACCGGCACCGAGGCAGGTGCCGCACTCGCCGAGCATATGGGCGTCGACAAGATCGTCTTCACCGGCTCGACGGCGACCGGCCAGTCGATCGTGCGGGCCTCGGCCGGCAACCTCAAGCGCGTCTCGCTGGAGCTCGGCGGCAAGTCGCCGGTCATCGTGTGCGCCGATGCCGATCTCGACAAGGCGGTGCCGGTGGCGGCGATGTCGGTGTTCGCCAATTCCGGCCAGATCTGCATCGCCGGCTCGCGCCTTTTCGTCGAACGCGCCGTCCATGACGAGTTCGTCGAGCGGCTCGCGGCATACGCCAAGGGTCTCAGGGTCGGCGACGGCATCGACCCGGCGACCGAGATCGGTCCGCTCGTCTCCGAAAAGCAGCTGCAACGGGTCACCGGTTACCTCGAGGCCGGCACCGCGGAAGGGGCGAAACTCGTCACCGGAGGCACCCGGCTTGTGGAAGGCGCGCTTGCCGCTGGCAATTTCGTCGCGCCGACCGTCTTTGCCGGGGTCTCGGACGACATGAAGATCGCCCGTGAGGAGATATTCGGGCCGGTGATTTCAGCCTTGCCGTTCGATACGCTGGACGAGGCGGTCGAGCGGGCCAACAACACGCCTTACGGCCTGGCTGCAGGGGTCTTCACCCAAAATCTCGCCACCGCCCACCAGCTGTCGCGAAAGATCCGCGCCGGCTCGGTCTGGGTCAATACCTATCACGCCATCGATCCGGCCGTGCCCTTCGGCGGCTACAAGATGAGCGGCTATGGCCGCGAGGGCGGCGCCGAGCACCTCGCCGAGTATCTCAACACCAAGGGCGTGTTCATCAAGATCGATTGATCGGTCCGCCGCCCGCACAAAAAATGCTCCCCGACGCCGGTTTTGCAAAACACAATTCCTTCCCATGGCCGCAAAGCCATCCCATGCTCGAGCAATTGGAGCGTTACGCTCGTCGTCATCGGTGCGTTTTTCCATGGCAGAAAATCGACAATTGCGGCTTGGCGCTTTCATGCGGCCCATCAGCCTTCATACCGGCGCCTGGCGCTACCCGGGCGCCTATCCCGACGCCAACTTCAATTTCGCGCATCTCAAGCACTTCGCGCAAAGGCTGGAAGCGGCGAAGTTCGACGCCTTCTTCATGGCCGACCACCTGGCCGTGCTCAACATGCCGATCGAGGCGCTGCGGCGCAGCCACACGGTCACGTCCTTCGAGCCGTTCACGCTGTTGTCGGCGCTTGCCGCCGTCACCGATCGTATCGGGCTGATCGCAACCGCCTCGACGACGTTCGACGCGCCGTACCACATCGCCCGTCGTTTCGCCTCTCTCGACCATATCAGCGGCGGGCGCGCCGGCTGGAATATCGTCACCACATCCAATCCCGACGCCGCGCTGAATTTCGGCCTCGACGAGCATGTCGAGCACGACGAGCGTTATCGCCGGGCGCGGGAGTTTTACGATGTCGTCACTGGCCTGTGGGACAGTTTTGCCGACGATGCCTTCATCCGCGACACCGAAAGCGGGCTCTATTTCGATCCGGCGAAGCTGCATGTGCTCGACCATAAGGGCGAATATCTTTCGGTGCGGGGACCGCTCAATATCGCGCGGCCGGTGCAGGGCTGGCCGGTCATCGTTCAGGCCGGCGCTTCGGAGGCCGGACGACAACTCGCGGCGGAAACGGCCGAGGTGATCTTCGCCGCCCATGCCGATCTCGCCTCGGGGCAGCGCTTCTTTGCCGACGTCAAGAAACGTGCGCAAAAACTTGGCCGGTCGCGCGACGACATCAAGATCCTGCCCGGCGCCTTCGTCATTGTCGGCGAGACCGTCGAGGAGGCGCAGACGAAGCGGGCCAAGCTCGACAGCCTCGTCTACTACGAGAGCGGCGTCGCCTCGCTGTCGATCGCGCTCGGCCACGACGCGTCGCGGTTCGATCCGGATTCAGTCTTGCCCGAAATCCCGGAAAGCAACGCCAGCAAGAGCGGCCGCGAGCGCGTCATCGAACTGGCGCGCAAGGAAAACCTGACCGTCAGGCAGCTTGCGCAGCGGCTGGGCGGCTATTCCGGTCTTGCCTTCGTCGGCACTTCGAAAACCATCGCCGACGAGATGGAGGAATGGCTGGTCACCGAAGGCTCGGACGGGTTCAACGTCATGTTCCCCTATCTTCCCGCCGGATTGGATGATTTCGTCGAGAAAATCGTGCCCGAATTGCAGTGGCGCGGCATTTTCAGGAGCGAATACGAAGGATCGACCCTGCGCGAAAATCTTGGCCTGAAGCGGCGGCCAAACCGGTTCTTCCAACCTGAGACGGCAGCGATCCGCAAAGCTGGTTAGAACCGGTAATGATTTTAGACCATGGCAAGCATCCGTTCTTTTCGTTCGGCCCGAATGTCCATAGGGTCATGAGCAGCGGGCTGGCAGCCCGAAATCATCGCGAGGGCTTTCCATCATGACCAATCCGGCCGTTGTCGGTTTCTCAGGCAATTTCACCCGGCCGTCCAAGACGCGCGGCTTCGTCGATCGTATCGTGAACGAGGTAGCCGGCAGGTATGGCCTGGCCGCCAGCACGCATGACGTCGTCGACCTCGGCCCCAGCCTCGGTGGCGCCAAATGGGCGCGTGAACTGGATGCGCAAGCGGGCGATATCCTCAAGCGCGTCGTCGCGGCGGACGTGCTCGTCGTCGGCTCGCCCACCTACAAGGGCAGCTATACCGGCCTGTTCAAGCACTTCTTCGATCTTGTCGACCCAACGGCGCTCAGGGGCAAGCCGGTGGTGCTGCTGGCGACCGGCGGCGGGGACCGGCATGCGCTGATCATCGAGCACCAGCTGAGACCGCTGTTCGGCTTCTTCGAGGCCTTTACGCTGCCGACCGCGATCTACGCTTCGGACAGGGATTTCATCGACGGCGTGCTTGCGTCCGAGACGATCCAGGCGCGCGTCGGACAGGTGCTCGAGGATATCGGCGCAGCGCTTGGCGGTCGCTCCCGCGCTGGCACCGCTGCCGAATAGCCCCTAAGAAGAAAAACCCGCCTCGGCGGCGGGTCTCGAGGCGAATCAGCACCATACCAAGTTTAGTAGCATAGCTGCGGGCACAAAGCAAGAACAAAATGCAGGGATCGAGCGCGCCTTGCGCGCCCGATCCCTCAAGGCAAGCCGTCAGATGACGAACAGCCAGTTGGCGAGCAGCATCACCGCGACGCCGGCGACCAGCGTCAGATAGGGCAGCATCCCGGCCTTTTTCACCGCAAGGTCGGACGAGCTCATGCCGAGATCGGCCAGCATGTGGTCGGGGAATTTGCCCTTGTCCTGGATGTAATGCCGGAAGCAGAACACCGGGATGATCAAGGCTGCCGTGATCAGCCCGGCCCACAATGCCATCGGGTTCCACACCTTGGCGCCGGCGCCCATGAAGACCGCGTTGACGTAGGCAAAGATGGCGCCGAGGCCGAGCACCCAGCTCGGTGCCTTCCATGGCCGCGCGATGTGGCCATTGTCGATGCGGTGGATCCAGCCGGCATTGAGGTTAAGGAAGTTGAAGATGATGTAGCCGCAATTCGACACGGCGAGGATGAAGAAGAAGCTCGTCGCGTCGGCCGAGGCGATGGCCAGCACGATCAGGTTGAAGATCAGGTCGGTCCACATCGCCCGCGTCGGGGCGCCGTGCTCGTTGACATGGCTGAGATAGCGCGGCAGCCAGCCGTCGACCGAACCTTGATAGAGCGTGCGCGAGGAGCCGGCCATCGCCGTCATGATGCAGAGCACCAGGGCCAGGATCATCAGCATCACCAGCAGGCTGTGGATCAGCTGTCCGCCGCCGACCATGCCGGCCAGCGCATCGGCAACGCCGGAGCCATCGACGATCGGCGTCGCCAGCATGCCGTTCAAGCCGAGCACGCCCTGGAAGGTGAACGGCACCAGGATGAACAGCAGCATACACAGCAGGCCGGAATAGAAGATCGCCTTGAAGGTATCGGTGCCCGGGTTCTTGAACTCGGAGGTGTAGCAGACGGCGGTCTCGAAGCCGTAGGTCGACCATGCCGCGATGAACATGCCGCCGAGCACCAGCGTCCAGCCGGCGATGTTCCACGCGCCGGGCTCCGGCGCATAGGCTGCGGCGAGCGGCACCAGCGGCGAAAAATTTGCCCAGTTGATCTGGCCGGTGACGATCGGCACCACGCCGACGATGAGCATCGGGATGATGACCAGCAGGCCGATATATTTCTGCACGTTGGCCGTGCCCAGGATGCCGCGATGCTGAATCGAGAAGATGATCAGCATCAGCACCGCGCCGATGAAGAAGGTTGCGTTGAAGGTGAAGGAAACCGGGCCAAGCGTGTGACCGTAGAGCGTCCAGTTGCGGATCGCCGGCGTCGCCGCCGCGGTGACCGCGGTGATGGCGTCAGCGGCGCTGGTTCCGGCATGGGCCGCAATATAGGCGGCGACTTCCGGCGAAGTGTCGGTGAACAGCGGCACCGGCGCCAGTGCGTTGAGGATATAGGCGGCGGCGATCGAGCAGCCGAGCGACAGCACCGGCGACCAGGCGAACCAGTTGCACCACACCGAAAGCGGCGCGATGAATTTCGAATAGCGCAGCCATGCGGTGGCGCCGTAGACCGAGGCGCCGCCGGATTTGTTCGGGAACAGCCCGGCGATCTCCGCATAGGTGAAGGACTGCAGGAAGCCCATGACCATGGATACGGCCCAGATCAGGAAGGCCAGTGTTCCGGTGGTGCCGGCGATGCCGCCGATCGAAAACAGGACAAGGGCCGGAACGCCGCTTGCCACCCAGAAGGCGCCGCGCCAATCGATGTTCCGGTGCAGCTGCCCTTCGGCAGGCGGCACCAAGGTGGTGACTATCGTGCTCATTTACGTGGATTCCCCATTTTTGATGTTCCCCATCGGCAACAGCCGCAATCTCGCGAGGCGTCATCGACGCTCACGTTGAACGGCTCAGGCGTTTTCCGCTCAGTAGTATTTTTTTCTTAGCAGTGAAGATTGACCCAACGGGCTTTCACGTCAAGCGCTTTGTGACGCTGTGCACATTGCGCTTGTGAAACAGTCGAGCTTCGCTGGCGCTGCCAACGGGTGCGGTCTTTCCTTCTCCCCTTGTGGGAGAAGGTGGCCGAGCGAAGCTCGGTCGGATGAGGGGTGTTCCAGCTTGGCAAAACCCCACTTCGTCCAGCACCCCTCAACCGTCTTGGCGCTGCGCGCCAATCCACCTTCTCCCACAAGGAGACCTTTGCACAGAAGCCGATTGGTGATTCTGTGATGATGGTCGAAGCAGGGAGATTCGGGATGGCGGATCGTGTTCTGGGTCAGTTGAGTCTGGCGGACG